>CAWATM010000019.1:0-112562 GCA_963784895.1 uncultured Gaiellaceae bacterium | reverse complement strand
TGAACCTGCGACCTCCGGGTTATGAGCCCGGCGAGCTACCTGGCTGCTCCACCCCGCGACGCGGCGTCCATTGTAGCGGACGGCTCGAGGTGTCGCGAGCCCGCTGAAGATCGACTCGGCGTCCCGCGACAAGCTCCCGCCAGCTCACCGCCGGTGGCAGGCATGCTCACGCAGCGCAGACGCGCGAGCCGCGCTCGCGGTTGCGGCCGCGCCACCAGCGCACGGCGAGGAAGCCGGCCGCGAGCACGGCGATCCCGGCGACCGCGTCGAGGACGAAGTGGTTGCCGGTGACAACGATGGTCAGGATGACGAGCGGCGGATAGACCACGCCGGCGAGGCGGACGAGGTGAGAGCGGCCGTACCGGATCATCCCGATCCCGACGCCGAGCGCGTAGGCCGCGTGCAGCGACGGCACCGCCGCGACCGGGTTCGAGTACGCGGCCGAGTCGGGCGAGCCGATGTCGATCCCGGAGAAGAGCAGCAGCGTGTCCTCGAGCCCCACGCCTGCAAGCCGTGGCGGCGCGGTCGGAAAGAGCCAGTGGACGACGACCGAGATCGCGGTTGCGATCAGGAAGGTGTCGCGGAAGCTGCGGAAGCCGTCCCACGAGCGCCGGTAGAGCCAGATGAAGAAGAGGCCGGTGACGACGAAGTGACCGACGAAGTAGAAGATGTTGAGCGCCTGCATCAGGTCGGGGAGCGCGAGAAACGCGCGCTGCAGCGACTGCTCCCAGCCGAGGCCGAGCATCTGCTCGACCGATGCGATCCGGCGTGCGTTCACGAACGCCTGCGCCCAGTTCGGCTCCATCGCGTGCCGGGCCGCCTCATAGGCGGCGAACGCCCCGACCACGACGGCGAGCTGCGCGACGGCATCACGTCTCGCCAGGACATCCCTGACGCGCGGCATCACTCTCATTCAAACACCATTGCTAGCATCGCCGCAAATGCCCCTTTTCTGGCTTGCGCTTGCGGTTGCGCTCGTGGTGACCGTGGCCTCTATCGTCTATGCAACGCTCAAGGGGCTCGAAGCCTTCCGCGGCGCCAAGCGGGTCGGCGGCGTTGTCTCGAGCGAGCTCGAGCGGATCGAGCAGACGAGCGCCCAGATCGAGCGGCACCTCACGCTGGCGGCTGAGAGCGGCTCGCAGCTGGAGGCGAAGCTCGCGCAGCTGCGGCGCTCGCAGGCGCGGCTGAACGTGCTCCGGAGCGCGATCGACGAGATTCGCGCCTCCGTCGGGCGCGTCACGGCCGTCTACCCGCGCAAGTGAGGGTCGCAGCGGTCGACCTGGGCACGAACTCGACGCGCCTGCTCGTCGCCGACGCGAACGGAACCCTCGACGAGGTCGTCCGCCGGCTCGAGATCACGCGCCTCGGCGAGGGGGTCGACGAGCGCCGGCGGCTCCTCCCCGTGCCGATCGCGCGCGTCCGGAACGTCCTCTCCGCCTACCGGCGCGAGCTCGAGTCGCTCGGCGCCGAGCGGACGCTCTGCATCGCGACGAGCGCCGTCCGCGACGCCGAAAACGGCGAGGCGTTCCTGGGCGAGATCGAGTGGAGCTACGGCTTCACGACCCTGCTCCTGAGCGGCGAGGAGGAGGCGGCGATGACGCTGCGCGGGATCGGTGCGCTCGAGCGCGGGACCCTCGTGGTCGACATCGGCGGCGGCTCGACCGAGGTGCAGATCGTCGGCACGGATGTCCGTGAGAGCCTCGACGTCGGCTGCGTGCGGCTGACCGAGCGATTCGGCGAGGACATCGGCGCGATCCGCGAGCACGTGCGAGGCCTTCTCCCGCTGGCTGAGACACCGCGGGCGGTCGGCGTCGCCGGGACGGTGACGACCATCGCGGCGCTCGACCTCGGGCTCGAGCGCTACGACCCGGAGCGGATCCATGGCCATGCGATCACGCGCGGCTCGGTGGCGGAGCAGACGGCCCGGCTGGCGTCGATGACGGTCGAGGAGCGCGCGCAGATCGTGGAGCCGGGCCGCGCACCCGTGATCGTCGCCGGCGCTGCGATCCTCGCCGAGGTGCTCGACTTCTACGGCCTCGGCGCGATCGAGGCGAGCGAGCGGGACATCCTCCACGGCGCCGCGCTCGCGGCCGCCGAGCTGCCGGAGCCGGAGGAAGGCGCGGCGCCGCCCGGCGCCTACACCTGCTGCTAGAGCTCGTCCTCGGCCGGCGGCTCGTCCTCGGCCAGCCGGCGCTGCAGCACCGCGCGCGAGAGGACGCCGACGAGCCGGCCGTCCTCGAGCACCGGCACCCGCTCGAGATCCTGCTCCTCGAGGAACCGAAACGCCTCGTCGAGCGGCAGCTCGGAGCCGATCGTATTCAGGGGCACCTCGGCGATCTCGCGCAGCTGAGTCCCGCCCGGGTCACGGCCGGCAGCGACGACCTCGCGCACGAGCGTCTTCCGCGTCACGACGCCGAGCAGCCGACCGTCGTCGGTGACGAAGACTGCTCGCACCTCCGGCCGTTGCAGTGCCTCGCCGGCTTCCTGGGCGCTCGCGTCGCCGCCGAGCTGGGGCGGATCGACGACCATCGCGTCACGCACCTTGTCCATCAGGGATAGAGACCCCGGGCGTCGAGGGCGGCCGCCACCTCGCGGATACCCGCCACGAGCGCCGCTGTCCGAAGCGTGATCTCGCGCTCGTTCGAGATCTCCCAGACGCGGTCGAAGGCGTCGTTCAGCTTCTCCGCGAGCTTCCCCCGGATCTCGTCACGACCCCAGAAGAGCCGGCCGAGATCCTGGACCCACTCGAAGTAGGAAACGGTGACGCCGCCGGCGTTGGTGAGGATGTCCGGCAGGATCGGGATTCCTCGCTCGGCGAGGATCGCGTCTGCCTCGAGCGAGGTGGGGCCGTTCGCACCCTCGGCGATCAGCCTCGCCTGGACCCGGTCGGCGTTCTCCTCCGTCACCTGGTCCTCGCGCGCCGCGAGAACGAGGATGTCGCAGGGCAGCTCGAGCAGCTCGTCGTTCGTGATCCGCGTGCCGGTCGGCCAGCCCTCGAGCGAGCCGTGCTCCCTCGCGTGGTTGCTCAGCGCATGGACGTCGAGCCCGGCCGGATCGTGGATCCCACCCGATACATCCGAGACGGCGGTGACGGTGGCGCCGCGATCGGCCAATTCGTGCGCCGCGATCCCGCCGACGTTCCCGAAGCCCTGCACGACGCATTCCTGCTCGGCGAGCGTCCAGCCGAGCCGCTCGCAGGCGCGGGCGATCACCATCACGACGCCCGCGCCGGTGGCTTCGTGCCGAAAGACCGAGCCGCCGATGGCGATCGGCTTGCCGGTGACGATCTCCGGCACCGCATGGCCGACCTGCATCGAGTACGTGTCCATCATCCAGGCCATCGTCTGCTCGTTCGTGGCCATGTCGGGTGCGGGGATGTCCTCCTGCGGCCCGATCACGGGCAGAAGGTCAGACGTGAAGCGCCGTGTCAGGCCCTGGAGCTCGCGCTGCGACAGCTCTCGCGGGTTGCAGCGAACGCCGCCCTTCGCGCCGCCGTAGGGAAGCCGCAGGAGCGCGCACTTCCAGGTCATCCAGACCGCGAGCGCGGCGCACTCGCCGAGCGTCACCTCGGGGTCGTAGCGGATGCCGCCTTTCGTCGGCCCGAGCACCGACGAGTGCTGGACGCGGTAGCCGGCGAAGACGACGCGGCGGCCGTCGTCGAGTTTGACCGGGACGGAGAGCATGACGGCGCGCTCGGGGTAGCGGAGGCGCTCGGCGACCGCCGCGGAGACGTCCGCATACGGCAGCGCCAGCTCGAACTGCGCGACGGCGGTCTCGAAGAGCGGCGTGTCCCACTCCAAGTGCGCTTGTGCAGCGGATTCCTCGATCCTGGCCACGGCGGCAGTGTATTCACGGTCAAACCGAGCCCGTTCGACCATGGCCGGGGGCGAAGCGACCCTCAGCGGTCGTCGCGGTGTCCGGGGCGTGGCCCGGACACCTTGCACAATGGGCGGATGCCGGGGGCGGGAGTCGAACCCGCACGGCCGCGAGGCCGGCCGATTTTAAGTCGGCCGCGTCTGCCAGTTCCGCCACCCCGGCGGGCGTCGGCTACGTCTGGCCGGGGACTAACGCGTCGTGCGGGAAGCGCTCGGGCCCGCGGAAGCGAAGCTCGTCGCGGAACGTCGCGAATGCATCCTCGTCGAACTGCGTGCACGTGGCGAGGTAGGACGTGCCGTTCGTGCCACCCGGCTCGAAGTCGTCCGGCACCGTCCAGGCGCCGAGCGCGATCTTGTCGCGGAGCTTGGGGTACGGAGCGAGCAACACTCCGGTCGGTTCCTCGAGGTAGAAGTCGCGCAGCTGCTGGACGGTCGCGTCAGGCACCTGCGGCCCGTAGAGGATGAAGACGGCGCCGTGCTCGAGGTTGTGGACGACCTGGGCGATCTTCAGCGGCGTCTGGTACTCGCCGTAGACGGCCGGGATTTCGAAGTGCGGCCCACTCGTCGGCGGGTCCGTGTTCCACTTCGGGTTCGAGGTCGCGTCCACCGCGGCCGAGTGGTTGCCGACCTGCGCCGGCACAGTCTTCAGGTCGCAGCCGCCGCCCTGCATCGTCGCGGCGAGATCTTCGTCGCCGCCGCCGGCGAGGAAGACGACACCGAGCACGATCGCGAGTCCGACCAGCCCGGTCGCCGCGAGGATGTACAGCAGGCGGCGCTGCCGCTCCGCGTCGCGCGGGCCGGACGGCGTCGAGCGCCGCTGCGGCGCCTGCGCGCGTTTCGGGGGGTTGGGGGCGCGATCTTTCCTGGCCATCGGCGAGCGATCGTACCGATTCGGTGGTGCCGTCCGACGCGCTCTCTACCGTTCGTCGGCCCTATGGTCATTCTCGCCCTCATCCTCGGTCTCCTCCTCGGCGCCTTCGCCGTCTGGCTGTACGCATCGCGCCGCCTCGGGGTGGTCGAGCGTGAGCTCGCAGGCACCCGCGCCGAACTCGACGTCGAGCGGCGCTCGTTCGACGAGAAGGTCGTGACCGCGGTCCGGGCGGCGTCCGCGGACGCCTATCAGGCGAACAGCTCCGCGTTCCTCGAGATCGCCGAGTCGAAGCTGACCGGCTACGTCAAGCCGCTCAAGGAGTCCCTCGAACGGGTCGACGGCCAGGTGCGCACCCTCGAGCTCGCCCGGGAACGGGCATACGGGGCGCTCGGCGAGCAGCTCTCGCAACTGAGCGAGCGGACGGCCTCGCTGGCGACGGCGCTCCGAACCCCCCACGTCCGCGGCCGCTGGGGTGAGATCCAGCTCAAGCGCGTCGTCGAGCTGGCCGGAATGCTCCCGTACTGCGACTTCGACCAGCAGGTCAGCGCGACGACCGACGACGGGAGGCTCCGGCCCGACCTGATCGTGCGCCTCCCAGGTGGGAAGGTGGTGATCGTCGACGCGAAGGTGCCGCTGGCCGCCTATCTCGACTCGATCGAGGCGTCCGACGAGACCGAGCGCGCCGCCCACCTCGCCGCACACGCGCGACAGGTGCGCGAGCACATGTCCAAGCTGAGCGCGAAGAGCTACTACAAGGAGTTCGGAGACACGCCGGACTACGTCGTCATGTTCCTCCCCGACGAAGGCTTCTTCCGCGCCGCCTGGGAGCAGGATCCGTCGCTCGTCGAGACGGGCGTCCGCTCACGCGTCCACGTTGCATCCCCGACGACCCTGATCGTCCTGCTGCAGTCGATCGCGTACGGCTGGCAGCAGGAGAGCGTCGCCGAGGACGCACGCGAGATCCAGGCACTCGGCCGCGAGCTCTACGAGCGCTTCGGAGTCGTGGGCGGGCACCTGAACAAGATCGGGAACAGCCTCAAGGGAGCCGTCGGAGCCTTCAACGAGACGGTCGGCTCACTCGAGAAGCGGTTGCTACCGACGGCGCGCAAGCTCGAGGGGTATGTCGTGTCGGACAAGGAGCTCCCGCAGCTGAATCCCGTGCTCGAGCAGCCCCAGACGCTGCAGGCCCCCGAGCTGGCCGAGCAGCTGCGCGCCATCGACGCGGCCTAGAACCGCAGAATCGCGCCGATCCCCTCGACGGGATCGAGATCCTGGCCACGCTCGACGGCGAGCAGCTCGCCGCCGTATGCGAGCGTCAGCCGGACGGCCAGATCGAGCCCGTCGTCGCGGTGCTCCATGGTGGTCCCGTCGAGCGGGCAGGTCGCCGCCGCCGCCGCTGCACGACCGCAGGCAGGGCAGCGGTACGCGTCCCGTTGCACGCCCGCCTGATGGAGCAGCAGCTCCACTCGCCCGTCGGACGCGGCCTCGAGAGTCTCGGCCCAGCCGGACGAGCCGAGCGAGTTCTTGCCGACCTCTTCGCGCCAGCGCTCGATCGCCTGGGTCTCCTGCGTCCCCCGCCACTGGTCGACGAACGGCTGCACAACCTCGCCGAGCTCGGCGTCGGATGCGTGCGCGTCGGCGCTCGTCCAGCCGATCACGGCGTCCTCGAGCTCGGAGGAGAGGACGTCGGCGAACTCGGCCCGGGTCTCGTCGCCCGCGACGACGATGATCCGCGGCCGGCCCAGCCGCCGGAAGAGCCGTTCGAGCTCCTCGGCGACGGCCTTGTAGTGCTCGAGGTCGAGATTTCCGATGTGACGCTGATAGCGCGCCTGCGACCACCCACCCTGGTCGTGCCTGCCCTGCGTCTCCTCCGTGCGGTCGGCGACCTGCTCGAAGCGTCCGCCGCGGAGCGCGAGCACGCGACCCTGCTCGCGGCCGACCACGGCGACGATCGCGCCGTTGCCTCGCCCGACCAGCGGCACGAGCGGACTGAGGAGGAAGTCGTCCGCGACCCGCGCTGCGTCCGCGACCTTCCAGGGCAGCGCGAGCACGCTCCAGACGTTGTCGAGCCCAGCCGCGAAGATCGCGAGCCCGTGCGCGCCGTCGCGGTCGAACTCGCCGTCGAAGTACTGGCCGAGCCGTTCGAAGTCCGCCTTCAGTCCGGCCTTGACCTCGTGGGCGAGGTCGGGACGCGTGGCGCCGTGCGACTTCCCGGCCGAGTCGAGCATCGCGTGAACCCGGATCGTCGTCTCGCGGGTCGTCGGCGAGATCGCCGGATCGAGATCGACGTAGAGCGAGATCGCGCAGCCGTTCTGGGCGCGGAAGCCTGCCAGCTCACGCAGGCCGTCGAGGCTGACCGTGGTTGTCGTCATATCGCCCTTTCTGCCTGACGGAACCGGATTCTAAGCCTCCCACCGCGGAACATCTCGATCCTCCGACTCGTTCTCTATGGTGACGGGCATACAGCCCGGAAGAGACGGAAAGGGAACCAGTTTTGAGCGACGTACGTGACGTGATCATCGTCGGCGGCGGCCCGGCCGGCTACACGGCCGCCCTGTATGCCGCGCGCGCCAATCTGAGCCCGCTCGTGATCGAGGGATTCAACTGGGGCGGCCAGCTGATGATCACCAGTGAGGTGGAGAACTACCCCGGCTACCGCGACGGTGTGATGGGGCCGGAGATGATGGCCGAGTTCCGCGCTCAGGCCGCTCGCTTCGGCGCCGAATTCGTCACCGACGACGTCACCCGGGTCGATCTCTCCGAGCGGCCGTTCCGGATCTACGTCGGCGACGACGAGTACGCCGCCCAGACGGTCATCGTCGCCACCGGCGCCACCGCCCGCCAGCTCGGGCTCGAGTCGGAGCGAGCGCTGCACGGGCGAGGTGTCACCTACTGCGCCACCTGCGACGCGGCGTTCTACCGCGACCGCGAGGTCGTGGTGGTCGGGGGTGGCGACTCGGCGATGGAGGAAGCGCTCTACCTGACGAAGTTCGCGTCCAAGGTCACGCTCGTGCACCGACGCGGCGAGTTCCGCGCGTCGCAGATCATGGTCGACCGGGTCAAGGATCACGAGAAGATCGAGATCCTGACGCCGTTCGTCGTCGACGAGGTGCTCGGAGTCGATTCCGGCAAGCTCACCGGCGTGCTGCTGCGCAACGTCGAGACGGACGAGACGATGGAGTACCCCACCGACGGGCTCTTCGTCGCGATCGGCCACGACCCGACCACGAAGCTGTTCGTCGACTCGCTCGACCATGACGAGAACGGCTATCTCGTCACCAAGGGCAAGACGACGGAGACGAACGTCCCGGGCGTCTTTGCCGCCGGCGACGTGCAGGATCACGTCTACCGGCAGGCGATCACCGCGGCCGGGTCCGGATGTGCCGCTGCGCTCGACGCGGAGCGGTTCCTCGCCGAGTCGGAAGGCCATCCGGAAGCGGCACTGACGGCGCCGCGCGAGCACAGCCGGCCTGCGTGACTCGTCGGACGCATCGGGCGCCGGCTGTTCCTGACGCGCCGGCGGCACGGCCAGCGAGGGGCCGCTAGCGTGCCGTTCTTCATCTGCCCCAACTGCAAGAGCCGCTCGATCGACAACGACGGCCGCCAGGGCCTGCTGCGCCAGGCGGTCTCGTGCGAGCGGTGCGGCTTCGGCTTCCTCTTCGAGATCCTCGACGACTACTACCCGCCGCCGACCGCCGGCCTCGTCGCCTGCGACCGCGGCGGCCGCATCCTCGCAGCCGGCCGCGGCGTCTTCGAGCTGACGGGCTACGGCGAGCAGGAGCTGATGGGGAAGGACGTCGTCTCCGCGTTCGGCCTCGAAGGCTTCGAGGCGGGCAGGAACCCGATCGCGTTTGCGCTCGAATGGGGCGTCCGCCGCATGGGCGAGCAGCTCGAGCTGCGCTCCCGCTCGGGCCAGCTGAAGCCCGTCACCGCCGATGTCTTCCCTGCGTACGACGACGACGGCGGCGTGCTCGTCGCACTCTCGTCCCGAACCTAGCTCACTGCAGGAAGGTCCCGAGCGCAGCCCAGCCCACTGCCGCGAGCTTCGCCTGGCCGGACACGGACGGGTGGAAGTAATCGCGGGTCGTGACGTCGCTGCGGCTGAACGCCGTGTTGAAGACCGCGTTGCCGTCGAACCTGCACCTCGTGTAGAGAGCGCACACCTGCGCCAGCTGCACGTTGTAGTCGATGTTCCGCTGGCGAACGCGGCTGCGCCGCTGGACGTCGGCAGCCGAGCTCGAGAGCGGATTCGCCAGCATCGACTGGCAGAGCCCGGCGATCGCCCACACTGCGTTCGCGCCGAGGTCGAAGCGGTAGAGCGTGAAGAGCTGGTGGATGTCCGGGATGCTGGAGACGAAGACGCGGGCATTCGGCAGTCCGGTGGCGAGCGTCGTCAGCGCCTGGGCGAACTGCGCGCGAAAGTCCACGACGGGCGTCATCGCGGCCTCGCTGGAGGCGCAGACGTCGTTTGCGCCCATCAGGATCGTCACGTATTGCGCGCCTCGCGCGACCGCGCCCTGCACTTGGCCGTTCAGGTCGGCCATGTCGGCGCCGCTGACCGCGTGGTTGGAGGCCCTGCCGGTGATCGCCGGGTTGACGGCCTGGAGGCGCCGGTAGTGCGAGTAGCTCGACGTGCCGGTCGACCACGACGCGGCCGGACAGTCGACGTACGGGAACCAGCAGTCGTTGAATGCGCGCGTGATCGAGTCGCCCGTCGAGGCGATCGAGCTCGGGTAGGCGCCGTGGGCGGACGCTGTCAGCGTCAGTCCGAGCGCGGCGGCGAGCAGAAGCAGGCGAAGCCTCATCGTTCCCCTCCTAGGTTGGCGGCGCGCCGATCCTCCCATCCGGGACGGGCACTGTCCAGACGCGCGCCGACGGGCAGAGGTCGTTGAGCACGCAGTCCTCACAGCGTGGCCGCCGCGCGTCGCAGACGCGGCGCCCGTGCCAGATCAGCAGATGGGGGAACCTGCCCCAGTCGGCGCGCGGAACGAGCTTGACGAGGTCGCGCTCGATCTTGACCGGATCCTCCTGGCGTGTCAGCCCCAGCCGCTGCGACAGGCGGCGAACGTGCGTGTCGACAACGACGCCCTGCGGGTTGCCGAGCTCCGCCGCGACGACGTTGGCCGTCTTCCGCGCCACGCCGGGCAGGCGCAGCAGCTCGTCGACCGTCCTCGGCACCTCGCCGCCGAACTCGTCCAGGAGCACGCGCATCGCACCCTGGATCGACTTCGCCTTCTGCCGGAAGAACCCGGTCGCGTAGACGTCCTGCTCGAGCTCCTCTCGTGGCACGGCGAGGTAGTCCTCCGGGCGCCGGTACTTCTCGAACAGCGTCGCCGTGACGCGGTTCACGTTCACGTCGGTCGTCTGCGCCGACAGCATGACCGAGATCAGCAGTTCGACCGGGTTGCGGAACTCGAGTGCGATCTTCGCGTCCGCGTGCTCGGCCGCGAGCCGCTCGATGATCCGTCCAATCCGGTCGCGTCGGCGGCCGACCGCCCGCCGCGCCTCGTGGACGAAGCTACGTGGCAACGCTCTCGAAGTACGCGGACACCTCGTCCGGATCCTCCGGCTCGAGCAGCCAGCCGGCCAGCTGCTCCGCATTCGGGTACGTCGTCGTTCGGATCGCGGCCGCTGCGGCGTCGACCGCGTACGGCGTGCTGCGGTGCTCCACCTCGCCGTCGTCGAGCAGCGCCCAGAACGCCCCGGTCCGACCTTCGTAGGGGATGCCGACGCTGCCGGCATTGACGAAGCGGATCCCGTCCACGACCCGCTCGAACTGGACGTGTGTGTGCCCGCCGACCACGATCGGCTCGTCGACGCCCTCGAGTGCCGCCCGGAAGCGCTCGTCGGGCGACACCTTGGTCAGGATCTCGTCGTCGTCGCGCGGCGAGCCGTGGCAGTAGAGGACGCCGTCGAGCGAGACGGACAGTGGCAGCGTCCGCAGGAAGGCGTGGGCAGAGTCGTCGAGCTGCGCCGCCAGCCACTCCCAGGTCCCGGCGGGCGCCCGCGGCGACTCCCGGTCGGCGTTCCCACGGACGAACACCGCCTCGACGTCGCGGAGCCGGTCGAGACAGTCCTGCGGATACGGGCCTGCGATCACATCACCGCCGCAGACGATCCGGTCGACGTCGAGCGCGCGCACCTCGGCGAGGACCGCCTCGAGCGCCGGCAGGTTGCCGTGGACGTCGCAGAGCGCCGCGACTCGCATCAGGTGACCGCCGCGAGCTCCGGCGGCCGCGAGCGTAGACGGGTGCCCGCGCAGACGACGTCGAGCGCCGGGCAGCCGGCGCAGTTGAACTCGCTCGGGGCCGGCGCGAACTCGCCCTCGCGGATCCGGCTGGTCGCCGCCGACAGCTCGGCCTCGAGCGTGGTGACGTCGGCGCGGCTGAAGGTCGTCGAGACGACGGCGTCCGGCCGCTCGAGGAAGTGGTAGACGACCTCGACCTCGTCGACGCCGGCGCGGAAGCACGCAAGCGCGTAGACGAGCCGCTGCAGCCGGTAGTCCGCCTCGACGATCTCCTCCGGCGTCCCCTCCGCAAGCGAGTTCGTCTTGTAGTCGAGCACGAGCGCGCGCGATCCGTCGATGTGGAGGACATCGAGCCGGCCGTGCAGGAGCACACCGTCGTGCTCGAACACGAACGGCCGCTCGGGCCGGGCGCCCGGGAGTGCGGCGATCCGCCGGGCGAGCTGCGAGTCGCAGTAGGAAGAGACGAACGCGCCGATTCGCGTCAACTCCTCGTCGGTGACGGCCGGATACCACACCCGCACCTGCTCGAGGTCCGGCGCCGCCGGGGCGGAGAGGTCGACGAGCTCCAGCAGGCGGTGCGCCGCGTCGCCGATCTCGGTCGCGACGAGGCCGGTCTGCCCGACGGTTCCCAGCGCGCGCACCGGCCGCATCCCTGCCACACGCTCGGCGTAGTAGCGGTAGGAGCAGCGCTCGAAGAGCGCCAGCGCGCTGAAGGAAAGGCGGCGCACGTCGTGCAGCGGCGGCTCCGGGAGTGCTTGAATCGGGGCGAGCGCAGGCGCGAGCGGCGGCAGCTTCGGCTCCGCCCCGGCTGCGAAGAGCGCCAGCTGCCCTGTCGCCTCGTCGACCACGGCGCCCACGCGCTCCTCCGGGGGCGCAGCCGCCAAAGGCGGCGCCCTGTCGACCCGCACGAGTACCCGTGCCCCCTCACGTTCGAGCTCGAGCGGCGCCTCCCCGACCGCGGCGAGCTCGTCGGCGCAGTCGAGCCGCCCGAGCACCCAGCCGATCGGCGTCTTCTCGTCCGCTTTCCGCTCCGGATCGATCGATCCGGAGACGATCAGGCGGTCGATCGCCCGAGTCATCGCCACGTAGTAGAGCCGCAGCCGCTCTGCTTCGTCCTCCGCGGCGCGCACCTCCTTGACGCTGTCGTAGCCGAGCACGCCGTGGCGCCGGCCGGTCGCAGGGTCGGCGACGCGGAAGCCGAAGCGGCCGTCGGCGAGGCAGAGGATCTCGTCGGCCGACGGTGCGTTGCGGTCGCGGCCGGCGTCGGCGACGACCACGACCTTGAACTCGAGCCCCTTCGCCGCGTGGATCGTCAGCAGCCGGACTGCGTCCGCGCCCTCCTCCTCTGCCACCGCGTCGCGCTCGGCGGCGCCGACCGCCTCCTGCTCCTCGACGAAGCGGACGAAGCCCTCGACATCGGGGCCGCGCAGCTCCTCGTACGATCGCGCCAGCCGCGCCAGCTTGCGCAGGTTCGCATAGCGGCGACGGCCGTCCCACTGGGCGAGCACGGCGAGGTCGTAGTCGTGGTCGGCGACGATCCGCTCGCAGAGACGCTCGAGCGAGAGCCGCGGCGCCGCCTCCGCAAGCCGGTCGTAGCGCTGCTTGAACGCGCGCAGGAGCCGGGTGTCGTCCGGATCGAGGTCGGCTGGGAGCGCGCGCTCGAGCCCGGTGAAGATCGGCCCCCGCGCCGCCCGCCGGACCAGCAGCAGCGCGTCGTTCGAGACGCCGACGAACGGCGACGCCAGGACGCTCACGAGCGCCTCGTCGTCGTAGCGATTTTGGAGCAGACGCAGGTACGAGAGCAGGTCGACCACCTGCTGCTGGCCGAAGTAGCCACGGCCCGTCGCGCGGTAGGTGGCGATCCCGGCGGCGCGCAGCTCCTCCTCGTACCACTCGGCGTCCGTGCCGGCGGCGAAGAGGAGGACGATCTCGCCCGCGCTGGCAACGCCGCCCTCGACGAGCTCCTGCACCCGCCGCGCGACGTTCCTCGCCTCGGCGCGGCGCCAGTGCGTTCCCGTGCCGGCGTAGGCGGCCTTGTCGGTGACGAGCAGCTCGACCGGCGTCCCGAAGACCGGGTCGGGGAACTCGCCGGAGGCCGCCAGCGGCTGGTACTCCTCGCCGAACTCGGCCCCGAAAAGGTGGTTGACGACCGCGAGCACCTCCGGCCGCGAGCGGTAGTTCCGCGTCAGCGGCAGCAGCGTCTCGGCATCCGCCCGCCGCTCGCGGAAGACCTGCACGTCGGCGTGGCGGAAGCCGTAGATCGACTGGAACTCGTCCCCGACGAAGAAGCGCTCCGTGTCGGGGCCTGTCAGCAGATCCACCAGTCCGCACTGGAGCCGGTTCGTGTCCTGGAACTCGTCGACCATGATCGATCGGAAGCGGAGCCGCTCACGGTCTCGCAGCGCCTCGTCGTCGTGCAGCAGGTCGCGGGCACGCAGCTGCAGGTCCTCGAAGTCGAGCGCCGACTCCCGGTCCTTCGCGGCCGCGTAGTGGGCGGCGAAGCCGTCGAGGAGCTCCTGCAGCAGCTCACGGTCCCGCAGTGCCAGCTCGTCGAGCGCCGCCTGCTCGACCGCCTTGCGTGCCTCCTCATACGTCGCGCCACGAGGTCCCCGGACGCGCAGCCCGCTGAGATCGAGCAGGCGCTCCGGCAGCTCCGGCGACTCGGTCAGCGCCAGCGCCTGCGCCGCCGCGGCGCGGGCTTCGTCCTTGGCGCCGGCGTCGGTCGCGAGACACCGCGCCGCCTCGGCGAGCTCGTCGAGCCGAGCCCGAAGGTCGGCGCGCTCACCCAGCTCGAGCTCGAGCTCGCGGCCCGCCGAGCGCAGCGTCTCGTAGACCGTCGTCAGCATCCGCCGCAGTCCGGCTGCGCCGTAGGTCGCGAGCAGCTTCAGCCGGACGGCGTCGTCGCCGGCGCAGAACTCGTTCAGCGCCAGCTCGAACGCCTCGCCTCGGACGACGCGGCCCTGGCTGTCGTCGAGCACGCGGAAGCGCGGGTCGAGCCCGGCCGCGAAGGGGTGCGCCTTCAACAGCCGCAGGCAGAAGCCGTGGATGGTCGAGATCCAGGCGCCGTCGAGCGAACGGGCGAGATCGTGACGGCCGAGCTCGTGCAGGCGAGCCCGGATCCGCCCCTTCAGCTCGCCGGCGGCGCGCTCGGTGTAGGTGATCACGAGCATCGACTCGACGTCGATCCCGCGCTCGCAGACCGCCTCGACGAAGCGTTCGACGAGCACGGTCGTCTTGCCTGTTCCGGCACCTGCTGAGACGAAGACCTGACCGCGCGCCGCGATCGCCGCGACCTGTTGCTCGTTCCGCTGCGCCCCCGCTCCGACGCCGGCAAAGCCGGCGCCTCCGCTCCTGGGCCGCTCCATCGAGCCGACGCCGCCCGTCATGCCCGCCGGATCCGGCACATCCGCCAGAGGTCGCACCAGGCTGGACAACCGTCCGTCCCTTTCGGGTCGTGGAGGACATCGCCCGACCGGATGCGCTGCGCGAGCCCGCGGGCGAGGTCGCGCGCGCCCTCGACCTGGGCCCAGAACGCATCCTCATCGAGGTAGTCGTTCGCGGCGAAGCCTGGCAGCGCGTCTTCCTTGGCCTCGGCTCGGAGCAGTCCGCGGGCGCGCCGCTCGCCGGCGAGCGGCCGGTACAACCCGCCGAGCGGCTCGATCCCGACGAGGTCGCGGAGGACGAGCATGTAGAGCGGGATCTGCAGCCGCAGCTCCTTCTCGATCTCCGCCGCCGAGTGGCCGGTCCGTCCCGACTTGTAGTCCTGGACGATGCCGCGGGCGCTGCCCGGGTCGACGTCGATCCGGTCGATCTTCCCGGAGAGGGTGACACCGTCGCCGAGATCGAGGCCGCGCTGCAGTTCCGGCGCCGACCGCTCGGAACCGAACCCGACCTCGAACTTGCGCGGCACGAGCGGCACCGGCGAGCCCGCCTCGTCGCGGACGAGCTGCTCGAGGTCGCGGCGTAGGCTCTGCTCGAGCTCGCGCCGCTCGAGCTCGGTCATTTCCATCTTCACGCCCTGGAGCGCCCCCTCGAGACACTCGCGGAGAAAGGTGAGCGCCTCGTCCAGACGCTCCTCGACGACGCGGTCGCTGCCGAGGGCGCGCGGCAGGCCCGCGTAGAAGCGGTGCAGCGTCGTGTGCGCGACCGAGCCGCGCATCATCGCGTCGACCTTGCGGTCGATCTGACGCGGCGAGATCAGCCGCTCGAAGAACCAGGCCGACGAGCAGTCCGCAAACCGCTCCAGCTCGGTGACGTTAAAGGGCGTCTTCGCCGCGAGCTCCGCGAGCACGCGCGGATGGCGCAGCCGCGTCTCGCGCGTGAACGCACCGCGGGCCCTGCGCAGCCGGCGCTCCCAGCCGTTGGCCACCGCGACCGCCTCGGCGTCGTCGGGCTCGCGGGCAGCGAGGAGCGCCACCGCCCGGAGCCGCTCGCGTTCGGTCGGCGCCGCTTCCAGTTCCCAGGTCAGCCGCGAGAGCGGCCGACGGCGCGTCCATCGGCGCACCTCATCGGGGTCATAGAGCGCCGCCACCTCGTCCCAGAACGGGCTCGGCTCCCGCGGGCTGCCCTCGTCGGTCGCGGCCTCGCGGACGAGCGTCAATCGCTGCGTCGCGCGCGTGCAGGCGGTGTAGAAGAGGTAACGCTCCCGCTCGACCGGGTCGGGCCGCGTCAGCCGCGCCGAGAGGCGCTGGTCGAGCTCGCCGCGCGCGTCGTCGTCGAGGAACGGTGAGGCGGCGCCGCGGCGCGGCAGCGTTCCCTCCTCGAGCCCGAGCAGGAAGACGGCGTCGAAGCGGCGCGTTCGCACGCGGGCGAGATCGAGGACTGCGACGCGGCCGCGCTCGCCGACGGACCCCAGCCGCACCTCGGCGTGCTCGAGTGCCACCAGCACGTCGTCGGCGGCGAGATCGCCGCCGAGTGTCCGCCAGCCCTCGAGCTCGTCCAGCACCCGGGTCACCGACTCGAAGGCACGCAGGTCGGCACGGCTCGCGTCGCCAAGGGGCGGAGCGTCGACCCCGTGCGCGCTTCGAAGCATCGCCGCAGCAATTGCGCGGACCGCGTCGATCGGTCCGGCGGCGCTCCGCAGCGCTTCGAGCGGGAGCAGCGGCTGGCCGTCCCGCAGCCGGATCGTCTCCTCCTCGACGCTCTCTCGCAACGCAACGCCGCGGCCGCGGAGCCTGCCCTCGAGGAAATCGACGTTCGAGCGGGCGAAGCCCGAGTACGGCGACCGCAGGAACGAGTAGAGCTCGCGCCGGCCGCACTGCTGCCATTCGAAGCGGAGCAGCGCCAGCAGCGCTTGGCCGAAGGGCGTCTGCCCCAGCCGCACACGGCCTTCGACCGCGAAGGGGACTCCGAGCGTGCCGAGCACGGTCTCGAGCGTCGCACGCCACCGCTCGACCGAGGGGACGACGAGCGCGATCTCGCCGAGCGGCATCCCCGCAGCAGCGAGCTCGCGAACGTCCTCGGCGACGAGTTCGAGCGAGCCGCGAGCGCCGGCGCCCTCGAAGAAGCGCACGGCGCCGTCCAGCTCCGGTCCGTCCGGGGGCGCGTCGGCGAAGAGATGGCGCTCGAGGTGCGCGAGCGCGGCGTGGCCGTACTCGGCCGAGCGTGCGGGCAGTTCCTCGATCGACCCCGCGGCCAGCGCGGCGAGATCCTCCTGCGTGCGACGGAGCGATGCGAACGCCGCCCTGGCCGGCTCGTAGGGGAGCGAGACGGTCACCTCAGCGCGAGCGGTGAGCGCTTCGAGCAGCCCCCACTCCGCGCCGGTCAGATCCTCGAACCCGTACGCGAACACCGGCCGGCCGTCCCAGGCGCCCAGGTCGGAGCGCAGGCGCTCGACCGCGCGCCGGCGGAGCACATCCCGGTCCCAGAGCCCGAGCCGATCGAGCTCCTTCCGGTACGACGCGTAGAGCAGGGCGAGATCGCCTTCGAGCTGCTCGGGATCGAGCAGTCCCGATTCGAGCTCCCCGAGCACCGCGAGCAGCGACTCCGCGAAGCCGGCGAAGCGGGCGGAGCGGCCGAGCCCGTTGAGCGGCGTGTGGACGAGCGCGCGCCGGGCGACGAGCGCCCGCTGGGCGTCGCTCGCAACCGGACGCGCTCCCGCAGCGGCGAGCCCGAGCTCGGCGAAGACGTCGTCGAACGTCCCGATCGAGCCGGCAAGCAACGCGCCCCGGCGCGCGAGCAGGTCGCGTTCGATCCGTTCGACGTCCGACCGGTTCGGCACGATCAGGACGGGATCGCGCTCGATCGCCCCGAGGTAGCCCTCGAGGAGACGCGCGACCTTGCCGGCTTTCGCCGGCCCCACGACGAGCGCCAGACCCATCGACCCATCGTAGTCGGGGGTCCCGACGGCTTTCCCGCGCGAAATCGGCAAAGAGCGGGAAATGGCGTAGGCTCGCGCTGTGACGATCTACAACCTCTACGGCGACGAGTGGAACGAGACGACGGAGCACGAGGGATTCGCGTTCAAGGACGGCTGGGTCGGCGCCAGGATCGGTGCCGAGCTGATCGGCGGAAGCCTCTACGAGGTCGCGCCGGGGAAGAAGCTCTGGCCGTACCACGTCCACCACGGAAACGAGGAGTGGGCGATCGTCGTCCGCGGCCGGCCGACGCTGCGCACGCCGGCAGGCGAGCAGGAACTGGCCGAGGGGGACGTTGCCTGCTTCGTCCGCGGCGCGGCGGGCGCGCATCAGGTGATCAACCGCACCGAGGAGCCGGTGCGCGTCCTGATGCTCTCGAGCCTGCTCTCACCGGACGTGATCGAGTATCTGGACAGTGGCAAGATCGCCGCGACCGACGCGCACGGAAAGCGGCTCTTCCGGACGCAGCGCGGCGAGCCCGCCGAATACTGGGACGGCGAGTAGTGGCGTGCCCGGCGGCATGGAGACTGAGCCTCCGGGCCGTGTTGTTCGCCCCGATGCGTCCTCAGTCGCGCCGATAGCTTCAGCTATCGGCGCTCCCTGCGTCCTTGCCGCGCGGCCCTCCGCTACTGCGTCGCGGACTTCGGCCGGCGCCCACGGCGCGCGACCTGACGGCCACCCATGCGCTCGGCCTCGGCGTCGGTGACGTCGAGCTCGCGCACGCCCTTGCGTGCATCGTGGAACGTAATCCGAACGGTCGCGCCCTTGCCGTCGGCGATCTCAGAGCCGGAGATGTCGGAGACGAGCACAGTCTTGCGAGCCACAGTATTCCTCCTTGGAGATCCGGATCGAATTCGAGCCAACCGTAGCGCAAACGGCGGCAAAAATCACGCTGCTTTGCGACCGCGTTTGATTCGCCATGAACGCAGCAGGCTCAGCAGCGCGTTCTCCTCCGGGTCGAGACCGATATCCCGTGCATTGACAACACGTAAATGCCGGGGCCGAAAGTCCTCGAGCGTTCGCCCGTCGAGATACTGCTCGACCACGGCCGGGCTGACGTATGACGTGCGCGCAACGGTCGCCGTGTTTCCGAGCCGCTCGCCGACCGTCCGCATCACCTTCGCCACCGTCCGCTTCGCCTCGGCTTCGGTCTCCGGCGGCCCGTGCTCGGCGAAGGAGATCGCCGCGGTGAGGGTGCCGCCCCACGTGCGGAAGTCCTTCGCGGTGAACTCCTCCCCCATGTGCTCCTGGATATAGGAGTTCAGGACGGCGCCGGTGAGGTTGCACGACTCGCCGTCTCGCCCGTAGCGGAACAAGCGTGCCGGGCCCTCCTGCATGAGCAGCTCCTTGATCGCGGCTGCGAGCTCGGTGTCGACCACCGACGTGCGCACCTGCAGCTTGTGCTTCGCCCGAAAGCGGAAGGTGACCCGGTTTCCGCGCACCGAGACGTGACGCCGCGTCAGTGTCGTGACGCCGTGCGTCCGCGACGACTTCGCGTACCGGTCTGAGCCGACGCGGAACCAGGCCATGTTGATCAGCCGCACCGCCACCGCGCAGACCCGCTCGCGGTCGTACGGATCGCGGGTCATGTGCTCGCCCATCGCCTGCCGCAGCTCCGGCAGCGCCTCGGCGAAGCGAACGAGCTTGTCGAACTTCGCCTGCTCTTGCTGGGCCCTGAACTCCGGGTGGTAGAGGTACTGACGCCGCCCGGCCTTGTCGACGCCAGTCGCCTGCAACTTGGCACCGGCGCGGGGCGAGATCCAGACGTCGTTCCAGGCAGGCGGGATCACGAGCGACTCGATTCGCTCGATCTTCGCGGGATCGTCGATTGGGGTCCCGCGAGCATCCTCGTAGCGGAACCGGCCCTTCGACCCCGCGCGCCTCCAGCCACCCTTGCGCGCCATCGCGAAGGGTTACCCAAACTGCGCGAGTATCATCCGCCGCCGATGGATCCTCGGACGATTGTCGTGCTCGAAGGTGACGAGACCGGGCAGGAGCTGCTCGAGGAGGGGCTCCGCCCGCTCCAGGCCGACGTGATCGGGATCGACCTCGACTTTCCGCGCTTCGACCTCTCGCTCGAGCACCGCCGCGCGACGAAGAACGGCGTCGTCTCCGAGGCCGCGCGCGCGATCCGCGAGCACGGGCTCGGCCTCAAGGCGGCCACGATCACGCCTGAGGGACGCGACGACGTCGGCTCGCCGAACCGGATCCTGCGCGAGGAGATCGGCGGCCAGGTGATCGTCCGGACCGGTCGGCGGATTCCCGGCGTGATTCCGCTCGGCGGCGTCCATGCTCCCGTCTCCGTCGTCCGGATGGCGGTCGGCGACGCGTACGGAGCGAAGGAATGGCGCGAGGGCGAGGGTGAGGACGAGGTCGCCTTCCGCACCGAGCGGATCGAACGGCGGATCTGCCGCTCTGTCGCCGAGTTCGCGTTCCGCCAGGCCGAGCGGATGGGCGCGAAGGTCTTCGGTGGACCGAAGTACACGGTCAGCCCGACCTACGAGGGCATGCTCAAGGAGGAGATGGACGCGGCGGCCGAGCGGCATCCCGACGTCCCCTACGAGCCGCAGCTGATCGACGCGACGTTCGCGCTCCTGCTCGCGCAGACAGGAGCGCCGCTGGTGATCCCGGCGCTGAACCGGGACGGCGACATCCTCTCCGACCTCGTGCTGCCGCTCTTCGGCTCGATCGCGGGCTCCGAGTCGATGCTCGTCGCCTTCGACGAGGAGTACGTGCCGCGGGCGCTGATGGCCGAGGCGGCGCACGGCACCGCCCCCTCGCTGTTCGGCAAGGACGTGGCCAACCCGATGGCGATGATCCTGGCGGGCGCGGCGCTGCTCACCCACGCGGACGAGCAGGGTCAGACCGCCGGCCGCGCGATCCGCGAGGCGACCCTCGAGACGGTCGCGGAAGGCATTCGCACTGCCGATCTCGGCGGCCACGCGGGCTCGCGGGAGTTCACCGACGAGGTGATCCGCCGCACGACCCAGAAGCTCGAGGTCTGGGCATCGCTGTAACCAGCGCTTGCGCGCCGGATCCCGGTTCGGCTCGACACGAGGAGCTCTCTAGATTGCGAGGCGTACGGCCCGACTCGGCGCGGCGATCTCGCCCTGCCTCAAGCCGTCGACGAACGCCTGCGCCAACTCGGGGTCGAACTGTGTCCCCGCGCACCGCTCGAGCTCGACGAGCGCCTGCTCGACGGTCAACGCCGGCCGGTACGCCCGCACCGAGGTCATCGCATCGAAGGCGTCGGCGACCCCGAGCAGCCGCGCCTCGATCGGGATCCGGCTTCCGGAGAGGCCGTGCGGATAGCCGAAGCCGTCCCAGCGCTCGTGGTGATGCAGCACGTACGGCAACGCCGGCTCGAGGTCCTCGAAGCTCTCGACGAGTCGCGCCCCGGTGACCGGGTGCCGTCGGATCTGCTCGAGCTCCTCCTCGGTGAGCGGCCCCCGCTTACTCAGGAGGTTTGCGTCGACGGAGATCTTCCCGACGTCGTGGAGCGAGCCCCCGAGGTGAAGCGCCTCCAGGCGGGAGCCGCGCCAGCCGAGCACGCGGGCGAGTGACTCCGCGAATGACGTCACACGGGTGGAATGCCCCTTCAGGTACGGGTCGCGGGCTTCGAGCGCGGCGGAGAAGGTGGCGAGCAGGGACCCCACGATGGTCGGACTTCCAGGGCCGCCTCCGGTTCCCTTCCTCGCGGTCCGCGCGTCGCCGTAGAGTTGGCTCTCCGTGAGGGTTGCAGTCCCGAAAGAGACCGGTGCCGGCGAGCGTCGGGTGGCGCTCGTGCCCGACTCGGTCGGGCGCCTGACGGCCGCCGGCTTCGCCGTCGCCGTCGAGGAGGGAGCCGGGGCCGCGGCCGGCTTTCCAGACGTGGAGTACGCGGCCGCCGGCGCTGAGGTGGTCGCGCGACGCGAGCTGCTCACAGGCGCGGAGTCGGTCGTGCGGGTCGCGCCTCCCGCGGCGGAAGAAGTGGCGGAGCTCGCACCTGGAACCGTCCTCATCGGCTTCCTCTCACCGCTCACCGACACGGCGGGGGTCGCACGGCTTGCCGAGCGCGGCGTCGTCGCGTTCGCGATGGAGTCGATCCCGCGGATCACGCGCGCGCAGGCGATGGACGCGCTCTCCTCCCAGAGCACTGTCGCCGGCTACAAGGCCGTCATCGTCGCCGCCGATCGCTTGCCGCGCCTCTTTCCGTTGCTGATGACCGCGGCCGGGACGGTCGCGCCGGCGAAGGTGCTCGTCCTCGGCGCGGGCGTGGCCGGCCTGCAGGCGATCGCGACCGCGCGCCGGCTCGGCGCCCTCGTCACCGGCTTCGACGTGCGGCCGGTCGTACGGGAGCAGGTCCAGAGCCTCGGTGCGTCGTTCCTCGACCTCGGGATCCTGGGCGCGGAGACGAGCGGTGGCTACGCGGCGGAGCTGACGGCCGAGGAACAGGCACGGCAGCAGGCCGCGCTCGAGGAGCGGATTCCGGAGTACGACGTCGTTGTCGCGACGGCGCTGGTGCCCGGCCGGCCTGCACCGAAGCTGATCCCCGCGACGGCTGTCGAGCGGATGCGGCCCGGCTCGGTGATCGTCGACCTCGCCGCCGAGACCGGCGGCAACTGCGAGCTGACGGAGCCCGGCGCCGAAGTGGAGCGACACGGCGTCACGATCGTCGGCTTCACCGACCTCGCCTCGCGCCTGCCCTACCACGCGAGCCAGCTCTACTCGCGCAACGTGACTGCGCTCCTGCTCCACCTCGCCCCGGGCGGCGAGCTCGCGCTCGACTTCGAGGACGAGATCACCGGCGGTGCCTGCGTCACCCGCGACCGGGTGGCCGCGTAGTGGACGCCGTCCTCGTCTTCGAGCTGACCATTCTCGTCCTGGCGATCTTCCTCGGGATCGAAGTGATCTCGAAGGTGCCGACGATGCTGCACACGCCGCTGATGTCCGGCACGAACGCGATCCACGGGATCGTCCTTGTCGGCGCGATCCTCGTCGCCGGCCGCGCGGACGCGGACACGCTGACGATGGTCGTCGGCTTCTGCGCAGTTGTGCTCGGCACCGCCAACGTCGTCGGCGGCTTCGTCGTGACCGACCGGATGCTCGAGATGTTCAAGGGCCGCGCGCCGCGGAAGCGTGAATGAGCAAGACGACGACCGACCTGCTCTACCTGGTCACGATCGTGACCTTCATCCTGGCACTGCGGTTTCTCTCCTCGCCCAGGCGCGCGCGCCAGGGCAACCTACTCGGGGCGGCGGGGATGGCACTCGCGATCGCCGTCACGCTCGCACAGGACGGGCTCGGCAACTACGTCTGGATCGCTCTGGCGATGGCGATCGGCTCCGCGATCGGGGTCGTCGGGGCCCGCTCGGTGAAGATGACGGCGATGCCGCAGATGGTCGCCCTCTTCAACGGGGTCGGCGGCGGCGCCGTCGCGCTGATCGCGCTGGCGGAGTTCCACAATCTGACGCCGCTTCCCGGTGAACTGTCCGCGGAGGAGTCGATCGCGATCCTGCTCTCGGCGCTGATCGGGAGCATCTCGTTCTCCGGCTCGCTAATCGCATTCGCGAAACTGCAGGAGCTGCTCAGCGGGCGGCCGATCGTCTACCCGGGGCAGCAGTTCGTCAACGGCGCCGTGCTGCTGTGCGCGCTCGTGCTCGGTGCCCTGATCGTCTCCGGGGCCGAGGGCGATCTCCTCGTCGTGGCGCTGATCGCCGCCGCGCTCCTCTTCGGCGTCCTCTTCGTGCTGCCGATCGGCGGCGCCGACATGCCGGTCGTGATCTCGCTGCTGAACGCCTTCACCGGGCTCGCCGCCGCCGCGGCCGGCTTCCTGCTCCACAACAACGTCCTCATCGTCGCCGGCGCTCTCGTCGGGGCATCGGGCACGCTGCTGACGCTGCTGATGGGACGGGCGATGAACCGGTCGATCGGGAACGTCCTCTTCGGGGCCTTCGGGTCGGTGCAGACAGCCGGCGCCGGCGCGGCGGTCGAGGACGGCCGCACCGTCCGCGCGACGACGGCGGAGGACCTCGCGATCATGCTCGCCTACGCGCGCAAGGTCGTCTTCGTCCCCGGTTACGGGCTCGCGGTTTCGCAGGCACAGCACACCGTGCGGGCGCTCGCGGAGCTGCTCGAGCACAAGGGCATCGACGTGCTCTACGGCATCCACCCCGTCGCCGGCCGGATGCCCGGCCACATGAACGTCCTTCTCGCGGAGGCCGATGTCCCGTACGAGCAGTTGAAGGAGATGGACGAGATCAACCCGGAGCTGCCGCAGACGGACGTCGTCGTCATCCTCGGCGCGAACGATGTCGTCAACCCGGCCGCGCGCTCCGACCCGAGCAGCCCGATCTACGGGATGCCGATCATCGACGTCGACCGCGCCGGAAGCGTCGTCGTCGTCAAGCGCTCGCTCAGCCCCGGGTTCGCCGGAATCGACAATCCGCTCTTCTACGACCCGAAGACGTCGATGCTCTTCGCGGACGCGAAGCGGGCGCTCGAGGACGTCAACGCCGCGCTGAAAGCGCTGTAGCCGTGGCGGTACCCTTCTTCTCGGCCCGCGACGTCGAGGCGGCCGTACCGCCCGAGCGCGCGTACGACGCCGTTCGCGCCGGCTTCGTCGCGCATGCGCGCGCCGAGTGGGCGATGCAACCGAAGCTCTACGTGACGAACTATCCGGCGGGCGACTTTCGGGCCATGCCGGCGCTCGGCGGCGGGCACGCGCTGCTGAAGTGGGTCACGTCGTTCCCCGGCAATCCTGCGCGCGGCCTGCCGACCGTGAGTGGGCTCGTGGTGCTGTCGGACGCCGAAACCGGTCTCGTCGAGGCGCTGCTCGACGCCGGGGCCGTGACGGCGTTGCGAACCGGCGCCGCGGCGGCGCTCGCGGCGGAGACGCTCGGACGAGCCGGGGTTGCCTCCGTGATCGGGGCCGGCGTCAACGGCCGAGCGGCCGCGCGGAGCCTCAAAGCCCGCGGCCGTGACGTCGTGCTCTGGGACGTCGATCCGGAGCGGCGCCGTCTGGTGGCGGCCGAGCTCGGCGTCGGCGTCGCGTCGAGCGAGGCTGACGCACTCGGCGCCGAGGTCGTGGTCACCGTCACACCCGGGCGCGAGATCCTCCTCGGGCCGCGCTCGCTGCGGCCAGGGCAGCACGTCAGCCTGATGGGCGCCGACGGGCCCGGAAAGGCCGAGATCGCCGTCGAGGAGATCCGGCGCGTCCGCGTCTTCTGCGACGAGTGGGAGCAGGCGAGCCACGGCGGCGAGCTGGCGGCCGCGGTCGCGGCCGGCGCGATCGCGCGTGCCGACGTGACCGAGCTCGGCCTGGTGCTGACCGGAGAGGCAGACGGTCGACGCTCGGAGGACGAGATCACGATCTTCGACTCGACCGGGCTCGCGATCCAGGATCTGGCGATCGCGATCGCCGCCTACGAGCGGGCGGACGCGCTCGAGCTGACCCGGATCGACCTCTAGGCGACGAGGCGAGCAGGATCCATCCGCTCGAGGACGGGTGCGGCTCACCGCAGATCGCCTGCGCAACGAGCTCGCCGCACATCAGGCCGAGGACGTTCCCGCGGCCGGAGTAGCCGCCTGCGACCCAGAGGCCGTCGCGGCCGGGGTGAGCACCGACGACCGGCATCAGGTCGGGCACGAGCCCGAACACGCCCGACCAGCGATGCGTGACCGTCGGCTTCCGCCCGAGCAGCGTCTCCGCGAAGCTGTCCAGTGCACCCTGGATCCGCTCCGTCGTCGCCTCCTCCGCCGTGAACTCTGCGCGAGGACGGCTTCGCCGCCGAGTGGCGGGAGGGGCTGCCCGAGCCGTTGGCGGGTCGCTTCGTACTCCGCCCGCAGCTCGCCGCACTCGTCGTCTCCGGCCAGCCGAAGGCTTCCCGTCCGCCGGATCGCGTCGCCCCCGAGCTCCGCCATCCGGTCGACGTACGCCTCTGTCAGCCGCCAGTAGTCCGCAGCCGCGCCACGGCCGAGCCACTCGCGCGCGCTGTCGTAGGCCATCGCCCCGCCGCGCAGGGCAAACCCGCCGTTGCGACCGCTGGCGCCGGAGGCGATCGCGCGCGCTTCATGCAGCCGGACGTGCTTCCCCTTACGAGCCAGGGCCAACGCGGCGGAGACGCCGGTGATGCCGCCCCCGACGATCTCGACGTCGGCCGGGTCGGCCAGCGGCCGAGCTGGGAGCATCGGAGCAGGCTCGGAGAGCCAGAAGGAGTCGGCCACGCGGCGATGCTAGCTGGCTGCCCGAAAGACACCGTCCTCCTCGTTGATCGCCCCGGCCAGCTCGAGCTCGGTCAGCACAACCGCCAGCTCACCCGCGGCGAGACCGGTTGCGCGGCACAACTCATCGGCGCCCGCGGCTCCGTCGCGGATCCGCTCCAGCACGCCGGCTGCAGTCTCACCGAGATCGGGCGGGTCGGCGGCGACGGCCCTGAGCCCGTAGCTCTCGAGCACGTCCGCGGCGCCGGTCAGCGGCGTTGCGCCGAGCCGCAGCAGTGCGTTCGAGCCGGCCGAGAGCACCGACGTGATCTCACCCGGAACGGCAAACACCTCTCGACCCTCCTCGAGCGCGAAGTCGGCGGTGATGAGGGCGCCGCTCCGTTCGCGAGCCTCGACGACGACCGTGGAGGCGCAGAGGCCGGCCACGATCCGGTTGCGGGCCGGAAACCGCCACGGGGCGGGCTCGACCCCCGGCGCGTACTCGGCAACGATGAGCCCTGACGCCGCGACCTGCTTCGCCAGCTCACGGTGTGCGGCTGGGTAGTCGCGGTCGATGCCGCAGCCGAGCACCGCAATGGTCACCCCGGCGGCCTCGAGTGCGCCTCGGTGCGACTCCGCGTCGACGCCGCGGGCGAGGCCGCTGACGACGACGAGACCGGCGGCCGCCAGGTCGCGGCCGAGGCCACGAGCGACTTGGCGTCCGTAGGCCGAGCACGCACGCGCGCCGACGATCGCGATCGCCGGACGCGACAGCAGCTCGAGCTCGCCCTCGCCGCGGAGGAAGAGGCCGGGCGGTGGGTCGTGGATCGCGCGCAGGAGCTGCGGGAAGTCGGGATCGGAGCGGGCGAGGAAGCGGAAGCCGAGCGCACCGAGCCGCGCCAGCTCGGCCGGCGCGTCGAACCGCGCTTTGAAGGCCGCGAAGCGGGACCCGCGCGGCTCGCCGACGAGATGCGCGTCCGTAGCCGCGGCGAAGGAGGCGAGCGCCAACTCGTTCACGTGGCCAGCTCCTTCGGCGAACGGTACGCGAGCGCCTCGGCCACATGCTCGGGATGCACGGCCTCGACACCGGCGAGCGCGGCCGCAGTCCGTGCCACCCGGGCGACGCGGGCGCGGCCACGCCCGGAGAGCGGTAGCCGTTCGACCGCACGGCTCAAGAGCTCGTCGGCCTCGGCGGTTCGCCGCAGCGGCGTGGCGTCGAGGCGCGCCCGCCCGTCGGCGACTCGAGCCCGCACCGGCGCCGACGACTCCGACGGGCCCGCGGCCAGCTCCACCGCGCGCGAGCGCGGCACGGTGACAACGAGATCGAAGCGATCCAGCAGCGCCCGCGAGAGCTTGTCGCGGAACGCCGCCAGCCGCTGGGGCGAGCAGGAGCACTCCGCAGCCGGGTCGCCACGCCCCGCGCACGGGCAGAGGTTCATCGTCGCGACCAGCTGAAAGCGGGCCGGGAAGAGCGCTTGCCCTTGTACCCGCGCGATCGAGACGACACCGTCCTCGAGCGGTTGGCGGAGTGCCTCGAGCGCCGGTCGTTGGAACTCGGGCAGCTCGTCCAGCAAGAGCACTCCTCGATGCGCAAGGCTCGCCTCACCCGGCCGCGGCCCCGAACCGCCACCGACGATCGCAGCCGTCGACGCGCTGTGGTGTGGCGCCCGGAAGGGACGTCGCGTGATCAGCGGCCGCTCTGGTGGCAGCACGCCCGCGACGGAGTGAATCCGCATCACCTCGAGCGCCTCGCGCGGCTCGAGCGGCGGCAGGATCGACGGCAGCCGCCTTCCGAGCATCGTCTTTCCCGTTCCCGGCGGCCCGGCGAGCAGCAGATTGTGCGCACCCGCGGCTGCCAGCTCGAGCGCACGGCGTGCGCGTTCCTGGCCGCGGACGTCCGCAAGGTCGGGCGGATCGGGCTCGGCTTCCTCGTCGGGCGGCTCCGCCGGCGGCGGGCGCAGCTCGCCGCGCAGATACGCGACCGCTTCGGCAAGGTGCCGCACCGGGATCGCCTCGACCCCGCCGAGCTCGGCCTCGCAGGCCGACTCGGCTGCGCAGAGGATCCGTTCGAGCCCGGCCCGCCGCGCTCCTTCGGCCACCGCGAACGCGCCGCGCACGGGCCGGACGCGGCCGTCGAGCGCCAACTCGCCGACCGAGGCGTGCTCGGCGAGCTGCAAGGCCGGAATCTGCCGCGACGCGGCGAGGATCGCGAGCGCGATCGAGAGGTCGAAGCCGGAGCCCTCCTTGCGCAGGCCGGCCGGCGCGAGGTTGACGGTGATCCGCTTCAGCGGCCACTCGAGGCTGGCCGACCCGATCCCGCTCCGCACACGGTGCTTCGCCTCGGCACAGGCACGATCGGCGAGGCCGACGATCGCGAAGCCCGGGAGCCCGGAGTCGATGTGCGCCTCGACCTCGACCCGGCGCGGCTCGAGGCCGACGAGCGCATGGGTGACGGAGCGCGCAAGCACTCCTCCGACGCTACGTCGGCGCTACGGGTTGAAACTCACAATTCAGCGACAGATCAGGATCGATTCGTAGTACTCGCCTGCGCGCCGGCCGGTCCGCCGGTTGACGTGCCGCTCGAGCCGCTCGTCGAGCCTCAAGCCCGCGCGCCCGAGGATCTCCGGATAGAGCTCACGCCGGTCGTTGACGACGATGCAGACGGGGGCGCCGCGGCGCAATGCGGCTTTCGATCGCGCCAGCACGGCCGCGATTCCGGCGACGTACTCCTCGATCGCGGCCTTGCTCGTTCCCCGCGCGGCCGCGCCGAGCTCCCGCTCCCGCCGGTCGTCGAGGCCGAGCAGCTCGTACGCGTAGCGGTGCTGCTCGTGGTAGTCGATCAGCCCCGGGTAGGGCGGCGAGGTGATGACCCCGTCGTATGGGCCGCCGAGCTCGAGCTCGCGCGCGTCTCCGTGCAGGACGACTGCGGCACGACGCGGGTCGCGCACGGACGCGAACGCCGCGATCCTGGCGGCGGTGTCGGCCAGGTAGCGCGTCAGGAACTTCGCGGCGCTGTCGACCGGCCGGCAGGTACGCCGGTGCTTGTGGCACCAGTACTCGCCCAGCTGTGGCGCCCGCGGGAAGTCGAGATCGAAGTGCGTCGTCAGCCGGGCGGAGCGCGCCGCGCGTGCGAGCACGATCCGCAGCACATCCTGGCTCGTGTATTCCGCGAGCAGCGAGCGGAAGTGGAGCAGTTCGGCGGCCGCCTGCGGCGCGAACCAGTCGCGCACGAACCCGGTCGGGGCCTCGCTCGACGCCCCGAGGCGCCCGGCGACGTCGCGGACGTCCGCTGCGAGCTTCTCGAGCTCGTGCTCGCGCGTCTTGACGGAGATCAGGAGCGCGTTGAAGGCGGCGATGTCGACACCGACTGCGCCGTAACCGGACTCGAGCGCCTGGACGAGGGTCGTTCCCGAGCCGGCGAACGGATCGAGCACGCGGCCGCCGGGACGGACGTACCGCTCCAGCAGCGCCTCGACGAGCTGCGGGACGAACTTGCCGAGATAGGGATGGAGCCGGTGGACGTGCTTCGTCCGCTCGCGCTCCGGCAGTTCCCGCTCGGACCAGGAGAGCGCGAGGTCGAGCTCGCCGTAGAGCTGGGTCTGCGTCAAGCCCACGGGTAGGCATTCGCCACCCTGGTACGGTCGCCTCCATCGGAGGTCGGGTGGGACTGGACGCGTGTCGTCTTCGACACGTCAAAGTCGGCGTCCGCGATCCCGGGGCCAGTGTCGGTTCGGCCGGCTGTCCGCCCAACCTCCTAGGAAGCCTCGCGCCCGCGAGCGTCGACGTCGTTCGGCTCCTCGGGGAGCTCGAGCGCGACGCCGCTGCTCCCGAGCGGACGCCGGGGAGGGCCTGCCGACACGAGCGACGGCTCCTCGTCGGGAGGTGCGGCGGGCGGCTCCGGCGGCGCGAGCCCGAGAGCCCGCTTGATCCGCCGCCAGAAGCCGCGCCGGCGCAATCCTCTAGTAGTGGATCCCAGCCGCGGCGTCGAGCGCCTGCAGGCGGCGGATCCGCTCCTCCATCGGCGGGTGCGTCGAGAACATCGCCGTCAGGCCTCGCTTGCTGAGCGGGTTTGCGATGTAGAGCGCCTCGGTCGCCGGATTCACGTTCATCGGCACCGCCTCGACGCCACGCTGCAGCGTCCCGAGCGCCTCCGCCAACGGACGGCCCTCGCCGAGGTAGCCGGCCGCGGTCGCGTCGGCCAGGTACTCGCGCTGCCGCGAGACGGCCAGCTGCAGGATCATCGCAGCGAGCGGCGCAACGATGACCGCGACGAGGACGCCGATGATCCCGAGCGGGTTGTTGTCCTCGTCGTCCCCGCCGCCGAAGAACATCGAAAACTGCAGGATGTTTGCGATCGCGGAGATCGCAGCGCCGATCATCGCCGCGATCGTCATCACGAGGATGTCGCGGTTGGCGATGTGGGCCATCTCGTGCGCGAGCACGCCCTTCACCTGGTCACGCGGCAGGTAGCGGAGGAGGCCCTCCGTGACCGCGACGACGGCCTTCTTCGGGCTGCGGCCGGTCGCGAACGCGTTCGGCTGCTCGGACGGGATCAGGTAGACGCGCGGCATCGGCACACCGGCGCGGCCGGCGATCTCCTCGATGTCACGGTAGAGCTCGGGCGCCTCGCTCTGCTCGACCGGACGCGCCTTGCTCGCCTTCAGGGCGAGCTTGTCCGAGTACCAGAACATGACGAGGTTGAAGACGATCGCGATCCCGGCGAACAGGATCAGGCCGGCCGACCCGCCGAAGACGTAGCCGAGCCCGATGAAGAGGGCCATGAGGCCCGAGAGGATGATCCAGGTCCGGGCCTGTGTTGCGAACTTGGTTTGCGTGATCGACATGGTGGTGTCGGGGTTCCTTTCCGGCTGAATGTGAGCTGTTTCGGATTCAGCCGGAAGTTTCTCCCGCCGACTGGTGGCGGCCTGTGCGCCCGGGCCGAAGCCGTCTTGACGAGCGCACCCGTTCGGGGATAGTGCCTTCCGGCAACCGAATCGTAGCCCGCGAGGCGGCCGTACCGTGTTGCCGGGCGGTTAAACCGCGACGCGCTCGAGCTGGCCGCGCCGCACTGCGACGACCTCGAAGCGGCAGTCGAGCTCGTGGCAGTCCGGGTTCCGCATGAGCCACGACTCGGCGGCGCGCTGGAGACGGCGCAGCTTTTCCTCGTCGACCATCTCGAGCGGATCGCCGTAGCGGGCGCCGGTCTTCCCCTTCACCTCGCAGAAGACCAGCCGGCGGCCGCGGCGCACGATCAGGTCGAGCTCGTAGCCGCCCGCCCAGACGTTCGCGCCGATGATCCGGTAACCGCGGAGGCGGTAGTGGCGGGCGGCCCGCCTCTCCAACGTTGCGCCGTGCGCGGCTGAGCTCACGCTATCGGCCCTCGCATTCCTGAGGGCGGTGTCAGGCAACGCCGGAGGCCGGCTCCGCCGGCCGGGAGGCGTTGCCCGCCAGAGGCGCGAGGGCGGCATAGGCCAGCGCGTTGAACGAGAGGCGGTGTTGCTCAGACGGGCCGTGCTCGCGCACGGCCGCCGAGTGCCCCGGGGTGATATAGCCGACGTGGCGCGAGAAACCGTAGCGCGGGTAGAGGGCGTCGATCCGCCGCATGACCCGATCGCGGGTCACCTTCGCGACGATCGACGCGGCCGCGATCGCGGCGCTCTTCGTGTCGCCATCAATGACGGCGCGATGCTGCGGCGCGGACTGGACCGAGCCGGAAGCCGTCGACGAGGCACGCCTCCGCCGGCGGCGCGAGATCGGAGAGGACGGAGCGCAGCCCCCACAGGTTCGACTTGTGCAGGCCGTGGCGGTCGATGTCGGCGGAAGAGATGACGCGGACGCTGATCCGGGCGGCGCAGCCGACGACGGCGCGGAAGAGCTCCTCTCGGTCGGCCGGCGAGACCTGCTTGGAGTCGTTCAATGACGCGAGCGGCCGCACGCGGTGATTGCGGAGGCACTCGTAGTCGAGCAGCACGCCCGCGACGACCAGTGGCCCGGCGAGCGAGCCGCGCCCGGCCTCGTCCGCACCGGCGACGAAGCGCGCACCGAGCTTGCGATCGAACGAGAGCAGCCGCTGACCTGACGAACGAGGCACGGCTCGACTGTAGCCGCCTGCGCGGCCGTCATTGCGACGAGATCGTTCCGATTCTGTGCCACGTCTTCAAAAACCCAGCGTGCAGCCGGCGTCGCGCTGCGCCACCGCCACCGCCACGCGCTGCCGCTCCCGGTCGACCCGTACTTCGAACCAGTCGCAGCCGCCCTCGACGAGCCGGACGGCGCAGATGAACACGTCCGTCTCCACCTCGCCGAACCAGACCCCGGCGGCGTCGGTGCAGTGGACGTCGTCGACGTCGTAGGTCTCCGCCTGCGAGCGCAGGTACGTCTGCACCTCTTCGCGCGCGGCCTCCTGCTGTGCGTCCTCGACGCCGCAGCCCGCGGCCAGGAGGGCTAACGCCGTCAGCGTGGCGGCGCTACGCCTTCGCGTCAGCGGGTGCGTCTTCGGCCGCGTCGGCGGCATCCGCCTCGGCGACCGGCTCCTCGGCAACGGGCTCCTCGGCCGCAGACTCCTCGACCGAAGCCTCCTCGACGGGCTCGGGCTCTGCAGGAGCGTCCGCGGGCTCGGCCTCGACCGCGGCGGCCTCCTCCGCGGCCCGCGCCTCGGCGGCGGCTGCGTCGAGCGCGGCCTGGTTCGCCTCCGACTCGGCGCGCGCGGCGGCGAGCTGGGCGGGCGTCTGGCGCAGCTCGCGGACGCGGGCCTTCTTGCCGATCTTCTCGCGCAGGTAGTAGAGCTTGGCGCGGTTGACGTCGCCGATCGCGCCGACCTCGATCTTCTCGATCTTCGGCGAGTGCACCGGGAACGTCCGCTCGACGCCGACGCCGAAGGACTGCTTGCGGACGGTGAACGTCTCGCGCGCGCCGGACCCCTGACGCTTGATCACGATCCCCTCGAAGACCTGGACGCGGCGACGCTGGCCCTCGATCACCTGGAAGTGCACGCGGACGGTGTCGCCCGCCTTGAAGCGGGGGATGTCCTTGCGCAGCTGGCGCTGCTCGATGCTCTCGATGATCGTGCTCATGACAAAGGGTCGGCCTCAGACCGGCGGCCAATGGTAGCGAAACTAGCGAACGCTGATGCGATTCGGCGGCCAGTACGTCGCGAAGACCTTGCCGATCAGGTTGTCGCGCGGAACCGTCCCCCACTCGCGCGAGTCGCACGATTGGGAGCGGTTGTCGCCCATCATGAAGTACTGGCCCTGCGGCACCTCGAACGTCTCCGCGCCGCGCGTGTCGCGCCGGTCCGGCTGGATGTACGGCTCTTCGAGCCTGCGCCCGTCGATGAAGACGTAGCTGGAGCCACCGATGTTGCGCAGCTCCACGCGCTCGCCGGGCAGGCCGATCAGCCGCTTGACGAACGTGCCGCCGGCGCCGCAGCGCTGCCGGGCCGCCGGCGGGGTCTCGAAGACGACGATCTCGCCACGGCGGGGATCCCGGAAGCGGTAGATGAAGCGGTTCGCGAGGACGCGGTCGGACCAGCGCGCCTCGCAGCCGCTCGCGTCGCGCGCGCAGTGGAGCGTCGGCTCCATCGAGGAGGACGGGATCCGGTAGGGGTTGACCACCCACGCCTTGATCGCGAGCACGATCGCGATCGCGCCGGCGATCGTGACGACCCAGTCGATCGTGACGCGCCAGCCGTGCGGCAGCCCACGCGTGAGGCGATCGACGGGGTTCCGTGAATGGCGCTGGGGCGGCGCCGGCTCCGTCGGCGTCACGAACGGCTCCGGGAACGACTCCGGCAGCGCCATCGGCACCCGCTCCGGCTCCGGGTCGGGGTCCGGCGTCGTCTCCTCGGGCCGGAGCGCGTACCACGCGGACGCGACGGCGAGCCCGGTCCAGAGCAGGTCGAAGAGGCCGAACACCTCGCGCAGGTTCTCGCGGAAGAGCGAGAACATCTCACCCGAGAACAGCCCGGTCTGCGTGCCGAAACCCTCCTCCGCCTCCTGCACCGCGAACGCGAACCCGAGGTACTTGCCGATCAGAACGCCGAGCAGCGCCGACACGACCGCGACCGCCTGCAGGTCGGGGGAGCGGCGGCCGCCGGCTGCGCGCTCGACCGCGAACCCGGCGACGAAGCCGATCCCCCAGGCGACGATCCCGACCTCGTAGTCGGTGTGCTTGGAGATCAGGCCCCAGGCGACGCCGCCCGCGACCGCTGCGACGAGGCCGGCCAGGAGCGCAAGGCCGGTGGAGCCCCCGTCCTCGGTCTGGGCAGGCGCCGGCGGCTCCCGCCGCGAGCCGTCCGGTTCCCAGCCGTACCGCTCGTAGTCGCTCATCGAGCGCTCCGGGCGCGGCTCTGCTCGCGGCGCCACTCGGCGACGCGGCCGTGGTCGCCGGAGAGCAGGATCTCGGGGACGTTCCAGCCGCGGAACTCGGCCGGCCGCGTGTAGTGCGGGTATTCGAGCCCGCCCTCGAGCTCGGCCGAGAAGCTCTCGTGCTCGCCCGATCCGTCTGCGAGCGCGCCGGGCAGCCGCCGGGCGATCGCGTCGAGCAAGACCATCGCCGGTAGCTCACCTCCCGAGAGGACGTAGGGGCCGATCGAGATCGCGTCGGAGGCGAGGTGGGCGACGATCCGCTCGTCGAAGCCCTCGAAGCGCGAAGAGAGGAGCGTCAGCTCCGGCTCGGCGGCGAGCTCCTCGACCACCGCCTGGGTCAGCGGCCGGCCCTGCGGCGTCAGCGCGATCACGCGCTGACGCGGCTGCTCGCCGTAGACGGCTCCGAGCGCCGCCGCGACGACGTCGACGCGGAGCACCATCCCGGCGCCGCCGCCGTAGGGCTCGTCGTCGACCTGGCCGGCCCGCAGCGGGGTCGTGTCGCGGTAGTTGAAGAGCCGCAGCTCGAGCTCGGTGCCGAGTACGTTCGCAACGGGCCGCTGCTCGGTCATCCACGCGAAAGCGTGAGGTACCTGGGTGAAGACGTCGAGGCGCACGGTCGGCGCAGGTTACTCGTCGGCGTCCGCGAAGCCGCGAGCGACGAGGACTCTCCCCGCGTTCAGGTCGACCTCGAGCACGCAGGACTCGACGAGCGGCAGGAGCAGGCCGGAGTCGAGCTCCAGCGTGTCGTTGGCAGGGCCGTTGTCCACCTCGATGACAGTACCGAGCGCACGGCCGCCTTCCTCCTCGACGCGCAGGCCGACGAGCTGGAAGACGTAGTAGGAGTCTTCGTCCGGCTCGGGCAGCTCGTCGCGGCGAATCGCCAGCGTCGCACCGCGAGAGACGGGCCGGTCGAGCTTGATCACCGGCCGGCCGCCCGCGCCGCGCTTCGAGACGGCGACACGGGCCGGGGCGCCTTCGACGAGCAGGACCGCTCCCTTGGCGAAACGCTCCGGCGCCTCGCTCGCGCCCTCGACGAAGAAGGAGCCGTCGACGCCGTGCGGGCGGCCGACGCGGCCGACCGCCACGAGCTCGTCGCTCATTCCACGATGTCGAGGATCACGCGCTTGCGCGATCCGGCGGCACTGGCGCGCACGATCGTGCGCAGCGCCCGGGCCAGCCGGCCCTGGCGGCCGATCACCTTGCCGCGGTCATCCGGCGCGACGTAGAGCTCGAGCACGGTCGCGTCCTCACGCTCGACCTGCTCGACGCGAACCGCGTCCGGATCGTCGACGAGCTGCTTCGCAAGCCAGGTCAGTAGTTCAGCCACTACGACGTGGAAATGCCGGCGGCCTTGATCAGCTTGGCGACTGCGTCGGAGGGCTGCGCGCCCTTGCCGAGCCACTCGGTCACCTTCGCCTCGTCGAGCTCGATCGTCGAGGGGTCGGTCTGCGGGTTGTAGCGCCCGACGATCTCGATGAAGCGGCCGTCACGCGGCGAGCGCTGGTCGGCGACGACCACGCGGTAGATCGGGTTCTTCTTCGAGCCGACGCGCGTCAGCCTCATCCGTACTGCCACTGCTTATCTCCGTCCTGTCTTGGTCATCTTGGCGTTTTGCCCGGGAAGTGTAGGCATCTTTCCCTTCCCCATCTGCTTCATCATCTTCTCCATCTGCTTGCGGGCGGAGAGGAGCTTGTTCACGTCCTGGATCGTCTGGCCGGAGCCGGCCGCGATCCGCTGGCGGCGGGAGCCGTCGATCAGATGCGGCCTGCCGCGCTCCTGCGGCGTCATCGAGAGCACGATCGCCTCGACGCGCGCGAGCTGGCGCTCGTCGATGTCGACGTCCTTCAGCTGGTTGCCGAGGCCCGGGATCATCTTCAACACGCCCTGCAGCGGCCCCATCTTCTTCAGCATCTTCTGGGCCGCGAGGAAGTCGTCGAAGGTGAAGATGCCCGCGCGCATGCGCGCCTCCATCGCCGCCTGCTCGTCCTCCTCGACCGCCGCCTCCGCCTTCTCGATCAGCGTCAGCACGTCGCCCATGCCGAGGATCCGCGACGCCATCCGATCGGGATGGAAGTACTCGAGCTGATCGAGCTTCTCGCCGATCGAGACGAGCTTCACCGGTTTGCCCGTGACCGCCCGAACGGAGAGCGCGGCGCCGCCGCGGGCGTCGCCGTCGAGCTTCGTCAGGACGACACCGTCGAAGGCGATGCGCTCGAAGAACGACTCGGCGACGTTGACCGCCTCCTGGCCGGTCATCGCGTCGAGCACCAGCAGGACGTTGGTCGGCTTCGCCGCATCGCGGACACGCGCCAGCTCCTGCATCAAATCCTCGTCCACGTGCAGGCGGCCCGCCGTATCGACGATGACGACGTCGTTGCCGGCCTCGCGGGCGGCATCGAGCCCGTATTTGACGACCTCGACCGGGTCCTGCGTGTCGCGCCGGTAGACCGGGATCTGGATCTGGCGACCGAGCTGCTCGAGCTGGTCGATCGCCGCGGGCCGCTGCAGGTCGGCGGCGATCAGTGTCGGCTTCTTCCCGTCCTTGCGCAGGAGCAGCGCGAGCTTGGCCGAGGTGGTGGTCTTACCGGAGCCTTGGAGGCCTGCGAGCAGGATCACGGTCGGCGGCTTGCCGAAGGCGAGCCGTGAGTCGCCGGACCCCATCAGGGCTGTCAGCTCTTCATGGACGATCTTCACCACCTGCTGCCCCGCGTCGAGGCCCTTGAGCACGTCCTGGCCCGTCGCGCGCTCCCTCACCTGCGCCACGAAGTCCTTCACGACCTGGAAGTTGACGTCGGCCTCGAGCAGCGCGAGCCGGATCTCGCGCATCGCCTTCGAGATCGCCTCCTCGTCGAGGCGGCCCTTGCCGCGCAGGTCGCCGAGTGCGTGCTGGAGCTTGTCTGAGAGGGTGTCGAACACGGGCGGACAGTGTAGATACCCGGCAAACAACTGAAGGAGGCGGCATGGCCAGCATCGCGAAGGTGATCACCGTCATCGGCAGCTCCCCCGACGGCTTTGCAGAGGCGGCTCAGGTCGCGGTCACCGAGGCCTCGAAGACGCTGCGCGGCGTCTCGGGCGCCCAGGTGATGTCGATGAGCTGCGACGTCGCGGACGGGAAGATCACCACGTTCAAGACGACGGTCAACATCGCGTTCGCGGTCGAGGGCGACCGCTAGCGCAGCCGGTCAGTCGGGGCGCATCGCCGCGAAGCCGCGCAGCTGCGGGAGGGTCACGTCGGCCGCAACGGCGATCGCGCCCGCGGCCGCGAGGCCGGACGAGCGGCGCAGCAGGCCCAGCAGCAGGAGCACGAGCCCGGTCGCGCCGACCGGCCCGAGCGCGATCCGCAGCCCGTTCTCGTCCGCCATGCGCGGAGGCTACGCCGAGACGAGTGCGCGCGCGAAGTCCTGCGGGTCGAATGGGCGCAGGTCGTCGAGCCCTTCGCCGACGCCGATCAGCTTCACCGGCAGCCCGAGCTCGTACGCGATCGCGACGGCGATCCCGCCCTTGGCGGAACCGTCCAACTTCGTCAGCGCGACACCCGTGACGCCGGCCGTCTCGCTGAAGAGGCGGGCCTGTTGGAGCCCGTTCTGGCCGGTGGTTGCATCGACGACGAGCAGCGTCTCGTGCGGGGCGCCCTCGAGCCGGCTCTCGATCACCCGGCGGACCTTCGCCAGCTCCTCCATCAGGTTCGACTGCGTGTGCAGGCGCCCGGCGGTGTCGACGATCGCGACGTCCTTGCCGCGGGCGCGGGCTGCCTCGACGGCGTCGTAGGCGACCGCGGCGGGATCGGCGCCCTGCGCCGCGCCGACGAAGTCGGCCTGCGCCCGCTCGGCCCAGATCTCGAGCTGCTCCTCCGCTGCGGCGCGCCAGGTATCGGCGGCGCCGAGGAGGACCGTGCGGTCGTGCTCGCGCAGCTTCTGCGCCAGCTTCCCGATCGTGGTCGTCTTGCCGGTGCCGTTGACGCCGACGACGAGGATGACGCTCGGGCCACCGGGCAGGTTCAGCGTTCCCGGCTCACCGAGCATCTCGGCGATCTCCTCGACCAGCGCCGCGTTCAGGTCGGTCAGCTCGTTGCGGGCCTCGAGCCGGCGCACGAGCTCAGCCGTGGCGCGGACGCCGACGTCACCCTGGATCAGCGCCTCCTCGAGCCGCTCCCAGTCCTCGTCGTTGCCCGGATCGAACGTGGCTGCGGCAAGCTCGCCGGTCAGCGCGCGCCTGCTCTTGCCGAGCGAGTCGCGCAGGCGGCCGAAGAAGCCCTCGCGCTGTTCCGGAGTCTCCTCCGGCCCCTCGGCGTCTCCCAGCAACTCTGACCAGCTTCTCGCCATAGCCGCGGAACGTTAGATGATGGATCGCACCATCTCGCGTGGCTCCGACGTGACCTGGTGTGTCTGGGGCGCTCCCGGCACGCCGGATCCGAGCGATCTAGTGCGCTCCATCATCTAGCCTCAGCGCATGGTCACGTGGCAGCGGGTGGCGGAGATTGCGCGGGAACTGCCCGAGATCGAGGAGACGACCTCGTGGGGCAAGCCGTCGTTCGCCGTCCGCGGGAAGAAGTTCGCCGGGCTCTCGACGCGGCACGAGGGTGCGATGTGGACGCGATGCGACCGCGAGGAGCGGCCGCTGCTCGTCGCGTCGAACCCGGACGCCTACCGGCTGACGCCGCACTTCGAGGCGTCGCCCGCGTTCCTGCTGATCTGGCTCGAGCACATCGACGAGGACGAGGTGCGCGAGCGGCTGATCGACGCGTGGCTGATCCAGGCGCCGAAGCGGCTGGCCGCTCAGCACTCCTTCGACTAGAGCATCGGCGCCGCCGCACTGAGCACGGCGCCACGAGATCAACGCGGCTCCGAGGAGCTTTGCCCTGCGACCTAGGACGCCAGCGCGGCGGCGTCCTCACGCGGAAGCCGGCGCGAGACGACCTGGCTGATGCCGTCGCCGCCCATCGTGACCCCGTAGAGCACGTCGGCGGCTTCCATCGTCCGCTTCTGGTGCGTGATCACGACGAACTGGGCGCGGTCGGCGTAGCGGCGCAGCAGCTCGACGAAGCGGCCGATGTTGGCGTCGTCCAGAGCGGCTTCGACCTCGTCGAGGAGGTAGAACGGGCACGGTTTCGCGAGGAAGAGCGCGAACAGGAACGAGATCGCGCCGAGCGCTTTCTCGCCGCCCGAGAGCATCCCGAGGCGCGTGATCTTCTTGCCCGCCGGGCGCAGCTCGACCTCCACCCCGGTCTCGCCGCCCTCCTCATCAGGCTCAACGAGACGGAGCCTGCCCTCGCCGCCCGGGAACAGCGTCGACGCGACCTCCTCGAAGTGCTCGGCGACGGCCGCATAGGTGTCGGCGAAGCGGCGCTCGACGGTCGCGGCGAGCTCGTCGCGCAGGTCGGCGAGCTCCTTCAGGCTCTGCTCGAGATCCTCGCGCTGGGTCTCGAGCTCGGCGAGCCGCTCCTTTTCCGCCTCGTACTCCTCCTTCGCGAGCGGGTTCACCTGGCCGAGCTGGATCCGCCGCGTCTCGAGGCGCTCGGCGCGGGCGGCGAGCTCGTCGCGGTCCTCGCCCTCGGCGGGCTCGGCCGCGGCTTCGTCGAGCCGGCGGCGCGCGTCGGCGGCCTCGGCCTCGATCCGGGTCAACTCGATCTCGATCTCGGTCGAGCGCTGGGCCGCCTCCTCTGCGCCCCGGCGCAGCTCGACCTCGGCGGCACCGAGATCCCGGAGCGCCGTGCCGAGCTCGCCCGTCCGTGAGGCGCCCGCGTCGACGCGTGCTCGGAGCGGAGCCTCGAAGCGGCCGGCGGCGTCGGCGGCTGCAGCGAGCGCGTCGGCGAGGCGTTCGCCACCGACCAGAATCCGCCGGAGCAGGTCGACATCGCGCGCGGCGGCACGGCGTGCACCGGTCGCGGCCTGGGCCGCTGCGGCGTCGCGAGCCGCCTCGCCCGCCTCGGCGGCGGTGGCGGCGAGCCGCTCCGCCTCCTCGGTCAGCTCCCGGGCCTCTCGCTCCACTGTCTCGCGTTCCGATTCCTCGACCTGCAGCAGGCGGATCTGGCCCTCGCCGCCGAGACGGACACGAGTCAGCTCTGCCGCTCCGGCGCGCTCGTTCGCCGTCGTCGAGGTCGCGCGCGCCTCGTGCTCGAGCGCCCCGACGCGCGCGAGGTCCGCGGCGAGCTCTCCCGCCCGCTGCGTCCCCGCGTCCGCGCGCGCACGCAGCGGCTGCTCGAGGCGGGCCGCGACAGCGACGGCTGCCAGCAGCGCCTCGTCGAGGCGGTCGGAGCCGGACGCGAGCCGGCGGAGCACGGCCGGATCGGCCGCGCGCGCGCTGCGGAGATGGGCGACCTGTGCGTATGCGGCCTCCGCCTGCTGTGCGAGCTCGGCGGCCTGCGCGACCGCCGTCTCGGCGACGTTCGCCTGCGCCTGCAGCTCCTCGACCTCGGCGGCCAGCTCCCGCCGCCGCGTCTCGAGCTCGAGCAGGACCGCCTCGGCGGCCTCCCCCGCGAACCAGAGCTCGCCGCGTTGCGGGTCGTAGCCGAAGCCCTCGGCGGTCACGGACGCGACCGTGGCGGACAGAAGCTCGTCGAGCGGGACGACGGGCAGCTCCGCGACGCGTTCAGCGGGCCGCTTGCCGACGAGGACGGCGAGGCTGCCGAGGCCGGCGTCCCGGGCGCGCTGGAGCAGCGTCAGGCCCGCGGCCGGATCCTCTGCGACGACGGCCGACGCTCCCCGGCCGAGCGCGGCGGCCACGGCCCGCTCCGTGCCGGGAGCGACGTCGAGCAGCGACAACGCCAGCTCGGCGCCCTCGTCGGCGAGCATCCGCGCGGCGGGTGGGATCCCCTCGCGCTCGGCGAGCGAGCGCTCGAGCGCGGCGAGCCGTTCCTTCGCGATCGCGGCGCGCTCGGCCAGGTCGTCGCGGGCGTGCAATGCGGCGCGGGCCGCGGCCGTTCCCTCGTTGGCCGCAGCCTCGAGCTCGGCCGGCGACGGGCCAGGACGCAGGGCGGCCGCCTCCGACTCGGCGAGCTCGACGCGAATCCGCTCCCTGAGCGCCGAGACGGACTCGGCCCGCATCGCGATCCGCTCGCGCGCGGTGCCGAGGCGGTACAGGGCCGCGGTCGCGCCCTCACGGCCACCGGCCGCGTCGGCCAGCTCGGCCTCGAGCGTCTGCCGCTCGCGGCGCAGCAGCTCGAGCCGCTCCTCGGCGCGCGCGGCCGCGGCGCGCTCGAGGGACGCGAGCCGCTCCTGGGCCGCCCGTGCGCGCTCCGCCGCGGCGCCCCCGGCAGCCGCAGCCGCGCGCGCAGCCGCTGTCGCGTCGGCCGTCGCCCGCTCGAGCTCCCTCGCCGATTCGTCTGTGACCTCGCTCGCTGCCGCCTCGGCCGCACCAACGTCGGCGCGCAGACCCGACAGCAGTCCCTGCACGCCTTCCTGTCGCAGCGCGATCCGCTCGGTCGCGCCCTGTAACCGGTAGAGCGCCTTGATCGCGGTCTCGCGCCTGCCGGCTGCGTCGGCGAGCTCCTCCTCGGCGGCGTGACGCTCGGCGAGCAGCGCCGTCAGCTTCTCCTGCGCCCTCCGACGCCCGAGCGCGGCCGCCGCCTTTCGCTCCTCGGCAGCCTCGCGGCGAGCGTCCGCCGCGGCGAGGTCGAGCTGGGCGATTCGCGCGCGAAGCCTCGCGATCTCCTCGGCGAGCTTCTCCGCGCGCTCGGCTGCGGTCGCCTGCAGCGCCAGCGGCCGCAGCCGCTTCCGCACCTCGGCCTCGACGTCGCGTGCACGCTCGACCTGGATCCCGACCCGGTTCAGCTTCAGCTCGGCGCGGTGCTGCCGCCGCTTGAACTTGCCGAGCCCGGCCGCCTCCTCGACGAGCTCGCGCCGCTCTCCCGGCTTCGAGGCGAGCACCGCCTCGACCTTGCCCTGGCTCACGATCGAGTGCATGGAGCCGCCGAGCCCGACGTCGGCGAGCAGCTCGACGAGGTCTGTGCGGCGCACCTGGGCCTTGTTGACGAGGTACTGGCCCTCACCGCCCCGGTGCAGCCGGCGGGCGATCGAGACCTCGGAGAAGTCGAGCTCGCCGAAGCCGCCGCTCTCGTTGTCGAACACGAGCTCGACCTCGCAGCTCTCGGCTGCGGTCCGCCCCTCGGCGCCGTTGAAGAGGACGTCGTCGGGTTTCTCGGCGCGCAGCTCGGACGGCGTCAGCGAGCCCGCCGCCCAGACGATCGCGTCGGCGACGTTCGACTTGCCGGACCCGTTCGGGCCGACGACGACGGCGACGCCGGGCTCGAGCTTCAGCTCCAGCGTGTCCGGAAACGACTTGAAGCCGCGCAGGCGGAGAGAGCGCAGATGCACGGGCGAGAGGCTAGCGAGCGGCGCGGACAACGCTGCCGGAGCCGACGGCGCCCGCATGACGAGTCAAGGGCCGCCTCACCTCGTCACGCAGGCTTCATACCGTCGTCTCTTGGGCGAGCCGCCACCGGTGGCGCCCCCACGCCATTGATCCGGCGGGCGTGCTCTCCCTCAGCCGTTCCTCGATGCAGATCGGACCTTGCCCGGTCCAGTGCCAGTTGGCATCGGTCGCAAGGCCGATTCCGCGTCATCCAAAAGGATGAGGTTCAGGCCCCGATGGCGGCCAGCGCCTGCTTGGCGGCTTCCTGCTCGGCTTCCTTCTTCGTCCGGCCGGTCCCGGCCCCGAGCTCCTCGCCGTCGATCTGAGCCGCGCAGGAAAAGTGGCGGTCGTGGGCCGGCCCGTCGACGTCGACGACGACGTAGCTGACAGTGCGACCGGTCTTCGCCAGAGCCTCCTGGAGCTCGGTCTTGTGGTCGACGTGCGTCGTCCGTGCGTACTCGATCCGGTCCGAGAAGGCGGCGACGATCGCCGGCGCGATCGGCTCGTAGCCGTGCTCGAGGTAGAGCGCGGCGATCGCCGCCTCGAGCAGCGCCGCGGTCACGTTCCGGCTCTTGACGATGCGGGACAGCTCCTCCGGGGCGAGGCTCGAGCCCGCGGCGTCGGACAGCCGCTCGCCCAGCTGCAGCTCACGGGCGACGGCGGCGCAGCTCTGGCGCGAGACGACGTGCGACCGGATCTTCGCGAGCCGGCCCTCGGACGCCTCCGGGTAGCGGTCGTACAGCTCCTTCGCGATCGCCAGCTCGAGCACGCTGTCGCCGAGAAACTCCAGGCGCTCGTACGAGGACGCGCGGTCCGGGGCCCAGGACGTATGTGTGAAGACGTGCTCGATCCGCTCGCGCGGCAGCGCGTCGATCAGACGGCCGAGCTGGGTCGAGTCGCCGGTCGGGCTCGTGCCGCTATTGGTGCGTGGAGACGTAGTCGACGGCCTGGCCCACGGTCGTGATCTTCTGGGCGTCCTCGTCCGAGATCTTGATCCCGAACTGGTCCTCGAGCTCCATGATCAGCTCGACGAGATCGAGCGAGTCCGCGTCCAGGTCCTCCTGGAACGACGCCTCCTCGTTGATCTCCGTCTCCTCGACTCCGAGCTGCTCCGTCAGGACTTCCTTGACCCGCTCGAAGACTTCTTCACGCGACGCTGCCAAATCGACTCCTTGCTGGTGTGGTCAGGGCTTGAGCGCGCCCGATCATACAGCCGCCGGCGTACGACGCTCCGGCATACGGGCGGCGAGACGGCCGACGACGTCGTGCTCGACGCCGCGCGCGGCGAGGTGGATCGCGTTCGAGATCGCGCGGCGCGAGGAGTTGCCGTGCGCGATCACGGAAAGACCGCGGAGCCCGAGCAGGTAGGCGCCGCCGTACGTCTCCGGATCGAGCTGGGCACGGAGCCGCCGAGCAGCCGGCCGGATCAGCACGCCGCCCAACTTGCCACGCGGTGTCGCGACGATCTCCGCGCGCAGCGCGTCGAGCACCGTCTTGATCGTCCCCTCGAGCAGCTTCAGCGCCACGTTCCCGGTGAAGCCGTCGCAGACGACGACGTCGGCTGCACCCGCGAGTAGGTCGCGGCTCTCGGCGTTGCCGGCGAACCCGAGCTCGCTCGCAGCGAGGAGCGCATGGGCGTCGAGCGTCAGCTGGTTGCCCTTCTCGGGCTCCTCGCCGATCGACAGCAGACGTACCTCGGGACGGGCGATGTCGAGGATCTCGTGGGCGAAGATCGCGCCCATGTGCGCGAACTGGAGCAGGTGCTCCGGCCGCGCGTCCGCGTTCGCGCCGGCGTCGAGGAGCACGGACGGCCCCTTCTTCGTCGGGATCGGCACGGCGATCGCCGGCCGCAGCACGCCCTGGATCCGGCGCAGGTGGAGCAGGCCGGCCGCGAGCATCGCGCCCGTGTTCCCGGCCGAGACGACCGCGTCTGCGCGACCCTCGGCGACGGCGACATGGGCGGCGACGAGCGAGGAGTCGGGCTTGCTCCGCACCGCCTCGGCGGCCTTTTCGTGCATCTCGATCGTCTCCGTCGTCTCGACGAGCGGCAGGCCCTGCGTGTCGAGGCCGGCCGGGCCGAAGAGGGTCACGCCGATTCCGTCGGCGGCCGCGTCCAGTGCGCCGGCCACCACCTCTGCCGGCTCTCGATCGCCTCCCATCGCGTCGACGGCAATTGTCCTCGAGCGCTTCACGGATCGAAGCTTAGAAGCGACGGGGCCGCGGAGGCCGCCCCGTCCTCTTCGGCTTCGACGCACACGGCGTCGTCGAGCGGTCTATCGCCCGAGCGCGAGTCTCGTCGCCCCGGCGGGCTAGCAGCGCTACGGAGCGGGCGTGCGGAGCGGCTCGATCTCGCGGCCCTTGTACGTGTGGCACGTCGGGCAAACGCGGTGCGGCCGCTTGGGCTGATGGCAGGTCGGGCAGATGTTGACGCGCGGCGCCTCGATGCCGTGCTGCGCGCGGCGCTTGTCGCGACGGGCCTTCGAGGTTTTCTTCTTGGGGACGGCCATGAGCGGCTGCGGAGTATAGCGGGACGGTTGGCGGCCGGCGATCGTGCGAGATTCGGTCGCCAACCGTCCTCAGAGGTCGATCGACCGGGTGGGCGCGACGGCCTCGAGGAAGCGGCGGTCGTGCGAGACGACGACGAGCGTGCCGTCGTACGCCCGGAGCGCTGTCTCCAGCTCCTCGATCGCCTCCAGATCGAGGTGGTTCGTCGGCTCGTCGAGGACGAGCAGGTTGACGCCGCGCGCGGTCAGCTCAGCCAGGTGCGCACGCGTCCGCTCGCCGGGCGAGAGCGTCCGGCAGGCCCGCAGGACCTGCTCGGCGCCGAGGTTGAACTTCGCGAGCAGCGTGCGTGCCTCCTGCTGTTGCAGCCCGGCACGCGCCGTGAACGTGGGGAGCAGCGGCTCCTCGCCGTCGTAGGCGCCGCGGCGCTGGTCAAGCGTCGCGAGGACGGTCGAGCGGCCTATCGTCCGCCGGCCCGCAGCGAGCGGCAGCTCGCCCAGGAGAAGCGCGAGCAGCGTCGTCTTGCCGCTGCCGTTCCTGCCCGTGACGGCGATGCGCTCGCCGGGGGCGAGATCGAGGTCGATCGGCCCGAGCCGGAAGGCGCCGCGCGCCCCGACGGCCCCCTCGAGCACCGCGACCCGGTCGCCGGGCCGCTGGGCGGCGCTGAGCGAGAGGTGGAGCCGCCAGGGCTCGTAGGGCTTCTCGACGTGCTCGATCCGCTCCAGGGACCGCTCGGCCTGGCGCACCTTGCCCGAGAGCGCCTTCGTCCCCCGCCGGTCCGAGCCGCCCGTCGCGTGCGCCAGGAACATGCCGCCCGCGCGGGCCTGGTTGCGGCGCGCGTGCAGGAGCGCCTCGACCTCGCGGCGGCGCTCCTGCGCGTCGGCGAAGGCCGCGTACTGGCGCTCGCGGGCGAGCTCCCGGGCTGCCGCGAAGTCGCTCCAGCCGCCCGCGTGCTCGTGGACGCGGCCCGTCCAGGGGTCGATCTCGGCGATGCGCGTCACCGTCCGGTCGAGGAAGACGCGATCGTGGGAGACGACGGCGAGCCCGCCGGCGAAGCCGTCGACGAAGCGCTCGAGCCGGTCGAGCCCGTCGAAGTCGAGGTCGTTCGTCGGCTCGTCGAGCAGGAGGATGTCGAAGCGGGAGAGCAGGATCGCCGCCAAGCCCGCGCGGGCAGCCTCGCCGCCGGAGAGCGTCGTCGTCTCCTGGTCGAGCGAGACGGAGAGCCCGAGGTCGGCGCAGACGGCGCGTGCCCGCGCCTCGAGGTCGGCGCCGCCGAGCGCGAGGAAGCGCTCGAGCGCGGCGGCGTACGGCTCCGGGCTCCAGGCGGCGGTGTGGCGCTCGACGTCCGCTTCTGCCTCGGCGACACCGGTGCGGCGGGCCAGGTACGAGAGCAGCGTCTCGCCTGCTCGCCGGTCGTGCTCCTGCGGCAGGTAGCCGACGGTCAGTGGCGCGGGCGTTCGCTCGACGCGGCCCTCGTCCGGCTCGTCGAGCCCGGCGAGGAGTCGGAGCAGCGTCGACTTGCCGGCGCCGTTGGGGCCGACGAGGCCGAGCCGCGAGCGCGGCCCGAGGCTCAGGTCGACGTGGTCGAGAACGGTGCGGGCGCCGAACGAACGGACGACGCCCTGGAGTGAGACGCGCAAGCGGAGCCTCCAGAGGACGCGGGAACGAGGACGGGGCGCGTGTGAGCGCCGGGGGTGAACGTCTGGGTCTCGTCTAGTCCGTCATGGCGTGCGCCCGAAAGCGCGTCCCGAAGCGTACTACAGCCGGTCGCGGAGCTCTTCGAGCGCCGACCAGCGCGGATCCGGGGTCTCGTCCGCGTGCGTGTGCGGCTCGACGTTCAGGTCCTTGCCGCAGACCGGGCAGAGGCCGGCGCAGTCGGGGGCATGCAGGATCTGGTCCGGCAGCGCGAGCGCGATGACGTCGCGCGCCCAGGCCGAGAGCTCGAGCTGGTCCTCGACCACGTATTCGCTGCGGAGCTCGGCGGCCTCACCGGGCTCGTTCGCGTGATACTCGCGCGCGTCGACGGCGATGTCGACGACCGCGTCCGCGAGACACCGCATGCACGGGCCGTGAAGGCGGACGTCGAAGGCGAGGCGGATGTCGAGGCCGGTCGTCGCCTGCGCGACCGTCAGCTCCGCCTCGACCTCGTGCGGCACGGGCAGGTAGCGCAGCCCGCCGAGGTCGAACGGCTCGAGCTCGATCGCGACCGCGTCGCGGTGCTCCTCCCCCGGCCGGAGTCGAAGGCGGCGGAGCGGGAAGCGGGTCATAGGCGGAGGGTAACGGGTCGGGTCGATCGCCCTCACGACGCCGGAGGCCGGCTCCGCCGGCCGCAGGTGTCGCCGGTCGGCAGCGCGAGCTACAAGTAGGACGTGTCGTCTTCGGGCTCGAGCGGGCTCAGGTCACGCGGGTCGCGCGGGCCCACACCGGCGACGACCGACTCCTGCGAGCGCTCATGCAGCCGCTCGCGGCCGCGCTTCACCGCCGAGAGGAACTTGTCCAGGTTGACCTCCAGCGTCGAGAGGATCCCGTCCGCCCAGTCCTCGATCTCGAGCCGCGTCTCGCGCGCCTGTCGGCGGGCATCGTCGACGATCTCCTGCGCCTGCCGCTCGGCGAGCTTGACGATCTCGGTCTGCGAGGCCTCGCGCACCGCCTGCTCGCGCGCCTCGCCGAGGATCCGGTCGGTCTCGCGCTTCGCCTCGGCCAGCATCTCCTGCCGCTCCTTGACGATCCAGCGCGCCTGCTTGATCTCCTCGGGGATCGTCGCGCGCATCTGATCCAGGATGTCGTAGATCTCCTCGCGGTCGATCCGGACCTGATCCGTGAGGGGGACGGCCTTCGCGTTGTGCACGAGGTCGTCGAGCTTGTCGATTAAGACGAGAACGTCCATGGCTCCTAATTCTACGCTGGTTGTTATTCCCTGGGGTTTTCCGGAGCGCCGGGTCGGCCGTTCGGGAATTTCTCCGCGAGTCGGCGCGCCACGGTCTCCGGCACGAGTTCGTCCACCTTTCCGCCGAAGGCGGCGATCTCCTTCACTCCGCTCGACGAGACGAAACTGACGGCGGGGCTCGCCATCACGTACACGGTCTCGATCTCGGGGGCGAGGTGCCGGTTGAGCTGGTTCATCTGGGTCTCCCACTCGAAGTCCGAGATCACGCGAAGGCCCTTGACGATCGCCTTCGCCTGCCAGCGGCGGGCGAACTCGACCACGAGCTCGGAGAAGACGTCGACCTCGACGTTGTCGAGGTCCCCGACCGCCTCTCTCAGGAACTCGACGCGCTCGTCGAGACTGAAGAGCGGCGTCTTGTGCCGCGGGCTGCCGACGACGCCGACGACGACGCGGTCGAAGATCGACGCCGCGCGCGCGATTACGTCGACGTGTCCCATCGTGACGGGGTCATATGAGCCGGGGCAGATGGCGGTGATCATGAGGAGGGCTCGTAGAGGGTGAGCCGCGCGGAACCGTACCGCCGCGAGGTGCGCTGCGGCAGCGGAAGCGCCGGTTCCGTCCGCGAGCCGGTCTCGACGACGAGCAGCCCCTCGGGTGCGAGCACCCTCGGCAGGTGCTCGGCGAGCTTCGGCTCGAGCTCCGCCCACAACTCGTAGGGCGGGTCGACGAGGACGAGATCGTAGGTGCGCGTGTCGCGCCGGAGCTCCCAGATCGCGTCGCCGCAGCTGACGCGCGCCCCGGTGAGGCGGAGCCGTTCGAGGTTCTCGGCGATCGTCCGGCACGCAGCGCGGTCGGCCTCGACGAAGCTGACGCTCGCGGCGCCGCGTGAGAGCGCTTCGATCCCCATCGCCCCGGAGCCTGCGAAGAGGTCGAGGACGCGGGCGCCGTCGACAGGCCCGATCAGGTTGAACGCGGCCTCGCGGACACGGTCGCCGGTCGGCCGCGTCGCGAGCCCTTTCGGCGCGGCGATCCGCGCGCCGCGGTGGGTGCCGGCGATCACTCTCATGCTGGGGCTGTACCACACCACGATGCGAAACTGGCGTCGTGACCGAGCAGATCGAGATCCGCCGCCTGCAGCCGGGCGAGCTGCGCGAGCACCTCGACGGGCTCACGGCCGTCCTCCACGACTGCGTCGCGGGTGGAGCGTCCGTCAGCTACATGGAGCCGTTCTCGCCGGACGATGCGCGCGCCGCCTTCGCGGGTTTCGCGGCCGAGGCGGAGGAGGGCCGGCGCCTGATCCTGGCGGCGTTCGCGGACGGCCTTCTCGTCGGCACGGTGCAGGTGATCCTCGCGCTGGCGCCGAACCAACCGCACCGCGGCGAGGTCGCGAAGCTGCTCGTCCACCGCTCGGCGCGCGGGCGAGGCATCGCGCGCCTGCTGATGGAACGCGCCGAGATCGAGGCGCGCACGGAGGGGAAGACGCTGCTCGTGCTCGATGCCGTCACCGGCGGGGACGCCGCACGCCTCTACGACCGCCTCGGCTGGACGACCGTCGGCGTGATCCCGAACTTCGCGCTCTACCCGGACGGGCGGCCGTGCGACACGACCTACTTCTGGAAGGCCCTCTAGCCGGCGGGGCTCAGGCGAGGCGGACGACGAGTTCGACGGCGCCGTCCTCGTAGGCGCGACCGAGCTCCTCGCCGACGCCGTGCACGAGCGCGAACGCCGGACGGTTGCCGTGCGCGATCAGCGCCCGGAAGCGGAGGATTCCCTGCTCGAGCGCAAGCGTCCGCAGCTCGGCGAGCAGCCGCCTGCCGACGCCGCGGCCCTGCCAGTCGTCGACGACCTCGTAGGCGATCTCCGCCTCGGGCGCGTCCGCATCGCGGACGAAGCGCGCCAGCCCGATCGTGCGGCCGGTCGCCTGGTCGATCGCCACGACGGCTTCTCGCCCGCAGCAGCCGACATCGACGAGCCAGTCGACGTCGCGCTCGGCGAGGCGCGGCTTCGCGCCGTGAAAGCGCAGCCTGCGGCTTCGCTCGGAGAGACCGGCGAAGACGTCGAGCACCGGCTTCCGCTCACCGCGAGAGAGAGGTCTGAGTACGACTGCGTCCATGAGGACAAGCGTGCCTCCCGCCGCGCTCCTGCGCAGTACGGCTAGCCGTACTCAGGACGCGCCGAGGTGGTCGGCCTCCCCGAGCAGGGCGTCGACCTCCGGCGCCATTGTCTCGGGCGGCAGCGATTGCGCCGCGTCGCGCGCGCGCTCGAGCAGCTCGCGATCGTGGGTGATCCGGGCGAAGCGGAGATCGGACAGGCCCGACTGACGTGCGCCGAGGAGCGCGCCGCCGCCGCGGATCTCGAGATCCCTCTCGGCGAGCTCGAAGCCGTCCGTCGAGGCGACCATCGCCTCCAGCCGCTCGCGCGCGCTCTCGGTCAGCTCCTCCTTCGACCCGGACGAGACGAGCAGGCAATACGACTGCTCTCCCCCGCGCCCGACGCGGCCGCGCAGCTGATGCAGCTGGGCGAGGCCGAAGCGGTCGGCCTCCTGGACGATCATGATCGTCGCGTTCGGGACGTCGACGCCGACCTCGATCACGGTCGTCGCGACGAGGACGTCGAGCTCCCCGGCCTTGAAGCGCGCCATCAGCTCCCGCCGCTCGGCGGGCTTCAGCCGCCCGTGCATGCAACCGACGCGGAAGCCGCTCAGCTCGCCTTCGCGCAACTGCTCCGCCTCGGCCTCCGCCGCGCGCGCGGTCGACGTCTTCGACTCCTCGATCAGCGGGCAGACGACATAGGCCTGCCGCCCGTCGGTGAGGTGCGCGCGCAGCCGCGTGTAGGCCTCGGAGCTGCGCTCGTCGGTGACCCAGGCGGTGACGATCGGCTTCCGGCTGGCGGGCGGTCTTGCGATCTCGCTGACGGCGAGGTCGCCGTACACGGTCAGCGCGAGCGTCCGCGGGATCGGCGTCGCGGTCATGTGCAGCACGTGAGGCGCCCGGCCCTCGACGAGCGCCGAGCGCTGCTCGACGCCGAAGCGGTGCTGCTCGTCGACGACGGCCACGGCGAGGTCGCGGAACTCGAAGCCCTTCTGGATCAGCGCGTGCGTGCCGACGACGACATCCGCCTGGCCGCCGATCTTCGACTTGAGCGAGCCGGTGACGAGCGCGCAGCTGACGCCGAGCTCCAGGCACACGCCTTCGATCGTGAGGAAGTGCTGCTCGGCGAGCGTCTCGGTGGGCGCCATCAGCGCCCCCTGGCGGCCGGCCTCGACCGCCCGCAGGAGCGCGTAGAGCGCCACGACCGTCTTGCCCGAGCCGACGTCGCCCTGAAGCAGCCGCTGCATCGGCGTCGTGCGCGCGAGGTCGGCGTCGATCTCGGCGATCGCCTGCTCCTGGTGCTCGGTCAGCTCGAACGGAAGCGCCGCGCGGTACCGGCCGATCAGCTCGCCGGGCTCGGGCAGCGCGGCGGCGACCTGCTCCTCCCGCTCCGCCGTGCGGCGGGCGAGCGCCAGCTGCAGCACCAGCAGCTCATCGAAGGCGAGCCGTTGCCTCCCCTCCTCCGCCTCCTCGAGCGACCGTGGCTTGTGGATCGACGCGAGCGCGTCGCCGCGGAGCGGCAGGCCGCGCTCCGCCTTCAGGCGGGCGGGCAGCGGGTCGGGCCGGTCGGTCACGAGCGGCAGCGCGGCCTCGACGAGCTCGCGCAGCTTCGCGGCCGAGATCTCCTCGCTCGCCGGGTAGACCGGCGCGAAGTCGGCGGTTGCGGAGCCGCCGTTGAGGTCGAAGGAGCGCACCGCGAAGCCGAACCGGTTCGGCGCGCCGCGCAGCCGCACGTGCGTCCCCGGCTTCAGCTTCTCCTGCAGCCACGGCTGGTTGAACCACGTGGCGCTGATCTGCCCCGTGCCGTCGGAGATCTGCGCGGTCAGGATCTGCAGGCGGCCGCGGCCGCGTCGCAGCGACGTCTTCAGCACCTCGCCCTGGATCAGCACCTCCTCCTCGCCGAAGAGGTCTGCGATCCGCTTCTCGGGCGCGGGGCGCTCGTAGCGGCGCGGCCGGTGGTCGAGCAGGTCTTCGAGCCGCTCGAGCCCGAGCTTCGCGAGCCGTTTCTTCAGCGTCGGCCCGACCCCGGCGAGCGAGTCGAGCGGCGCCTCGAGCCGCCCGGGGCGAATGCGGCCGCGCGTCGGCACCCACCGTTCGGGCGGGTCCACAGCGGCGAAACCGGGCGGGAGCCGGCTCATCGCCCGAGTATGGCAGCCGGTCCGGCCGTCGCGGCCGGACCCCGGCGCGCCCGGGATCGCCCTCCTCGCGCCGGGTCAACGCTCCTGCTGGAACCAGAAGAAGCCGACGGTGCCCGGTCCGGCGTGCGTGCCGACAACCGCGCCGAGGCTCGTGACGAGCTTGACGTCGGCTTGCGGCCTGCTCGCGAGCACGCCGGCACGCAACTGCTCGACAGCGTCCGCCGCCTCCGCGTGCGCGATCCCGACCGCGAGGCCGGGGCCGTCGGTCGTCGCCTCCTCGAAGCGCTTGCGGAACTCCTCGAACGCCTTCGCCCGCCCGCGCGCCCGCGTCAGCGGCACCACCTCGCCGTCCTCGATCGAGAGAATCGGCTTCACGTTCAGGAGGCTGCCCATCAGCGCCTTTGCGCGGCCGATCCGGCCACCCTTGGCGAGGAACTCGAGCGTGTCGACGGTGAAGAGGATCCCCGACCGCTCCCGGTAGCGCTGCGATCAGCGCCTCGACCTCCTCGTCGGTCGTGCCGCGCGCGAGCAGCTCCTGGATCCCGAGCGCGAGCATCCCGATCCCGACCGACGCCGACTCGGTGTCGACGAGCCGGATCCGGTCGCCGTCGTCGGCCGCGGCGATCGTCGCGCTCTGGAACGTGCCCGAGAGCTTCGACGAGATGTGCAGCGAGTAGATCCGCTCGTAGCCGGCGAGCGCGTGGTAGACGGTGAGGAAGTCCTGCGGCGTCGGCTGCGACGTCGTCGGCAGCTCGGAAGCCGTCTTCAGGCGCGCGTAGAAGTCGTGCGGGTCGAGCTCGACGTAGTCGCGGAAGCTCTCCTCGCCGAAGCGGACGTAGAGCGGCACGACGCGCATGTTCGGGAAGCGGATCTGCGCCTCCGGGAAGTCGGCGGTCGAGTCGAGCACGATCGCGGTGTTCTCGGGAGTGAGGTTCAGCTCGTCGACCCCTCGCCTGGACTCGCCCGCGCGTCGGATCGCGCCGACGATCACGTCGAGCTCCTCGTCCTTGCGCAGACAGTCGATCGCCCCTGCCGCCATCAGCGCGTCGAGCTCGCGCGGGCTCGCCGACGCGGTCAGGCAGACGACCGCGACCTCGGGGTACTCCTCGACGAGCGCGATCGTCGTCTCGACGCCGTCCATGCCCGGCAGCCGGAAGTCCATCACGACGACGTCCGGGCGGTGCTCGCGGTAGGCCTCGACGGCCGTCTTTCCCTCCGAGACCGCGCCGGCCACCTCGATCCCGTCCTGGAGCTCGAGCAGAAGGATCAGCGCCTGCCGGAAGACGTCGTTGTCCTCGACGAGCAACACACGGATCGGGTGTGCTCCGGCCTCCACGCCCGGGACCATACGGCTACTCGGCGGAGAGCAGGAGCGGGTAGTGCGGCTGGCCGCCGGACTGGACGTCGAGCTCGACGGCCGGATGGCGCTCTTGGAGCCCGCGCAGGAAATTGACGAGATCGGGCTCGTCCTCGCCCGTGAGCAGCGTCAGCACCTCGCGGCCGTCGCCGAGCAGCCGGTCGACGACGGCTCCCGCGACTTCGTCGAAGTCGGACGACGACGCGACCGCGGCCCCGTCCGCGAGCCCGAGCCAGGCGCCCTTGCGGACCTCGACGCCGTCGAGCTCGACGTCGCGCGAGGCGACCGTGACCTCCCCGGTCGCGACCTGGTCGAGTGCCTCGAGCATCGCCGCCTCGTTCTCCTCGGCGCTCAGCGAGGGCAGGTAGCGGACGATCGCCGCGAGGCCGGCCGGGACCGAGCGCGAGGGGAGCACACGCACCTGCTTGTCGACGAGCTTCGCCGCCTGCTCGGCCGAGAGGATCACGTTCGAGTTGTTCGGCAGCACGAGCACCTCGGTCGCCGGCGTCGCCTGGATCGCGGCGACGATGTCGGCGGTCGACGGGTTCATCGTCTGGCCGCCCTCGATCACCTTCGCGGCGCCGTAGCTCTCGAACAGGCGGCGGTTGCCGGCGCCGGGGACGACCGCGACGACGCCGGTCTCCAGCGTCAGGCCGGGGTCGGGGACGGACTCGAGGATCCGCTCCGAGCGCTGCTCGGTCTGCTTGTGCATGTTCGCGATCTCGATCCCCTCGATCGTCCCGAGGGCGGTGCCGTAGCCGAGCGCGCGGCCGGGCTCGTCCGTGTGGACGTGGATCTTGAGCGCCGTCGCGTCGCCGACGACGAGGAGCGAGTCACCGAGCTCGTCCAGCTGAGCCTCGAGCGCCTCCGCGTCCAGCCCGTCACCCTCGATCACGAAGACGGTGCAGTAGCGGAACTCCGAGAGCTCCTGGTGGATCGCGTCGAGCCCCGCCTCGTGGGCCTCCTCGGCGGGAGCGTCCGGGATCGGCTCGCCGGAGAGGGCGGCCGAGACGCCGCGGACGATCTCGAGCAGCCCGGCCCCGCCGGCATCGACGACTCCCGCCTCCTTCAGGACGGCGAGCTGGTCGGGCGTGCGCGCAAGCGCGTCCTCGCCGCGCTCGATCAGCTTCTTCAGCAGCGCGGCGGGCTCGAGCGCTGCGTTGCGAGGATCCTCGGCCTCCTCGGCGAGCTCCCGGATCACCGACAGCATCGTCCCCTCGACCGGCCGCCGCACGGCGCGGTAGGCGGCGTCGCTGGCGGCGCGGAAGGCGCGGCGGATCGTGGCGGCGTCGAGCAGTCCGGCGTCGCCGAGCGCCTCCGCGGCACCGCGCAGGATCTGCGAGAAGATGACGCCGGAGTTGCCGCGCGCCCCCATCAGGGCCGCTCGCGTCAGCTCCTTGGCGAGCGTGGCCCGGTCCTCCGCGGTCGAGGCGTCGAGCACCTCCATGATCGCGCGCGCGGTGAGGGTCAGGTTCGTGCCGGTGTCGCCGTCCGGGACGGGATAGACGTTGAGGTCGTCGATCCGGCGGCGGTTCGCCTCGAGCGTCGCGAGCGCGGCCTGGCCGAGCTCCTTCGCCCGCTCGAGCTCGGTCATGCCGCTCTCCGCACGTCATCGATCCAGCATGGGGGAACCCATGAGGCGGTAGGTGCTCCCACCGTCACGCCGACCTCCGCACGTCCTCGATGTGCACCTCGACCGCGGCGACCTGGAGCCCCGTGAGCCGCTCGAGCTCGTACGCGACGCGCGAGCGGACGGTGGCGGCAACCTCGGCGAGGTTGAGCCCGTACTCGATGACGACATGGAGGTCGATCCGAAGCCCTGCGTCCGTGCCCGAGACGTCGATTCCCTGCGTCAGCTTGTCGCGGGTCAGCAGCCGCGTCAGGCCCTTGCCGGCCATGCCGACGACGCCGTAGCACTCGGCGGCGGTGTGGCCGACGATCTGTGCGATCGCGTCGGGCGCGATCCGGATCGAGCCGAGCTCGGACTGCTCGGTGAGGTGACCCTGCTGCATCTGCGCGACTTTAGACGGTGCGTCCGCTCGCGAGGTTGCGGGTCAGGCCGAGCGCGTCAGACGCTTCGCTCGCGCCGCGTAGGCCGTGGGAACAGCCTGGAAAGAACGGGCCGCGGCTGGAGCGGAGCGTGAGGCCGGCTGCGAACGGCCGCAGGTGCAGCCGGTCAGGACGTGCTAGACGGCTTTCTGGACCTTGCCGGCCTTGAGGCACTTCGTGCACACGTAGGCCCGCTTGGCAACGCCGTTCAGGAGCACGCGCACCTTCTGCAGGTTCGGGTTGAAGCGACGGCGCGTCGCGACCATCGAGTGGCTCCGGTTGTTCCCGAACGACGGCTTCTTGCCGCAGGATGCGCAGACCTTGGACACGGCGGCGGATGATAGCAGCGAGCTCCCACTCGCTGGCCGGCGGCGGAGCCGCTGCGCGTGCGCGAGCGGCGGCGGAGCCGGGCTCCGCCCGGGCGGGAGCCGCCGCGGCCGGTGGTCAGCGCTGCGCTGCGGCGCGGAGCTGGGCGAAGACGTCCGCCATCTCGAGCCCGGTGCGGACCGCCTCGGCGCCCTTCTCGATGCGGTCGTCGGCCTGGTCGGCCTGCTCGAGCGTCAGAACCCCGAACGCGACCGGAACACCCGTCTCGAGCGCCGCCAGCTGGAGCCCGGACGCGGCCTCACCGGCGACGAAGTCGAAATGCGGCGTGTCGCCGCGGATGACGCAGCCGAGCGCGACGATGCAGGCGTAGCGGCGCGTCTTCGCGAGCGCCATTGCCGCGATCGGCAGCTCGAACGCGCCGGGCACCGGCATCACCGTGATCGCCTCGCGCGCGACGCCCGCGGCCTCGAGCTCGGCGAGCGCGCCGTCGAGCAGCTTGCTCGTGACGGCGCCGTTGAAACGGCTGACGACGACGCCGACGGCGCGGCCGTTGCCTTGCGGGTTGCCTTCGAGGACGCCGTAGCCCTCCGGCACGCCGAGCTCGCCGGCGACGTGCTCGGTCGACTCGGACTCGACCTCCGCCTCAGCCTCCGCGGCAGGCTCGTCGACGTTCGCCTCCGGCGCCGCGTCCTCCTCACGGGACTGGTCGGCTTCGCCGGGCGGATCGTCGAGCGGCGGCGCCTCGGGCCAGCGGTCGCTCACGCCTCGGCTTCCTCGTAGAGACCGGGGTCGAGGCGGAGATCCTGGTGGTGCAGCTTGTGGCCGAGCTTCTCCCGCTTCGCCTCCAGGTAGCGGCGGTTCTCGGGCTTCGGCGTCACCTCGATCGGCTCCTGGGCGACGACCTCGAGCCCGAAGCCGGCGATCCCGGAGATCTTCTTCGGGTTGTTCGTGAGCACGCGGATCGTCGAGAGGCCGAGGTCGGCGAGGATCTGCGAGCCGATCCCGTACTCGCGCTGGTCGGCGGCGAAGCCGAGGCGCAGGTTTGCCTCGACGGTATCGAGCCCCTGGGCCTGCAGCTCGTATGCCTTCAGCTTGTTGAGCAGCCCGATCCCACGCCCTTCCTGGGAGAGGTAGAGCACGACCCCCTTCCCCTCCTGCTCGATCCGAGTGAGCGCCAGCTCGAGCTGCTCGCCGCAGTCGCAGAGATGCGAGTGGAAGACGTCGCCGGTGAGGCACTCGGAGTGGACGCGGACGAGCACGTCCTGCGCGCCGTGGACGTCGCCCTTCACGAGCGCGACATGGTGCTTGCCGGTCAGCGTCTCGCGGAAGGCGACGGCCGTGAACTCGCCGTAGGCAGTCGGCAGGCCGACGGACGTGATCCGCTCGACGAGCTTCTCGTGGCGGCGGCGGTATTCGATCAGGTCGGCGACCGTGATCATCTTCAGCCCGTGCGTGGCGCAGTACTCGATCAGGTCCGGCACGCGGGCCATCGTCCCGTCGTCCTTCATGATCTCGCAGACGACGCCGGCCGGGATCACGCCCGCGAGCCGGGCGAGATCGACCGCTGCCTCGGTCTGGCCGGAGCGCTGGAGCACGCCGCCGCGGCGGGCGCGGAGCGGGAAGATGTGACCCGGCTGGACGAGGTCGCGCGGCCCGGAGGACGGATCGACGGCGACCTGAATCGTGTGGGCGCGGTCGTGGGCCGAGATGCCGGTCGTGACCCCCTCGCGCGCCTCGACTGTGACGGTGAAGGCGGTGCCGAACGGTGTCTCGTTCTGGTCGGTCATCTGCCGCAGCCCGAGCTCGTCGCACCGCTCCTCGGTCAGGCAGAGGCAGACGAGCCCGCGCGCGTGCGTGACCATGAAGTTGACCGCCTCCGGCGTCGCGAACTGGGCGGCGATCGTCAGGTCGCCCTCGTTCTCGCGATCTTCGTCGTCGACGACGACGACGAAGCGGCCGGCGCGGATGTCCTCGATCGCCTCCTCGACGGTGGCGAACGGACTCTCGGCGCGCGTGTCGACGGTCATCGTCACCGCGGCATCGTACCGGGCAGCAGCTTTTCGACGTACTTCGCGAGCACGTCCAGCTCCAGGTTGACCCGGCTTCCCGGCGTGAGCTCGGACAGCGTCGTTTCGGCAAGCGTGTGCGGGATCAGGGCGATCTCGAAGCCGGTTTCGTCGACGGCGGCGACCGTCAACGACACCCCCTCCACCGCAACCGACCCCTTCTCGACGAGATAGCGGAGCAGCTCCGCGGGAGGCTCGACGCGGACGCGAGCGCCGTCAGTCTCGGGCTGGACCGACGCGACGCGGCCGACGCCGTCGACGTGTCCCTGGACGTAGTGCCCGCCGAGCGGATCGCCGGCCCGCAGCGCCGGCTCGAGGTTGACGCGGTCGCCGAACGGCTTCACGCGGTCGAGCGTCTCGGGGACGACGTCGAACGCGAGCCGGCCGCCGCCGAGCTCGACGACGGTCAGGCAGACCCCGTCGATCGCGACGGAGTCGCCGGGCTCGGCCTGCAGTGCCGCCTCGACGACGAGCCTGCCGCCCTCGAAGGACGCGACCTGACCCACCTCCCGCACGAGCCCGGTGAACATGGTGAGAGGTTACGGCTCCCGCAGGTACGCCTCGAGGAGCACGTCGGCACCGATCTGCCGGCTCGTCAGGTGCGAGGCCCGGAGCGGGCGGTCGAGGCCGGGCAGAACGAGCGGCCCGTCCCCCGAGAGCGTCGGCGCGACGAAGAGGAGCAGCTTGTCCACGAGCCCCGCCTCGAGGAATGCCCGCGCGAGCGTCGGGCCCCCCTCGAGCAGGAGTGACTGGACGCCGTCGGCGGCGAGGGAGCGCAACTCCTCGAGTAGCGGTCCCGAGCGGAGCTCAAGCGCAGACCCCTCGGGCAGCGGCGCGCTGCCGAATGCGAGCCGGCGAGGCTGGCGCCGTGCGTCGACGTCGCGCGCGTCGAGGCGCGGGTTCTCGAGCCGCACCGTTCCCATCCCGACGGCGACGGCGTCGGACGCGGCTCGGAGCTCGTGCACGAGCCGGCGCGACTCTTCGCCCGAGACCCAACGCTCGCCCGGCGCAGTGACGCGGCCGTCGAGCGTCACCGCGGCCTTGTAGGTGACGAACGGGCGCCCCTGCGACGTCCACGTGCGCCACGCCTCGTTCTGGCGGCGAGCCGCGAAGCTGTCCGCCAGCTCGGCCTCGACCTCCTGCTCCCGCAACCGCTCGAGACCCCCGCCGGCGTCGGGATTCGGGTCGAGCGAGCCGGCGACGACGCGGACGATCCCGGCGGCGAGCACGGCGTCGACGCACGGCGGCGTCGTCCCGTGGTGGGCGCAGGGCTCCATCGTCACGTAGAGGGTGGCGCCGCGGGCGCGTTCGCCCGCCGCCGCGAGCGCAACGACCTCGCCGTGGCGCCCGTCCGCCTCGGTCGCACCCTCGCCGACGATCTCGCCGCCGGCGACGACGACCGCGCCGACCGTCGGCTTCGGGTACGCCCGGCCGTCCGCGAGCGCGGCCAGCTCGAGCGCCCGTTCCAGACTCATGCCCGCTCCAGGCGGCGGCAGAGCCGCCGCCTCCGCTCCTGGGCCGGCTCCGTCGAGCCTACGCCGGTCATGCCAACGCTTGTACCAGCCGCCGGTAGGCCCGCGGCAGATCCTCGAAGCCGAAGAGGCCGGTGCCGACGACGAGCAGGTCGGCGCCGGCCGCGTGCACGGCGCGGACGTTCTCCGCCTTGAGGCCGCCGTCGACCTGGACGTAGCAGTCGACGAGCTCACGCGTGCGTGCGACCCGCTCGTACGCGTCCTCCATGAACTCCTGGCCCGAGTAGCCGGGCTTGATCGACATGCAGAGGCAGAGGTCGGCGCCCTGATTCGCGGCCTCGGCGGCCCTCTCGACCTCCGTCTCCGGGTTGAACGCGACACCGGCCCCGAGCCCGTGCTCGCGCGCCTGCGCCAGCACGGCGCCGACGTCGTCGACCGCCTCGACGTGGAAGGTGACGCTGTCGGCGCCCGACTCCGCGAGCTCCTGGAAGTGATGCACGGGATCGTCGACCATCAAGTGACAGTCGATCCGGCCGCCGAGGTCGTGGATGTGGGGCGCGATCGAGCGGAGCACGACCGGCCCGATCGTCACGGGCGGGACGAAGTGGCCGTCGCCGATGTCGAAATGGAAGACACGGGCACCCGCGTGCCCGACCTGCTGGACCTGGTCGCCGAGGCGCCAGAAGTCCGCCGCGTAGAGCGACGGCTCGATCTCGACCGTCCGCACCCAGTCGCGCCAGCCCACGCGGCGATCCTACGGCGCCGTGCGGAGGCGAGCGATGAAGAAGCCGCTCGTGCGGTGAACGTGCGGCAGCGTCTGCAGGAACTCCGGCCGGGTCGGGTGCCGGAACTGCGCCCAGCCCTCGATCGGCTCGGCGACGAGACCGGAAGCGTCGACGACCGCCTCAGACTCGTCCGCGTTGATCGTGCAGACGGAGTAGACGATCGTCCCACCTGGCCGGACGCGTTCCGCAGCGGCGAGCAGCAGCTCGAGCTGGAGCTCCGGCAGCGCCTGCGAGCGCCAGCGCAGGTCGGGGCGCGCGGCAAGGACGCCGAGGCCGGAGCAGGGCGCGTCGACGAGGGCGCGGTCGAAGCCGGTCAGCTCGGGAGGAAGCTCGCGGCCGTCGGCTCGAACGACCGTGACGTTCGTCGCGCCGAGCCGGCGGACGTTCTCCTCCAGCTCGCGCGCGCGGGCCTCGTTCACCTCGACCGCGGTCACCGCACCGGCCAACATCGCCGTCTTGCCGCCAGGGGCGGCGCAGAGGTCGAGGACACGCTCACCGTCCTGCGAGCCGACGACGAGCCCGGCCAGCTGTGACCCGCGACTCTGCGGCCAGATTTCGCCCGCTTCAAGGGCCGTCGCGTCGACGCGATCGACCTCGAACGCGCCCGGGATGTCCGTTCTGGACCCGGCCGGGGTCTGACCCCGGACGTGTCTGACAACGACGGGTGGCGGCTCGTTCTGCGCCCGCATCAGCGCGAGCGCCGCCTCCTCGCCCACGTCGCGCCGCCAGACGTCCCAGATCCAGTCGGGGTAGGAGTGCTTGAGCGGCCCCTCGGGGAGCTCCGCGAGCAGGCGCTCGATCCCGTCGCCGACGCGACGAAGCACGGCGTTCGCGAACGGGACGGCGCGCTCGAGCCGTGCGCGCCGCACGAGCTCCACCGACTCGTTCACCGCCGCGTAACGCGGGACGCCGCCGAGAAAGCCGAGCTGGAAAGCGCCGAGGCGGAGCGCCGCGAGCACGGGCGGATCGAGCTTCCGCACGGGCCGCTTGCCGAGCGTCTCGATCGCGTGGTCGAGCGTCCGCACCCGCTGCACCGTCCCGAACGCGAGCTGCCGGGCGAGCGCCCGGTCGCGGTCGTCCAGCCGCTCGGAGGCGCTGCGGAGCGCCCGGTCGGCGTACGCGCCCTCCTCGAAGACGCGGCGCACGACGTCGTACGCGGCCGCGCGTGCCGGGGCTATCGGAGCCCGCGCAGCCATGCCTCGTACGGCATCCGTGTCCCGCCCTCCGGCTGCACCTCGACCGGCACGAGCGCACCGTCCTCGAGCCGGGCCTTCCAGACCGTGACGCGGCGGCCGTGGAGCTCGCCGCGGGCGCCGATGTGCGGCGAGAGCGCCCGGATCCGGTTCAGGCTCTCCTCCGGCTGCGAGAGGTCGAGCTCACGGTCTGCCGGCTCGATCTTGGCCGCGTAGGTCGGTTCGCCGACCTGCGGTCTGAACGACGGCGCCGGCAGCACCTCGCCGAGCAGCTCGACCGCGAGCTCGGCCGCGCGCGCGTACACGGTTCCCGCATCGTCCTCGGCGGTGAGCGCGAACGCGCGCTGCGCGGCGACCGGCCCGGCGTCGAGCTCCTTCACGGTCTCGTGGATCGTCACACCGGTCTCGGCGTCACCGGCGAGCAGTGCGCGCTCGACCGGCGCCGCGCCGCGCCACCGCGGCAGCAGCGACGGGTGCACGTTGAGCCAGAGCCGCTCCCCCAGCAGGGTCTCTGGGATCAGCAAGCCGTACGCGGCGACGACGACGGCGTCGCCCTGCAGCTCGAGCTCGCCCGTCGGCCGCACCGGCTGCAGCACCGGGATCCCCAGTCGCTCGGCGACGGTCTTTGCGGGCGGAGCGGCGAGCTTGCGGCCGCGACCTGCCGGGCTGTCGGGCCGCGTCAGGAGTGTTGCAACATCATGGCGCGCTGCGAGTCGCTCGAGCACGTCCGCGCCGAACGGCGCCGTGGCAGCGACGGAGATCCTCACACGAGGAAGGTAACTAGAGCTGCTTGCGCAGGGTCGCGAGCGCGTCCTTGCGCGACTCGTCGTCGGTCCGCTCGAGCATCAGCACGCCGTCGAGGTGGTCGAGCTCGTGCTGGACGACACGCGCGTCCATCTGCTCGAGCTCGAGCTCGAGCGGCGACCCCGTGACGTCCTGTCCGACGATCGTCACCTCGCTGGCGCGCTCGACCGGGACGAGCACCCCCTGCAACGAGAGGCAGCCTTCGTCGGCGACCTCCGTCGACCGCGAGCGTTTCGTGACCTCGGGATTGACGATCGTCGTCACGTCCTCGTCGTCGGCGAGCTGGAAGACGAAGAGGCGCTGGAGCACGCCGACCTGCGTCGCGGCGAGGCCGACGCCGCGCGCGTCGTGCATCAGGTGCGTCATCTTCTCGGCCAGCCGCGCCAGGTCGTCGTCGAACCGCTCCACCTCGCGCGCCCGCATCCGCAGGACGGCATCCGGGTACTGGCGGATCTGCGCGAGCGCGACCCGTCGCCGCGCTCGGTCCTGCGCGTCGAGCTCGCGCTCGTCGACCTCCTCGCCCCCTTCGGGTGCCGGCACGCCGCCCTCGGCCATGCGCGCGAGTGTAGCCCCGCCGAACGTCGTCCCCGTCACCCACCGGTCGACGATGCAACCCTGCGCCCTGGGGCCGCTTGCGGCCCCTGCAGGGTCGTCGCGCGCCAGCTGGTCAGAGCGACTGGGGATCCACATCGACGACCGCGTTGACGCCGGCTCGGCGCATCGCGGGGGCCGCCGCCGCGAGCAGCCGACCGGCAGCCGCGGCGAGCGCGCGCGGCCCGTCCGTCTTCGCCACGAGCTGCGCACGGTGGCGGCCGCGCAGGCGGAGCAGCGGCGCCGGCCCGAGCAGGTCGGCGCCCTTCAACTCCCCGGTGAGCTCGCGCAGCAGCCGCTCCGGCGCCACCGCGTCCGCCCCGGAGGCGACGATCGAGATCAAGTGCCGGAACGGGGGGTAGCCGAGCTCGCGGCGCCGGTCGAGCTCCTCGGCCAGGAAGCCGGCGACGTCGTGCCGGGCCGCGTAGCGGAGGGGTGTCGAGTCCGGCTGGAAGGTCTGGACGATCACCTTTCCGGGCGCGTCGCGGCCGCTGCGGCCGGCGAGCTGCGTCACGAGCTGGAAGGTGCGCTCCTCGGCGCGGAAATCCGGCAGCGCGAGGCCGGTGTCGGCGTCGACGACGGCTGCGAGCGAGACGCCGGGGAAGTGATGACCCTTCGCGACCATCTGCGTGCCGATCAGGACGGCGCGGTCGGCGGCGGCGAAGCGGTCGAGTGCCTGGCGGAGCGCACCTGGCTTCACGGCCGTGTCGGCATCGAGCCGGATCCGCTCGAGCTCGGGCACGCGCTTGGCGAGCTCGGACTCGAGCTTCTGCGTCCCGGCGCCGATCCGCGCCAGCTCCGCGGAGCCGCACTTCGGACACGCCTCGGGCACCGCCTCCGAGTAGCCACAGTGATGGCAATGGAGCCGGCCGTCGGCGTGCAGTGTCAGCGCCACGTCGCAGAGCTCGCAACGGCGCGAGACGCCGCAGGCGCGGCAGTGGATCGCAGGCGCGAGGCCGCGGCGGTTCAGGAGCAGGATCGCCTTCCCGCCCTGCTCGGAGATCCGGCCGAGCTCCTCGAGCAGCGGCGCCGACAGCGGGTAGCCCGCCTCGCGGCGGAGGTCGACGATCCGCACGCTCGGCATCGGCGCGCCGAGCCGCGCGCCGAGCTCGAGCCGCTCCAGCCGCTCCCAGCTCTCCGGCCGCGGCGTCGCGCTTCCGTAGACCGCTACGGCCCCCTCGAGCGCCGCCCGCTTGGCCGCGACCGTGCGCGCGTCGTAGCGCGGGTCGGACTCCTGCTTGTACGACGAGTCGTGCTCCTCGTCGATGCAGATCAGGCCCAGGTTCGGCACGGGCGCGAAGACCGCCGAGCGAGCGCCGACGACGATCGGCGCCTCGCCGGCGACGATCCGCTCCCGCTCGTCGCGGCGCTCCGCATCCGTCAGTCCTGAGTGGAGCACCGCGATCCGGTCGCCGAAGCGAGCCTGGAAGCGGCCGAGCGTCTGCGGCGTCAGCGCGATCTCCGGCACGAGCACGATCGCGCTCTTGCCGCGTTCGAGCGCCGCAGCGCAGGCCTGCAGGTAGACCTCCGTCTTGCCGCTGCCCGTCGCGCCTGCAAGCAGCAGGTGAGCGCCGCCGCCGTCGATCGCCTCGACGATCCGCACCACTGCCCGTTGCTGCGGAGCCGTCAGCTCTGCGGGCTCGGCCTCCCCGGCCATGCCTGCCGCCGTCTGGCGACGCTCGCCGCGGCGGGCGCGCAGCTTCGGCGCCACGAGCTCGAGTGCCCGCGCCGGCGTCGAGCCGTAGTAGTCGGCGAGCCAGAGCGCGAGCTCGACGAGCGCCGGCGGCAGCGCGTAGAGGATGCTCTGGATCGGCGCCGTCGTCACCCCCGTCGGGGCCTCGACCCCGGTTGCGACCACGACCCCGCGTGCCGCCGCGCGACCGAAGCGGATCGAGACGACCGCGCCGACGTCGACGTCCTCGGGAACCTCGTAGGTGAACGGGCGCGCGACGGCGCGGGAGGAGACGAGCGGATAGACCTCGGCGAGCGGCACCCGGCCACCGTAACGGCGACGGAGGTCGTGTAAGGTTGCCCTTACATGGCGTGTGGGATGATCTGCTGCCACGGGGTCGCGAAGCGCTACGGCGCCGTCCAGGCCGTGGACCACGCCCGGCTCTGCGTCGAGCGCGGCGAGTTTGTCGCCCTGCTCGGGCCGTCGGGCTGCGGCAAGACGACGCTCCTGCGGCTGATCGCGGGCTTCGAGGAGCCCGAGGCCGGCACCGTCGAAGTCGCGGGAAGGCCGGTCGCTGGGAACGGCACCTGGGTGCCGCCGGAGCGGCGCAAGGTCGGGATGGTCTTTCAGGACTACGCGCTCTTCCCGCATCTGACCGTCGCGGAGAACACCGGTTTCGGCCTCCGTCGCAGCGAGCGGAAGGAGCGTGTCCGCGCCATTCTCGATCTCGTCGATCTCGACGGACTGGAAGACCGGTATCCGCACGAGCTCTCAGGCGGCCAGCAGCAGCGGGTGGCGCTCGCACGGGCTCTCGCACCCGGCCCGGACCTGGTGCTGCTCGACGAGCCGTGGTCGAACATCGACCCGCACCTCCGCGCGACGATGCGCGACGAGCTCGCGCGGATCCTCCGCGGCATCAACGTCACCGTCGTGCTCGTCACCCACGACCGCGAGGAGGCGTTCTCGCTCGCCGACCGGATCGCGCTGATGCGGAACGGTGCCGTCGTCCAGGAGGGAACGCCGGAGGAGGTCTACCTCTCGCCGTCGACGCGCTGGGCCGCGGAGTTCGTCGGCGCCGGCAACTTCCTGCCCGGCACGCTCGCAAACGGGGTCGTCGAGACGCCTGTCGGCCACTTCCTCGCGCAGAACCGCAACGGCACGGTCGACGTCGAGGTGCTGATCCGGCCGGAGCTGCTCGAGCTCGAGCCCGACCCGGCAGGCGACGGTGAGGTGGTGGGCCGCGAGTTCCGGGGCCACGACGTCTTCTACCGCGTCCTCCTCGACGGTGTCGAGCTCGTCTCCCAGCGTCCGTCGAACGAGGAAGTGCCGCTCGGCTCGCGCGTGCGCGTGCGGCCACACGCTTCACGCGTCACCGTCTTCTCCTGATCTGTAAGGTGCGCCGCTTACTTGCTGTAAGGCAACCCTTACAAGAAGGAGAGGGATGAAAAAGCTGGTGGTACTGCTCGTGGCGCTCGCGCTCGCGGGCTGTGGGAGTGACAGCGACGACGCTGCCGAGAGCAGCACCACGACCGCGGCGAAGGAGAGCGGCGAGCTCGTCGTCTACTCGGGCCGCGAGGAGGAGCTCGTCGCACCGCTCTTCGAGCGCTTCGAGGAGGAGACGGGGATCGACGTCGACGTCCGCTACGCCGACAGCGCGGAGCTCGCGGCGACGATCGCGGAGGAAGGTGACAACTCGCCCGCCGACGTCTTCTTCGCCCAGGACCCGGGCTCGCTCGGCGCGGTCGACGACCAGCTCGCGGAGCTGCCGGACGCCGTGCTCGACCGGGTCGCCTCCGAGTTCCGCGACTCCGGCAGACGCTGGGTCGGCACGTCCGGCCGCGCACGCGTGCTCGTCTTCAACACGGACGAGCTGACGGCGGACGAGGTCCCCGACTCCGTCTTCGACCTGACCGACCCCAAGTGGAAGGGCAAGGTCGGCCTGCCGCCGACGAACGCGTCCTTCCAGGCCTTCGTGACCGCGATGCGGCTCGACGTCGGCGACGAGCGGACGAAGGAGTGGCTCGAGGCGCTGAAGCGGAACGACCCCAAGTTCTACGAGCGGAACACACCGGTGGTCGAGGCGACCGCCTCGGGCGAGATCGAGGTCGGGCTCGTGAACCACTACTACCTCTACCTGGTCAAGGAGGAGCAGCCCGACGCGCCGATCGAGAACAAGTACCTCCCCGGCGACGATCCCGGGGCGCTCGTCAGCGTCGCCGGCGCGGGAGTGCTCGCGAGTGCGAAGCATCCCGACGCGGCCGAGCGATTCGTCGAGTTCCTGCTCGCCGACGACCAGCAGCGCTTCTACACCGAGGAGGCCGAGGAGGCCGAGATCCCGCTCGTCGAGGGCATCGACCCCAGGGAGGGCGTGCCGACGCTCGAGGAGCTCGCGGGCCGCGGCCCTGACGTCGACCTCTCCTCGTTCGGCGCGGAGCTGGAGAAGACGCTCGAGCTGCTGAACGAGACCGGCTACACGTCGTGACCCAGATGGTCGATCGGTAATGCGCGTGCTGCCGGGGGCGTTCCAGACCAAGCCGGGGGCTACACTCGCCCGACGCCAAGGCTGGTTGCCTTGGTGAGGGCGAGGGTGGGCCCCGGCGACGTGTCTGGAGCGTCATCCGGGAGTACGTGAATTGCCGGTCGACCATCTAAGGCGGGCGGGAGGACGGCGGGCGCCCCTCGCCCTCCTCCTGCCCGCCTGCTTCACCGTCGCGCTGCTCCTGCTGCCGCTCGCCTACCTCGTCGTGCGCGCGACTGGCGGCGGCAGGCGCGGCTGGCGGATCCTGACACGCTCGAGCACGCTCGACCTGATCTGGAGCACCGGCCTGCTCGTCGTCGGCGTCACGCTCGCTGCGGTGACGATCGGCGTCTCGGTTGCGTGGCTGACGACCCGCACCGATCTCCCCGGCCGCCGCTTCTGGGCGGTGGGTGCGGCGCTGCCGCTCGTGATTCCGAGCTACGTCGCCGCTTTCTGCCTCCTCGGAGCGTTCGGCCCCCGCGGGCTGCTGCAGCAGCTGCTCGGGGTCGAGCGACTGCCGGAGATCTACGGCTACTGGGGTGCGCTCGCCGCGCTGACGCTGTCGACGTACCCGTACGTGCTCCTGCTCGTCTCGGCGGCGCTGCGCGGGCTCGATCCCGCGCTGGAGGAGGCGGGACGCGGGCTCGGACGATCGCCGTTCGAGGTCTTCCGACGTGTGACGCTGCCGGCGCTCCGACCGTCGATCGGTGCCGGCGCCCTGCTCGTCGCGCTCTACACGCTCTCGGACTTCGGGGTCGTCTCGCTGATGCGCTACGACGCGCTCACGCGCGCGATCTACCTCCAGTACCGCTCGCTCTTCGACCGGACACCCGCCGCCGTGCTCGCACTGGTGCTGGTAGCGCTGACTGCTCTCGTGCTCTGGCTCGAGAGCCGCTGGCGTCGGCGCGTCTCCCGGAGCGGGCCGGGAACACCGCGCCAGGCGCAGCCGCACCGGCTCGGTCGCTGGCGCTGGCCGGCGCTCGTCTACTGCGGCGGCATCGTCGGCGCCTTCCTCGGGCTTCCGGCGGCCGTGCTCGTCTACTGGCTCGGACGCGGGCTCGACCGAGCCGAGCTGCCGTGGCGCGAGATCGTGAACTCGATGTCCGCCTCCGCGCTCGCGGCCGGAGTGGCGGCCGTCGCCGCGATCCCGATCGCTGTGCTCGCGACGCGCTACCCGAGCCGGCTGACGCGCCTGCTCGAACGGCTCGCGTTCGCCGGGAACGCGCTCCCGGGGATCGTGATCGCGCTCTCGCTCGTCTTCTTCGCGGCGAACTACGCCAGCCCGCTCTACCAAACGCTCGCACTGCTGGTCTTCGCTTACGTCGTCCGCTTCCTGCCACAGGCGCTCGCGGGCGTCGAGTCGGCGCTGGCGTCCGTCGGGCCCCGCGTGGAGGAGGCAGCGCGCGCGCTCGGCCGCGGCCCGGTGGCGACGACACTGACCGTCACCGTGCCGCTGATTCGATCCGGCATCTTCGCCGGGGCGGCGCTCGTCTTCCTCTCCGCGATGAAGGAGCTGCCGGCGACGCTGCTGCTCCGCCCGATCGGCTTCGAGACGCTCGCGACCGAGATCTGGAAGACGACCTCGGTCGGCGCCTATTCGCGCGCCGCGCTCCCCGCGTTGCTGCTGATCGCCGTCTCGGCGCCGTTCGTCTACCTCCTCTCGTCGAGGCACGAGCCGACGGAAGTCGAGCACGGCTAGAGTGGCGTCCGTGGCCGGACACAGCGTCGACGAGTACCTGGAGACGATCTACTTCCTCGCCTTCCCGATCGGCGAGTACCGCCCCGATCCGAACAACTCGAGCGCGATCGCCTCTCGTGTCGCCGAGATGCTCGGCGTCTCGCGGGCGTCCGCCGGCGAGATGCTGAAGCGGCTCGAAGCCGAGGGGCTCGTCGAGCGCGGCGAGCACAAGGAGGCGATTCTCACCGAGACGGGCATCGAGCGGGCCGAGCGGGTCGTCCGCAAGCACCGGATCATCGAGCGCCTGCTCACCGATTTCATGGGCTACACCGCCGCCGAAGCGCACGTGCACGCGGACGAGCTCGGCGACACCTTCTCCGACGACATGGTCGAGCGGATCGAGGAGCGGCTCGGCAACCCCGATCGCTGCCCGCACGGCTGGCCGGTCGATCCGGAGTTCGAGCAGGCCGAGAACAAGGAGCTCGCCCCGCTCGCCGACCTCGAGACGGGCAGGGAGGCGGAGATCGTCAGGCTGGCCGAGCACGACGGTGCGCTCCTGCACTGGTTCTACGACGAGGGCTTCACCCCCGGCGCCAGGATCGTGATCCGGGAGCGGCAGCCTGCGGCAGCCCAGTTCAAGGTGTTGCTCGGCGACGACGAACGCGCAATCGGCGAGAAGGCCGCCGCCGGCCTCTACGTCCGCCCCTCCTAGGCGAGCCGCTCCGCCAGCCGCGTCGCGTTCAGGTGCGCGATCGCCTCGATCGTGAGCATCGGGTTGACGCCCGACGCGGTCGGGAAGGCGGAGCCGTCGGCGACGACGAGGTTACGGACGTCCCACGTCTCGCCCGTCGGGCTCGCGGCGGACGAGGCCGCCGAGCCGCCCATGCGGGCCGACCCCATCAGGTGGAAGGAGTAGAGCGAGCCGCGGCCGGGACCGAAGCGGAACGCGGCCTCGGGGAAGCCGTCGTCCCACCGCTGCATCCGTGCGTGGGCGCTGAAGATCTCGCGCGCGCCCGCGGCCGCCATGACGCGGCCGGCGCCGTCGACTCCCGCCGCCAGCCGGCGGGCGTCTCCCGCCGCGAGCCGGTACGTCGCGATCGCCTCGCCGTCACGGCCGATCCGGATACGCCCGGCGCCGGCGTCGCGCCCGATGACGGCGATCAGCGAGAGCCGCGGCAGGCTCGCCATCAGCCGCGCGTGCGCGGCCGCGCTCTCCCAGGGCAGCGCCGCCGTCAGCAGCGCCGGATGGAGCGGCACCGTCTCCAGCTTGACGCCGTACCCGCCGTCGAGGAAGCGGAACCGGTCCGAGTAGAGCGCCTGCAACGTTCCTTCCCACGGCCGGACCTCCTCGTCGAAGATGCCGAAGACCGCGGTCGCCGGATGCAGGCGCAGAGCGCGCCCGACGTTCGGGTTCCCGAGGCCGGAACGGAGCAGCAGCGCCGGCGTCTCGATCGCGCCGGCCGCGGCGACAACCGCGCGACACCGCACCTGCACGCGTCCCGCATCGACGCCCGCGGCGTGGCCTTCCTCGACGAGCACGCGCCGCGCCCGCGTACCGACGACGATCCGGGCGCCGGCGCCGGCGGCGTCCTCGAGCCACGTCCGCAGCGTCGACTGCTTGGCGCCGAGTGGACAGCCGTAGCCGCACGAGCCGCAGACGACGCCCTGCTCGCAGCCGATCACGTCACGTGGCATCGCGTCGACATGCCATCCGAGCGACTCGAGCCCGCGCGCCATCACCTCGTCCCGCCGCGAAGGCCGGTTGTGGTCCGAGTTGACGCCGAGCCGCTCGCAGACGGCGTCGAGGCTCGGCTCGAGCGCCGCGGACGGGAAGCCGAGCCCCTCCCACTCCGTCAGCACGTCGTCCGGGGTGCGGAAGGAAGTCGTGTAGTTGACGACGGTGCCGCCGCCGAGGCACGCGCCCGCGATCAGCGAGACGCCCTGGTCATCCGTCGCCGAGGCGCCGCCGGCGCGGTAGAGCCGCCGCAGCGCCGTGCGCTCGGCGCCGTCGAAGTCTCGCTCCGACCAGTAGCCGCCCGCCTCGAGCACGACGACGTCCAGGCCCGCGCGGGCGAGCACGGCAGCCGCGACACCGCCGCCCGCGCCCGATCCGATCACGCAGACGTCGCATTCGAGCTCGAGCCCGTCCCCCACGTCGAGCGGTTCGAGCCGCGGCGCCGGCGCGTCGGCTCGCGCGCCCAGAGGACCGGGATAGCCGATCTCCTCCCAGCGCCCCGGCAGCATGTAGGCGAAGGCGAGCGACGCCTTCCGCAGCGCCTGGAAGCCCGTGCGGAGCAACGGAACCGGACTGTCGCGCCAGAACCGCAGCACCGCCTCCCGCCTCGGCTGCGACAACCGCGAGTACCCCGGCAGCCAGGTCCGCAGCAGCAGGAGCAGGCGCTGCCGCTCGCGCGCCGTCAGGTCGTGCTCGACCGCGTCGAGCACGGCGTCGGGAACACCCTGGTCGACGGCTCCGGGCGCGAAGGTCTCGCAGATCGCGTCGAGCGAGCGCACGCCGCGACTCTAAGCGTTCCTAGACCTCGGAGAAGCGCACCTCCACGCGCGCGAATCCGAGCGAGCGCAGCAGCCCCACGAGCATCAGGCGGGTGTTCCGCTCGGCGCGCGCGAGCAGCCCAGAGCCGTCGCGGGCAGCGTCGGCCAGCTTCTCCTCGGCCAGCGGGTAGAGCTCCTGCTCGACCCCGTCGTCGTCGCCGAAGAGCGACTGGAGCCGGTCGATGGCGCCGCGGTCGCGGTCGTAGACGTACGAGCGCTCGAGGTCGAGCTCGGGATCGCGGTACGTGGCTGGCGGCAGCTCGAGCGTGACGCTCTTGCCGTCGTCCGAGACCTCGACCGCCCCGTCCTCGAGCCCGGTGAAGTCGACGCCGGCGTCGACCGAGCCGATCGCGACGAAGAGCACGCGCTCGCCCTTGATCTTGGCCGGGACGAACCGCTGATCCTTCTCCACGTCGACGATCACCTCGAAGTGGCCGCTGGCCGCGCGGAAGTCGCGCAGGTTCTCGATCGACTTCAGCACCGCCGGCCCGGTGCGGTCGACGGTCTGCTCCGAGAACGGGTTGGCGAAGTCGGGGACGATGTCCTTCACCCAGCCGATCACGAGGATCGTGAAGAGGAGGACGAGCGCGAGCGCGACCGGGCCGGTCGGGATCCGGTCGGAGCGGCTAGACGGTTGCTGCTGCTGCAAGACCGGCGGCCTCGCGGAGCTTGTCGGCCTTGTCCGTCCGCTCCCACGTGAAGTCGCGGTCGTCGCGGCCGAAGTGGCCGTACGCAGCCGTTTTCTCGTAGATCGGGCGGCGCAGGTCGAGGTCGCGGAGGATCGCGGCCGGGCGCAGGTCGAAGTGCTCGCGGACGAGCTGGTCGATCCGGTCCTGTGTCAGCCCCTCGGCCTCGGTTCCGAAGGTGTCGACGAGCACGGAGAGCGGGTGGGCGACGCCGATCGCGTACGCGACCTGGATCTGGCAGCGCTCGGCGAGGCCGGCAGCGACGACGTTCTTCGCGACGTACCGGGCGGCATACGCCGCGGAGCGGTCGACCTTCGTCGGATCCTTGCCGGAGAACGCACCGCCGCCGTGGGGCGCCGCGCCGCCGTAGGTGTCGACGATGATCTTGCGGCCGGTGAGGCCGGTGTCGCCCATCGGGCCGCCGATCACGAACTTGCCGGTCGGGTTGACGTAGACGAAGTCCTTCTCCTCGAGCCGCTTCTCGTCGTAGAGGGCGTGCGGCAGGATCGGATGGAGGACGTGCTCGACCAGATCGGGCTTGATCAGTGCTTCCGAGTCGAGCCCGTCGCGGTGCTGCGTCGAGACGAGGATGCGCTCGATCTCGACGGGGCGCTGGCGGCCGTGCTCGTCCACCTCGTAGCGGATCGTCACCTGCGCCTTGCCGTCCGGTCGCAGGTACGGGAGCACGTCGGCCTTGCGCACCTCCGAGAGCCGCTTCGTGATCTTGTGCGCGAGCTGAATCGGCAGCGGCATCAGCTCGTCCGTCTCGTTCGAGGCGTAGCCGAACATCATCCCCTGGTCGCCGGCGCCGACGCGGTCGAGCGGATCGTCGTCGCCGTGCTGCGCCTCGAAGGAGTCGTCGACGCCCTGCGCGATGTCGGACGACTGCTCGTCGATCGCGACCATGACGCCGCAGGTCTCGGCGTCGAAGCCGTACTTGGCGCGCGTGTAGCCGATGTCCCCGATCGTCCTGCGGACGAGCCGCGGGATGTCGACGTACGTCTCGGTCGTGATCTCGCCGGCGACGACGACGAGGCCGGTGGTGATCAGCGTCTCGCAGGCGACACGTCCGGCCGGATCGTCCTTGAGGACGGCGTCGAGGACGGCGTCCGAGACCTGGTCCGCGATCTTGTCGGGATGACCCTCGGTGACCGATTCCGAGGTGAAGGAGAACTCGCGCGCAGCCATGAGCGGGGAAGTCTAGCCAGCAGCCGGCACTACTCGGTGGTCGGCGCTCGCCGCATCAGGCTGCCGACCAGCTCGTGAAGCGGCTCGCCGCCGAGCACGGCGCAGACGCCGTTCGTGATCGGCAGCTCGATCCCGAGCCGGTGCGAGAGATCGCGGAGCACGGGGGCCGTCGTCAGCCCTTCGACCGTCATCCCGATCTGGCGGACCGCCTCCGCCGGGTCCACCCCCTGGGCGATCAGCTCGCCGGCGCGCCGGTTGCGGCCGACGGGCGACCAGCAGGTGACGACGAGGTCGCCCATACCGGCGAGACCGGAGAACGTCTCCTCCTTCCCGCCCGCGGCGACCGCCAGCCGCGCCATCTCGGCGAGGCCGCGAGCCACGAGCGCAGCCTTCGCGTTGTCGCCGAGCGCGAGGCCGTCGGCGCCCCCGGCCGCGAGCGCGATCACGTTCTTCGCCGCCGCGCACAGCTCGACGCCGATCACGTCGTCGCTGCTGTAGACACGGAACGTGAGCGAGGTGATCGCCGCCTGCAGGTCGAGGGCGAGCTGCCCGTCGTCGCTCGCGATCACGGCGGCGGCCGGGAAGTCGCGCGCGATCTCGTCCGCGATGTTCGGACCGGAGAGGACGGCGACCGGCCGGCCCTCGACGAGGGTCGAGAGCCGTGCGCCCGTCGCCGGATCGAGGCCCTTCGTGAGCGACAGGATCGGCGCATCGCCGGGGAGCGAGCGGACGACGTCGCCGAAGACGGCGCTCGGGACGGCGACGACGACGACCTCCGCGTCCTCGATCGGCGCCCTTTCGATCGTCGTCGCGCGGACGCCGCGAAGATCGCAATGGGTCAGGTAACGCGGGTTGCGCTGTGTCTCCTCGATCGCGCGGACCTGGTCGGCGTCGCGGCAGGCGAGCGTGACGTCGTGCTCCCTGTTTGCCAGCACCCGCGAGAACGCCGTCCCCCACGACCCCCCGCCGACGACGACGACCCTCACGTCCCTGGCCGCCCCTCGCTCACGCCCGGCAGAGCCGGGCTCCGCGACGGGCTGACGCCGCTCGCGGAGCTCCAGCCGGCGGGTCGTACCTCCGTACTGTCCCACCGGCCTACGCACCGCGAGCGACGCCCCAGGAACGTGAGCGAGTTCACGACCGCTGGACGAAGTCGATCGAGACGGGCACGCCGGCGAGGTTAAACCGTTTCCGCAGCTCGTTCTCGACCCAGTACGCATAGTCGCGCGTGACAAGTCCGGGGTCGTTGACGTGGATCCGGATCCGCGGCGGGCGCGTCGAGACCTGCGTGCCGTAGAGGAGGTTGAGCCGCTTTCCCTTCGACGACGGCGGCTGCCGCGCCTGCCGCAGCTCCGCGAGCGCATTGTTGAGCGCGGGCGTCGGGATCCGGCCGGTGTGCTTCTCGAAGAGGTCGGCGATGTACTGGAGCAGGCGGTCGAGACCGCGGCCGGTCTTCGAGGAGACGGCGATCAGCGGCGGCCGCTGGCGCAGCTTCGCCTCGATCCTGGGCCGGACGTCCTCGATCGTCACCTCGGTCTCGTCCCACTTGGCGAGCACGACAAGCGTCGAGTTGCCCGCCTTGCGCGCAACGTCGGCGACGGCGAGATCCTGGTCGACGATCCCCTCGCTCGCGTCGATCAGGACGAGTGCGACGTCGGCCCGCTCGGCGGCCTCGAGCGCACGCAGCTCTGAGTAGTAGTCGATCCCCTGCCGCTGTTTTCGCTTCCGGCGCAGACCGGCCGTGTCGACCAGCTGGTAGACGCGCCCGTCGCGCTCGAGGATCGTGTCGACGGTGTCCCGCGTCGTCCCCGGCACGTCCGAGACGATCACCCGCTCGGCGCCGACGAGGGCGTTCAGGAGCGACGACTTGCCCACGTTCGGCCGCCCCAGGATCGCGACGCGGATCGCCTCGTCGCCGACCTGCACCGGCCCCTGCCCGGGCAGCAGCTCGACGATCCGGTCGAGCAGGTCGCCGGTGCCATGACCGTGCAGCGCCGAGAGCGGGAACGGGTCGCCGAGTCCGAGCTTGTGGAACTCGACCGCCTCGAGATCCTTGCGGGGATCGTCGATCTTGTTCGCCAGCACGATCACCGGCTTCTTCGCCGCGCGGAGCGTGACGGCGAGCTCCTCGTCCCCGGGCGTGATCCCGTGGCGGGCGTCGACGACGAAGAGGACGAGGTCGGCCTCGCCGATCGCCGCCCGAGCCTGCTTGGCGATCTCGGGGCTGAACGGGTCGGTGGCGAGGTCGTCGACGCCGCCCGTGTCGATCAGGAGGAAGTGCTTGCCGTTCCAGTCCGCGAGCAGCTCCTTGCGGTCGCGCGTGACACCGGGCGTCTCGTGCACGACTGCCTGGCGCGACTCGGTCAGCCGGTTGATCAATGTCGACTTGCCGACGTTCGGAAAGCCGACGATCGCGACCGTGCCGATGATCTCCGGTTCGCTCATGCCGGTGGGGTCGCGTGCCGCGGGCGCCCGAGCTCGTGCATCTCGGCGAGCCACGCGTGCAGCGCGTGGATTCGCCGCTGCACCTCTGCGGACGCCTCGCGGTAGCCCTTCGCGCCCTTCGGCAGCCCCTCGAAGCGAACGGGCTCGCCCCACGCGACCGAGATCGGATGGAAGTTGCCGGGCTTCCACTCGTACGAGCCGTAGATCGCCGCCGGAACGACCGGTACGCCCTCCTGCAGCGCGACCATCGCCGCGCCCGGCTGCACCTGCCCGGGGACGCCCGGCTGCCGCGTCCCCTCGACGAAGAGGCCGAGCGCGTGCCCGGCCCGTACCGCCTCGCGCATCAGCCGCACCGCCTCGCGGTCCGACTCGCCGCGGCGGACCGAGATCGTCCCGAAGCTCCGGATCAACTGGCCGAGCCCGGGAATCCGGTGCGCCTCGACCTTCGCGACGAAGTACATCGTCCGCGGCGAGAAGAGGCCGAACACGGGCGGGTCGACCCAGTGGAAGTGGTTGAAGGCGAGCACGACGCCGCCGGTGCGCGGCACCCGCTCGGCGCCGTAGTTGCGAAGCGGCGTCAGCAGCCGGACGAGGCTGCCGATCGTGAAGCGACCGACGGTCCAGACTGCGTCGACGCCGCTCATGCCGGTTGCTGCGCGACGACGATCTGCTCGATCCGGGCCACGACCTCGTCGACCGCGAGCTCTGTGGTGTCGATCTGGATCGCGTCCGCGGCCGGGCGCATGTTGACCGCGTCGCGCTCGTCGCGGAGCCGGAGGTCGGTGGCGAGCGCGTCGGCGCCGATCCCGGGCCGCTCGGTCGAGCGGCGGGCTGCGCGGATGCGCTCGTCGGCGATGAGGTACACCTTCACCTGGGCCTGCGGGGCGACGACGGTGCCGATGTCGCGGCCCTCGATCACGACGTTGCCCTCGCTCCCGAGCGCCCGCTGGCGCTCGCGCATCACCTCGCGCACCTCGTGGTGGCGCGCGACGACGGGGACGAGCTTGTCGATGTCCGGCTTGCGGATCGAGGAGGTGACGTCGGCGCCGTCGATGAAGACGCGGCCCTCCTCGTCGAACCCGACCGGATGCTCGACGGCGAGCGCGGCGAGCTCGCCGGCGCGGTCGAGCGCGACCCCGCGGCGGCGCGCCAGCCACGTCAGCGCGCGGTACATCGCCCCCGTGTCGAGGTAGCGGAAGCCGAGCCGCTCGGCGAGAAGCCGTGCGACCGTGCTCTTGCCGGCCCCTGCGGGCCCATCGATGGCGACGATCATCAGATGCCTGCTGCCGCGAGGTCGCCTGCCCCGGCACGCGTTCTGCCAGCTCTGGGGCGTGGCGGCGCGGCTCCGCCGATGCCGGTGGCATCGGTGGTGGCGCGCCGGCACGAAGCGGACGCGTCGGACTTCGAGCCGCACAGCGGCTCGGAGGCCGGGGCGGGAGCGTCCCAGACACGGAAGAGCGCGTGACGGGCGCGCGAGATCGTGGCAGCAGGCATCTAGGTGGTGGTGGCTCGAAGGGAATCGAGCAGGTCGTAGAAGCCGGGGAAGGATACCGCCGCGCTGTCCGCGCCCTCGATCTCAACTCCTTCGCGTGAGACGAGCCCGGTGATCGCGGCGAGCATCGCGATCCGGTGGTCGCCCCGCGCGTCGAAGGTGCCGCCGGCGCGGATCCGCGAGGGGACGCCCCGGACGGTGAAGCCCTCGGGTGTCGCCCGGATGTGCGCGCCGAGGCCGCGGAGACCGTCGACGACGGCCTCGATCCGGTCCGTCTCCTTGGCCCGCAGCTCGGCGGCGCCGCGAAGGGCGCTGTTGCCGTGCGCGTGCACGGCGAGCAGGGCGAAGAGCGGCAGCTCGTCGACGAGCAGCGGCACTTCGGAGGCGTTGATCGTCGTGCCGACGAGTTCGGAGGGGCGAATGTCGAGGTCGCCCGCCGGCTCGCCGCCGATCCGCCTGCGGTTGAAGACGGTGATGTTCGCCCCCATCCGCTCGAGCACGACGAGCAGGCCCGTCCGGCGCGGGTTCAGGTTGACGCCGTGGATCGTCAGCTCCGAGCCGGCGAGCAGCGTCCCGGCGACGATGAACGGCGCCGCCGAGGAGAAGTCGCCTGGGATCTCGACCTCGGCGAGCTCGAGCCGGTCCGGAGGCGAGACGCCGACGCGCCGCGGCGTTCGTGTCACGCGCACGCCCGCCTGCGCGAGCAGGTTCTCGGTGTGGTCGCGCGTCGGCAGCGGCTCCTCGACCGTCGTCTCGCCGCCGTCGGCGTAGAGGCCGGCGAGCAGCACCGCCGACTTCACCTGGGCGCTCGCGACCGGCAGCTCGTAGGTGATCGGCGTCACCGCTCCTCCTGCGACCGCGAAGGGAGCGCGGCCGTCGGTCGTCTCGACCTGGACGCCCATCAGCCGCAAGGGCGCGGCGATCCGCTCCATCGGCCGCGAGCGGAGCGAGTCGTCGCCGGTGAGCTCGAACCGTCCTTCCTGGCCGGCGAGCAAGCCGGGCAGGAGGCGCATCAGCGTGCCCGCGTTGCCGCAGTCGATCGGCCGCTTCGGCGCCGCCAGCCCGCGCAGGCCGACGCCGAAGACGCGCAGCGTCTCAGGGTCGGCCTCGTAGACCCGCACGCCGAGGTCGCGCACTGCCTTGATCGTCGCTTCCGTGTCCTCGGAGCGGCCGAAGCCGGCGATCCGCGTCTCGCTCTCGCCCACCGCCGCGAGCAGGACGGCCCGGTGCGAGATCGACTTGTCGCCGGGAACCGCGACGTGGCCCGTGATCGCCGCCGCAGGCTCGACCTTCACGCGTCGCCCTCGAGCACGGGTGCCACCACGACGCCGTACCCCTGCTGCTCCAGCAGCGCCGCGGCCCGCTCCGCCTCGCTCTCGCCCGCGACGAGAATCGCGAGCGTGCCGCCCCGCTCGCTCGAGAGGTGCTGGAGATCGAAGTCGGCGATGTTGATCCGCTCGGCGCCGAGCGCCTGCGCGATCCCCGCGATCACGCCCGGCCGGTCGGGCACGTGGATGCGCAGCCGCTGCAGGGCGCCGGCGTCGTCGTAGGCGGTCTCGAGCAGGCGGCGCCGGTTGGCGGACGCCTCGCCGATCCAGCGGGCGAGGAAGCCGGCATCACCCTCGGCGAGCGCCGCTTCGACCTGCTCGATCCGGCGCCGGTGCTCGGCGAGCGAGCCGGCGAGCGCCTCCCTGTTCTCGAGGAAGATGTCGACCCAGATCCGCGGGTTCGCTCCGGCGACGCGGGTCATGTCGCGGAGCGAGCCTCCGGCCGCGTCGAGCGGGTCGTGGCCCTCGATCTTGCCGCCGCCGGCCTGGTTCAAGAGGACGTTCGCGAGCGCGTGCGGCAGGTGGCTCGTGACCGCGACGAGCCGGTCGTGCGCCTCGGGAGCGATCGCGACGGGCACGGCGCCGAGGCCGGAGACGAAGCCGTGCAGGGCCGTGTAGCTGTCCGGGTCGGTGGCGGCGACGGGCGTCAGAAACCACGTCGCGCCTTCGAAGATCTCCGCCGTCGCCCACTCGGGGCCGCGCGCCTCGGACCCGCAGATCGGGTGGCCGCCGACGAAGCGGCCGACACCCGCCGCCGCGTCGCAGACGCCGCCCTTGGTCGAGCCGACGTCCGTCACCGTCACCGACGGCGCGCTCGCATCGAGCACCGCCCGCACCTGCGCCGGCAGCGCCGTGACGGGGGCGGCGACGACGGCGAGGTCGGCTCCCTCGAGGGCCGCGGCGAGATCGGCCGCGGGCTCGACTGCGCCGCGCTCGCCGGCCGCGTCGAGGTGCGTGGGGTCGGGGTCCCAGCCCGTGACGCGCTCCGCTCCGGCTCGCCGCGCCGCCAGCCCGACCGAGGCACCGATCAGCCCCGTCCCGACGATCGCGATTTTCGTCACCCGATCGTCTTGCCGAGCAGCGAGGCGAGCGCCCTGATCTCGTGCGCGAAGTCGGCGAACTCGCCCGCCGGGATCTGCTGCGGCCCGTCGCAGAGCGCCTCCTCGGGCCGCGGGTGCACCTCGACGATGATCCCGTCCGCACCCGCGGCGACGGCCGCCCGTGCCAGCGGGAGCACGAGGTCGCGCTTGCCGGCTGCGTGCGAGGGGTCGACGATCACGGGCAGGTGCGTCTCGTGCTTGAGCACCGGGATCGCCGAGAGATCCAGCGTGTACCGCGTCGAGCGCTCGAACGTCTTGATCCCACGCTCGCAGAGGATCACCTGCGCGTTGCCCTCCTTGACCACGTACTCCGCCGCCATCAGCAGCTCCTCGATCGAGGCCGACGGCCCACGTTTCAGGAGCACCGGCTTCGGCGCCCGGCCGACCTCGGAGAGAAGGTTGAAGTTCTGCATGTTGCGGGCGCCGATCTGGATCACGTCGGCGATCTCGACCACCTCGGCGACGTCGCGCGGGTCCATCAGCTCGGTCACGAGCGGCAGTCCGGTCTCGTCGCGCGCCTCGGCGAGGATGTGGAGCGCCTCGACGCCGAGACCCTGGAAGGCGTAGGGCGACGTCCGCGGCTTGAAGGCGCCGCCGCGGAGCATCGTCACGCCCTCTGCGTGGACGACGCGTGCCGTCTCGAGTGTCTGCTCGCGCGTCTCGACCGTGCACGGGCCCGCGATGAAGCCGAAATAGTGGTCGCCGAGCCGGCGTCCGCGCGCCTCGATCACGGTCGGGTCGCGGCGAAGCTCGCGCGAGACGAGCTTGTACGGCTTCAGGATCGGCAGCACCTGCTCGACGCCCGGAAAACCCTCGAGCGGCAGCGTCGCGAGCAGCTCCCGCTCGCCGATCGCGCCGATCACGGTCGCATCGCGCCCGTGGCTGACGTGCGCGCTCGCACCGGCCTCTTCGAGCCGCGCGACGACCTCGTCCACCTGCTCGGCGGACGCCTGCGCGCCCATCACGATCAGGAGCTCGGGTGAGCCGACGGCAGCCACGGGCTGAGTGTAGGTAGAAATGGTCAGCTCAATGCGCGTCTTCTCCGGCATCCAGCCCACCGGCGACAAGCACCTCGGCAACCTGATCGGGGGCTTCCGCCAGTACGCCGCCACGCAGGAGCGCGGCGAGGCCTTCTTCTGCATCGTCGACCTGCACTCGATCACGGTCGAGTACGACCCGGTCGACTTCCGCGAGCGGACGCTCGACCTGGCGGCGATCCTGTTCGCGACCGGGCTCGACCCGGAGCGCTCGACCGTCTTCGCGCAGAGCCACGTCCCGGCGCATGCCGAGGCGGCGTGGCTGCTCGGCTCGGTCACGAGCTACGGCCAGCTCGGCCGGATGACCCAGTTCAAGGACAAGTCCGACCGGCACGAGTTCATCTCGTCCGGCCTCTTCACCTACCCGGTGCTGATGGCGGGCGACATCCTGCTCTACCAGACCGACATCGTCCCGATCGGCGACGACCAGCGCCAGCACCTCGAGCTGGCGCGGGACATCGCGGAGCGCTTCAACTCCCGCTTCGGCGAGACGTTCAAGCTGCCCGAGGGCGTGTATCCGGAGGTCGGGGCGCGGATCATGGACCTGCAGGAGCCGACGAACAAGATGTCGACGACGATCGGGACGCCGCAGGGCACGGTGCGGCTGCTCGACGAGCCCGACGCGATCCGGAAGAAGTTCCGCTCGGCGGTCACCGACTCGGGCTCGGAGGTGCGGCGCGCGCCGGACAAGGCCGGCGTGACGAATCTGATCGACATCCTCGCGGCGCTCACGGGCGAGAGCGCCGAGGCGATCGAGGCGCGCTACGAGGGCGCCGGGCTATGGCCAGTTCAAGACAGACGTCGGGGACGCGGTCGTCGACGCGGTGGCGCCGATCCAGGAGCGCTACACGCGAGCTGCGCGCCGACCCGGTCGAGCTGCAGCGGCTGCTCGCCCGCGGCGCCGAGAAGGCGCGGAAGGCCTCCGAGCCGACGCTCGAGGCGATGTTCGACCGCATGGGCTTCGTCAAGAGCGAGGCCGGCCGGTTCTTCGGAGCTGCTCGACCTCGTTCGCTCTGAGCTCGCGCCAGTCGCCGGGCTCGAGCCCCTCGACCCCGAGCCCCGCATAGACGCTGCGGTGCAGCCGCCGGACGCGGTGGCCGACGGCCTCGCACATCCGGCGCACCTGGCGGTTGCGGCCCTCGTGCAGGACGAGCTCGAAGCGGGCGGCGCCGAGACGGCGGACGCGCGCCGGTGACGTGACGCCGTCCTCGAGCTCGACGCCTTCGGCCAGCGCGCGCAGCGCCTCGTCGTCTGGCTCCTTCCAGGTCTCGACCTCGTAGACCTTCTCCACCCCGTAGCGCGGGTGCGCCAGCGTGTGCGCGAGCGGACCGTCGTTCGTGAGCAGAAGCGCGCCGGTCGTGTCGACGTCGAGCCGGCCGACCGGGACGACGTGGGACTCGTGCTCGACGAGGCCGACCACGGTGGGCCGTCCCTGTGGGTCGCTCACGGTCGTGACGACTCCCGGCGGCTTGTTCAGCAGCACATACGCCAGCCGCTGCTTCGCGACCGGTTCCCCGTCGACCTCGACCGTGTCGTGTGACTGGACGAACGTGTTCAGCTGCCCCGGCTCGCCGTTGACGAGCACGCGGCCGGCCTTGATCAGGTCGTCCGCCTTGCGGCGCGACGCCACGCCCGCGCGTGCCAGGTACGCGTTCAGGCGCATCCCGGTAGTCTGCCGCGGCTCATGCGCGACCGCTCCCAGGACGTCGACCGCCTCGCCGACCTGCTCGTCGGCTTCGGGGCCAACATCCAGCCCGGCCAGATCCTCGGGGTCACCGCCTACCACGGCATGGAGGACGTGGCCTACGCCGTCGCGCGGGCGGGCTACAAGCGCGGCGCCACGTACGTCGACGTCTTCTGGTGGGACCACTACGTCAAGCGGCAGCGGCTCGAGCACGCCGACGAGAGCACGCTCGACTTCGTCCCGCCGTGGATCGAGCAGCGGATGCAGTGGCTTTCCGACGAGCACGCGGCCCGGGTCTCGCTGACCGGTACGAGCGCGGCAGTGTTCGACGGCCTCGACCCCGCCCGGACCGGTCGCGACCTGCTCCCGTACGTGGCCGCCGTGCCGCGGATCGTCAACGAGCGGACGACGAACTGGTGCGCCGGGCCGTCGCCGAACCTCGCCTGGGCGCAGCGCGTCCACCCCGAGCTCGAGCCCAAGGAGGCCCTCGAGCGGCTCTGGGACGAGATCGTCCACGTGCTCAGGCTCGACAACGACGACCCGGTCGAGGCGTGGCGCGAGCGGATGCGGACGATCGTCGCGAGCGCCGACCGGATGACCGAGCGCCGCTTCGACGCACTCCACCTGCAGGGTCCCGGAACCGACTTGACGATCGGGCTGCTGCCGAGCTCGAAGTGGCTGGGCGCCGACTTCACGACGGTCGACGACCTCACCCACTACCCGAACCTCCCGACCGAGGAGGTCTTCACCACGCCCGACCCGGAGCGCGTCGACGGCCACGTCTCGGCGACGATGCCCCTCGAGCTCTACGGCTCGTACATGGACGGGATCCGGATCGAGTTCGAGGGCGGCCGCGCCGTCAAGGTCGACGCCGACACGGGCGCGGATGCCCTGCGCGCGACGGTGGCGAAGGACGACGGCGCGTCACGCCTCGGCGAGATCGCGCTCGTCGACAAAGAAGGGCGGATCGGCCCGCTCGGCACCGTCTTCTACGAGACGCTGCTCGACGAGAACGCGGCCAGCCACATCGCGCTCGGGAACGCGTACACCTTCCCGGTCGAGGACGAGGCCGACCGCGAGCGGGCGAACAAGAGCGACATCCACGTCGACTTCATGATCGGCTCGAACGAGCTCGACGTGGACGGGATCACCGCCGACGGCGACCGCGTCCCGGTCCTCCGCGGCGGTTCCTGGCAGGTCTAGCGTTACGAACGCGCCACGCTTTCGCGACACTCCTGTTCGGGGACTGTCCCCGGGACTGTCCCCGGCGCGTACGCGCTACGCGGTCTTGCCGACGGCGACGGAGTTCAGCCGCTCGCGGATCTCGGCAGCGCTCTCGCCGAGGTCGTCGAGGCGCGGGAGCGCAGCGGCGCTCTCGAGCCCGAAGACGCGCTCGAAGAGCGGCGTCGTCCGGTAGCGCACGGCCCCGCCGACGCCGTCGTCGCGTCCCGCCTCCGCGATCAGCCCGCGCTCGAGCAGGCCCGCGACGGCCGAGTCGGCGGCGACGCCGCGGATCCGCGCGATCTCCGGCCGACTGCATGGGCCGAGGTAGGCGACGATCGAGAGCGTCTCCAGGGCGGCCTGCGACAGCCCGCGCTCGATCGGCCGCTCGAACAGGCGGCCGCACGCCTCGGCCGCCTCGCGCGCGGCACGAAACGCGTAGCCGCCGGCGACGTGCTCGAGCACGATCCCGCTGCGGCCCTCGCGGTAACGCTCGCCGAGGAGCGAGAGCGCGAGCTCGATCCGCTCGGGGTCGTCCGCGGCCGCGTCGGCCAGCTCGTCGACGGACAGCGGCGCGGAGGCCACAACCAGCAGTGCCTCGAGCGTCCGGGCGAGCTGGTCGACCGGGTTGGCGGTGATCAGGCGGAGCGGACGATCCATTCGGCACCTCTTTCGACATCGGGACGGGAAACCCTGATCGGGGCAAACGGTGCGGCCTGCTCGAGCCCGACCTCCCCCGCCTTGCGCAGCTCGAGCAGCGCGAGGAACGCGACCGCCTGGTCGACGCGCGAGAGCGAGCCGACCTCTGCGTCGAAGTCGAAGCGGCGCCGGGTGCGCAGGACGGCGCGGAAGCGCTCGAGGAACTGCGACACGGGCGGGAAGCGGAGCGCCATGTGCGTGAGCGAGACCTCGGGCGGCGGCGCGGCGAGCAAGCGCAACGCCGCAGCCAGCTGCTCGGGGTCCTGCGGCGCGAGCTTTCGCTCCGGCCGCGGAGCGAGCGCCGCCGGGCCGATCCGAAAGTAGCGGTCGCGCTCGCCCGCGAGCCGTTCGGTCAGCCACGCGGCCGCCTCCTTCATCCGGCGGTACTCGGCGAGCCGGCGCGCGAGCTCCTCGGCCGCCTCCTCTGGCTCGAGGTCGGCGAGCTCGGCCTCCTCGTCGGGGAAGAGGGCCCGCGCCTTCAGCTCGAGCAGCGCCGCGATCAGGACGAGAAACTCGCCGCACGCCTCGAGGTCGAGCTCCTCCCGTTCTGCCAGCCGTTCGACGAAGGCGATCACGATCGCGGCCATGTCGACGTCGGCCGGCTCGAGCTCCTCCTTCAGGAGCAGCGTCAGGAGCAGGTCGAAGGGGCCCTCGAACGCGTCGAGGTCCAGCTCGAGCTCGCGCACAACCATGGCACCCCTGACGCTAGCGGCGGGGTCGGACGCGGCTGCGCGGGACGGCCATCGCCGTCTTCGGCTCGACGCGCCGCGGGCCGCCGCGGGTCGGCTGGTCGCTGCGGCCGCGGTAGATCTGCCAGTAGATGAAGAAGACGGTCGACGCGACGAAGAGGATCAGCGACACCCACGCGTTCACGCGCAGGCCCGCGATCTCCTCGGACGGGTCGATCCGGATCGTCTCGAGGTAGAAGCGGAATCCGGTGTAGAGCGAGACGTAGAGGGCGAAGAGCGCCGGAGGCCGGAACGTGAAGCGGCGGTCGAGGATCAGGAGCAGCCCCGCTGCGCCGAGGTTCCAGAGCCCCTCGTAGAGGAAGGTCGGGTGGAAGGTCTCGTTGAAGATGTATTCGTCGGGGCGCCGCGCGGTGTCGATCTCGAGCCCCCAGGGCCGGTCGGTCGGCTCGCCGAAGAGCTCCTGGTTCCACCAGTTGCCGAGCCGCCCGATCGCCTGCGCGACGAGCAAGCCCGGCGCCGCCGCGTCGAGCAGCGCGGTGACGCTCGCGCCGGCCCGCTTGGCGACGATCCCGCCGACGAGGATGCCGCCGGCGATGCCGCCCCAGATCCCGAGCCCGCCCTCCCAGACGGCGAAGGGGCCCCACCACTCGTCGGGCACCTCGCTCCAGCTGGTCGCGAGGTGGTAGAGGCGCGCGCCGACGATCCCCGCGCCGACGCCCCAGACGGCGACGCGGAAGATCAGATCCCAGTCGCCGCCGCGCGCGACCCAGCGCTTGCCGGTGATGAAGATGCAGGCGGCGATCCCGGCCAGCAGCATCAGGCCGTACATGTGAATCGTCACGGGCCCGAGGTCGAGCGTGCCCGAGGACGGGGAAGGGATCGAGGCGAGCAGTGTCACGGCAGAGCGCATTCTGCCGACGAGCGCAGACGGACCGCGTGAGGAACGAGAGCAGAAGCCTCTGGCGTTCCGACGCGTTCGCTGGGCGTGCGCGGCCGGAGGGGATAGTGCGTCAGCACAGACCCGGAGAGCCGCGTGCGCTCAGCGGGCGCGAGACGGGCGGAGCCGGGCTTCGCCCGGCGGGAGCCCGTCGATCGGGGCGTCAGAAGCCTCTGGCGTTCCGACGCGTTCGCTGGGCGTGCGCGGCCGGAGGGGATAGTGCGTCAGCACAGACCCGGAGAGCCGCGTGCGCTCAGCGGGCGCGAGACGGGCGGAGCCGGGCTTCGCCCGGCGGGAGCCCGTCGATCGGGGCGTCAGAGGAGGATCTGGAGCGCTAGCTCGGGGGCGCAGCCGTTGCGGAGCAGGTCGATCGCGTAGTGCAGGTCGACGTCGGCGCGACTCGCGAGGAGCGAAGCCGCCGAAGCCTCGTACCCGGCGCGCTCGAGCTCACCCGCGCGCCAGCGCACGATCCGCTCCTGTTCCGTCTCGGTGGTCGTCTCCGCCGCAGTCATCGCGTCCCTCTTGGTCGTGTGTATCGGTACTTCGTCCAGTAGAGCGAAGAGGTTGTCCCCCTTGTAGGGGATTGCGATAAAGCTGCGGTAAGGGTTTTGCAAACCGCACAACGGCAGCGGCTGCGCGAAGGCCCGGGCCGCGTGCCGGCCCGGGCCCTCGGACGCTCAGACGGCGACGATCACGACCGACTTGAACGTGTGCACCCGCGCGCACTCCGCGTACGGGAAGCCGTCGTAGACGCCGAGCGAGTAGCGCCCGGCCCTCGGGAAGACGACCCGGGCGCGATACGACCCGACCTTGGCCGTTTGCTTGCCCTTGAAGACGAAGAGCTTGCCGGCGGCGTTGCGGATTCGCACCTCCGGCTTCGCGTCCGACATCGGCGTGCGGCCGTGCTGGAGCACGCGGATCGTGACGACCCACGGCGTGCCGGCCGCGTGGTTGGCCTTCGGCAGCGAGCTGAGCCCGACCGTGGCCATGCAGCCGGCGTTGGCGGCGGCCGTGACCGCGAGTGCGGCCGCGACCGTGGCGACGAAGACGAACAGTTTCTTCATGCGGCCTCCCTCAGTTGAACCGGCTGCGGCTCCGGGCTGCGGCGGCGCAGCAGCAGGATCGTCACGGCGGCGAGTGCGAGCGCGACGCCGAGTGCCAGCGCCAGCACCCCATACGGGAACCCGCTGTCCCCACCAACGATCGCAACCGGCTTGAACGTGTGGGTGCGTGCACCGCCGTACGTGCCGAAGCCGTCGTAGACCTCGTACGAGTACGTGCCCTCGCCCGGGAACGTGACGACGGCGCGATAGACGCCGGTCTGCTCGGTCGGCGCAGCCGTGAAGCTGCGCACGACCTTGCCGCCGTCGTCGCGGACGCGCACGATCGGCGTCACGCCTGCCAGGGGCGTCTCGCCGTGCTGGAGCACGGTGATGTCCACCGGCCAGTTCTGGTTCGGCTCGAGACCCGAGGGCGGGAGCGAGCTGAGGCCGACGGTGGCCCAGCCGCCGGCGCTCGCAGCCCCACTGAGTGTTACAGCGGCGATGGCGGCGACGGCGAGCACGAGCAGGAGCTTCTTCATCCGGACCTCCGTTCGGGTTGACGAAGCGGATACACCGGTCACTGCGACCAGGTTCCCGCTACCCGACCGACTCCGCGAACTCGAGCGCCTTCTCGAGCGTGAGGTCGCCTTCCAGTCGGAGCAGCAGGTCGCCGCGGTTCCAGAGCAGGACGGTGCCGGCGAGGTACGTCTCCTCGTCGGTGATGAAGCCGTTCTCGTCCATGAACATGACGAAATGCTCCGGCCCGTCGACGAAGAGTCCGGGCTCGCCGTCGACCGTGACCTCGTCGATGGTCGTGCCGCGGCCGCCGGTCTTCTTGATGAAGCCGTCGTAGATGGCGCCGCGGGCCTGCGAGAGCACGAGCCGCGGCTCCTCGGGGTCGCCGTAGACCGCCGACACGAGTCCGTCCGGGCGGACGAAGATCGCGTCCGGCTCGTCGCCGAGGTCGAGCAGGTCGAAGCCCGCGCGCCGCTCGGCTTCCTGGCGACTGACACGGTCGCCGAAGTCGATGCGCTGCGCCTGCACTTCCGGCAGCGTCTCGACGCGCTCGACGGTCGCACCGCGGATCTGGAAGATCTCGAGGAACGCGCTGCGGGCTCCGGGTGAGAGCGCGAGCACGCCTGCGAGCGCGACGACGAGGATCGCGAAGCCGAGCGCGAGCGGCCGAAGCCAACCCGCGCGGGCCGCGCGGCGGTCGAAGCCGAGGTCGAAGCGCGGCGTCGCGGGATACGCGATCTCGCCGCCCAGCTCCCGTAGCCGAAGCTCGAGCTCAGTCATTCGCCTCCTCCAGCTGCTCGCGCAGGCGCCCCAGCGCCCGCGACGTTCTCGACTTGACCGTGCCCCGCCGGAGCGAGAGCACCTCGCCGGTCTCCTCCTCGCCGAGGTCGAGCAGGTAGCGGCAGCTGAGCACGAGCCGGTCGTCCTCGCTCAGCCGCTCGAGTGCGGCGAGCAGCTCGGCGCGCTGCTCGGCCGCGAGAGCCCTCCCCTCGGGAGACGGAGCCGCGTCCCCCGAGGGAAGCTCGTGTGCCGCACGCAGCGCGAGCCCTTCGCGCCGACCTTCGGCGCGGCGCCGGTTGCGCGCTTCGTTCGCGACGATCGCGAGCAGCCAGGGCCGCAGCGGCGCGCCGCGGCGGAAGCGCGGCAGCGCCCGCCACGCCTTCGTCAGCCCCAGCTGGGCAGCGTCCTCGGCGTCGGCGGCGTTGCGGGTGATCAGGTACGCGGTACGGAAGGCGATCTCCTCGTGGTCACGGACGAGCGCGGCGAAGGCTTCGGCGTCGCCGCCGCGTGCGCGCTCGACGAGCTCGTCCTCTGTCGGTGGTCGGCTCACCACTCGCCCTCTCTACACCCGCGCCGTGGCGGGGGTTCCCTCACGTCACGCGGGGCTTGCCGACACGCCCGCACCCTCGAGCTCGAGCGTGACGCGTCGCAGCGAGGCCGCGTCGCCCTTGCGCTCGAGGAGTGCGACCGCCTCCGCGACGAGCCCGGGAGGCGGCGTCCCGCCGTTGAGGAGCACCGCAACGCGGGCGCGGTCGAGGACGGCGTTGCCGTGCAGGCTGAGCATGTCGGTCGTCGCGGCCAGCCGAACCGCCTCGTCGGCCAGCGCCTCGGCGCTCGCGTCGCCGTCCCGGCGGGCGAGCACCTTCGCGAGCGCCGAGCGCCAGAGCACCTGCGAGCCGAGGTCGTCCTCCGCGGCGGCGCGCTCGCTCGCGCGCGCGAAGCTCTCGGCCTCGTCGTCCCGGCCCTGCTCGTACAGCACCTGCGCGAGGGTGGCCGCGATCGTGGAGCGGAGCTCGTTCTCCCCGATCGCCTCGAGCCGGTCGTGTCCGTCACGAAGCGCGTGCTCGGCCGCTTCGAGATCGCCCGCCATCAGCTCGATTCCGGCCGGGATCACGGCCCGGGCGGCGAGCGCGAACGACATCCCGAGCTCCTCGTAGATCGCGCGGCTGCGCAGCCAGTGGCGGCGCGCGTCGGCCGCTCGATCGGCCAGTGCGAGCAGGTACGCGAGCATGCCCAGGGTCGACGCCTCGACCCAGCGAACGCCGCGCGCCTCGTCCAGCATCGTCTGGCAGCGCGCGATCGCCTCGTCGACGGGCATCGGCCCCCAGCAGAAGCAGTTGCCGAGCCCGAGCTTGATCTCCGCCGCCTCCCGCTCGTCGCGGGCCGTCTCGGCATGCGCGAGCGCATGCTCGAGCGCCGCCGCCTTCTCATCGAAGCGGCAGACGAGGCGCCCGACCTCGCTCCGCAGCCGCCACGCGCGGGCCAGACCGAGGTCGTCGCCCTCCGCCTCGAACATCGGCATGACGCGCGCGATCAGATCGACGATCTCGCTCGTCCGCCCCTGCGGGTCGGTCTGGAGCAGGACGAACTCGAGGCCGAGCTCGGCGTGTGCGGCCCAGCGCTCGTCGCCGTCCACGCGGGCGGTTTCCCCCGCCAGCTCGAAGAGCGCCTCGGCCTCGCCGAACTGCCCGAGCTGCAGCAGGACGCTGCCGACGCGGGTCTGCAGCTCGGCGTGGTTGGCAACGCCCTCGGCGAGTGCCGCCGCGCGCTGGAAGAGGTTGAGCGCCGCCGGCAGGTCGCCGCGATAGAGGGCGCGCTGCGCGGCGGACTCGAGGCGGTTGCAGGCGCGCGTTCGCACATCCGCCGCGACGGCGTTGAGGGGGCCGAGCTCCATCCGGAAGCCGAACGCCTGCTCGAGGTGGTAGCCGATGATCTCCTCGTACTCGCCGACGCGGTCGCCGGTCGAGTCGGCGAGGAAGCTCGCGAAGCGCTCGTGCAGGTCGGCGCGCGTCTCCTTCGGCAGGCCGCGGTAGGCGGCGTCGCGGACGAGGATGTGGCCGAACCGGTACGCGTCCTCGCCGCTCAAGAGCTGCGCGTCGGTGAAGACGACCTCCTTCCGCAGCAGCCCCTGGAGCGCGTCGGCGAGGGTCGCGCGGTCGCGCTCGGGCGAGAGCTCGCGCACCGCTCCCCAGCCGAAGATCCGCCCGATCACGGATGCGCGCTGGAGCACGGCCAGCTCCGGCGGCTCGAGCCGGTCGAGCCGGGCGGCGAGCAGCGCCTCGATCGAGGGCGGCAGGACGACTTCCCTGAGGTCGCGCTCCGGCTCCCAGCGGCTGCCGTGCCGGACGATCAGGCCTTCGTCGAGGAGCATGCGCACGGTCTCCTCGATGAAGAGCGGGTTGCCCTCGGCGACCTCCTCGACGCGCGCAACGATCTCGGGTGCGACGTCGTCCCCGAGCAGGTTCGCGATCAGCGAGCCGCACGCCTGCTGCGGCAGCGACTCGAGCGCGATCGACGTGACGTCGGGGAGCGCGAACAGGGGCGGGAACTTCTCCGTCAGGTCGGGCCGCGACGAGCAGACGAGCAGCGTCGAACCCTGGGTGTGCTCGCCGAGGTATTGGACGAGGCGCAGGAACGTCGGTTCTGCCCAGTGGAGGTCGTCGAAGAAGACGACGAGCGGGCGCTCGCTGGCAAGCGTCTCCAGCAGCCGGCGCACGGCCCACGCGATCTCCTCCGGGCGCGCGAGGACGTCGTCGAGGCCGATCGCCCCGGCGAGCCGGGTGACGACGAGGCTGGCGTCGTCGACGCCCGGCAAGAGCGCCAGCAGCTTCGCCCGCGCCTCGTCGCGCGTGTCCCCGTCCTCGATCTCGGCCAGCGGCTTGAGCATGATCGCGAGCGGGAAGTAGGTGATCCCCTCGCCGTACGGCACGCAGCGTCCCTCCAGGATCGACGAGCGTTCGCCAACGACCGAGGCCAGCTCGTGGCTCAGCCGGGACTTGCCGGCACCGGCCTCTCCGAGCAGCGTCGCGACGCGGCACGCGCGCGTCTCGAGCGCCGCGTCGAATGCCTCGAGCAGCTGTGCCAGCTCGAGCGAGCGGCCGACGATCGGCGACTCGAAGCGCCGTTGGAGCCCGGGTGCGTCGGGGGCGACGTCGACGACGCGGAAGGCCGAGACCGGGTGCGACTTCCCCTTGAGCTCGAGCGGCGGTAGCTCCTCGACGGTGATGGCGTCGCGGACGAGCCGGTGGGTTGCGGCCCCGATCACGATCTCCCCCGGCTGGGCCCGTGCCTCGAGCCGCGCCGCGACATTGACCATGTCGCCCGTCGCAAGCGTGCTCCCGGTCGAGTTCTCGCCGGCGACGACCTGGCCCGTGTTGATCCCGGTGCGCGTGTTCAGGCCGAGCCCGTAGTCGCGCACGAGCTCGTCGTTGACGACCGCGAGCGCGGCGCGGGCCTCGACGGCCGCACGCACCGCGCGCAGCGCGTCGTCTTCGTGCAGGGTCGGAAGGCCGAAGACGGCGACGAGCGCGTCGCCGGCGAACTTCTCCAGCGTGCCGCCGTGCCGGGCCACGATCGCCGCCACCTCGCCGAAGTAGCGCGAGAAGATCCTCCTGATCGCCTCCGGGTCGAGCCGCTCGCCGAGCGGCGTCGAGCCGGTGACGTCGACGAAGAGGACGGTCACCATCCGCCGGGTCTCGACCGGCAGCGCCTCCGCGGCTGGCGCCTCTCCGCCGGCCATGCGCGTGCCGCAGGCGGGGCAGAACTTCGCTCCGTCCGGGGCGCGGTGACCGCACTCGTGGCAGAACATCCTTCGAGTGTAGAAGCGGGCGCCCACAGCACAAGGGCTGCGGACGCCCGCAGTCCGTGCTAGCCGGCTCCGTGCACCGATTCCGACACGAGCGTCGTGCCGAGCTGGATCACCTCGCCGCCCTCGACCGAGAGGACGAGGCCGGAGAAGATCACCCGGTCGAACTCGAGCACCTGACCGGAAGGACAGGTGAACCCGGTTTCATCCGCCGCGTCGGCCGCACTCGGCAGCGGCTGCGTGAGCAAGGAGCCCTCCGCCTTGCCGTTCTTCGCCGCCTGGAAGACCGCGCTTGCCTGCAGCTCCCCGACCAGCGTCATCTTGTTCTCCGCGCTCGGGACGTTGCCGCCGCCGTTGACGCAGACGTAGACGGCCTCGTACGGCGCCGTCAGCACCGTCGGCACCCCTTCGCGAACACCGACGACGACGATGCCGTCGACGAAGACGCGGGGATCACCGAGGCTCGACGTCTCCGCCGTCGCGGTCGCTGCGATCTTGAGCGTGCTCGCTGTCGTCCCGCCGTAGACGAGCTCCGGCTCCTTGAACCTCAGGATGTTGGGGAAGCCCGCCCAAGCGGCGGCCGCAGCCATCAAGCCGGCGACCGCAACGAGTGCGAGCAGAATCAATCGTCTTCGCATTGCTTTCCTCCCTCACGTGCCCAGGTGACCCGATATCCCCCGAGTCACCACCATTGCATCTCTTCGGCCCGCCCACAACGGGAGTTAGGATCGAACTGTGCGACTGCGCAAGGATGCGAAGCTCGAGCTACTCGGCCAGGTGCCTCTCTTCGCCGGGTGCAGCAAGCGCGAGCTCGGCGAGATCGCGACCCTTGCCGACGAGCTCAGCTTTCCCGCCGGCACGAAGCTGATCGAGGAGGGACGGCAGGGCCACGAGTTCTTCGTCCTGATCGAGGGCGAGGTCGACGTCCGCGCCAAGGGCCGCAAGCTGTCGACGCTCGGCGACGGCTCCTTCTTCGGCGAGATGGCGCTCGTCTCGCAACGGCCCCGGAACGCGACGATCACGACCACGAGCCCGGTGCGCGTGCTCGTCGTGCACGAGTCGGGCTTCCGGCGCCTGTTGCACGACTCGCCCCCGATTCAGCTGAAGGTCCTCCAGACGCTCGCCGACCGCGCCGCCGAAAACGCGCTGCACTAGACCGCGCGAAGACCCTGAAGGGGGCCGCTTCGCGGCCCAAGAGCATGCGGTCTCGACCAATAGACTTTGCTGGTGGCCAGGGCCGTCGGGATCAACCACATCGCGCTCGAGGTCGGCTCGATCGACGAGGCGCTCGCGTTCTACGGTCGGTTGTTCGAGCTCGAGCTGCGCGGCCGGATCCCCGGGATGGCGTTCGTCGACATGGGCGACCAGTTCCTCGCGTTCGCCGAGCGCGGCGACCGGGAGCCCGACCGGGAGCGTCACTTCGGCCTCGTCGTCGACGACCGTGACGCCGTGCTCACGGCGGCCCGGGAGGCCGGCATCGAGATCTTCGGCGGCAACTCGTTCCGCGACCCGTGGGGCAACCAGGTGCAGGTCGTCGCGTACGCCGAGGTCCAGTTCTCGAAGGCGCCGGAGATCCTCCGCGGCATGGGACTCGAGCTCGAGAAGACCGAGTCGGCGCAGCGAGAGCTGCGCGACAAGGGCCTCGCCTAGTTGACGGACCTCAGCCACCACGACCTCGTCAGCCTCCTCGTGCTGCTGACGGCGGGCGCGGCGATGCTCGTCCTCGTCCCGAAGCTGCGGATCCCGTACCCGATCCTGCTCGTGCTCGGCGGGCTCGCGCTCGGCTTCGTGCCGGGCTTGCCCGAGATCGATCTGCCGCCCGATCTCGTCCTCGTCGGCGTCCTCCCGCCGCTGCTCTACGGCGCGGCATTCTTCACCTCGCTGCGCGACCTGCGGGCGAACCTGCGGCCGGTGGGGCTGCTCGCCGTCGGGCTCGTCCTGCTGACGATGGTCGTCGTCGCCGTCGTCGCGCACGAGATCGTGCCGGGGCTCCCGTGGGCGGCCGCGTTCGTGCTCGGCGCGGTCGTCTCCCCCACCGACCCGATCGCCGCAACGGCGATCATGCAGCGTCTCGGCGTGCCGCGGCGGATCGTCTCGATCGTCGAGGGCGAGAGCCTCGTCAACGACGGCACGGCGCTCGTCGCCTACCGCGCGGCAGTGGTCGCCACGGTCACCGGGACCTTCTCGCTCTGGGAAGCGGGGATCGCCTTCGTGCTCAACGTCGCGGGCGGCGTCGTCGTCGGCCTCGGCGTCGCCTGGATCGTCCGCCAGGTGCGCCGCCGGCTCGACTTCCCGCCCGCCGAGGTGACGATTTCCCTGCTCACAGGCTATTTCGCCTACATCCCGGCGGAGCTGATGGGCGTTTCGGCCGTGATTGCGGCCGTCACCGCCGGCATCTATCTCGGCTGGTACACGCCGGAGCTGACGACGCCCGAAGTGAGACTGATGGGCGAGTCGGCGTGGGAGATCGTCACGTTCACGCTGAACGCGATCCTTTTCACGCTGATCGGGCTGCAGCTGCCCGGGATCCTGGACGAGCTCGACGCGTATGCGGCCGCCGACCTGCTCTGGTGGGCCGTCGCGATCTGGCTGACCGTGCTCGCCGCCCGCGCGCTCTGGATCTACCCGGCGGCGAAGCTGCCACGGCTGCTCGTGCCGCGGATCCGCGCCCGCGACCCGATGCCGGCACCCGCCGCGCTGGCGCTGATCACGTGGTCGGGGATGCGCGGCGGTGTCTCGCTGGCGGCGGCGCTCGCGATCCCACTGACGATCGACACCGGCGAGCAGTTCCCGGCGCGCGACCTGATCCTCTTCCTCACCTTCGCCGTCATCTTCGGGACGCTGGTCGTCCAGGGGCTGACGCTGCCGGCGGTGATCAGGCTCCTCCACCTCGAGGACGACGGCGAGGACGAGGCGCGCGAGGAGGCCCAGGCGCGGATCCACGCCGCCAGCGCCGCGCTGCTGCGGCTCGACGAGCTGGTCGAGGAGGACTGGGTCCGCGACGACACGGCGGAGCGGATCCGCGGCGGCTACGGCTTCCGCCGCGACCGCTTCTCGGCCTGGCTCGACGGCGGTGACGACGGCTCGATCGAGTCGCGCTCGCGCGACTTCCAGCGGCTGCGGCGCGAGCTCCTGAACGCGGAGCGCAACGCCGTGCACGACCTGCGCCGGCGCGGCGAGATCTCCGACGAGGTGGCGCGGCGCGTCGAGCGCGATCTCGACCTCGAGGACGCGCGGCTGGAGATCTGATCGACGGCCCGGCGATCTCGGCGGTCGACCTGCGCGTGCGCCGCGGCGGCAACCTCGTCCTCCCCGGCGTCTCGCTCGAGGTCGCGGCCGGCACCGTCACGGGGCTCCTCGGCCCGAGCGGGTCGGGCAAGACGACGCTGATGCGGTCGATCGTCGGTGTCCAGGTCGTCGACGCGGGCACCGTCCGTGTGCTCGGCCTCCCCGCCGGGTCACCGCCGCTGCGGCGGCGCGTCGGCTACGTGACACAGGAGCCCTCCGTGTACGGCGACATGAGCGTGCGCGAGAATCTGCGCTACTTCGCCCGGATCCTCGGCGCGCCGCCGTCGCGGATCGACGAGGCGATCGACGAGGTCGATCTCCGCGCGCAGGCCGACCAGCTCACACGCACGCTCTCGGGCGGCGAGCGTTCCCGCGTCTCGCTGGCGACGGCGCTCCTCGGCCGGCCCGAGCTGCTCGTGCTCGACGAGCCGACCGTCGGCCTCGACCCCGTGCTCAGGCGGGACCTCTGGACGATGTTCCACGCGCTCGCGGACACCGGGAGGACGCTGCTCGTCTCCAGCCACGTGATGGACGAAGCCGAGCGCTGCGACGAGCTCGTGCTGATGCGCGACGGCCGGATCGTCGCGGCCGAGCCTCCCCTGGGCTTGCTCGAGCGCACGGGCGCGGCGAGCCTCGAGGCCGCCTTCCTCACGCTCGCGGAGCCTCGATGAGCGCGGCGCGGACGCTCGCGACCGCGGAGCGGGTGCTCCGGCAGCTCAGCCACGACCGGCGCACGCTCGCGCTCGTCTTCGTCGTACCGCCCTTCCTGCTGACGCTCTTCCGCTACGTGTTCGACGGGCAGCCGGAGACGTTCGACCGCGTCGGCGGCCCGCTCGTCGGCATCTTCCCGTTCACCTCGATGTTCCTCGTCACCTCGATCGCGATGCTGCGCGAGCGGACGAGCGGCACGCTGGAGCGGCTGATGTCGATGCCGATCGCGAAAGGCGACCTGCTCGGCGGCTACGGGCTCGCCTTCGCCGCCGTCGCCGCGGTGCAGGCGTCGATCACGTCGGCGGTCGCGTTCGGATTGCTCGGGCTCGATACGGCGGGGCCGATCTGGGCCGTCGTGGTGATCGCGGTTGCGAACGCCCTGCTCGGGATGGCGCTCGGCCTCTTCCTGAGCGCCTTCGCGACGACGGAGTTCCAGGCCGTGCAGTTCATGCCCGCGGTGGTGATCCCGCAGATTCTCCTCTGCGGCCTGCTCGTGCCGCGCGACCAGATGGCGGAGCCGCTCGAATGGCTCTCGAACCTGTTCCCGCTCACCTACGCCTACGACGCGCTCGCGCAGGTGACCGCCAGCGGCGAGACCGACGCCGACGTGTGGCTCGACGTCGGCATCGTCGCCGGCTGCGTCGTGCTCGGGCTGGCGCTCGGGGCAGCGACGTTGCGCCGGCGGACGCCGTAGCGCGAACGTACGCTGAACGCCGTGACGGGCATTGCGGAGAGCGAGACCTCGAACGTCCTGCGCGGTTGGCGCGAGCACGAGTACGGCCGCTCCCGCGACGGGCTGCCGCTGCGGGTGCAGCTGCCGGCGGGTCCGGTCGAGGGCCTCCTCGTCGCGGGCCAGCACGGCGAGGAGGCCGAGACCGGCCTGCTCGCACGCCGGCTGCTCGAGCGGATCCCCGGCGACGAGACGAGCTGGGCCGTCGTCCAGGTCGCGAACCCCGACGGCCTGCTCAACGGCACGCGCCAGAACGCCGCCGGCGTCGACCTGAACCGGAACTTCCCGTGCGCGAGCTGGAGCGCGGAGGCGTCGTTCACGTTCCCGCCCGGGATCGACCCCGAGCTGCGCGAGCTGCCGAACCGCACGAGCCGGTCCTCGCCCGGTGCCGAGCCTGCGTCCGAGCCGGAGACACGGGCGTTGATGGCGCTCGTCCACGAGCTCCGCCCGCGACTCGTGCTCGACCTGCACGCCCCGATCGAGCTGATCCTCGTCCGCGAGGGCGTCCCGCGCGAGCCCGTCGAGCGGCTGGCCGAGTCGTCCGGGCTCCGGGTCGTCTCGGAGCTCGAGGTCGGCTCGCCCGGCGCCTTCGACGAGTGGCTGCTCGAGCAGGCGATCCCGGCGATCGTCTACGAGGTCGAGCATGCGGGCCTGCCGCAGCTCTGCCTGCGCCACCTGCCCGGGTTGGAAGCGCTGCTCCGGAGTTAACCGACGAGCTCCGCGAGCTCGTCGCGGAACGCGTCGAACGACGGCTTGGGCTCGCCTGCCGCCGAGATCAGGCCGGACTGCCAGCGCTCCGGGTCGGTCTCGTCCTGGAGCAGGAACCAGAGCAGCATGTCGATCCGCGGATGGGCGCGCGCGATCGCGAACGACTGGCGCACGTAGGCCGCCTGCGTCGACCAGGAGACGCCGAAGATGCCGTCGGGCGGGTTCGTCTGGTAGCCGTACTCCGTGATCCAGATCCGCTTACGGCCGTAGAGGCGCGTCAACTCGGAGACCAGCGCGTCGATGTTCCCGAGCGTGACGCCGCCGCGGCCGGGAGACGGCGTCGCCGGCGTCTCCGCCGGGCCGCCGTAGTACGGGTGGTGCGCATAGGCGTCGAACCCGGCGGCGCCCGCCTTCTTCATCGCGCGGAGGAAGGCGAGCGGCGAGACGGAGGGCTTGAGGCCCTTCGGGTTGTTGTTGCCGCGCGCAGCCGTGACGCCGCACGCGACCTTCTGGCCGCGCAGCATCGACGTCCGGATCCCCTCGACGACGGCGTTGCAGATCCGCGCGTAGTCGATCGCGCTCTGGACGATCCACTTCCCGCCGACCCGGCGCCACTGCGGGACGAGGCCGATCTGGAGATTGGGCTCGTTCCACGCCGTCCAGTGGCGGACGCGCGGGAGGACGACGCCGTCGGCGCGGAGGTAGGTGCCGCTGTAGCGCGTTGCGGCGGCATACGCGAACTCGCGCAGCGGGTCGGCGCTGCGCGGCGCCCGCGTCGGCGCCTGGCCGCCGTTCGCCCACGGCGGGGTGCCGAAGATCGTGAAGAGCACCTCGACGCCGTGCCGCTCGGCCTGGAGGACGATCCGGTCGTAGAGGTGCCAGTCGTACGCCCTGTCCTCGACGTCCGTGCCCTCGCGCGGCTTCCGCTTCGCAACGCCGAGCCGGCCGCCCCAGTTCAGGTGGACGCGCAGCACCTGGACGCCGAGCTCCTCGAGGCGCGGGAAGAAGTCGGTCGGCTGGCCGTAGTACGCGCCGCCGCTGTCGGTGATCCCGCCGCGGAGCCCGGGGGAGGCGGACGCCGCCGAGGCACAGGCGAGCGCGAGCGAGATCAGGGCGGCAAGCTTCATCGTCCGCGTGAGTATCGGCCGCGGCTGTACGAAGTTCGAGGACTTTTCGTTAGGACTTAGAGCCTTCAACGTGATGGGGCCTCGTCGCTGGGGAGCGTTGGGCGGTGCGAGGCAAGGACGCAGGGAGCGACCGATATGCGGGCATATCGGCGCGACTGAGGACGCCGCCTCGCGCCGCCCAGCGCGGCCCGGCGAACTCAGAGCCGCATGACGTTGGAGGCTCTAGGCGATCGCGTCGGCGCCGAGGAGCGTGCGCGCCTCGGTGAGGAAGTCCGTGTCGATCTTGACCGTGTACCCGGGGCCGAGCGCCAGCGTCTTCGGCCCCAGCGAGGTGTCGAGCGCGACGAGCACGCGCGAGGGGCCCGGATAGTCCTTGACGAGGTGCGCGAGGTCGCGGATCAGCCCGGCCCGCGCAGCGCGCGCGTCGAGCTTGAATCTGATCTCCGTCCGCTCCTGCACCGCCTCGAACCCGTTCACCTCGAGTGCGATCAGCTTCGTCTCGCCCTGCTGCTTGTGGTCGACGCGGCCCTTGACCACGAGGATCCGGTCGGCGACGCAGAGCTCGCGCGCCTGCGCGTACGTCGAGTTGAAGACGACGACCTCGCCGCCGCCGGTGGGATCGTCGAGCGTCAGGAAGACCATCGGCTCGCCCTTCTTCGTCGTCAGCTGCTTCACCGACGACACGATTCCCCCGACCGACACGACCTCGCCGTCGCGCCGCCGCTCCAGCTCGTTGAGCGTGCAGTCGGTCTTGCGGCGGAGCTGGTCGCGGACGGCGTGGAGCGGATGCTCGGAGACGTACAGGCCGAGCGTCTCCTTCTCGAGCTTCAGGAGCTCCGGCTTCTCGAACTCGCCGCTCGGGATCGCTGGATGGTGCCGCGGCCCGGCCGACTCCTCGTTGTCGGCTGTGTCGGGACCACCTATGTCGAAGATCGACGCCTGCCCGGCGAGCCGGTCGGCGGCGTGCTTCTGCCCCCACGCGAGCGCCTGCTCGAGCATGGCGAGCATCCCCATCCGCGAGGCGCCGGTCGAGTCGAGCGCGCCGCACTTGACGAGCGCCTCGAGCGACCGCTTGTTCACGACCTGGGGATCGACGCGCTCGGTGAAGTCCCAGATCGACTCGAACGGGCCGCCCTCGGCGCGGGCGCGGACGATCGTCGTGGCCGCCGTCTCCCCCACCGCCTTGACCGCGTTCAGGCCGAAGCGGATCTTCCCCTCGACGACGGCGAAGTCGGTCTGGGAGGAGTTGGCGTCCGGCGGCAGCACCTCGATCCCGAGCTCGTCGCAGGCGTTCACGTACAGCGGCACCCGATCCTTCGTGTTCATCACCGAGGAGATCAGAGCGGCCATGTACTCGCACGGGTGATTCGCCTTCAGCCACGCCGTCCGGTAGGCGATCAGCGCGTAGCAGGCCGCATGCGACTTGTTGAACGAGTAGTCCTGCGACTTCTCGATGTCGTCCCAGAGCTGTCGCGCGACCTGCTCCGAGGTCTCGTTCGCGATGCAGCCGCTGATGAACTTGTCCTTCAGCGAAGCCATCAGCTTGTGGATCTTCTTCCCGATCGCCTTGCGGAGGTCGTCCGCTTCGGCGGGGGTGAAGCCGCCGATCTGCTTCGCGATCTCCATCGACTGCTCCTGGTAGATCGAGATTCCGTACGTCGTGCCGGTGATCGCCTTCAGGCGCGGGTCGATGAAGGCGACCTGCTCGGCACCCGCCTTCCGCTTCGCGTAGTTCGGGATGTACTGCATCGGCCCCGGCCGGTAGAGCGCGACGAGCGCGATCAGGTCCTCGAAGACGGTCGGCTTCACCTGCCGCAGCGCCTCGCGCATCCCCGACGACTCGAACTGGAAGACACCCATCGCCTCCCCGCGCGCGAGCATCGCGTACGTCTTCTTGTCGTCGAGCGGGATCGCGGTCATGTCGACGTTCCCGATCAGCTCGACCGCCTTGTCGATCACGTCGAGGTTGCGCAGGCCGAGGAAGTCCATCTTCAGGAGGCCGAGCGCCTCGACCGTGTTCATCGAGAACTGGGTCACGACCTCCTGGTCGGCGCCCTTCTGCTGCAGCGGGATCGTGTCGATCAGCGGCTCGGCGCCGATGACGACGCCGGCGGCGTGGATCGAGTCCTGGCGCACCAGACCCTCGAGCGGCTTCGCCAGGTCGATGATCTCCTTCGCGGCCGGGTCGGTCTCGTACGCCGTCTTCAGGTCGGAGCCGGGCTTGAGGCAGTCGGCGAGCGTCTGGCCCGGGCCTTCCGGGATCAGCTTCGCGATCCGGTCGACGACGCCGTAGGGGATCTCGAGCACGCGGCCGGCGTCGCGGACGGCGGCGCGGGCGGCCATCGTCCCGAAGGTGATGATCTGGGCGACACGGTCGCGGCCGTACTTCTCGGAGACGTAGTTGATCACGCGCTCGCGGCCCTCGACGGCGAAGTCGATGTCGATGTCGGGCATCGACTTGCGGCCCGGGTTGAGGAAGCGCTCGAAGAGGAGGTCGTACTTGATCGGGTCGATGTCGGTGATCTCGAGCGCGTAGGCGGCGAGCGAGCCGGCGGCAGAGCCGCGGCCCGGGCCGACGCCGATCCCGTTCACCTTCGCGAAGTGGATGAAATCCCAGACGATCAGGAAGTAGTCGGCGAAGCCCATCTCCCGGATCGTCTTCAGCTCGAACTGGAGCCGCTCGCGCAGCTCGGGCGTCACCGTGTCGTAGCGCCGCTCGAGCCCCTGGTCGCAGAGCTCGACGAGGTACTCGAACGCGTCGCGGCCGTTCGGCGTCGGGAACTTCGGCAGCAGGATGTTGCCGAGCTCGATCTCGATCGAGCAGCGCTCGGCGACTTCGAGCGTGCGCCGCATCGCGTCCTCGTGGCCGGGGAAGTCGAGCGCCATCTCGGCCGGGGTCTTGAAGTAGAACTCGTTCGTATCGAAGCGCCAGTGACTGGGGTTCTTGAGCGAGTCGCCCGACTGGATGCAAAGCAGCGCCTCGTGCGAGTAGGCGTCCTCGGCGGTGAGGTAGTGGACGTCGCCGGTCGCGACGAGCGGCAGCTTCGCCTCGGCCGCCAGCTTGACCAGCTCCGGGTTGACGCGCTGCTGCACGTCGAGGCCGGCGTTCTGGAGCTCGACGTAGGTGTTCTCGCGCCCGAACACGGTCGCGAGCCGGTCGAGGTCGGCGGCGGCATCCTTCGGCCGGCTCTCCTCGAGCGCCTTGCAGACGCGGCCGGAGAGGCAGCCGGAGAGCGCGATCAGGCCGCCCGAGTAGCGCTCGAGCAGCTCCCAGTCGACCCGCGGCTTCGTGTAGTAGCCCTCGAGGTAGCCGAGCGAGCTGAGCTTGATCAGGTTGGAGTAGCCGGCGTTCGACTCGGCGAGCAGCGTCAGGTGCGCGTAGCCGCGCGTGCGGGCGTGGCGGTCGTCGGCGACGTAGACCTCGCAGCCGACGATCGGCTTGATCCCCTGGTCGCGGGCGGCCTTGTAGAGGTCGACCGAGCCGGCGAGCGAGCCGTGGTCGGTGAGCGCCACCGCGGGCATCTCGAGCTCCGCGGCGCGGGCCGCGAGCGCCGGGATCCGGCACGCCCCGTCGAGAATCGAGTACTCGCTGTGGACGTGCAGATGGACGAAGTCGGCGCTCACGGAAGGGCCATTGTGAGTGACGCCCCCTCCGGCGGGCACCCTCAAGCCGGCTCAGGAGGGTGAGAGCCGGCGTTGGAGGGTGAACTCGGAGCGGCTACTCAGACGAGCTTGGGAGCGAAGCGACCCTTCAGGGGTCTTGGAGCGCTCGGGATCTGCTCTCGCAGATCCCGAGCTTGCGCGGCTAGAGCAGCCGCGAGCCGCTCCTCTTCGCGGCGTGCGTAGAGCGCCGCGAAGTGCGGGTCGACCCAGCTATAGGACACGGCTGTAGCCGATCTCCCAGAGGGCTGTCCAGGTTCGGCCACCGTCCTCGGAGCGCGCGTACGACCAGTCGAACCCGTTCGCTTCGATGTGCTCCCAGCGCATCCGGAAGAGCGCGCCGTCGGCGGTGCGGCGCAGCTCCATCGCGCCGTCCTCGAAGCGGCCGGCGAAGTCGAGGTAGATCCCCTCGCTGTCGACCCAGGTCTGCTTCCAACACTGCCCCTTGCGGTCGTAGACGGAGTAGCTGAGGCCCTGGTAGTCGAGGCTCGGCCGCCCGTCGAAGTTCTCCACGAGCACCATCCCGCCGAGGTCGGCATAGACGGAGTTCGTCCCGATGTGCTCGAGCCCGTCCGCCTGCCAGGTGCAGTCCCACTCCCCCAGCCAGAAGTCGAACTGCCGCGCCGCGTCGAGCTCGATCGTCATTGGCTCGGCGTGGGCGACGCTCATGTGAACTGGAACGACGCCGGTGCAAAGAGGTTAGGCGCTTAATCGAACCGCAACGAAGGCGCAACCGGAGGTACGCGACGTGAGGGGCCGCGCTCGCGCGCGGCCCCTCACCAGCTCCTATTTCTTCGCCCCGTTCGAGCTGCCGGAGAGCTCCGGCGGCACCATCTGATCGGGCTTCGTGTAGTCGCACACACCCGCCGGGAAGATCGCCTGCAGGCGGTCGACCTCGGCTGCGGTCGGCTCCCACGACCCGTAGAGGCCCTGGGCGAGCGCCCGCTCGACGGGCTGGACGGCGCACTTGAACACGCCTCCCTCGATCGGGCCGCCGGCGACGATCCGCGACGTCGAGTGGAGCGGGAACTGCTGCGTGCACGCGCCCGCAGGCTCGCCGTTCAGGATCCCGTCCCACACGTCGGGGCCGCTCGCGATCAGCGTCCCGTTCGTCGCGAAGCACGCGTCGCTCGCGGTTGCGGGCTTCTGCCCCGTCTTGATCCACTCGTCGAGGACGAGGAACGCCTGTGGTGTCTGGTCGGACTGCGGCGTCCCCGGCCGCGCGTCGGTGAACCAGATCAGCTGGTTCGACGCGTCGCCGTCGTAGTTCAGGAGCCGCTGGCGGGCGGCGAACGACTGGTGTGAGTTGTGCATGTCGAGCCGGTGCTCGAGATAGTGCCGCCAGTCGATCACCGGGATGTCGAGCTTGCCCCGGAAGACCATCCCGGAGCGGTAGGCCGCGTAGCCGGCCTCCCGGTTGCCTTCACGCCGCGCGGCCGGTGTGGCGCCACCGTCGGGCGAGAGGCTCATGTTGCGGGCGCTCCACACGTCCGGCGGAGAGGCGCAGGCTGCCGGGACATACGGACAGCCCTCCTGCACCATCTCGCTCGAGGGCTTCCACGAGCCGACGTTCGCGTTCAGGTCGAGGAACTGCTCGGGCGTGATCGAGCCGTTCTGGAGCGCCTCGAGCCCGTACTGGACGCCGACGTTGTCCCACGGCGAGCGGGCAAAACCGGTCTCGTCCGTGCCGTAGATGTTGACCAGGTCGCCCCAGTGCGTCCACTCGACCGGCCCATAGGTTGCCGGGTTGTAGCCGGGCGGGCCAGGCGCGGTCGGCGAGTACCAGTTCGGGTTGAGCGTGAGCGGTGAGAGGCCGCGCCAGCCGTTGATGCACTCGGTCGATCCGGGAACTGGCATGTAGGGCATCACGGCGGCGTACGGGTTCGGCATCGTCGCCGAGGCATTCAGGCCCTCGATCAGCGACCGGTTGACCCACGTCCGCCACATCGAGAGCGGGTTCGAGATCACCTTCGAGTCCGCCCAGCGCTCGAGCAGCTCGCAGTCGCCGACGTGGATCGTCTGCGTGACCATGTCCGGGTACGAGTACTGCGGCACGCCGCCGTCGAGCAGCCCGGAGTGGTTCTGCCCGTAGACGTACTGCTGGATCGCGCCGCCGGAGCCGCCGACGCCGATCGTGTACTCCGGCTCCGCGTAGGCGGAGACGAAGCGGTCCTTGACCATGATCGCCGTCTCGCCCCCGAGCTGGAGGTTGTAGTGCGTGTTCGTGCGCGTGCCGCTCGAGTAGAGGACGGCGTAGCCCATCCGCAGACCGGCGAGGTGGCGCAGGTCGGTGCCGGACGCGGAGCCCTGGTAGTGGCCGATCGCGACCCCGCCCGACAAGCTGAAGAGCGCCTTCCCGTTCCAGGCCGAGAGGTCCGGCGTCGGCGTCTGCGAGCCGGGCGAGAGCATCATGATCGAGTACATGAAGCGGTTGATCACGCCCCGCTCCCAGCGGAGGATCATCGGCACCGTCTCGCCGTCCATCGTCGTCGTCACCTCGATCAAGGCGGCCGGCGGCGGCGAGGCCGGGTTGTACTCGAGGTACTGCCCGGCGACGTTCCGGTAGACGAAGCTGACCACCCTCGGCGTCTCGCACGTCGGCGACTGCGGGATCGTCGGCAGGCCGAAGCTCCCGGCGTTCCCTGGACTCGCGCAGAGGAACGGCGTCTGGTGCGGGCCGGAGAAGATCGGGCCCTGGAGTGGGTTGTTCGTCAGCGTCACGTCGTCGTAATGCGGGTTCCCCTTCGCCTGCTTCTGCGTGCTCGCTGCGAGCGTGCTCGGGCCGAGCGGCAGCCCCGTGACGACGCCCTCGAGCTGGTGGTTGCCCTCGGGGTCGGGCCCGAAGGTGGAGGTGACGTCGGCGCCGTTCAGCGTCACCTCGACGTCGCTGAGCGCCGTGGCGGCCGGGACGGCGATCTCGATCCGCGCGTCGCCGTCGGAGACGTACGCCGCCGGACTCGAGACGACGTTGATGTGCAGTGTGTCGGGCTTGGCCGCGGTCTCGTAGCCTGCGGCCGTTGCCGCGGGCGCTGCGGCGAGCGCCGCGAGCGCGGCGACAAGCCAGGTCAGACGTTTCATGTCCCTCCCCTTCCCCTGCGCTAGGTGTGCGGGGACGACTATCGCGCTGCGCGGCAACCCGGGTCAAGCGGCAACCGAAATCTCCACGCCGGAATTTCTTCTGAATTTCACTTGACACGCACCGCGGGAACCTTCACACTGGACACTTCTATCCGAGCATCCCGCTCGGGTTCTCGCGGAAAGGAGGCTGAGAGATGAACATCACTGTCCCGATGTACCTCGGCCGGCTCTTCCGCTTCTCGGCGTAGGCAGCCCGTCGATCTCAGGCGGTTTCCGGCGCATCCGCGCCGCTTAGCTCTTCGCCAACCATAAATCGGACGTCAATTCCGACGCGAAAGGAAGGCTCACCTATGAGCGCAGGTTTTCCTGCTCCTTATTCCATCGTGCTCAACCGACCGGATGCCGGAAGGAGGGATGAACATGCTGCATCACGAAGCTCTTCGACAGCTGACCCTTGATCGTCAACAGCTGCGCCAACGCGAGGCCGACGCCGAGCGTCTGGCCCGGCAGGCGCGGGGTCAGCAGCAGCGGCGCAAGCAGCTGACGCTGGAAGCGGCGCTCGGGTTGCTCCGGCACCGTCGCGCGGCGCACGGCGCCTGAAAGGCTCATCCAGAGGACGAGCGAGGCCGCGTTGGGGCGCGGCCTCCGTCCTCTACCGTCTCGGCATGGAACGGCGCTTACGGATCGCAGCGGTCGCGCTGGTGCTGGCGTGGTTCTTCGTGCCGGTGCTTCGGCGCTCGATCCCGGCCTGGATCCCCTTCCTCGCCTTCGCCGCGCTCGAGGTGCAGTTCCTCGTCGCCGGGCTGAGCGAGCGGGATGCGCCGCGACGTCCGCGCGGGCGCGCGCCGCAGGAGACGGACGTCGAGGAGCTCGGCGGCCCCGAGTGGCTCGAGCCGGTCCTGATCGAGACCGAGGGGCATCAGGTCTGGGTTCCCGCCGACATCGAGCGCGGGCCACGGGTCGTACGGCCGCGTCGCCGGCTGCTGCCGCGGCTCGAGGGCGTGCTCGCGCTCGCCGGGCTGGCGCTCCTGCTCGTGCTGCTGCCGGAGGGCGGGTGGCGTGGCCTCGACGAGGCAGACCAGCGGCGGACCGAGGCTCGACTCTCCGCCGAGGCGGGCCGGATCGCCGGCCACGAGGCGCGGATCCGCTGCGACGGCCAGGGCGAGGCGGTCGGGATCGTCCAGCACGCCGACGGGGTCGCCGAGGTCGGCGGCACGAACGCGTTCCTGACGCCGGAGATCTGCTTCCGGCTCTACCGGCTCGCGTTCAAGGGCGAGGAGGGTGCGTTCAGCCGGACGGCGCGCGCGATCGCCGTGCTCGCGCACGAGGCGTGGCACCTCCGCGGCGAGCGCGACGAGGGCGTCACCAACTGCTACGCGTTCCAGAGCGGCGTCGAGCTCGGCGAGCGGCTCGGCCTGTCCGAGGGGACGGCGCAGCGGATGATGCGCCAGCAGCTCGCCGAGAACCCGCTCCAGGCGAAGTCAGCCCCGGAGTACCTCGTCCCCGGAGAGTGCCGCAACGGGGGTCGGCTCGATCTCGCCCCGAGCGTCGGCCGTTTTCCGTGAGTGCCTGATCAGCAGCGCGCCGACGAGCAGGAGCAGCGCCTCGACCAGCGTGATCGCGAGCCGGTTCAGCACGGTCGCGCCGAGCGCGATCGCCTCGGTGGTGACGGCGAGCATGAGCCCGTACATCGACGCCTCCCGGACGCCGAGGCCGGAGGGGGCGAAGATCGCGAGCACGGCCACGATCGCGCCGACCGCGGCGACGCCGCCGAGGTACGGGATCTCGGAGACGGCCGGGTCGCCGCCGAGCGAGCGGATGAGGAAGAAGAGCGCGGCGCCGCCGAGCGGCCATGTCAGCGCGTAGAAGCCGAGCAGCTGGAACGCCGTCCGCGCCGGCAGCGGCACGACCTCGCTGGCGCCGAACGGCCGCAGCAGCTTGCGCGCGACGGCCGCGAACACGGGCGGGTAGAGCAGGAAGGCGACCAGCACGGCGAACGCGACGAGCGGCAGCAGCGGCGCGTCGCCGCCGCCGATGAGCGCGAGCCCGACGACGAAGACGCCGACGCCGGCGAGCGCCGAGAGCCCGGCCTCGAGCAGGATCGACGCGAGCACGACCGGCGTGTCCTTGACGCCGAAGCGGCGCAGCGCGACGACCCGCGCAGTCGGCGTCCAGACGCCGCCGGGGATGTACTTCGCGAGCATCGAGAGCATCTCCGCCTGCAGCGCGTAGCGGTAGGGGACTCGGATCCCGTACGCAGCGAGGATGCGCATCCACCCGAGCACGAAGACGAGGTAGTAGGCGGCGACGATCGCGGTCGCGATCGCGACGTCGCCGAGGTCGGCGTGGCGCAGCAGCGGCGCCGCCTCCGCCCAGACGTCCCGCAGCGCGTAGGCGAGCGCGCCGAGCAGGACCGCGAGCCCGATCAGCTCGAGCGTGACGTAGACGCGCTTGTCGCGGAGCAGCTTCCTCATCCGTTCAATGTACGCGCCGTCGTCTAGGAGAGAAGTTCTGCGTTAGCGGCAGCGGCCGCGAGTCGACGGTCCGCTGTGACGAGCGGCACGTCGAGTGACTGCGCCAGGGCGAGATAGGACGCGTCGTACGCCGACAGCCCGTGCTCGAGAGCGAGAGCAAGAGACGCTCGTGCCAAACGCGCGTGGCTGTGTGTGAATAGGGGCAGCTTCACCACCTCCGCGAGCATCGCGGCCGCGAGCTTCGGCTCGATGAGATCGGCTCGGACGTACTTCGTCAGTCCACTCACGGTCTCGGCGTACGCGATGTCGGGGGCATGGCCTTCGACGGCGCCGGCCTCTACGGCTCGCACCCAGTCGCGTGCCGCAGGCTCGTTCGCGACTGCCGACCGGATTAGCACCGAGGCGTCGAGAACGACGCTAGCGGCTGTCACGATCTTCGCGAATCAACTCTTCCGGTGTCGGCGCGTCTGGTGGCAGGTTGACGCGCCGAGCGAGCTCCTCGAGCCGATTCGTGATCGGAGTGTCCCGGCGCTCTCGTTCGGCGCTCGACGTGAGAATGCGCAGTACCTCGGCGTTGAGCGAGCGGCCGTGCGACTCGGCTCGCGTCCGCAGCGTCTCGACGACGTCGGCGGGAACGTTGCGAATGTGGAGAGCGGGCACGTTGCTCACGGTACCATTCTGCTAGCACACGAGCAACGAATGCGTGACGGATGTGTGTCAGCTCTGTGCCAATTCGACGAACCGGCAGAGCGCGTTCGCCAGCCGCATCTGCGGGATCGTCCTCGCGTTCACCTCCAGCAGCCGCGGTGAGCAGACGAGGTACGCGAGGCAGCGCGCCCGCGAGATCGCGACGTTGAGCCGGTTGCGCGAGAGCAGGAACTCGAGGCCGCGCGGGACGTCCTCTCCGCTCGAGCTCGCCATCGAGTAGATGACGACGTCCGCCTCCTGCCCCTGGAACTTGTCGACGGTGCCGACGCGCACGCCCGGCAGCGCCTCCGTGAGCGCGTTCACCTGCGCGTTGTAGGGCGCGACGACCATCACGTCGGTCACGCCCGCGGCGCGGAGCCGCTCACCACGGCCCGCGCACGACCGTCGACCTCCTCCGCCGACTCCTGCCGGTGGCCCTCGTGCTCGACCGCGAGGTAGCGCAGCCCCGTCCCGAACGGCGTCGTCCGCGCCGCAGCCTCGGGCGCCGGCTCGAGCCGCCCCTCGTAGAACTCCTCCGAGATGTAGCGGCAGATGTCCGGGTGGAGCCGGAACGTGCGCTCGAGGAAGAGGCCGCGCTCGGGCGGGACGGTCGCGTCGTCGCCGAGCAGGTGCTTCAGCACCGACGCGTCGCTGCCGCCGGGATGCGTCCCCTGCAGCACCTGGTCGAGCTGGAGCGGGTCGCCGACGAGGACGAGGTTGCGCGCCGCCGTCCCCATCGCGAGCGCGTCCGCGAGCGAGACCTGCCCGGCCTCGTCGACGAAGAGGTAGTCGAGCGTGGCGTCGTGCCGCTCGTTCGAGAAGAGCCAGGCGGTGCCGGCGGCGAGGTCGCAGTCGACGCAGTCCTCGCTCGCGGTGACGTTCTCGACGTTCGCGCCCTCGTAGAACGACTCCGGGTTGCCGCCGCTCGCCTTCTTCAGCCCCTTGAAGCCGAGCCCGGTCTCGGCCGCCGCCTCCTCGACCGCGGCGAGCAGGTTGTGGATCGCCTTGTGGCTCGTCGAGGCGACGCCGACGCGGTTGCCGCGGGCGATCAGGTCGGCGATCAGCCGCCCCGACGTCCACGTCTTCCCGGAGCCGGGCGGCCCCTGGATCACGAGGTGGCGGCCGTCGAGCGAGCGGACGAGCTCCTTCATCTCCTCGAGCTCGACGGTCTGCACCGGCCGGTCGAACGGCTCGCGCCGGAGCACCGACTCGAGCGCGGGATAGCGATGGTCGCTGGCGAGCAGCGAGCGGCCGAAGCGGGCGAGCGCGTCCTCCTGATCCCGCGTCCAGTACGGGCCGGCCGGGATCAGCGACTCGGGCAGCGGCACGTCGGCGAGCGACGGCCCGCGCTTGAGTACCAGTCGGCGCTCGTCGCGGTCGAGCTCGATGATCTCGCCGGCGCTGTCGGTCGTCGCCGGGTCGAGCACGTCCTGCCCCTGCCCGATCTTGTGCTCCTGCGCGGGGTAGCTGAGCACGTACGCCTGCGACTTCTTCACCGGCTCGGGGCCGCTGACGAGCTCGACCTGGCCGATCGACTCCGCGTCCTCGACGAGCTCGTCGGGCGTCATCTCGATCCGGTCGAAGAACGCCCACCAGACGGGCTTGCGCTCGCGGTCGTGGTAGTCGAGCAGGTGCGCCGCGAGCTCCTCCCCCGCGCCGAGCAGCTGCGCGCTCAGCTCGGCCCGCTCCGCCTTGCGCTCCGGGATCGGCCTCGGCTCCTCCGGCGGCGGCGCCGGCGCGATCGGCCCGGCCTGCGGCTTCAGCTCGAGCAGCCAGTCGCGCAGCAGCCGCGTCGCGATGCAGTCCTCGCGGTTGTAGGCGTCGATCTGGTCGAGCAGCGCCTGCTCGCCGGTCTGCATCCACTGCTCGAAGATGACGATCGAGGCGCCGCCGTCCTTCACCTCCGCCTGCCGCTCGAAGTCGAGGAAGGCCTCCATCTCCTTCAGCCCGTAGCCCGGCCGCGAGGCGCGGAGGCCGTTGCGGACGACCTTGAGCAGGTCGACGAAGACGCCGCGGCGGAGCAGATCGTCGAGCTCGGCCTCGCGCGTGCCGTAGCGGCCCATCAGCCGCTTCAGCGCGGTGATCTCGTAGGCGGCGTAGTGGTAGACGTGCAGGTCGGGGTGCTCGGCGAGGCGCGCGTGGACGAGGTCGACGAACTGCTCGAAGGCGTGCCGCTCGGTGTCGTGGTCGTGCGCGTGCAGCGGCGTGAAGTTGCCGTCGACGTCGAGGATCCCCCAGAGGTACTCGAGCGAGCCGTCCGCGTCCCAGAACGGGTTGCCCTCGAAGTCGAAGAAGAGGTCGCCGGGCGAGGGCTCGGGGAGGAGCGCGAAGCCGGCGTCGGCTTGCTGCGGGAGCAGCCGGTAGATGTCCTCGCCGGTCTCGCGCGCGTGCAGCTGCAGCTCGGCCTGCTCGCGCAGCTTCGTCCAGCTCTCCGGGTTGATCCCGGCCGGCACCGGCTCGGCGGGCGCGCGCCCGAGCGCGGCGAGCGTCGTGATCCCGGCGGCTCTGAGCTGCTCGACCTGCGTCCGGTAGACGCCCGGCGACGCGGCTGAGGTGGTCGACCTCGTCCCACCACGCGTCGCAGAGGGCCTTGAAGTCGCAGATGCTGCAGTGGTCGACCGGGTAGGGCTCGGTCGGCGGCGGGTCGGCGACGAACTGCTCGAGCCGCGAGCGGACGCGCCGGTAGTAGGCGGCGAACTCCTCCGGCCGGAAGGACTGCTGCTCGCCGTTGCCGAGCAGGACGTGGATGTGCTCCGGCTCGCGCCCCTGGATCCGGCCGAGCTGCTCGTTGTAGAAGAGGAGCTGGAGGATGTAGGCGGGCTTCGCCGAGCGCGCGAGCTTGGTGTCGAGCGCCTCGTAGGTGCCGTCCGCCTGGCGGAGGAGGAAGTCGGCGACGCCGCGCCAGTGCTCGTGGGCGAGGACGCCCTGGTAGATGACGTCGGCTTCGCCCTTGAGGATCGCGTCCGCGGTCGCGCGGGCGGCGTGCGTCGTAGTCGCCTTCCGGGTCGGGGAGCTCGAGGACGGTTTTGCCCGTCGGCGCGGAGGTGCTCGAGGTAGGCGCGCTCGTGCTCGAGCCCTTTGCGGAAGATCAGCTCCGCCTGGTCGTTCACGATCTCGGGCCGGTGGATCTCCCCGCGCGCGTGCGCGAGCGAGAGCGTCGTCAGGTGCTCGCAGGCCAGGAAGGCCGTGACGTCGGAGGGCGAGAGGTGCAGCTGCTGGCGATCAATGTGCATTCACCTAAGAATCGCCGGACCGGCGGCCGACGCTCCGAGTCCCCGGCTTGGAGTTGAGAAGCCCGCCGGCCGACCACCAGCTTGTCGAGACGACCGGAGCTTTTCGCGCCGGTTCGCTGAGGTGCGGTTATCTCTGCAAAACGGCGCTTTCTAGTACTTGCTGTTCGCGACGAGCGAACACGAACGCCGGATGCGGACATTGCGGACACGCATGGACGCGAGCCGGCGAGCCATCCGGCACGGTGAGCGGGAGGGCTCAGAGGCCCCTCCCGCTTCCCGGCCGCGTTACTAGTCGGATTACCTGCTAACGGCCACGCCGTTCACAGTGATGTTCCGCAGCAGCGTCTGACCCTGCTCGTCCATCACGACATCGGCGCCCGTGATCGTCTTCCCGAACGCGTCGCCGGCGCCGAGCTCGTCGCCGTTGAACGTGACGCGCGTCCAACCGTTGCCGAGGTCAAGCTTCTCGCCGTAGATGCAACCGAGGAAGGACGTCCCGGCATCGGTGTAGACGTTGAAGCGCGGCGCACCGGCACCGCAGTATCCCTGCACCTCGAAAGACAGCTTCGTCAGCGTCTCACCGTCGACGCCCTTGATGTCCGCTCCGGCCGCGGCGTTCGTGGCCGTCTCTGTGTTCTTCTGCAGCGAGAGGCCGTCCTTCGTCCACTTCGCCACGACGGTACCGGTCTTGCCCGGGTCGTACTCCCAGGGCTTCGCCGTCCCGATCTTCCCAGCGACCGCCGTGCCCGCAAAAGCGAGCATGGCCACCGCAACCAACGCGAACAATGCCTTGCGCATGTGCCTCTCTCTTCTCGATAGATGACCCCGGACCGGGGATGCATCCATGATCGTCGCGGTCGCCGGGATCGCCAATGACACGAATGAGTCCATTGGTCGCCGCCCGTGCAACGTCTCAGTGCCGGAGGAAGAGAGGTTGCGCGTCGCTCTTGGGGAGTCCTGGTTTGGCAATCATTCGGCGGTAGGTCGAAATCGCAGCCCACGCTGAGCGCACTCGACACTCGGCTCGTCCCGGTATACCTCGACGCAGTCTTGGACGTCCGCGATAGAACAACCCCGCACTTCAGGAGTTTTCGAGTGGAGCTTGGCAGGCTCGAACCGCCGACCTCCTGATTGCGAATCAGAAGCACAGGCTGGCTGACGGCATAACCGTAGCGACGCCGAAAGTCTGCGTGACGTTTCAACGCGCCGTCTTGCGTGACAATCACAGCCATGCCCACTGCTCGCCTTGCGCTCGAACCGCTCCTCACCGAGGTACGTGCGCGGAGCAC
>CAWATM010000018.1:0-60333 GCA_963784895.1 uncultured Gaiellaceae bacterium | reverse complement strand
ATCTGCGTGCTGCTGCCGGATCCGAAGTCGTCGGTCCGCTGGGAGACGCAGGACCGGCCCGCTCTCGTGGCCGCGTTCAAGAAGGCGAACGTGTCGTACGTGATCACCAATGCCGACGGCAGCGCCCAGAAGCAGAAGACGCAGGCAGACCAGTGCCTCGCCAACGGCGCGAAGGTCGTCATCCTCGTCTCGCTCGACAAGGGCTCCTCGATCGCGATCGAGGCCGCTGCCCGCTCGAGGCAGGCGAAGGTGATCGAGTACGACCGTCAGGTGATCGGCGGCACCGCCGCGATCTACATCTCGTTCGACGGCAGGGCCGTCGGCGTCCTGCAGGGCAAGGGCGTCGTCGCAGGCCTGAAGGCGAAAGGCCTGTACTCGAAGAAGCCGGTCGTGGCCGAGCTGCACGGCGGCCAGACCGACAACAACTCGTTCCTCTTCAAGGGCGGGTACGAGTCGATCTTGAACCCGCTCTACAAGAACGGGACGTTCAAGAAGGGCCCGCAGCAGTTCACGCCGGGCTGGGACAACCAGAAGGCGGGGACGATCTTCGAGCAGATGCTGGTGAAGACGAACAACAACATCCAGGGCGTTGCGGCGGCCAACGACGGCCTCGCGAACGCCGTCGTCGTCGCGCTGAAGGCGCGGAAGCTGAAGCCGATCGCGCTCAGCGGCCAGGATGCAACCGAGCAGGGCGTCCAGAACATCATCTCGGGCTGGCAGACGATGACCGTGTGGAAGGACACGCGGAAGCTCGCGACCGCGTCGGCGGTTGCCGCCGTCGCGCTGTTGAACAACCAGCCGCCGAGGACGACCGGCACGGTGAAGAACGGGAGCAGGACGATCCCCGCCTTCATCATCCCGCCGGTGTCGATCACGAAGGCGAACTACAAGCAGCTCTTCAACGGCTACTTGAAGAAGTCGAAGGTCTGCGTCGGCGAGTACAAGAAGTACTGCACCTAGAAAGTGACCAGGGTGGGGGCCGCCCGGAGGGCGCGCCCCCACCTCTTTCACCCATGACCGCCATCGCCGAGGCCACGACGACGCCGCTCCTGGAGCTCCACGGGATCTCGAAGAGCTTCGGCTCGGTCCAGGCGCTCAGCGAAGTCGATTTCGAGGTCCGCCCCGGTGAGGTGATGGCGCTCGTCGGGGACAACGGCGCCGGCAAGTCGACCCTGATCAAGTGCGTCGCGGGCACGCACTCGCCCGACGAGGGCGAGATCGTCGTGGACGGCGAGACGGTGCACATCCACGGCCCCAAGGACGCAGCGAAGCTCGGGATCGAGGTCGTCTACCAGGATCTCGCGCTCTGCGACAACCTCGACGTCGTCCAGAACATGTACCTCGGCCGCGAAGCGCGCGACTGGCTGTACCGGCTCAAGGAGCCGGTGATGGAGGCCAAGACCGCGGAGACGATGCAGAGCCTCGCCGTGACGACGATTCGCTCGATCCGCCAGCCGGTCGCGACCCTGTCCGGCGGCCAGCGGCAGTCCGTCGCCGTCGCGCGCGCGGTGATGTGGAACTCCCGGCTCGTGATCCTCGACGAACCGACCGCGGCGCTCGGCGTCGCCCAGACGCAGCAGGTGCTCGAGCTCGTGAAGCGGCTGGCCGAGCAGGGGCTTGCGGTCGTCCTGATCTCGCACAACCTGCACGACATCTTCGAGGTCGCGCACCGGATCACCGTGTTGCGACTCGGCCGCAACGTCGGCGTCTACGAACGCGACAACGTCACCCAGAACGAGGTCGTCAGCGCGATCACGGCGGGTGTTCCGACAAAGGTCGCCGGAATCCCCTCGGCGGCGCCGGAGCCGGCGTGAGCACGGACGCCACTGCCGCCGCGCCCGCTGCCGTGCCGGAGAGCTTCTTCGGGCGCATGCTCGACAACATCCGCGGCGGCAACCTCGGCAGCTGGCCGGTGCTGATCGGGCTGGCGGTGATCTTCATCTTCTTCTCCTTCAAGGCGGAGAACTTCCTCAGCCCCGGCAACATCAGCAACATCATCACGCAGATGGCGGGCGTCACCCTGCTGGCCTACGGGGTCGTCTTCGTCCTCCTGATCGGCGAGATCGACCTCTCGATCAGCTACATCAGCGGCATCGCCGGGGTCGTCGTCGCGAAGCTGACCCTGCCGGACGGGAACGAGGTCGCGGGGATCGTCGCGATCCTCCTGGCCGTTGCGGCGTGCGCGTTGATCGGCGCGTTCCAGGGCTCCTTCGTCGCCTTCATCGGCGTGCCGGCGTTCGTGGTCACGCTCGCGGGCTACCAGATCTGGCAGGGCGTGATCCAGAAGTCGATCGAGGCCGAAGGCGTGATCGTGATCCAGGACACGACGGTCAACAACACCGCCAACTACTTCTTCTCGGAGCGGGCCGGCTGGATCCTCGCCGCCGTCGTCCTCGGCATCTACATCGCAAGCGTCATAGGCACCTTCGTGTCCCATCGGCGTCACGGCGTTGCCGTCCGCGATCCGTGGGTCCTGGTCGCGAAGGCCGTCGTCGTCGTAGCCGCCACCGTCTTCGTCGTCGTGGTCAGCAACCGCGACCGCGGCGTCCCGTTCGTCCTGCTCCTGATGATCGGGGCGCTCCTCGTCCTCACGTTCGTCGCCAAGCGAACGACGTTCGGGCGGCACGTCTATGCCGTCGGCGGCAACGCCGAGGCGGCTCGTCGCGCGGGGATCAACGTCGCCCGCGTCCGCTTGATCGTCTTCATGATCTCGGGCGCCATGGCCGGGCTCGGCGGCGTCGTGCTCGCCGCGCGCCTGAACAGCGTCGACCTGAACGCGGGCGGCGGCACGCTCCTGATCGACGCGATCGCCGCCGCGGTCATCGGCGGCACGAGCCTCTTCGGCGGCCGCGGCGAGGTGAAGGACGCCCTCTTCGGCGCGCTCGTGATCGCGACGATCGCAAACGGCCTCAACACGCTCAACCTGACGCAGGGCGTGATCTACATCACGACGGGCGCGATCCTGCTCTTCGCCGTCACGCTGGACACGATCCTGCGCCGGCGCCAGCGCAAGGCAGGCCGCTAGCGGTACTCGACAGCGATGCGCGCTCCAGTCTCGCCGGAGCGGACGATCGCATCGCACACCTCGGCCGCCCGGTAGCCGTCCTCGAAGGTGGCGCCGTAGGGAGCGACGTCCGTGTCCTCCCGCGATCGCGCGCAGCAGGTGGAGCACCTCGTGCGTGAACGTGTCGCCCCAGCCGACGATGTGGCCGGGCGGCCACCACAGATCCCAGAACGGATGGTCGGTCTCGGAGACGAGCACGGTCTTGAAGCCACGGGCTCGGTCGCCGTCGGCCCGGAAGACCTGGAGCTCGTTCAGCCGCTCCATGTCGAACGCGAGCGAGCCCTTCGAGCCGTTGACCTCCCACTGGAACGCATTGCGCCGCCCGAGTGCGAGCCTGGTCGCCTCGATCGTGCCGATCGGCCCGCTCTCGAACTGGACGGCGGCCTCGAGCGCGTCATCGACGCGGCGGCCCGGCAGGAACGTGTGCACGAAGCCGGCCACCGTCGCGATCTCGCCGACGAGGAACCGCGCCAGGTCGACGACATGCGTGCCGAGGTCGCCGAGTGCACCCGAGCCGGCCTCGTCGGGCTGGAAGCGCCAGGTGTCGAGGCTCGGGTCGTCGCCCCAGTCCTGCAGGTAGCGGCCGCGGAAGTGGCGGATCTCGCCGAGCTCGCCTGCCTCGATCAGCTCCCGCGCGAGCCGGACCGCCGGCACGAAGCGGTAGTTGAAGCCGCAGAGGTGCTTGACGCCCGTCGCCTCGACGCGCTGCCAGATCTCGTAGCTCTCAGCCGCGTCGCGGCCGAGGGGCTTCTCGCAGAGCACGTGCTTGCCGGCCTCGGCGGCCGCGATCGTCGGCTCGGCGTGGAGCGAGTTCGGGCCGCCGTTGTCGAAGAGCGTGATCCCCGGGTCGGAGACGAGGTCGTGCCAGTCCGTCGTCCAGCGCTCGTAGCCGAAGCGCGCTGCCGTCTCCGCGACCGCGGCCTCGTTGCGCCCTGCGAGCGCCACGAGCCGGGGTTGCAGCGGCGAGTCGAGCCGCGCGATCTCCCGGAACGCACGCGAGTGCGCCTTGCCCATGAAGGCGTAGCCGAGCATCCCGATCCCGATTTCGTCTGTCATGTCTCCGTCCCATATGGTTGGCGCAGCGTTGGCGCGCAGTCTCAACGATTGGGAGGTGTGGTGAAGCTGGAACAGGCCCAGGCGATCGTGCGGACGGTGGTCGCGGAGGCGCCGGCCCCTGTCTCGGTGTTCGTCGCCGACGATGGCGGCGAGCTCATCGCGGCCGCGACGATGGACGGCGCCGCGCCCGACACACGGCTGAACGCCCAGCGGAAGGCGTACACCGCCGCGCGCAGCGACGCCGTCTCCACCAAGGCTCTCGCGGACAAGGCGGGCTCGAAGGGGCCGGCCGAGCTCGCCAGCTTCGACCCCTTCTTCACGTTCTTCCTCGGCGGCGTCGCCGCCTTCGAGGGCGACCGGCGGGTCGGCGCGGTCGGCGTCAGCGGGCTGCCCGGTGCCGACGACGACGCGCTCGCGCGCCGCGCGCTCGCCGCGGCGGAGCTGGAGGCGCGATGAGGCTCGGGCTGATGTCGACGGCGAACATCAATGACGCTTTGCTCGGGGCGACGCCGGCCGAGGTCGAGATCGTCGCGGTCGCGAGTCGCGACGGCGCCAAGGCGCAGGCCTATGCGACGAAGAACGGGATCCCGCGGTCGCACGGGAGTTACGAGGATCTGCTCGCCGACGAGGAGCTCGACGCCGTCTACATCTCGCTTCCGAACGGGATGCACCACGAGTGGACGCTGAAGGCGATCGACGCCGGCAAGCACGTGCTCGTCGAGAAGCCCTACTCGCGCCGTGCCGCCGAGCCCGAGGAGGCGTGGGACGCCGCCGGGCGGGCCGGCGTCGTCGTGATGGAGGCGTTCATGTGGCGGCACCACCCACAGGCGGAGGCCGCGCGCACGCTCGTCGAGCAGGGCAAGATCGGGCGCTTGCGAGAGATCCGGCCGACGTTCAGCTTTCCGCTCTTCGATCACGACAATGTCCGCATGGCCGCCGACCTCGACGGCGGCGCCCTGATGGACGTCGGCTGCTACTGCGTCAGCGGCGCGCGGCTGCTTGCCGGCGAGCCGGAGCGCGTCTTCGGCGAGCAGGTGGTCGGCCCCACCGGCGTCGACGTCGACTTCTACGGGGTCCTGCGCTTCCCGAACGACGTCGTGGCGGTCTTCGACGCATCGTTCACGCTGCCGAAGCGGCAGCGGCTCGAGGCGGTCGGCGAGGAGGGGACGCTCGTGCTCGAGGCGCCGTGGCGTTCGGACTGGGGCGGACGCCTGCTCGTCGACGGCGAGCCCGTCGCCGTGCCGACGGCGAACCCGTACGAGCTCGAGCTGAGGAATTTCGCTGCCGCGATCGCGGGTGACGGCGAACAGTTGCTCGGGCGCGAGGACGCGGTGGCCCAGGCGCGGGTGATCGAGGCGCTCTACCGCTCGGCGGAGTCGGGAGAGGCAGTCCGGATCTGATGCCGGCGGAACTGGCGGCGCAGCTGGTCGCCGTCGACTCCGTCAATCCGACGCTCGTCCCGAACGGAAGCGGCGAGGCTGCGGCTGCGCGCGTGCTGGCCGAGTGGCTCGAGACTGCCGGGCTCGAGGTTCACGTCGAGGAGGTCGCTCCGGGCCGGCCGAACGTGATCGGGGTCGCACGGGGAAGCGGCGGTGGCCGCACGCTGATCCTCAACGGGCACCTGGATACGGTCGGGCTGCTCGAGCCGGACGGCGGCCTGGTGCCGCGGGTCGATGGCGGTCGTCTCTTCGGCCGTGGTGCCTACGACATGAAGGGAAGCCTCGCGGCGATCGCGAGCGCCGGCGCCGAGTGTGCGCGGCGAGGGCTACGCGGCGATGTGATCGTGGCCGCAACGGTCGACGAGGAGGCGGCGAGCATCGGCACCGAGGCGCTGCTCGAACGCTGGCCCGCCGACGCGGCGATCGTCGCCGAACCAACCGACGAGCGGCTCTGTGTCGCCCATCGGGGCTGGGTCGCCTTCGACATCGAGACTCACGGCCGCGCCGCTCACGGCTCGCGGCCGGATCTCGGCATCGACGCGATCGCGAAGATGGGTCCCGTCCTGACTGCGATCGAGGCGCTGGACGGATCGCTCCAGGCTCGCCGGGGACATGCGCTACTCGGTACCGGATCGGTGCATGCCTCGCTGATCGAGGGCGGCCAGGAGTACTCGAGCTATCCGGCGCGGTGTCTGCTCCAGGGCGAGCGGCGCACCATCCCCGGTGAGCGCCGTGAAGAGGTCGAGGCCGAGCTGCGCGGGCTGCTGGGCGACTCGCACGGCTCGATCGCCTTTCCGTTCGGCCGTGACCCGATGGAGGTCTCCGCCGACGAGGAGATCGTGCTCGCAGTGCAGGCACAGACCGGGCCGGCCGAGGTGTTCGGCGCACCGTTCTGGACCGACGCTGCGCTCTTCGTCGAGGCCGGGATCCCGGCAATCCTGTTCGGTCCGCGCGGCGACGGCGCCCACGCGGCGGTCGAGTGGGTCGAGCTCGCGAGCGTCGAGCGCTGTCGCGACCTCTACGTCGCGGTCGCCGCGGAGTTCTGCGGTTAGCCGAGCGCCCGCGCGAGCGCTGCACGGCCCTCGGCGAGCACCGGCTCACCGTGCGAAACGAGGATTCGCTCGATCGGCCTGTCCAGCAGCGGCGCGAGGGCGGCTCGGATCGAAGCCGGCGACGAGCGCTCGTCGAGCCAGGAGTCCGGGCAGACGCTGATCCCGCCGGGTGCGCCGACGAGCACGTCACCGGCCGCGAGCGCTCGGTGCTCGGGTAGCCACCACAGCGTCTCGTCCACCTCCGGCACCGCATACGGCTCGACGCCGTTGGGCGGCTCGTCCGCAGCGGCGTAGCGTTCGACGAGCTCGGCCGCGCTGCGCTCGTGCCACGGGACGGTCAGCAAGACCGCGACCGGCAGGCCGCGGCGCTCGACGTCCCGGTCGAGCGCCGCGAAGAAACGATCTCGTTCCGGCGGCACGAGCGGATCGATCAGGACGGTCGCCTCCGCTGCCTCGTAGTAGACGCAGCCGACCTCCTGCGCCCAGTCGTCGCCCGCCTTCCAGTCAGGGTGCGGCGCCGTCCAGCGCCAGAGGCCCGCTGCCAGCTCGTCGACCCTCACTCCACGATCATGTCCGAAGCGCACATGTCAGGGCCAGGACCCCTACGTGTCCGCTGCGGACAATGTCCGCGGGACGGGAAGGCGGCTCCAACGCGGCACGACGTCCTCGGCGGACAGGTCGGGGCCAGGACCCACCACGTCCGTGAAGGGCGGTTCGTCATGAGGCGACCGCGAGCGGCTCGATCCGGCCGTTCGCGATCGTCCAGCCTGCGAGCGCATCGGAGCCGAGCGAGAGGATCAGGTACGGCTTCCCCTGCCAGAGGCCGATGTTCTCGACGTCCGTGCGCGAGGGCCGCGGCGGCGAGGAGAGGTGCGAGTGGAAGACCGCCAGCTCGTAGCCGTCATCCTCGAGGAACCACGTCTCCGGCGGCACCTCGAGCTCGAAGCGGTACGGCGACTCGGCGGCGTTGCGGCCGCGGACGTAGCGCTCGGCCACGCCGTCCTTGAGGACGACGAGGCCGCACGCTTCGTTCGGCGCCTCGGCCTCGGCATGCGCGCGGAGCGCGGCGCGGACCTCCGGCCCGATTACCACCAGACGGTTCGCTCCATCGACTCGTCGACGTCCTCGGCCTCCCAGAACGGCGCCGAGATCTCCTTCCAGCCGGCGTCGGCGAGCACGCAGACGACGACTCCTTCGCCCAGCTCCTCGGCCAGCCGGCGGGCGACGTGGACGACCGCCCCCGAAGAGACGCCGCCGAGGATCCCCTCGCTGGCGAGCAGGTCCTTCAGTCCCGCGACCGACTCGGCGTTCGAGACGAGGAGCTTCCGGTCGAGCTTGCCGACGTCGAGGATCGGCGGCACGTAGCCGTCGGCCAGCGAGCGCAGCCCCATCACAGCTTCGCCCGGCAGCGGCTCCGCCGCGGCGACGACGATGTCGGGAAAGCTTTCGCGTAGGCGCGCGCCCGTCCCCATCAGCGTCCCGCCGGTGCCGAGCCCGGCCACGAGCACGTCGACGCGGTCGAGCACCGCCGCGATCTCCGCGCCGGTTCCCTCGTAGTGCGCGCGCGGATTCGCCTCGTTCGCGTACTGGAACGGCATGAACCAGGATGGGTCGCGCTCGGCCAGCTCGAGCGCCAGCCGCACGGCGCCGTTCGAGCCTTGCTCACCGGGGGACTCGACGATCTCGGCGCCGAATCGCCGCAGCAGCAGGCGCCGCTCGGTGGTCGCGTTCTCGGGCATGACGCAGGTGAGCGGATACCCCTTCAGCTTTGCGACGAGAGCGAGCGAGATGCCGGTGTTGCCGCTCGTCGGCTCGAGCAGGCGCCGGCCGGGCTCGAGCTCGCCCGACGCCTCGGCCGCCTCGATCATCGCCTTCGCGACTCGGTCCTTGATCGACCCGGTCGGGTTCTGCGCTTCGAGCTTCGCGTAGACGCGCACCGGGCCGGGCGCGAAGCGGGAGAGCTCGACCAGAGGCGTGTCGCCGACGAGGTCGAGGAGGCTGCTTACGGGGCCTAGCAACCGCCGCCGGCCATCGCCGGCAGAAGGATCATCGAGGAGCCGTTGACGCGTGTCTCGAGCCCGTCGAGCGTGCGCACGTCCTCGCCGCCGACATAGACGTTCACGAACGGCGCGAGGCCGCCGTCCTCGAACAGCTGCGCCTCGAGCGCCGGGTAACGGCCGGAGAGGTCCTCCAGCACCTCGCGGACGGTCTCGCCGGTACCGACGAGCTCGCGCTCGCCGCCGACGTCGTTCCGCAGCGTGGGCGGAATCCGCACCTTCGTCATCCGCGGACTCCCTGGCAAAACTCGACGTAGTCGACGTACTCGGTGATCGTCGGCTGCTCGCCGCAGACGGGGCAGCCCGGGTCGCGCTGCACCGAGACCTCGTCGATCGTCGTCCCGAGCGCGTCGAGCAGGAGCAGCCGGCCCTCGAGCGACTCGCCGATCCCGAGCAGGAGCTTCAGCGCCTCGTTCGCCTGCAGGGAGCCGACGATGCCCGGCAGGACGCCGAGCACGCCGCCCTCGGCGCAGCTCGGCGCGAGCTCCGGCGGCGGCGGCGTCGGGAAGAGGCACCGATAGCACGGGCCCTCGCCCGGGTTGAAGACGGTGACCTGGCCCTCGAAGCGGTAGATCGAGCCGTGCACGACGGGGATCCCGTGCCAGACGGACGCGTCGTTGACGAGGTAGCGGGTGGGGAAGTTGTCGGCGCCGTCGACGATCACGTCCCAGCCCTCGCCGAAGATCCGCTCGACGTTCTCCGACGTGAGCCGCTCCTCATAGGTCTTGACGACGACGTCGGGGTTGAGCGCCTCGATCGTGCGCTTCGCCGAGAGCACCTTGGCCTCGCCGAGCGTCTCGGTCGAGTGGACGATCTGGCGCTGCAGGTTCGAGTCGTCGACGACGTCCGCGTCGACGATGCCGAGCGTCCCGACCCCGGCGGCGGCGAGGTAGAGCGACGCGGGAGAGCCGAGCCCACCGGCGCCGATCAGCAGCACCCGGCCGCCGAGCAGCCGCTCCTGGCCGGCTTCGCCGACTTCGGGGATCAGCAGGTGGCGCGAGTAGCGTCGGCGTTGGTCCGGACTCAGCGAGCGCGGGGTCTCGATCGGGAAGCCGTTCCGCTTCCAGTCCGTGAAGCCGCCGGTGAGGGAGCGGACGTTCTCGTAGCCGAGCTCTTGCAGCGCCTTTGCGGCGAACGCAGAGCGCGAGCCGCCGGAGCAGTAGAGGACGAGCTCGCGCGAGCGGTCGGGGACGAGCCCTTCGATTCGCGACTCGAGGTTGCCGCGCGGAATGTGGACGGCGCCGGGGACGATGCCTTCCTCCCACTCGTCGCGCTCGCGCACGTCGACGAAGAGCGCCTCGCCGTGGTGCTCACGTGCCTCGGCGGCGCCGATCTCGTCGACCTCGGCCTTGACGCGCGCGAGCAGCTCACGATAGGTGGCCATCTCTCTCCTTAACGGTAGCGCGGCCTCCGCGATTCCCGGGAGATCGGCCGATGCGGGTGCGCGCGGGGAGCCGAGGTTCCGCGCTGGGGCAGCGGCCGTTCGCGCCGAGATCGAGGCGATGCCCGACGCCGACGAGGTCAGTCGGGACGTCGAGGCGTATGTCCGCGGCTAGTGTGGCCGCGTGTCCGCACGCGCCCGCACTGCGCTGATCGTCGCCGTGTTGGCTGCGGTCGCTGCGGCCGTCGTCGCCGGCGCGGCGATTCTCACGGCGGAGGAGGTCGAGTCGCCGGCCGCGGCCGAGCAGCAGCCGACGCCACGCAAGGGCTTCCCGCCGCTCGAGCTCTCCTTGGGCGTCCGCGACGACGCCGAGTCCGTCGACCTGCGCAACGCGGCACAGCTCTTCCAGGCAGGCAAGCGGCGGGAGGCCGCGGCGATCTTCGACCGCTACGACTCGCTCGAGGCGAAGCTCGGCACCGCGTTTTCCGCCTGGCCGGCGAGCGTGGACAGGATCGAGCAGCTCGGCGCCCTCTATCCGCGCAGCTCACTCGTGCAGCTCCACGTCGGCCTCTCCCGGTTCTGGGCCGGCACCGGCGGGGCGCTGACGGCGTGGCGGGAGGCGCGCGACGTCGAGCCCGACACGCCGTACGCGGTTCGGGCGGCCGACTTCCTCTACGCGCGGGACTTCGCGCCCGGGCTGCCCGGCTTCATCGTCAGCTTCGACTACCGGGTCGACGGCGAGACGCCGGCCGAGCAGCTGCGGCTGCTCGCCGCCGATCGGACGCCGAGGGGCCGGCTGCTCCACGGGATCGCGCTCCAGGGCCTCGGCCGGCCGGTGTCGGCCCGACGCGCATTTGCGCAGGCGCTCGAGCTGGCGCCGAACAACGTCGACGCGCTCGTCGCCGATGCCGTCGGCCGCTACGACAAGGCGAATCCGGCGGCGGCGTTCTCACGCCTCGGACCGCTCAGCCGCCGTTTTCCCGGGGCCGCGACCGTCCGCTTCCACCTCGGCCTGCTGCTGCTCTGGCAGAAGGACGTCCGCGAGGCGACGCGCCAGCTCGAGCTGGCCCGCAGGGCCGAGCCGGACAGCAAGATCGCCGCCGAGGCAGCGCGGTTCCTCGATGCTGTTCGCAACGCCGGGACCGCCTGAACGAAAGATGGGCCGAACGGCCTATGGCGCTTCGGAGCTGCCTTTGGCAAGCTCACGCAGCTTTGTCAGGAGAGTGTTGCGGATTGCCGAAGCCGCAACTACTCTCAGAGCGCGATCGGAGGGGGAGCCGAAGTGAGCGCAGGGGGAAGCACCAGCACCGTCGAACAGCAGGGCTTCGACGTGCTCGCGAGCAGCGAGGCGAAAGCCTTGCTCGAGAGCGGCAAGCAGGCGGGCAAGCTGATCGCGGAGGAGATCGCGATCGCGCTCGACGAGCTCGACCTCGACGCGGCCCAGCTGGACGAGTTCTACGCGACGCTCGAGGAGCTGAAGATCGAGGTCGTCGACCGGGATGAGCCGGAGGCCGAGATCGCAGAGGCGCGCGAGGTGTCGACGGACACGTTGCAGCTCTTCCTCAAGGACATCGGCAAGGTGCCGCTGCTGACCGCCGCGCAGGAGGTCGAGCTGGCGAAGCGGATCGAGCGCGGTGAGCACGCCGCCAAGCAGGCGATGGTGGAGGCGAACCTGCGCCTCGTCGTCTCGATCGCGAAGCGCTACCGCAACCAGGGGCTGCCGTTTCTGGATCTGATCCAGGAAGGGACGATCGGGCTCGTCCGCGCCGCCGAGAAGTTCGACTACCGCAAGGGGTTCAAGTTCTCGACGTACGCGACGTGGTGGATCCGCCAGGCGGTCGCGCGGGCGCTCGCCGACAAGGCGCGGACGATCCGGATGCCCGTACACGTCGTCGAGAAGCTGAACAAGATCGTGCGCACGGAGCGTGGCCTGCGCGCCAAGCTCGGTCGCGAGCCCAGCGCGATCGAGATCGGGATCGAGCTCGACCTGCACCCGGAGGAGATCGACCAGATCCGGCGCAGCGCGCAGACCCCGATCTCACTCGAGAAGCCGGTCGGCGACGAGGACGAGTCCGAGTTCGGGCACTTCCTCACCGACGAGACGGTGCCGCTGCCGGACGAGCAGGCGGAGGAGACGCTACGCAACGAGGCGCTCCGCTCGATCCTGAAGTCGCTTTCGCACCGCGAGCGGCGCGTGCTCGAGCTCCGCTACGGGCTCGACGGCGAGCAGCCGCGGACGCTGGACGAGGTCGGGAAGGCGTTCAATGTCACCCGCGAGCGGATCCGCCAGATCGAGAACCAGGGCCTGAAGAAGCTGCGGGCGCTCGCGCTTGCCGCACAGCTCAGAGACGTTGCATAACTAGACTCGCGGCGTGACCGCGATCGACCCGGCCTGGCTCGACGAGCTCCGCGCGCTCCTGCGCATCCCCTCCGTCAGCGCCGACCCGTCGCACAAGGGCGACGTCGTCGAGGCGGCCGAGTGGGTGGCGGACAAGGTCCGCCGGAGCGGCGGAGAGGCCGAGCTCGTGCTCTACGGCGAGCGGCCGATGGTGGTCGGTGAGATCCGCGCGTCGAACGGCGCCAAGGACGCGCCGACGGTCCTCTGCTACGGCCACTTCGACGTGCAGCCGCCGGCGCCGCTCGAGCTCTGGGAGTCGGATCCGTTCGAGGCAACGGTTCGGGACGAGTGGATCTATGCGCGCGGCGTCGCGGACGACAAGGGCCAGCTCTGGATGCTGCTGCACGCGGCCGGGTTGCTCGCTGCCGACGGCGCGCTCCCGATCAACATCCGGCTCGTCTCAGACGGGGAGGAGGAGGTCGGCGGCCAGTCGATCGTCGAGTTCCTCCAGCAGGACGAGCGCGGCGCCGATGCCTGCGTGATCTTCGACGGCGGGATGGAGTCCCGCGTCCAGCCGGCGATCTCGGTGGCGACCCGCGGGCTCGCCGCCTTCAACCTGCGCGTCAAGACCGGCCAGCGCGACCTCCATTCGGGGATGTACGGCAACGCGGCGCTGAACGCGATTCACGCCCTCCAGCAGGTACTCGGCGGGATCCTGCCGCGCGAGGGCCGCGTGCCGGACGCGCTCCGGGTAGGGATCGCGCCTGTCACCGACGAGGAACGCGCGGGCTGGGCGAAGCAGCCGCCGGGCGCGGACGTCCTCCGCGGGGCCGGCGCGGTGCCGTACGACGAGCGTGCGGCCGACGAGTTCTATCTCCGCACGACCGCCGAGCCCTCGGTCGAGGTGAACGGCATCCTCGGCGGCAAGCCGGGGCTCAAGAACACGACCGTGATCAGCGAGGCGCAGGCGAACTTCACCGTCCGGCTCGCACCCGGGCAGACGCCGAGCGCGGTCGCCCCCGAGGTCGAGCGGCTGCTGCACGAGGCGGCGCCGGCGGGGGCGACGGTCGAGGTCGACGAGCTGCCCGGCTCGACGCGGCCCGGCCTCGTGGCCGCCGGCGCGCCCGTGATCAAGATCGCGCAGGACGCCTTCGAGCAGGCGTTCGGGGTCAGGCCGATCCTGACGCGCTCGGGTGGGACGCTGCCGATCATGCCGGCACTGATGGACAAAGGGATCCCGACGATTCTGACCGGCTTCGCGCTGCCCGAGAGCAACGTGCACTCGCCGAACGAACGGATGCTCGTCGAGTTCTTCCCGCGCGGCGTCAACACGATCAAGGAGCTCTACGCCCGCCTTGGCGACCTCGCCTAAAGCACCGTTCGTGACGCCGCTCGCGGAGGAGCTTGCGCCCGACGTCCTCGAGCGTTTCCTCCGCTACGTGCGCATCGACACGCAGTCGGCGCACGGCGTCGACGCGTCACCCTCGACGGAGAAGCAGCTCGACCTTTGCCGGCTGCTCCGTGACGAGCTCGCGGAGATCGGTCTCGACGATGTCAGGCTGGACGAGTACGGCTACGTCTACGGCTCGCTGCCCGGGGTGGAGGCCGCCCCGCCGATCGGGCTGATCGCGCACGTCGACACGTCACCCGACGTGACCGGAACTGATGTCAACCCGCTCGTCCATGAGGGCTACGGCGGCGGCACGATCGAGCTGCCGGGCGACGCGAGTGTCGTTCTCGACCCGGCCGAGCTGCCCCTGCTGCAGAGGAAGGTCGGCCACGACATCGTCACGACCGACGGGACGACCCTGCTCGGTGCGGACGACAAGGCAGGTGTGGCGGAGATCATGGCCGCCGTCGCCTACCTGAAGCGCCATCCCGAGCTCGTCTACGCGCCGATCCGCGTCTGCTTCACGGTCGACGAGGAGGTGGCGGGCGGGGCCGACCATCTCGATCTCGAGCGCTTCGGCGCCCGCTACGCCTACACCCTGGACGGCGCCGAGCTCGGCGAGATCGAGGCGGAGACGTTCAATGCGTCGAAGGTGACGGTGAGGATCCGCGGCCGCTCGACGCATCCGGGCACCGCCAAGGGGCAGCTCGTCAACGCAGTCAAGCTCGCGTCCGACCTGATCGCGGCCCTGCCCCGCGATGCGCGCTCGCCGGAGACGACCGAGGAGCGGGAGGGTTTCGTCCACCCGACGAAGGTGTGGGGCGGCGCCGAGGAGACGTGCATCGAGTTCATCGTCCGCGACCACGACGCCGCCAAGATGGCCGACCACGTCGCTCTGATCCGCCGGCTTGCCGACGAGGTCTGCGAGCGCGAGCCGCGGGCGGCGGTCGACGTGGGCGAAGAGGAGCAGTACCGGAACATGGGCGAGGTGATCGACCAGCACCCGCAGGTGATCGAGGCTGCCGTCGAGGCCGTGCGCCGGCTCGGCGTCGAGCCCGTGCACACGATCATCCGCGGCGGCACCGACGGCGCCCGCCTCTCGCACCGCGGCCTGCCGACGCCGAACCTCTTCACCGGCGGCTCCGAGTACCACTCGCGCCGCGAGTGGGCGAGCGTGCAGGACATGGCCGCGGCGGCCGCGATGCTCGTCGAGCTCGCCCAGGTCTGGGCGGCGCGCTGACTCTGCGCGAAAATCCCTAAAGAGGGCCTGCCTGCGGCCCTGTGGCTCAATCCCAGGGGGGCGCGTTGTGCACCCAGCGGCCGCCGACCATCGTCGCGACGACCTGGAGATCAGGCAGCTCCTCCGGCTCGACGGTCAGCGGGTCGCGGTCGAGCACGACCAGGTCGGCGAGCAGGCCCGGGAGCAGGCGACCGCGCCGACGCTCGTCCCCGGAGAGAAACGTGGGGGCGACGCAGGTCGCGTGCAGCGCCTGCTCGACGGTCAGCGCCTGTTCCGGCCGCCAGGCCGGGCGGTCGTCGATCGTGCGGAGCACGCCGGCGGCGATCCCGGCGAGCGGGTCGAGCTCCTCGACCGGTGCGTCGGAGCCGTTCGCGAGCAGGGCGCCCGAGTCGAGCAGCGAGCGGAACGCGTAGGTGCCGTCGAGGCGGTCGGCCCAGAGCCTGTCGGCGAGGTCGCGGTCGGAGGGCGCGTGCGAGAACTGCACCGAGCACGCGATCCCGAGCGCGGCGAAGCGAGGCAGATCCTCGGCCGCGAGGCACTGCGCGTGCTCGATTCGGTGGCGCAATCCCCGCGGCTGCCAGACGTCCTTCGTCGCTTCGAACGCGTCGAGCGCGTTCCGGTTCGCCTGGTCGCCGATCGCGTGGACGCCGACCGGCCAGCCGCGCTCGGCCGCGCGCCGGACGATCTCCTCCAACTCGGCGCGGCTCGTGATCTCGACCCCGGTGCCGTCGGTCAGCAGCGCGGTCTGCGAGCCGAGCGTGCCGTCCATGAAGCACTTGAGGTAGCCGATCCGCAGGCGGTCGTCGCCGAAGCCGGAGCGAAGCGAGAGCGCTGCGGCCGAGTCGAGCTGCTCGTGCGGGATCGAGCCCCAGACCCGGAGTGACAGGTTGCCCTCGTCACGCAGGCGCTGGAAGATCCCGGGCGCGCCGAGCCAGCCGTCCTTGTCGTGAATCGCGCCGACCCCGCGCGAGTTCGCCAGCCTGAGTCCGGCACGCGTCGCCTCGACCCACTCGTCCTCGGTCGTGAGCACGTAGCGGTCGCGGAAGCGCCACGCCGACTCCTCGCGCAGGATCCCCGTCGGCTCGCCCCCCGCGTCGCGCTCGACGACGCCGCCGTGCACCTCGAGCTCGCCGCCCGCAGCGGCGAGCGCGGCCGAATTGAGCCAGACCGAGTGATAGTCCTTCGAGATCAGGATCGCCGGCGTCTCGCCCGTGGCGGCGTCGAGCAGCTCCTTCGTCGGCGCGGGGCCCGGCCTCCAGTCTCCGTCGCGCCAGCCGTAGCCCCGCAGCCAGCGCCCGGGGGCGACCTCAGCCGCCCGAACGCGATCGAGCGCCTCGTCGATCGACGCGCAGCCGTCCAGCTTGACCTGACGCTGCGCCAGCGACCAGGTGGGAAAGTGGACGTGCGAGTCGGTGAAGGCGGGGAGGACGCAGCGGCCGCCGAGGTCGACGACCTCGGGGCTTGCGAGTGCGGTTTCGTGGACGCCGACGCCGCCGGCGACGTACGCGCCTGCGATCGCGAGCGCGCGTCCCGCCGGCAGCGACGGATCGAGCGTGCGGACGACCCCGTTTTCGAGAATCACGGCGTTGACCGTACAGAGCGTCAACCAGGCTGGGGTGGGCTACCTCGCCGGCTTCCGCCGGACGATCGTCGTCCGCCGCGCCTGATCGCAACGTATCCTGAGCCGATGCGCAGCCGGACGACGCTCCTCCTCGTCCTGCTGGCGCTCGTGACCGCAGGCTGCGCACAGGCCGTGCGCAGCGACGGCGAGCAGCCGCTCCGCGTCCTCTTCGTCGGCAACAGCCTCACGCAGACGAACGACCTGCCGGCCGTCGTCGCGACGCTCGCACGCGGACTCGGCACGGAGATCGAGTACGAGACGATCGCGCCCGGCGGGATGAGCCTCGAGGATCACTGGAACGCCGGCCGCGTCCCCGCGGAGATCGCGACCGGCGTCTGGGACGCCGTCGTGCTGCAGCAGGGCCCGTCGGCGCTGCCCGAGAGCCAGGCGAACCTGCGCGAGTGGGCCGGCCGGCTCGCCGAGCACGCGCGCAGGCACGGGGCCAGACCCGCGCTGCTGACGGTCTGGCCCGAGGCGCACCGCGCCAACGTCCTCGGCGACGTGATCGCGTCCTATGCGAACGCCGCCGAGGCGGCCGACGCCGAGCTCTACCCGGCTGGTGTCGCCTGGCAGGCGGCGTGGAGCCGCACGCCGGGGCTGCCGCTCTACGGCCCCGACGGCTTTCACCCGAGCCCGCTCGGCACCTACCTCGCGGCGCTCGTCGTCGCCGCCGGCCTGACCGGGGAGCAGCCTCCAGCGGCGGCGTTCACGATCGACCGGCCCGGCTTCAAGCTGGGCGTGTCGGCGGCGCGCGCGCGGCTCCTCCGCACCGCCGCCGTCGACGCTCTGGCGGCGCGGTGAGCGACGCCCGCCGCGCCGCGCTGACGGCACTGATCGACCACGCGCCGACCTTTCCGCCGGCGAGCCTCTCCACGCCCGACGCCCTCGCCGAGGACCGGCGCGCCCGGGCGGGCGACCATGCCTGGCTGCTGGCACGGCTCGTCTGGCCGGCCTCGCGCCTGGACGAGCTCGAGGGGGAGGATCGTGCGCTCTCGGTGCTGCTCGACGCCCCGTACGAGGGCGACCTGCGGGCCGAGGCGGTCGAGACGCGCTGGGACGCGGGCCTGGACGGGCTCCACGGCGAGGCGTACGTCGAGCTGCCGCTCGGAGACGGGCTCGAGCAGAGAGTCGCCGTCCTGGCGGAGCGAGGGCTGCGGGCGAAGGTGCGCTGCGGCGGCGGCGAGGTCCCGAGCGCCGGGGCGCTCGGACGGTTCCTGGCCGCCTGCCACGCCGCCGACGTCCCTTTCAAGGCGACAGCGGGGCTGCATCATCCGCTCGCCGCCGAGGGACGTCACGGCTTCCTGAACGTGCTCGCCGCGTGCGCGTTCGGCGACGCTGCGGCTCTGACCGAGGACGTCCGGCTCGAGCCGGACGGCCTGCGCTGGCGCGACCTCTCCGCAGGAGCCGCCGAGCTCGAACGCGTCCGCCGCGAGCAACTCGTCGCCGTCGGCAGCTGCTCCTTCTCCGAGCCGGTCGACGACCTCAAGGAACTCGGCGTCCTGTGATCCAGGGCTTCGGCACGTTCGCGCGCGGCGGGTCGACGCATCTCGGCTTCCGCTCCGGCGCTGCCGTCGTCGACCTCGGCGAGGGCTCGCTCGACGAGCTGCTACCGCAGGGACGTACGGCGTGGGAGCACGCGACCGGCCTGGCGCTGTCCGCTGCGGCCGCCGGCGACGTGCTCGCGCTCGAGGAGGTGACGCCGCGGCTCCCGTTCGCCGTCGCCGACTACGTCGACTTCTACTCCTCGCTCGAGCACGCAACGAACCTCGGCCGCATGTTCCGGCCCGACTCGGAGCCGCTGCTACCGAACTGGCGCCACCTGCCCGTGGGCTATCACGGGCGCGCCGGGACGGTCGTCGTCAGCGACACGCCGATCCGGCGGCCGCGGGGACAGGCGAAGTCGCCCGATTCCGACGCGCCCGCCTACGGGCCCTCGCGGCGCCTCGACATCGAGCTCGAGCTCGGCTTCGTCGTCGGCGTCTCGAGCACGCAGGGCCAGCCCGTGCCGGCGGGCGCTTTCGCCGACCACGTCTTCGGCGTCGTCCTCGTCAACGACTGGAGCGCCCGCGACATCCAGGCGTGGGAGTACGTCCCGCTCGGCCCCTTCCTCGGCAAGAGCTTCGCGACGTCGGTCTCTGCTTGGGTGACTCCGCTGGCGCTGCTCGACGACCGCCGCGTCGCCGCGCCGGTGCAGGAGCCGGAGCCGCTGCCACACCTGCGCGCCGGCGGCGACTGGGCCTACGACCTGCCGCTCGAGGTCGAGCTGAACGGCACTGTGATCTCGCGCGGGAACGCCCGCGGCCTCTACTGGACGATGCCACAGCAACTCGCCCACGCGACCTCGAACGGCGCGAGCGTCCGTCGCGGCGACCTGATGGCGTCGGGGACGATTTCGGGCACCGAGCGCGGCAGCGAGGGCAGTCTGATCGAGTTGACCTGGAACGGCAGCGAGCCGGTCCGGCTCGAGGACGGCACGGAGCGCACGTTCCTCGAGGACGGCGACGAGGTCGTCCTCCGCGGCGACCCGCTCGGCGAGGTGCGCGGCCTGATCGTCGGATGAAGCTCTTCGGCGCACTGCGTCATCCGGCCGAGCCGCGCGTCCTCCTGCTCCGCTCGGATCGGGCGTGGCGGCTGCCTCGTGTCGTCGCGGTCGACCTCTGGATCGCGCAGGCCGACAAGATCGCCGACGCGTTCGAGCGCCGGCTCGGGACGCGGCCGTGGCTCTTGCGCCAGCTCCGGTTCGGCGAGGACGAGGCCGTCTTCGAGCTTGCGCTCTCCGAGCCGGGCTGGAGCCCGCCGGCGCACGGGCGCTGGGCCGCACGCGACGACCTCGACGGGCTGCGGCTGAAGGACGACGAGCAGCGATCGCTGCTCGAGGACTATCTCGACGCGCTCGAGCGCGCCGACGTCCCGCCCGAGCGGCCGCCGTGGGCGCGCCCCGGCTGGCTCGGCGGCGTCCAGGAGTGGCTCGAGCGTGAGGCGGCGCGGCTCGGTCTCACCGTCCTCGCGATCGAGCAGGTGAAGACGTGGAGCATCTCGGCGGTGCTGCGCGTGCGCACGGACGGCCGCACGCTCTTCTTCAAGGTGTCGGCGCCGCTGCCGCTGTTCGTCGACGAGGCGGCGGTAACGGCTGAGCTCGCTGCGCGCTTCCCGGGCTACGTGCCGGCTCCGCTCGCCGTCGATGCCGAGCGCGGCTGGCTGCTGCTGGCCGAGTTCGACGAGCCGCTGGGCTGGAGCGAGCCGCTCGAGACGCGCCGCGAGCTCTTCAGCCGCTTCGCCGGGCTGCAGCGCCGGAGCGTAGCCGCTGGTCGACGAGCTCCTCGCGGCCGGCTGCCTCGACCGGCGCCTCCACGTGCTCGAGGCGCAGCTCGACCCGCTCTTCGCGAACCCGGTCGCGGTCGCCCGCCTCACGCCCGAGGAAACGTCGGAGCTGAAGCGTCTGGCGCCGAAGCTGAAACGGGCGTGCCGCCGTCTCGATGCGCTCGGCCTCCCGGCGACGCTCGTCCACGGCGACCTCCATCCGGGCAACGCGGCCTGGATCGACGGCGAGCTGGCCTACTTCGACTGGACGGACGCCTGCGTCGCGCACCCACTGATCGACCTCCACTCACTGCAGTGGGTGGAGGACGAGTCGGTGCGGGCGGCGCTACTCGATGCCTACGTCGCCGCCTGGGACGGAGCCATCCCGGCCGAGGCAGTCGAGCTCGCGCGGATCGTGACGCCGCTCCACCACGCGGTCTCGTACAGCACGATCGTCGGCAACGTCGAGCGGTCGGGGATGGCCGAGCTCGACGCGACGCACGGCTTCCTGCGCGAGGCGCTCGCGCGGGTGCGGGGCTGGCCAGACGGCTAGACCTTCTGGACGCCGTCTCACTTTTGTCGAATACTGAGTGCGATGCGGTCGCCGCTCCCGCTCCTCGCGCTCCTGCTCGCGCTGGCCGCGGCGACGAGCGCGGTTGCCGGCGGCGGTGGCGCGGTCAACGAGCCGTTGCTCGGGATCGCCGGCCAGCCCGACCGCTTCGAGCGCCAGACCGGTCAGGAGTCGCAGATCCGCCAGATCTTCCTGGGCTGGGGCCAGGGGAGCACGTGGGGCTCGCCGTTCGAGCAGCTCCTCGACGGCTTGCGGCCGCTTCCGATGATCCACCTCGGTACCGACCGCGGACTGGCTCGCAATGCTGCGATCACACCGGCGCAGATCGCCGCGGGGCGCGGCGACGCGTACCTGGTCGCGCTCAACCAGGCAATCGCTGCGTTCGGCGGCCGGATCTACGTCCGGGTGCTGGCGGAAATGAACAACCCGAAGAGCCTCTACGCGCCGACACGGCCGAACGGGAGCTCGAGAGGCCCGTCTCACTCGCCGGCGGCATACAAGCAGGCGTTCCGACGCGCGTATCTGATCCTCCACGGCGGTGCCGACGTCGACACGAGGCTGCGGCGCCTCGGCCAGCGGCCGGTCGGCCGCGAGCTGGCCGTGAACCCGATGACGACGCTGACGGTGATCTGGAACCCGATCGCAGGCTTCGACGCCCGGAGCCCGCGGCCGGCGCAGGAGTTCTACCCTGGCGACGCGTTCGTCGACATGGTCGGCAACGACATCTTCGCGAGCCGTCGCGGCGTCGCCTCGCACGCCGCGAACGAGGCGCTCTACCGCGCGCATCCGGGCAAGCCGTACGCGCTGGCGGAGTGGGGGCTCTCCGTCGACGATCCCGGCTTCGTCAGGCGGATCTGCCGCTTTCTCTCCACGACGAGCCGAACGCGGCTCGCCGTCTACCACGATGCGAGGCCGCAAGTCGCCCTTCGACCTGAGCTCGAAGCCCCGCGCACGCGCCGAGTACCGGCGTTGCATCACCCCGCTGGCGGGTGCGGAGCTGACTCTGACCGCCGGGCCGGCACGGGGCGACGCGCCACTCGCGGTCACGTTCGTTCCCCGGGCGATCCTGTCGAAGCCCGTCGCACGCTGGGAGCTCGTGTTCGGAGACGGCAAGGTGCAGCAGGGCAGCGGCCGGCCCCCGGCGACGGTCTCGTACACCTACGCGAAGGAGGGCCTCTACACCGCCATGTTCGTCGCCTACGCTGAGCCCCCGTTCGGAGGCATCGGCATCCGGCAGCTCGCGCAGGCGGAGGTGAGGGTCGGCGAGAAGGCCGGCCAGCTGCTGCGCCTGACTGCAGGCCCGCGCTCCGGCAGCGCGCCGTTCTCCGCCAGCTTCCGCGCGACCACAACCGCGGCGGCGACGGGCTGGGAGTTCGTGCCGGGCGACGGGACGAGCCGCTCCGGGGAGGGGAGGCCGCCGCGCCTGCTCGGCCATACGTACACGTTGGCGGGCACATACCGCGCCGTGCTGATCGTCCACCTGGGGCCGGGCGAGCGGGTGCTGGCTTCCGTCGAGATCCAGGTGCGCTAGCCCAGGGACGCGGCGCCGCAGCCCGTACAATCGCCGCGTGGCCTGGGACGTCCTCAGCGACGAGCAGCGCGAGATCCGCGAGCTCGTCCGCACGCTCGCACGCGAGCGCGTCGCCCCGCGGGCGGCCGAGATCGACGAGTCGCACGAGTTCCCGTGGGACGTGGTCGAGCTCTTCCGCGAGCACGAGATCTTCGGCCTCCTCTTCGACGAGGAGCACGGCGGCTCCGGCACCGGGACGCTGCTCGCTCTCGTCGCGATCGAGGAGGTCTCCAAGGTCTGTGCGACCAGCGGCCTCCTGCTCGCCGTCCAGGAGCTCGGCTCGCTCGGGCTCAAGCTGGCCGGCTCGCAGGCGCAGAAGGAGGCGTACCTGCCCCGGCTCGCGAGCGGCGAGTGGCTGCCCGCGTACGCGCTGACCGAGGCGGGCTCCGGCTCCGACTCGGCCGCGATGCGGACGACCGCTGTCCGCGACGGCGACGAGTACGTCCTCAACGGCAGCAAGCGCTTCATCACCAACGCCGGCGTCGCGAACCTCTACACCGTCTTCGCCAAGACCGACCCGGACACCGAGGCCACTGCGGGCATCTCCGCGTTCCTCGTCGAGTCGGACGCGCCCGGCTTCGCGGTCGCGCGACTGGAGCCGAAGATGGGGATCTCGGGCTCGACGACCGGCGAGCTCACCTTCGACGACTGCCACATCCCCGCCGCCAACCTGCTCGGCGAGGAGGGCGAGGGCTTCAAGATCGCGATGCGGATCCTCGATCGTTCGCGCCCCGGCGTCGCGGCGCAGGCGCTCGGGATCGCGCAGGGCGCCACCGACTACGCGCTCGAGTACGCGAAGACGCGGGAGACGATGGGCAAGCCGATCGCGCAGCACCAGCTGATCGCGGCCAAGCTCGCGGACATGGAGACGGAGACCGAGGCCGCGCGCGGGCTCCTCTACCGCTTCGGCCAGATGTGCGACGCCGGGATCGACGGCCCCGAGCTGACGAAGGCGTCCGCACAGGCCAAGCTGAAGTGCGGCGACGTCGCGATGTGGGTCGCCACCGAGGCGGTGCAGATCCTCGGCGGCTACGGGTACATCAAGGAGTACCCGGTCGAGCGCTTCATGCGCGACGCCAAGATCACGCAGATCTACGAGGGGACCCAGGAGGTGCAGCGACTCGTGATCGCCCGCGAGATGCTGCGCGAGAGCCGGGCTTTCCTGCTCGCCGGCGTTGGCTAGTTCCTCGATATTCGCGCGGCCGCGGCGGCGGAGCCGCCGCCTTCAGGGGTTTGCGCGTCGTGGATTCGCGTGAGCGAATTCACGGCATGCGACGGAAAACAGTTCGCCCGGAGCTTCGACCGGGCGGCCGAGGAGTATGAGCGTGGTCGGCCTGGGTACGCCGAAGCCGCGCTCGACGCGCTGGGCCTGCCGGCCGACTCGATCGTCCTCGACCTTGCGGCAGGCACCGGCAAGCTGACCCGGCAGCTCGTCCCGCGCTTCACTCGAGTGATCGCGGTCGAGCCGCTCGGCGGCATGCGGGCGCAGCTCGAGCGCGTCGTGCCGGGCGCCGAGGCGCTCGTGGGGACGGCCGAGTCGATCCCGCTGGACGACGACAGCGTCGACGCCGTGTTCGTTGCTGAGGCGTTCCACTGGTTCGGGACGAGTGCCGCGCTGGACGAGATCGCGCGCGTCCTGCGTCCAGGCGGCACGCTCGCTGTCCTCTTCAACGAGCGTGACGGCGAGCTCGACCCGCCACTCACGCAGGCATTCCGCGACACGCTGGACGAGCTCGCGCTCAAGAAGCCGCCTGAGGTCACGGTCTCGAGCGGCCTGTGGCAAACGCCCTTTCCGGGGCCGTTCGAACCGCTCAAAGAGGAGCGCTTCCCGCACACGGTCGAGCGCGACCGCGAGGGCTTGCTCGCATCCATCGCCTCGTGGAGCGTGGTCGCCGGCCTGCCCGATGACCAGCGCGCCGTGCTCCTCGGTCGGTTGGGGGAGTTGATCCCGGAAGGTCGATACGTCAGCTCGCTGCGAACCGAGCTCTACCGGACGCGGCTTCGCCCGTAGCTCGCTAGGGCAGGCGGCCGATGCAGTACGGGTCGGGCGGCGGGTTCGGGCGCAGCAGCTCGTTCAGCTGCCGCCCCGCCGCTTCGCCGACGGCGTAGCCCCAGCCGAGCCGCGCGCTGATCTCGCCCATCGTCGCGAGCGCACGCTTGTCGGCGTCACACTCGTCCCCGAGGCCGAATGCGTGGGCGGCCTCGTGCGCGAGGACGAACAGCCCCCTGGCGAACGCCTCCGTGCCGATCTTCTCCTGTGCGATCCCCTCGCAGCGCCAGGTTCGCATCGTGATCTCGGACCCGCCCCAGCGCCAGTACCCGGTCGCGCCCGCGAGGCTGGCGGGCCAGGCAGCGTCGGTCCGGCAGAACACCGTCTTGACCTGCTGGACGGCGACCGCGGCGACGAGCTCGGGCCGGTGGTAGCCCTCGGGCGGCGGCGCCGGGACCGGGATCGGCGTCGGGGTCGGCGGCGGCGTTGGCTGCGGCGCGGGGACCGGTGGGGGAACCGGCTCCGGCACCGGCACGGGCGTTGCCGGCCGGAGATGGATACCGGGCACGCGGGGTGCGCCCTCACTCGTGATCGGACGGCCGTCGCCGTCGAGATAGACGCCCGCTCCGCCGGACAGGTACGGGATCGTCAGCCGCTCCGCCGGCGTCGTGGCCGAGCCGACGCCTGTCGCTGCCGCCGCGACCGTCACCGCCAGCAGGAGCCACCGGCGCCTCATGCGACCGATGCTAGCGCTGTTGCGCACCAGTTTTCAGAGCCTGGGCGAGCCGCTCGGCCGCGAGGCGCTCGGCCGCCTCGCTCGTCGTGATCCCCGCCGCGTCGGCCTCCCGGTAGATACCGGTGAGCGTGTCGCCGATCCCGGCGACCTCGCGCTCGAGCCGGTCGGCGTCCCAGCCGAGGCTCTCGAGCCCGATCCCGTGCAGTGCGCCGCCGCCGTTGATCACGTAGTCGGGCGCGTAGAGGATCCCCGCCGCCCGTAGGCGCTCGCCGTCCTCGGCGGTCGCGAGCTGGTTGTTGGCGGCGCCGGCGACGACGCGGCAGCGGAGCTGCGGGATCGAGTCGGCGTTCAGCGTCGCGCCGAGCGCGCAGGGCGCGTACACGTCGCACTCCAGCTCGAGCGCCGTGTCGGGAGCGACGAGGCTCGCCGCCGGTGGCGTGGGCGCGCTCCTCGTCGACGTCGCTGACGAGCACGATCGCCCCGGCGTCGAGCAGAAGGCGCGTGAGCTTCGCACCGACGGAGCCGGTCCCCTGGACGAGCACGGTCCGGCCGGTGGGATCGCCCGACCCGAAGGCGTGCGCGAGCGTCGCCCGGATGCCGTGGAAGACGCCGAGCGCGGTGTGAACGCTCGGATCGCCCGAGCCGCCGTTGTCGAGGCTCCGGCAGAAGACGTGGTCGGTGCGCGTGCCGATCACGTCCATGTCGGCCGCACCGGTGTTGACGTCCGGGCCGGTGACGTAGCTGCCGCCGAGCGACTCGATCAGGTCGGCGTAGCGCTCGAAGAGCCGGCGACGCTCCTCGCCGGACGGCACGTCCGGCACCGCGAGCACGGCCTTGCCACCGCCGCACGGGAGCCCGAGCACGGCCAGCTTCCGGGTCATGCCCGCCGCCAGCCGGAGCCCGTCCTCGAGCGCCTGCGCCGGTTCCTCGTAGCGCTTCAGCCGCGTCCCGCCCATCGCCGGCCCGAGCCGCGTCGAGTGGATGCAGACGAAGATCCACGTCCCCGACGCCGCGTCATGGCGGACGACGGTGTGCTCTCCGTCCCACTGCCGCAGCAGATCCTCGAACACGGGCTGACTCTAGAGCTTCTAACGTGATCAGGCTTTAAAAGCTCTCACTCGGCCGAGAACGCGCGCCGAAGCCGCGCCAGCCCCTCGTCGAGCGCTTCGTCGGCCGTCGCGAGCGAGAGGCGCGCGAAGCCACGGCCACGCTCGCCGAAGCCTTCCCCGGGGGCGACCGCGACCCGGTGCTCGTCGAGCAGGCGCTCGAAGCTGAGGCCGTCCGGAAGCGGAAACCAGACGAAGAACGTGCCCTCACAGCGGGCGCCCGGGATCGCCGCGAGGACGCGGTCGCGGCGGCGCTCGTAGAGCGCGCGCCGCTCCTCGACCGTCTCCTGCGGGCCGGTCAGCGCCGCGATCGCCGCCCGCTGCAGGGGGACGAAGATCCCGGAGCGGTTGTGCTCCTGGAGCAGGTTCAGCCGCGCGACCACCTCCTCGTTCCCGAGCACGAACCCGAGCCGCCAGCCGGCCATCCCGTAGCTCTTCGAGAGCGAGAACATCTCGACTCCGGCCTCGCGGGCGCCGTCGACGGCGAGAAAGCTGGCCGGCCGGCGCCCGTCGAAGACGAGGTCGCCGTAGGCGAAGTCGTGGACGACCACGGCACCCGTCTCGCCCGCGAAGCGGATCGCCTCCTCGAAGACGCCCGCCGGAGCAGCGCACGCGGCCGGGTTGGCGGGGTAGTTGAGGAAGACAGCCGCGACGTTCTCGCGGGGCGCGCCGTCCCAGTCGGGCCGGCCGTCGTCGCCTAGCGGCAGCGCGACGCGCTCGGCGCCCGCGAGCGCGACGCCGGAGCCGTAGTCGGGATAGCCGGGATCGGGGATCAGGATCCGCTCGCCTCGCTCGGCGAGCACGAGCGGCAGCTCGACCAGCGCCGTCGTCGTTCCGGGCAGGATCGCGACCTCGCGCTCCGGATCGAGCTCGACCCCATAGACGGAGGCGTAGCGCGCCGCGATCGCTTCCTTGGCCCGGCGGAGCCCGGCGAACGGCGGGTAGCCGTGGACGGCAGGCGTCTGCTCGCGCGCCGACTCGACGAGCGCCTCGACGACGTGTGGAGGCGGCGGGACGTCCGGGTTGCCGCGGCCGACGTCGATCACGTCCCGCCCGGCCGCCAGGACGCGGGCCAGGAGCGAGGTGAAGTATTGCTCCGGCAGGCGCTCGATCCGGTCGGGGCGTGGCCGCACGGGGCGATCCTACGGGCGGAGCTTCGTCCCGTCGACGACCTCGAAGGCCGAGCCGGGGACGCGATGCAGCGTGTGGAGCTGGTCGTTCGACCACTTCGGATGCGGCGCACCGCTCAGGTACCAGTTCGAGCCGTTGTCGGCGACGATCAGCCCGTACTCCTTCAGCGCCTGGAGCACGATCCGCGCCTGGCGCGGGAAGCCGCCGATCGGATAGCTCCTCTTCAGCCGAAAGCGCATCCCCATCGGCGGCAGGCTCGGATCGGTCTTGTCGCTCGCGAAATGGCGTGCCGGCCAGACGAAGGCGCGGCGCGTGTCCCGGACGGTGAAGCGGAGCGCGTGGTCGATCCGTCCGCGGGCGACGTCCTCGTACCGTGCGAGGCCGGGGAGGATCGCGAGGCCGGCGGCGTCTGCGGATGTCCAGCCGGCCGGCCGCAGCCTGTTCGTGCGGAGGTCGAAGATCGCACCCGAGCCGGCGCGCCAGCCGCCGCCCGCGGTGGGGTAGAGGGCGAAGAGCTCGTAGAGCCTGCAGCTGTCGCGGTCGACGATCAGCGCGTGCCGGTCGCCGTCGGCGCTCCGGCCGCCCTCGATCGCGACGTTCCGCGGGATCGGGTACGGGCCCTTGTCCGACTCGGCCGCGTACTCGAAGGCGACGCGCGAGCGCGCCTGGCCCTTGCCGACGACCGTGACTGGGATTCCGATCGGGCCGCCGTCCCAGAGCCCGGAGCCGAAGTCGGCGTGGACGTGGTCGTCGGCCCCGATCGCCGCCACGATCCGGTCCGAGCCGGGCGCGACCGGGAGCTTGTCGACCCGCTGGTTCCACGGGCTCGACACCGGGAAGACGGGGCACGCGGGCGCGCCGGCCACCCGGCCGGCGGAGGCGGCTGCGGCGCCGAGCGCGAGCGCGGCGAGGCAGAGGACGGCGACTCTCGTCACAGAAGGGGAGATGCCGCTGCGACCTGTGTCTTGTCCTCCGGAAGGGTGACGAGCGGATAGAGCGCACGGATCTCGTCGACGAACGCCGCCAGCCGATCCGCGATCGCTGCGTCCTTGACCTCGAGCACGTTTTCCGCGTTCAGCTCGCCGGAGTGAGAGAGGTTGAAGCTGCCGAGGAAGGAGATGTCGTCCGCAACGGTGATCTTCGCGTGCATGAAGTCGTGCACCGTGTCGGGCGCCCAGGTCGTCGACGGCTTGCCGGCGAACCCCGCCGCCTCGAGGAACCGCCGCAGCGCCGGCACCTTCCAGCTCGCGTTCCCGTTCAGCCGCCACTGGTAGAGGACGCCGTCGACCTGCGTGTCGTCGACGACACCCGCGACGTCGACCTTCCCGTCCGAGCAGACCTCGGCGAGCGTGCCGAGGATCGGGCCGGAGCTGAGCACCGGCGACGCGATTCGGACGCGCCGCTTCGCCTGGCCGATCCGCTTCGCGATCCGGTGCGCCAGCGCCTCGCCGTGCTCGGGCGTGAACCAGGGCCGCACCGCGATCCCGCCGACGTCGACCGGCCGCGGCTCGACATGCCCCGAGCCGATCACGTCGCCGGTCTCCCAGAGCTCGTCGAAGTTGAGGCCGTACGCGTGCGCGAGCTCGCGCGAATGGACGATCGCGACCACGTTCTCCTGGCGCGACCAGGAGTCCTGCGACCAGTTCATCGAGCCCGTCCAGATGCTCTCGCGGTCCCGGACGACGTACTTGTGGTGCATCAGGTCGGGGACACCGGGGATCGGCCGGGTCTCGATCGGCAGCGCCTCGACGAGCTCGGGCGCGGTCTGCGGAGGCGGCGGCACCGGGATCGGCCCGGGATGGTCGACGTTGTAGACGAGGCGCACGGCGACGCCGCGTCCCCGCGCGTCCGCCAGCGCCCCCTTGACGATCTCGGCTGCATCGTCGTGCAGCCGGATGTCGTAGAGCGCGAGCTCGAGGCTCGTCTTCGCGCCACCGAGGAACGCTGCCACCTGCTCGGCGACCTCGGCAGCCGTCTGCCCGCCGTCGCGGTAGAACCGGAGCTCGATCAACCGGCTGCGGCGCGAAGCGACGCCTTGTACGCGCGCTTCGCGGCCTGATACTCGGCAAGCGCCTCGGGCGAGTCGACGTCGCCGAGCATCGGGTGGTTCGGGACGAGCGGCTCCGCCATCGCGTTTCCGTACCGGCGCGCCAGCACGGACGCGAGCGCCTTCACCTTCATCTCCCCGAAGCCCGGCAGCGCCTCGAGCCGGCGCTCCAGATCGGCGGTGTCCGTGGCGTCGCCCCAGACGCGTCCCGCGTCGCCGTCGTACTCCTCGGCGACGACCGCGCAGAGCTCCTGGACGCGCTTCGCCATGTTGCCGGGGAAGCGGTGGATGGCCGGCTTCTCGCGGAACGCCTCCACGAGCCGGTCGGGGTCGGTCGCGGCGATCGCGGCGGCGTCGAGGCCGCCCAGCCGCTGCTGCAGCTTCAGCGGCCCGACGAACGCCGTCGGCACCGTCACCTGCTGGTCGAGGACGAAGCCGATCAGGAGCGCGAGCGGCTCGGCGGCGAGCAGCCGGTCGGCTTCCGCGTTGCCGGTGAAGTGCAATGCATCCGGAAGCGAGGAGCTGCGCACGGTTCGATCCTACCGCCGCGGGGTATGCCGCCGACATGGCCGATCCCATCGACAAGTCCGAGGAGCTCGTCGCCGAAGCCGAGCGTGGGCAGAGCGAGCGCACACCCTGGCTCGCCCTTGGTGGCGTGCACATCGCCGTCGCCGTGCTCGTCGCAGCCGTGCTGGCGATTGCCTTCACGGTCTACCTGCTCGCGTAGTACGGTTTCGCGGGATGAAGACGCGCGTGACCAGATTCCTGCTGCCGCTCGCAATCGCGCTCGTGGCGGTCGCGCCCGCGCAGGCGGCGCCGTCGACGGAGCTCGAGTTCCTCGGCCAGCAGATCTTCCCGACCTCGACTCAGTTCCAGGGCACGACCTTCGGCGGTCTTTCGAGCATCACCTACGACGAGCGCCGAGGTGTCTTCTATGCCATCTCCGACGACCAGGTCAACGCGCGCTTCTACACGCTGCGGATCGGGGTCGACGGCGGTGCTCCGGCCGTCCAGATCCTGGCCGTGACGACGCTGCTCGACGCGTCGGGGCAGCCGTTCGCGCCGCTCAGTCTCGACCCGGAGGGGTTGACGCTGACCAAGGACGACACGCTCGTGATCACATCCGAAGGGTTCGCGAACCGGCTGATCGACCCGTGGGTGCGCGAGTTCGCGCTCGACGGGCGCCAACTCCGCGAGCTCCCGCTGCCCTCCGCGTTTCTGCCGAACGCCGCGGGGACGCGCGGCGTGCGCCAGAACCTCGGCTTCGAGAGCGCCGGGGTACCGCCGAACGGGCGCTTCCTCTTCACCGGCACCGAAGCGGCACTGGTGCAGGACGGCCCGCCCGCGACGATCGGCGCAGGCAGCCCGGCGCGGATCCTTCGCTACAACCTGCAGCAGCAGCGGCTCGACCGGCAATACGTCTACTGGACGGATCCGATCGCCGAGCCCCCCGTACCCGCGAACCAGTTCGCGGTCAACGGCCTCGTCGAGTTGCTGCCGCTGAACAACCAGTTCCTGCTCGCGATGGAGCGCTCCTTCTCGGTCGGTGCGCCCGGCACCGGCAACACGATCAAGCTCTACGACGTCGCGCTGCCCGGCGCCGACGACGTGAACGGGTTCGACAGCCTGGCGCTCCTGCTCGGCAGCATCGAGCCGGTCGAGAAGACGCTGCTCCTCGACCTCGACGTGCTCGGGATCCCGCTCGACAACGTCGAGGGCATGACGTTCGGCCCCGACCTGCCCGACGGCCGCCGCTCGCTGATCCTCGTCAGCGATAACAACTTCTCCCCGGCCGCGTTCACGCAGTTCCTGCTCTTCGCGGCGTCCTAGTAACGGCCCGGAAACCGCCCTACACTCGCCTTCATGGTCCGGAAGACGGTCACGCTTGTCTTCTGCGACGTCGCGGACTCGACCCCGCTCGGCGAGCAGCTCGACCCGGAAGCGCTCCGGGGCGTCTGGTCGCGCTATCACGACACGGCGCGGGCGGTGCTCGAGCGCCACGGCGGCACGATCGAGAAGTTCGTCGGCGATGCGGTGCTCGCGGTCTTCGGGATCCCGGTGGTGCACGAGGACGACGCGCTGCGGGCGGTGCGTGCTGCCGTCGAGCTGCGCGGCGAGCTCGACCGCCTGAACGACGAGCTCGAGCGCGCGTTCGGGATCCGGATCGGCGTGCGCACCGGCGTCCATACCGGGGAGGTCTTCGCCGGCGACCCGGCGCAGGGCGACCCGTTCGCGACGGGCGACGCGGTCGTCGTTGCGCAGCGGCTCGAGGCCACTGCGACTGCCGGTGAGATTCTCGTCGGCGACGCGACCATCCGCCTCGTCCGCGACGCCGTCACGGTTGAGCGGGTGCCGGCGCTGGAGTTGAAGGGAAAGTCGGATCCCGTCGACGCCTGGCGCCTGCTCGACGTCGAGCCGGACGCGGTCGGCCTCGCGCGGCGCCTCGACACGCCGCTCGTCGGGCGCGGCGCGGAGCTCGACGCGCTGCTGGCCGAGCTCGAGCGCGTCCTCGCCGAACGGGCCTGCCGGATCGTGACGATCGTCGGCGAGCCCGGCGTCGGCAAATCGCGCCTCGCCGCCGAGCTCGTCGCCACTGTCGGCACCGACGCGCTCGTGCTCGAAGGCCGCTGCCTCCCCTACGGGAACGGGATCACCTACTGGCCGCTCGTCGAGGTCGTGCGCGACCTCGACCTGGACGAGATCCTCGGCGCGGACGCCGCCCACGGCCGGATCCTCGAGGCGATCGGCCGCGCCGAGCCGCACTCGCGCACCGACGAGATCTACAGCGCGGTCCGGCGTCTGCTCGAGACGCTGGCCGCGGCTCAGCCGGTCGTGGTCGTGCTCGACGACATCCAGTGGGCCGAGCCGGCCTTCCTCGACCTCGTCGAGTACCTCGCCGGCTGGAGCCGCGACGCGCCGATCCTCGTCTGCTGCATGGCGCGCCCGGATCTCGCCGAAGTGCGCCCGGGCTGGGGCGGGACGACGATCCAGCTCGCGCCGCTCCCGCGCGAGCACGTGCGCACACTGCTCGAGAACCTCGCCGGGCCGCTCGACCCCGAGGCGGCGGACGCGGTCGGGCGCGCGACGGGCGGGAACCCGCTCTTCCTCGAGGAGATGCTGCGGATGCTCGTCGAGGACGGCGTCCTCGTCGAGCGCGAGGGCAGGCTCGAGCCGCTCGCGGCCGTCGAATCGATGCGCGTGCCGGAGACCGTGCAGGCGGTGCTGGCAGCACGGCTCGACCGGCTCGGCGAGGCGGAGCTCGCGGTGCTGCAGCGGGCTGCGGTGATCGGGCAGGTCTTCTGGTGGGGTGCCATGGCCGACCTCTCGCCGCCGGAGGACGTGCGCGAGGTCGCAGGCCGTCTTCAGGCGCTCGTTCGCAAGGGGCTGATCAAGCCGGACGCCCGCACGTTCGCGGGCGAGGACGGCTTCCGCTTCGGCCACATCCTGATCCGTGACGCCGCGTACGACTCGATGCCGAAACGCCTCCGCGCCGAACTGCACGAGCGGTTCGCGGGCTGGGCGGAGGACCATGCGGGCGAGGGCGCCGAGCTCGACGAGATCGTCGGCCACCACCTCGAGCAGGCGTACGGCTTCCGGGTCGAGCTCGGCCCGCGCGGCGATGAAGAAGACCGGCTCGCCGGCAGAGCGGCCGACCGGCTCTTGCGGGCAGGGAGGCGCGCCCTCGGCCGCGGCGACATTCACGCAGCGAGGACACTGCTCGAGCGGGCCGGCGCATTGCTGGCGCCCGGGGACGTTCGCCGGCTCGATCTGGCGCCTGAGCTCGGCCTCGTGCTCACGACCTCCGGGGCGCTGTCTCGGGCCGAGGAGGTGCTGACCGAGGTGATCGAGCACGGCGACGGCGTCCCGCAGTCAGTCGTGCTCGCGGCGCGGATCGAGCGCGTCCTGCTGCGGTCTCGCAGCGATCCGCGCGGCGGTTGGGAGGAGGATCTCGCGCTCATCGAGATGGCGATGCCTGGGCTCGAGTCTTCGGCCGATCTTGATCGCCGTGGGCACCGCGCCGTCGCGCGCGGCTGGTTTCTTATCGGCCTTGTCCGCGGGCTCTGGGCCGGGCAGGTCCGGGCCGGGGAGGACGCGCTGCTCCGTGCACGGCACCACGCGCAGGCGGCGGGCGATCGCTGGCAGGAGGCGGAGATCGTCAGCCGGATCGGCTTCGCGGCCTGGTCCGGGCCGCTGCCGGTTCACGACGGCATCGGGCTCTGCGTCTCGCTCCTCGAGTCGGCGCCGGACGATCTCTACATGGAGGCGTGTTGTCGGCGGTGGATCGGTTGCCTCGTCGCGCGGCAGGGACGGTTCGAGGAGGCGCGTGAGCTCGTCGCGGCGGCGGCCGCCGCGTACGAGGAACTCGGCGCGCGGCTCGACGCCGTCTCCACGGCGGCATTCGGCCGCGCGGACGTCGAACTTCTTGCGGGTGACAGCGCTGCAGCCGAGTTCGCGCTCCGGGAGGGCTACGATGCGCTTGGCAACCTCGGCGAGATCGGCCACCGTGCTTCGGTCGCGGCGATGCTCGCCCGCACTCTGCACTCCCGCGGTCACGCCGCGGAGGCGGACGACCTCGCCCGCGAGGCGGAGGCGACCGCGTCCGAGCAGGACCTCTGGTCGCAAACGCTCTACCGCCTTACCCGCGCACGGCTCTTCGTCGACGCCGGCGCGTTCGACGAGGCGGAGCGCGTCGCCCGCGACGCGCTCGCGATCGTCGAGCCCACGGACCTACTCGACCTCCACGGCGACGTCCTGCTCGAGCTCGCGACCGTGCTGCGCTCCGGAGGCCGCGCCGACGAGGCGCGCGAGTGCATCCAGACGGGCATCAGGCTCTACGAGGCCAAGGGGAACATTGTCGCCGTCGAGCGCGCCCGGGCGCAGCTCGAGCCGGCGGCTACGAAGGCGTGAGGCCGATGCGCGCAGCCATCGCCGCATCGACCGGTCTGCTCGGCAGCGGCGGCACGTAGAGCGTCGGCGCCGGCGGCGACTCGAGCCCTGCCAGGGCGCGCAGCGGCATGCGGGTCGCCTCACCGGACCGGATCGGGTAGATCGACGCCCGGTAGAAGACCAGCTCGTGCTCGGGCGGATAGAGTTCGCCGAGCACCTCTGCGAGCGCCTGGAGGCCACGTGGGTCGGGGTCGAGGTTCCAGTCGAGCTTCCCGATCCCGTCCACCTGCCAGAGCACGAGCCCCGCCGTCGGGTCGGGGCGGAAGCCGCGGAGGAGGAAGTCGGTCGCCTCCCAGCTCTGCCAGCCGCGCTCGCCCGGGTCGACCCCCAGATCGGCGACGAGACAGTCTTCGGTGGAGACGGCCGGGAGCATGCGCGCCTCGAAGCCCTCCTCGCGCGCGCGCAGCACCGCCTCGTGCGAGGGCTCCACGTAGACGCCGGGATGGCCGTAGAAGACGGCGCAGACGCGGGAGCCGCCGCGGACGGCGCCGAGGATCTCCTCGACCATCTCCTCGTAGATCCTCCGCCGGGGCACACCGGCGCGGTACAGCGACGTGAGCGAGCGCGCGTTCCGGTTCAGCGACTCGAGCCGGGTCGCGGCGATCGGGTCGGCGAGGACGTGCAGCACGTCGTCCGCGACCTCGATCTCGTCCCGCGCCTCGACGGTGAGCTGGAGCGCTAGCTGGATCCCCGTGCCGACGACGACGAGCGAGCCGCGCCCGTTACGCCCCGGGGTCGTAATCCGGGTTCGATTCCGGTGTCCCTGAGGAGCGGATCCACAGATCCACTTGTTTCACACCGCTCTCGGCTTTGACCGCCTCGCGCATCTTCTCGATGTCCCCCCCTTCCTGGAGCGCGGGTTCTTCCTCGAGGCCCCACTGCTTCAGCAGCTTCTCGCGCTCGGCCGGGTCCGGGCTCCGCCACCTATCCCGCATCTTGACGCTGTCATTGAGTGCAATCAGGAAGGTTGTCAAATCCTTTCTCGCCATGTGCGGGAAGCTACAACGCTGACCCGCATGGGTCAAGGGGCGGCCCGTCCAGTTTGCGCTCCGACGCTCAGGGGCAGGATCGGCTCGGACAGGGAGGTCCCCATGACCCAAACGCGCCGGTTCCTCGCCGTGCTCGCGCTCGCCGTCCCCGCCGTTCTCGCAGGCGGCTCACTGGCGGCGCCCAACCCGGCGGCACAGCTGGACGTGCCCGGCCTCGAGCAGCCGGCATCCGTCGTCCGCGACTCGCTCGGCATTCCGTACGTCTTTGCTCACTCCGACCACGACGCGTACTTCCTGGTCGGCTGGCTTCACGCGCAGGACCGGCTCTTCCAGATGGATCAGAGCCGCCGACAGGCGAGCGGCACCCTCGCCGAGCTGCTCGGGGCCGCCGCGCTGCCCAGCGACGTGCAACTCCGCACACTGGGACTGCGCCGCGCGGCCGAGAAGTCGCTCGCGGCAGCCTCGCCGGCCGCCGTGGCCGACCTCGAGGCGTACAGCGCCGGCGTCAACGCCTACGTCACCTCGCACCCGCTGCCGGCGGAGTACACCGCACTCGAGCTGACCTCGTTCCCGCCCTGGACTCCGCTCGACAGCGTCGCGGTCGGGAAGCTGCTCTCGTTCGGGCTCGCATTCGAGACGAACGACATCGGCAACACACAGCGGCTGACCGCCTACCGCGCGGCCCTCGGCGCGGCCGCCGGCACCGCGCTGTTCGCGGAGGACGTGATGCGGATCGAGCCGTTCGCGCATGCGCGGTCGATCCTTCCCGGCGAGACGTCCGGGCCGGTCGCGGAGCACGGCAAGCCCGCCTCGTCGAGCTCGTACCTGTCGCCCTCGACGCTCCGGCACGCCGCCGCGGCGAAACGGAAGCTCGATCGCGCCCACGTTGGCGCCAACCTCGACACCGGCTCGAACGTCTGGCTCGTGTCCGGGGAGAAGTCGGCGACGGGGCGGCCGATGGTCGCGAGCGACCCACATCTTGCGCTGCCGTCGCCGTCGACCTTCTACGAGGTCGGGATTCGCGCCAAGGACCTTGCCCTCTTCGGCGTCACCTTCCCAGGGCTGCCCTCGATCGTCCACGGTTTGAACGAGCGCGTCGCCTGGGGCTCCACCGTCAACCCGACCGACGTGACGGACGTCTTCCAGGAGTCGGTGATCGTCTCCGGCGGCGTCCCGGTGGCGACGATGTTCCGCGGCTCGGCGGTGCCGACGCAGATCTTCCCGCAGACGTACCGCGCGAACCAGCCCGGGAACGGTGCCGCCGATGACCTCATCACGGTGCCGCCGTCGGCAAACGTGCCCCCGGTCGCTGTCGAGACGAGGCACGGGCCGCTGATCGCGCCGAGCCTGAGCGTGCAGTGGACCGGCTTCTACGCGACCCGCGAGGTGGACTACTTCCGCGAGCTCGCGCGCGCGGAGGACGTCGTCGAGGCGAAGACCGCGCTGCGCTACTTCGACGTCGGCGCGCAGAACTGGATGTTCGCCGACGACAACGGCAACATCGCCTACTACACCGATCATGAGCTGCCGCTGCGCGAGGATCTCCAGGCGGGCACCGTCGACGGGCTGCCGCCGTACTTCATTCGCGACGGCACCGGCACCCTCCGGCACGAGTGGATCGGCGCCGGCGCCCGGCCCGAGAGCCATGCGATCCCGTTCGCGATCCTCCCCGACGCCGAGCTCGACTCGCTCGTCAATCCGGAGCGGGGCTGGATCTCGAACGCGAATCAGGACCCGACGGGGCAGACGTTCGACAACGACGCATTGAACGAGCTCCGGCCCGGTGGCGGGATCCGTTACGTCTCGCCCGGGCACTCCGACGGGAACCGCAACGCCCGCGTGACGAAGCGGATCCAGGCCGCGCTCGCCGACGGCACCGTCTCCTTCGCCGAGATGCAGTCTGCGCAGGCGGACGTGAAGCTGAACGACGCCGAGGTGCTCGTGCCTGCGATCGTCGCAGCACTCCAGCTCGCGCAGACACCCGGTGCCTCGGCCGCGCTGGCGGCGCTCGGCGCCGACCCGAGGGTGCAGGAGGCGGTGGCCAGGCTCCACGCCTGGGACTTCTCGACGCCAACGGGAATCGCGGAGGGTTACGACGAGAGCGACGTCGCCGGCGTCCGGATGCCGCCGACGCAGGCAGAGATCGACGCGAGCGTCGCGACCACGATCTACAGCCTCTGGCGGGGCCAGGTGCTGGCGGCGGTCGTGGACGGGCCGCTGACCGCGGCTGGGCTCGGCGCGTTCCTGCCCGTCCCCGACAAGGCGATGACGGCGCTGCGGCGCCTGCTCGGGTCGAACGGCGTCGGCGCCTCCGGCTTCGTCTTCTTCGCCGGGCCGGACCAGGGCGCGCAACGCGTCCTCGGCGCGGTCAAGAGCGCGCTCGACCTTGCCGCAAGCCCGGCGTTCGCGCCCGCCTTCGGCGGCTCGACGAGCCTCGCCGACTACCGCTGGGGGAGGCTGCACCGGATCACGTTCGCGCATCCGCTCGGGCCTGCGTTCTCGCTGCCGCCGCAGGGCGGGCTCACGGATCTCGCGCCCGGCCTGCCGGGCGTCGCGACGGACGGCGGCTTCGCGGTCGTGGACGCCTCCTCGCACAACCCGCGGGCGTCCGCGCTGAACGCGTTCCGCTTCGGCAGCGGCCCGGCCCGCCGCTTCGTGGCCGAGACGCAGCGGTCGCACCCGCATGCCGTGCAGGTGACGCCGGGCGGCGCGAGCGGGAACCCGTTCGGGCCGTACTTCGGCAACCAGCTGCCGTTGTGGCTGACGAACGAGTACCACCCGGCGACGGTCCAGGTTGGTGAGATCGAACGCGATGCGAGCGTCCGTGAGGAGTTCCGTCCGGCTCGGTGACGGGGGCTACGCTGAAGGGGTGGACCCGCTCCACCCCTTCAGCCCCCGCACCCGTGCCTGGTTCGAGCGCGCGTTCGCCGGGCCGACGCCCGCGCAGGCGCAGGGGTGGCCCGCGATCGCCGCCGGCGGGCACGTCCTGATCCAGGCGCCAACCGGCTCCGGCAAGACGCTGGCCGCGTTCCTGCACGGCATCGATCACCTCGATCGCGCCCCTGGGACCGGCTTGCGGCTGCTCTACGTCTCGCCCCTGAAGGCGCTCAACTACGACGTCGAGCGGAACCTGCGCGGGCCGCTAGCCGGGATCAAGTCCGACCTGCGCGTCGGCGTCCGCACCGGCGACACGACCCAGAAGGAGCGGCGCGAGCTCGTCAAGGAGCCGCCCGACATCCTGATCACGACCCCGGAGTCGCTCTTCCTGATGTTGACCTCCCAGGCCCGAGAGACGCTGCGGGGGATCGAGACCGTGATCGTCGACGAGGTCCACGCCGTGGCGGGCACGAAACGCGGCGCGCATCTCGCAGTCTCGCTCGAACGGCTCGACGCACTGCTCGGGGCCCCGGCGCAGCGGATCGGCCTCTCCGCCACGCAGCGCCCACTCGAGGAGATTGGCCGCTTCGTCTCCGGCGACCGTCCGATCCAGCTCGTCGACGCCGGCTCGCGCAAGGAGCTCGACCTCGAGGTCGTCGTCCCGGTCGAGGACCTGCGCGAGCTCGGTGCGTCGAGCGAGCTGGCTCAGCCGGTGATGCCCGACGGGGTCGAGATGGCATCGGGCTACGAGTCGACCGCCCGTTCGATCTGGCCCTCGATCTATCCCGCCGTCCTCGAGCTCGTCAAGCAGCACCGCTCGACGATCGTCTTCGTCAACAATCGCCGCTTGGCCGAGCGGCTCGCGGTGCGGCTGAACGAGCTCGCCGAGGAAGAGATCGCGCGCGCGCACCACGGCTCGCTCGCCCGCGAGCAGCGAGTCCTGATCGAGGAGGACCTGAAGGCGGGTCGGATTCCGTGCCTCGTCGCGACGTCGAGCCTCGAGCTCGGGATCGACATGGGCGCCGTCGACCTCGTGATCCAGGTCGAGAGCCCGAAGTCGGTCGCCCGCGGCCTCCAGCGCGTCGGCAGGGCCGGGCACGAGCTCGGCTCGATCTCGAAGGGCCGCATCTTCCCCAAGTTCCGCGCCGACCTGCTCGAGTCCGCGGTCGTCGCGAAGGCGATGCGGGGCGGCGAGATCGAGGAGACGAGGATCCCGCGCAACCCGCTCGACGTGCTTGCGCAGCAGATCGTCGCAATCGTGGCCGAGGAGGAGATCGAGGTCGCGGCGCTGCACCGGCTCGTCCGGGGCGCGTACCCCTTCTCCGACCTCTCGCTGCAGCAGCTCGAGAACGTGCTCGACATGCTCGCCGGGCGCTACCCCTCGGACGAGTTCGCCGAGCTGCGGCCGCGGATCGTCTGGGACCGCACCGCCGGAGTCATCCGCGGCCGCACCGGCGCGCGCCGGCTCGCGGTCACGAACGCGGGCACGATCCCCGACCGCGGTCTCTACGGCGTCCACCTCGTCGACGGAGGGGGCCGCGTCGGCGAGCTCGACGAGGAGATGGTCTACGAGGCTCGGCAGGGGCAGACGTTCATGCTCGGCGCGTCGACTTGGCGGATCGAGGAGATCACACGCGACCGCGTGCTCGTCTCGCCGGCGCCCGGAGTTCCCGGCGCGGTCCCGTTCTGGAAGGGCGAGGGGGTGGGCAGGCCGTTCGAGCTGGGCGAGAAGATCGGCCGCGCCTCGCGCGAGCTCGTCGCCCGCTCCGACGAGCAGGCGCTCGAGCACCTCGGCGAGGAGTACCACCTCGACGCGAAGGCGGCGCAGAACCTGCTCACCTTCCTGCGCGAGCAGGCCGCCGCGACCGGGGTCGTCCCTTCCGACCGGACGATCGTCGTCGAGCGATTCCGGGACGAGATCGGCGACTGGCGCGTCTGCATCCTGACTCCGTTCGGCGGCCGCGTGCATGCGCCGTGGGGAATGGCGCTGACAGCGCGGCTGCGTGACTCGCTCGGCCTCGAGGCGCAGTCGATCTGGTCGGACGACGGGATCGCGCTGCACCTGCCGGAGGCCGACGCGCCGCCGAGCCTCGCCGACCTGCTGCTCGGGCCGGACGAGATCGAGGAGCTCGTCGTCGGCGAGGTCGGCCAGACCGCCCTCTTCGGCTCCCGCTTCCGCGAGAACGCAGGGCGGGCGCTCTTGATCCCCCGCCGCCGCCCCGGCCAGCGGACGCCGCTCTGGCAGCAGCGGCTGAAGGCGCAGAGCCTGCTCGAGGTCGCGCGCAAGTACGGCTCGTTCCCGATCATCCTCGAGACCTACCGCGAGTGCCTCCAGGACGTCTTCGACCTGCCGGCGCTGAAGTCGATCCTCAAGGGCCTGCAGACGCGCGAGCTCGATCTCGTCGAGGTCGAGACGGCGTCGGCCTCGCCGTTCGCGTCGTCGCTGCTCTTCGACTACGTCGCCACGTACATGTACGAGGACGACACGCCGCCGGCCGAGCGCCGCGCGCAGGCGCTCTCGCTCGATCGCGACCTGCTCCGCGAGCTGCTCGGGCAGGAGGAGCTGCGCGACCTGATCGATCCGGACGCGCTCGCCGAGGTCGAGCGGCAGCTGCGCGGCGATCCGCGCGACGCCGACGAGCTCCACGACGTCCTGCGCCGCCGCGGCGACCTCCGGGCGGGCGAGTACGACGAGGCACAGGGCGCGATCCTCGTCGCCGAGCGGCGGGCGCTGAGCGCCCGGATCGCCGGCGAGGAGCGGCTGATCGCGGCCGAGGACGCGGGCCGTTATCGCGACGCGCTCGGCGTGATGCCGCCCGGCGGCCTCCCTGAAGCCTTCCTCGAAGGCGGGCCCGACTCGCTCCGCCAGCTCGTGCTCCGCTTCGCCAAGAGCCGCGGCCCCTTCACGACGGCCGAGGCGGACGAGCGCTTCGGGCTCGAGCTCGAGCGGCTGCTGCACGACCTCGAGCGGGCCGACCTGCTCGTCCGCGGCGAGCTGCGCCCGGGCGGCAGCGAGCGCGAGTGGTGCGATCCCGACGTTCTCCGGCGGCTGCGACGGGCCTCGCTCGCGGCGCTGCGACGCGAGGTCGAGCCGGCCGAGCAGACCGCACTCGGCCGCTTCCTCCCCGCCTGGCACGGAATCGGCCGCCGCGCCAGCCTGCGCGAGGCACTCGTGCCGCTGCAGGGGCTGGCGCTCCCCGTCAGCCTCTGGGAATCAGAGGTGCTGCCGCGGCGCGTGCCCGGCTACCAGCCGGCCTGGCTCGACGGCCTCTGCGCCGCCGGCGAGCTCGTCTGGGTCGGTGCCGGCCTCGACCGCGTCGCCGTCTACTTCCGCGAGGACGCTTCGGTACTCGGCCGTCCTGCCGGCGCGCCGATGCCCGAGACGGCGGAGGCGGACGCGATCCGCGCCGCGCTCGCGCGTGGGGCGATGTTCTGGGCCGACCTGCTCGACGGGACGGCGCTCGAGGCAGAGGCGGCGCTCCCCGCGCTGTGGGAGCTCGTCTGGGCCGGTGAGGTGACGAACGACGCCTGGACGCCGCTGCGCGCCGGCCGCCGCTACGAGGCGCCGAGGGCGCAGCGCCGGCCGCGCCGCTTCTCGCGCACGCGCGGCGCCGCGATCACGTCGACGCAGGGCCGCTGGTCGCCGACCGAGCGGCTCTTCCCCGGCACGTCCGACCGGCGCGCGCTCGCCGAGCTGCTGCTCGAGCGCCAGGGAATCGTCACCCGCGATGGCGTGCGTGGCGAGGGGATTCCCGGCGGCTACAGCGCCGTCTACTCCGAGTTGAAGGACCTGGAGACGATCGGCGCCTGCCGCCGCGGCTACTTCGTCGAGGGCCTCGGTGGTGCCCAGTTCGCGCTTGCGGGTGCAGTCGAGCGGCTGCGGGAGCTCCGGTCGGAGGAGGAACCCGAGCCGCTCGTGCTCGCCGCCGCCGATCCTGCTCAACCGTACGGCGCGGCGCTGCCCTGGCCGAAGCGGGCCGGCGCCCGCGCGGCCCGCGTCGCCGGCGCGCAGGTCGTTCTGCTCGGCGGCGAGGCGGCGCTCTTCGTCGAGCGCGGCGGCCGGACGCTCGTCCCGCTGCGTGAGCCCGACGACGAGTGGCTGCGGCCCGCGATCGCGGCGCTCGTCGGCTACGTCAAGGCCGGCGGCGCAAAACGGCTCGCCGTCGAGCGCTTCGACGGGCAGCCCGTGACCGAGACGGAGATCATGCCGCTGCTGGTCGAGGCGGGCTTTCTGGCCGGCCCGCGCCGTGCGGTACTCCGCCCGTAGCCGCGCCGTCAGGCGCGGAGAGCCGGGCCTGCGGCACGGAGTTCGGCGACGGCCGCTGCGAGGCGTAGCGGCGGCTCCCGATCGTCGACGGCGCCGCCGGTGACGACGACGAGCTTCTCGGGCAGCTCGACGTCGGCGAGCTCGGCCTCGAGCCCCGCTCGCGCCGCCGAGTCGCTGGCGCTCAGGCAGAGCAGGTCGGCGTCCGTCCGGATCGCGGTCGTGACCGCGGCCTCGAGCGGCGTGTCGGCGCCGAGGTAGACCGCGAGCCAGCCGTCCGCCTGAAGCAGGACGGCCAGCGCGAGCAGGCCGAGCTCGTGCCGTTCTCCCGGCCCGCACGCGAGCACGGCCGTCCCGCGGACGGCGGGACGCCGGTCGCCGAGCAGCGTCCGCAGCCGCGCCAGCACGACCTCGCTGAGCATGTGCTCCCGGGCGATGTGCTCGGCACCGTCCCGCCAGCGGTCGCCGATCAGCCGCAGCGCGGGAGCGACGATCTCCTCGACGGCCGTCGCCACGTCGTAGAGCGTGAACGACTGGTCGACGAGTGCAGCGAGCAGCCGGGTGTCGGTCTCGCCGGCAGCGGCGGCGACCGCGTCGCGCAGGCCGGCGGTCGACGACTCGGCGTTCGCATGATCCGTCTCCAGCAGGGCGGCTGCCTCACCGATCCGGAACCCCTCCGAGAGGCGGTCTCGCAGCCACTCGACCCGTGCCACGTCGCGCTCGTCGTAGCGGCGCTGTCCGCCGGCCGTGCGGCTTGGGCGGAGGACGCCGTAGCGGCGCTCCCACTTCCGCAGCGTGTCGGCGCCGATACCCGTGCGCTGAGCGACGGCCGCGATGTTGAGCCCGGAGCCCGAGTGCTGCGGCGTCGGCCGGGCGGCGAGGTAGGCCGTGACCGTCGCCGCAAGATCCTGGAGCACGCGCACGTTCTCCTCGGTCCACGCCCTCGGCGTCGTGTCGATCGCGCAGAGGGTGCCGATCGTGCTGCCGCCGGACCCGGTGAGCGGAACACCGAGGTAGGCGACGATGCCGAGCACGGCCACCGCCAGGCTGTCCCGCACCAGCGGATCGACGCGGGCGTCCTCGATCAGCAGCGGCCGACGCGACTGGATCGCGTGCTGGCACGCGGAGTGGGAGAGCGGGATCCCCGCCGTCGAGCCCCAGGGCTCCTTCGGGCCGACGCAGCTCGCGAAGTGAAGCTCGTCGGCGTCTGCGATCGTGATCAGCGCGACCGGGACGTCGAGGAGGGACGCCGCGAGTCGCGTCGTGCGGTCGAACAGCACGCGGGCGGCCGCGTCGTACGAATGGGTCGGGGTGGACGACGCCGCAGGTCCGGTGCGCACGCCCTGGTGGGTCAGGGGCTGTGCCATTCGGTCGAAAACACTAGCTCTAAGCTGGGCAACGTGCCTGAAGGGGACGCACTTCACCGGGCAGCGCTTCGGCTGCAGCCGCTCGTCGGCCAGCGGCTCGAGGTCGAAGCGCCGAACCCACGAGCGCAGGCGACCCAGGTGGCGCCGCGTGTCGACGGCCGCGTGCTCGAGTCGGTCGAGGCGGTCGGCAAGAACCTGCTCTTGCGCTTCGAGGGCGGCCTTACCGTCCGGAGCCATTTACGGATGACAGGCCGTTGGCGGGTCGAGCCGCGCGGCAAGGAGCGGCGGGGCTTGCCCTGGCTCGTCCTGCGCGGCGAGACGCTCGAGGGCGTCCTCTGGAACGGGCCGGTGCTGACGCTCGAGACGCGGAACCTCCGGCGGCTCGGCCAGGACGTGCTCGCGGACGAGTTCGACCTCGACGGCGCCGTCGCCCGGCTCCGCGGCGCCGGCGACCGGTGGCTCGGCGAGGCGCTGCAGGATCAGCGGCTGCTTGCAGGGATCGGGAACATGTGGATGGCCGAGGCGCTCTGGTCGGTCCAGGCGTCACCGTGGCTACGGGTGCGCGACGTCGAGGACCGGGTGCTGCGCGACGCGGTCGCCTCCGCCCGCCGGCTGATGCGTGACGCGCTCGCGACCGGGAGGCAGGGGCGCCAGGTCTACCGCCGTGCCGGGCGGCCGTGCCGGCGCTGCGGCGCGCTCGTCCGCTCGCGCGGGCAGGGCGACGAGAACCGAACGGCCTACTGGTGCCCGGGTTGTCAGGCAGGAGGCGCGCCGCCGGGGGAGTAAGCAGGACGGATGGCGGTACGTGCCCCGCAACTGCACCTGACCCTGCGCGGCTATTGCCTCGGCGCATTCGTCTTCCTCGGGCGCGCGCTCGAAGAGGGCGACGACCTGCCCTTCGCGTTCGAGGAACACGTCCAGCGCGGCGGCCCGGCGCTGTACGAGTACCGGCCGCTCGTACGCACCTTCGTCGACACGCACGCAAACGAGCTGGCGCAGCGGGACGATGCGCGGATCGCGCTGGACGAGCTGCTCCGCGAGCCCGCCGCCGCGATCTTCGCCCGCGCTCACGCCGGGCCGAAGCCGACGGAGGAGCAGGCGCTCTTCCGCACCGTGCTCCTTTCGCTCCTGATCTCGACTGCGGAGTCGTGCGGCGGCTTCGACTGGGACGACCGGGCCTTCGAGCGCGCGTACGCGGAGCTCGAGGGCTCGCTCTTCGGTGGCCAGCACGCCTACGCGGCAGTTGCGCCGCTCGTCGGGCTCTCGGTCGTGACCCAGGTCGAGCTCGGCGGCGGAATCCGCCTCCGAGCCGCTGCGACGGGCGAGCTCGCGCATCACTGGCCGGAGGCGCAGGGGCTGCTGCCGCCCGGCTTCGGCCGCGAGGTCGACCGCTACTGCGTGGTCGAGCTCGAGCGCGGCCTCGAGCCCGGCGAGGAACCGCCGGATGCACCGGCCGAGCTCGCCGACGCCGTCTCCGCGATCCGCCTGGCGACGGCGGCGCCCGTGGCCGCCGGGCCTGTGCTCTTCGAGCGGCTCGACTGGCGGCCGTTCGGGATCCGGCCCGTGTTGCCGATCGCGGCGACACAGCCGCCCGGCGAGCCGACGCGCCTCGACTCCTTTCGGGCCGAGGTGACCCGCGAGGTGCTCGGCCGGCTCGCGCTCGCCGACGCCGACGCGCCGCTTGCCGAGGCGCTCGACCGCTGGGAGCTCTCCCTCTTCCAGCACGAGCCGTTCCGCTCCGAGCAGCTGCGCGGCGCGCTCGCCGGCCTGCTCGGCGAGACCTGGGAGCTGCGCGCTGCCGTGCTGCTCGGCGAGGGCGGCGAGGAACGGCGCGCGATCCACGCTGCCCTGCGCGCGCTGGCCGCCGGCGAGCAGGCGTCGGCGCGGGCGGAGGACACCGTCCGGCGCGCGCTCGTCGCGACGCTGCGTCACGGCGATCGGGCGACGCTCGTGCATTCGCTCGACGAGGAGTTGCTCGGGCTGCGCGCTGCCGCCGGGGGCTAGGCGCGAGCATTCACGGATTCGTGACGAAGCCGTTGCGCTCTCGACACTTGAGCGGCGCTAGCTTCGAGGCATGGACGACGGCAGCATGCTCGCGCGGCTCGATCGGATCGGCCTGCTCGACCGGAGCGGCGCGCCGCCCGGCGAGCTGCTCGCCGAGTTGCGCGAACTTCTCTGCGAGGCCGAGCAGACGGCGCGCGGGCGCGAGACCGGGAGCGATACGGGGGAGGTGGTCGAGCGCCTCGGCACGGCGCCGCACGGGACATAATCGGCAAGTGATCGCTCACTGGGACGATGTCGAGAGCGGCCGCGCCGAAGCGGGCCATCTCGCCGGTCTGTGGGCCGATCTCGGCTCGGCGGCCGGGACGAAGACGGTCGGCCTGAAACGGATCCAGGTCGACCCCGGCAAGTGGTCGACGCCCGTCCATCGCCAGACCGGGGAGGAGGAGATCTTCTTCGTCCTCGCCGGATCGGGGATCTGCCTGCTTCGCAGCGGCGCCTTCGCGGTCGGCGCGGGCGACTGCATCGTGCACCGAGTGGGCGAGACGCACACGCTCCGCGCGGGTGACGACGGCCTGGACGTGCTCGCGTTCGGCGAACGCGGCGAGACCGAGGCTGCGCACCTGCCCCGGGCGGGGGTTTCGTGGCTCGGGGGCTCCTGGGTCGAGGCCGGGACCGGGCAGCATCCCTGGGAGCGGGAAGCGGCAGCCGGCGAACCGGAGCTGCCGGAGCTCGGGCCTCGGCCCGAGAGCATCGTCCACGTCGACGACGTCGAAGGCGACCACGACGGCGGCAGCTGGCGCCGGTTGGCGCGGCAGGCCGGATCGGAGCGGACGGGCCTCAACTGGGGGCGACTTCCCGCGGGCGAGGAAGGAGCGCCACCGCACAGCCACTCCGCCGACGAGGAGATCTTCGTCGTGCTCGACGGCGAGGGCGTGCTCGAGCTGCATCCGAGCCCGCAGCGTGTCCGCGATGGCGCCGCCTACGAGGAGCAGCCGATCCGCGCCGGCCACGTGATCTCGCGTCCCGCCGGGACGGGTGTCTCGCACGGCCTCAGAGCGGGCGAGCGGGGGATGACGTTCCTCGCGTACGGGACCAGACGCCCCGACGACGTCTGCTACTACCCGCGCTCGAACAAGATCTACTTTCGCGGGCTCGGCCTGATCGCGCGGCTCGAGGATCTCGACTACGACGACGGCGAACCGGGCTGAGCAGCGGGTGAAGGAAAACCGAGGCTAGGCTTGAAAGGCGCTTGCACATGGGACTCATGCGCCTGCTACCGCGCCCGAACACGAGGGCACATCAAGCCACCGAGGAGCCGAGCTTGCAACGGGTGATCGTCTTCGCGAACCAGAAGGGCGGCGTCGCGAAGACGACGACGACGCTGAACCTCGCGGTCGCCTTCAAGGAGCGGGGCTTCCGCGTGCTCGTGATCGACCTCGACCCGCAGGGCAATCTGACGATGAGCCAGGGGATGAACCCGGACGCGATCGAGCGGTCGATGTTCGACGTGCTCGTCCACCGGCTGCCGATCTCCGAGATCATCCACCAGGCCGAGGTCGACGTCGCGGTCTCCTCGATCGATCTCGCCGGCGCCGAGCTCGCGCTCAGCTCGATGATCGGCCGCGAGCGCGCGCTCGAGAAGTCGCTGCTCGAGGTGCGCGACCGCTACGACTTCATCATGATCGACACGCCCCCGTCGCTCGGCCTGCTGACGATCAACGCCTTTGTCGCCGCGACCGGCGTGATCGTGCCGGTGCAGTGCGAGTACCTCTCGCTGCGCGGGCTCGTTCAGCTCGAGAACACGCTCGCGATGGTGCGGGAGAACCTCAACCCCGACGTTAAGATCGAGGGGATCCTGCCGACGATGTTCGACCGGCGTACGCTGCACTCGCGCGAGGCCGTCGAGATCCTGGAGGAGAACTTCGGCGAGCTCGTCTTCAAGACCCGCATCCGTAAGACCGTCCGGTACGCCGAGGCTCCCGTGAAGGGCTCGTCCGTGCTCAAATATGACCCGAGCGGGACGGCTGCCGAGGCCTACCGCGAGCTGGCGAAGGAGGTGCTCGATGGCGCGAAACCGCGCGAGCATGCGTGAGGGCCCTCTGGCGGAGCTCTTCCGCGCGACAGAGGCCGCCCAGCGGCAGGCCGACCAGGCGCCGGAGGCCGAGCCGCCCGCGCCGACGCCCGAGGAGCCGCAGGAGCTCACAGTCGAGCACGTCCCCGACTTTGCGAAGGAGGAGCCAAGCGCCGGCGCACCCGCAGCCACACCCTCCGAGCCGGCGCCTCCGCCGGTGAGCCCCCCACGTGACGAGCCCGAGGCCGCCGTGGAAGCTCCGCCTGCGCCGCCGCCCCCCAGCGAGCAGCCCGTCTACGAAGCGCCCGTCACCCGCTACGAGGTGATGCCGGAGCCTGCGCCGCGGCTCGAGTACGCGGTGCCGCGCGACAGCTCCAGCTACCTCGCCGTGATCCGCGTGGTCGGCGTCGGCGGCGCCGGCCTGAACGCGGTCAACCGGATGATCGACGCCGGCATCTCGCAGGTCGAGTTCGTCGCCGTCAACACCGACATGCAGCAGCTCCAGCTCTCGGACGCGCCGGTCAAGATCCACATCGGCCGCGAGCTCACCCAGGGCCTCGGCTCCGGCGCGGAGCCGGAGATCGGCCGCCGCGCCGCCGAGGAGAGCCATGACCCGATCAAGAACGCCCTTCGCGGCTCCGACATGGTCTTCGTCACCGCAGGCGAGGGCGGCGGCACGGGCACGGGTGCGGCGCCGGTGGTCGCGCGGGTCGCCCGCGAGCTCGGCGCGCTCACCGTCGGCATCGTCACGACCCCGTTCCGCTTCGAGGGGACGCGCCGCAAGGCCTCCTCCGACCAGGGCGTCGAGGAGCTCCGCGCCGCCTGCGACACCGTGATCGTGATCCCGAACGACCGCCTGCTCGAGGTGCTCGACCGCTCGACCTCGATGCTGGATGCGTTCAAGATCGCCGACGACGTCCTCCGCCAGGGCGTCCAGGGCATCACCGACCTGATCACGATGCCCGGCCTGATCAACCTCGACTTCGCCGACGTCCGCACGGTCATGCGCGACGCCGGCTCGGCCCTGATGGGGATCGGCTTCGCCACCGGCGACGACCGCGCGAAGCAGGCCGCCGAGCGTGCCCTCAAGAGCCCGTTGATCGACACCGAGATCGTCGGTGCCCGCGGGATCCTGCTCTCGATCGCGGGCGGCGAGGACCTGACGTTGCTCGAGGTCAACGACGCCGCCGAGACCGTCCGCCAGGCCGCGACCGACGACACGAACATCATCTTCGGGGCCACCGTCGACGAACGGCTCGCCGGCCAGCTCTGGGTGACCGTCGTCGCCACGGGCCTCGGCGGCACGCGCCGCCGTTCGACGCCGACCTTCACCGCCGACACGAGCCCGCGCCGCACCGAGGACCCGCTCGAGCCGCCCAGCTTCCTGCGCAGCTAGACGAGCGGGACGAGCACGGTCGCGCTGAACGCGGCGCCGACGACGAAGCAGCCGGTCAACCCGGCCGCCGCCGTGTGCCACCGAATCGCGCCGGTCCGTTGGCCGAGGAAGTAGAGAATGCTGCTGGAGCCGAGCGCGAGCGTTGTCAGCGTCTCGACGGCGCCGAGCGCGATCCCGGCCGAGACGGCCACGTCGGAGCCGACACCGTGCGCGGTCAGCGCGAACGCGACCGCGGCGCTCGAGACACCGACGTTCCCCGGCGTCAGCGGCAGGATCCCCGCGAGGTCGAGCGCCGGGATGATCAACACCGCCGCCGCGAGCGGCCTGTCGATTCCGAAGGCGGCGGCGATGCCGGTCGCGGCAAGGACGCGCAGCCCCATCGACAAGCCGACCCAGCCGGCGATCCGGGCCGCGGCGCGCGGGCAGCGCCCGAGGACGCGGAAGACGTCGAGCGAGTGGCCGAACTTCGTCCCCGGCCGCGAGTCACGCGCACGCCACGCGATTGCGGCGGCAACGGCAGCCCCCAGCAGCAGCACCGCGATCGGCCAGCGCGGCAGCACGCCGCTCACCGACGCGAGCGCGAGCACCACGGCGAGCCACACGGCCCGAACGGCGCTCAGCGAGCCGGCGATCCCGCCGACCGTCCAGAGCCGCCCCTCGTTGTGGAGCACGCGCGAGAAGAGAGCGAAGCGAACGGCCGTCCCGATCCGGGCGGGCGCGAGCGCGTTCACGATCGAGCCGGTGCAGTAGCGCGCGGAGGCGTCGGTGCGCGAGACCGTGCCGCCGCAGCGGGTCAGCGCGGACTGCCAGCCGCAGGCCGAGGTGACGAGCGAGCCGGCGAACGCCGCCGCCGCCAGCCAGAGCCAGCCGGGCGAGGCGTCCGAGAGCCCGTCGACGCCGTCGGCGACGAGGTCGCCGAGCAGTCGCGGACTCAGCGCCAATGCGATCAGGGCTGCGACCGATCCCAGGAACACGGCAAGGTGCCGCTTCCCCAGTTCGAGGTCGAGGTGCATCTTCTCACAACGTAGCCGGGATCCCATTGGGTTCCCAGTCGTTATCGGCATCCGTACAGCATCTTTACCCTGAGTTTCATGCAAGGAGCGATCGCCGCCGGAAGCCGGCCCACCGCCGAGGCCGGCGCACGCGTGCTCGAGGAGGGCGGAAACGCCGTCGACGCGTGCATCGCGGCAGCCTTCGCGGCGGCGGTCGTGGAGGGCCCGCTCACCGGTCCCACGGGCGGCGGCTTCTTCCTCGCCTGGGTCGAGGGCGAGGCGACCGTGCTCGACTGCTTCTTCGCGGCGCCGTCTCGCCCGATCGGCGAGATCGAGGACATCACCGTCGACTTCGGCGACTCGACGCAGAGCTACCACGTCGGCGCGGGCTCGGTCGCCGTGCCCGGGCTCGTCGCAGGGCTCGAGGAGGCGCATCGCCGCTTCGGGAGCGTGCCCTGGTCGCAGCTCGTCGAGCCGGCGATCGAGCTGGCCGGGCAGGGATTCGACGCCGACAGACGCGCAGCGCTTCCTCCACCTGATCCTCGCGGCGGTGCTGCAGCGAGACGAGGGCGGGCGTCGGATCTACGGCGTGCCGGGCCGGATCGAGCCGGCCGACTTCGTCCCGACGCTCGAGCGCCTCCGCGACGAGCGCACGGTCGCAGTCCGCGAGCTGATTCCCGAGCTCGCCGAGGACATGGCGTCCTACACGGTCGCCGCACCCGAGCCGCTGCGGGCGCAGGTCGGCGCAGTCGAGATCCTGACGACGCCGGCGCCGTCGCGTGGCGGCACGATCGTCGCCGCCGCTCTCGAGCGCCTCGCGACGGCGGAGACGCTCGACGACCGCGCCCGCGCGCTTCGCCACGGCTACGAAGCGGCGCCGCCGCTCGCCGTCGCCGGGACGACGCACATCTCCGTGCTCGACGCGGCAGGCAACGCCGCCGCCTTCTCGTCGACGCTGGGCGCCGGCTCGGGCATCTTCCGCGGCGGCACCCAGCTGAACAACATGCTCGGCGAGCTCGACGTCGTCGGTCACGCCGTCAAGGCCCCGGGGGAGCGGCTGCCGAGCATGATGACGCCCACGCTCGTGCTCCAGGACGGGCAGCCGCGGCTCGCACTCGGCAGCGCCGGCTCGGTGCGGCTTGCCGGAGCGATCGCCCAGGTGGCGGACGCGGTCCTGCGCGGCACACCGGTCGACGAGGCAATCGACCGGCCGCGCATCCATGTCGACGGTGACGTGCTCCACCTCGAGGGCGGGCTGATGGACCTCGCGCCCGAGGGCTGGAAAACCGTGCGCTGGGCCGGCCGCAATCTCTTCTTCGGCGGCGTCTCGGCGGTCGAGCGGCGGCCCGACGGCACGCTCGCGGCTGCCGGCGACCCCCGCCGTGGCGGCCACGGCATCGTCGTCGGATGACGGTGATCCGGCAGGCGCGGCCGGAGGACGCGGCGGCGCTCGTCGAGCTCGGCGCTGCGATCGGGCGCGAGCCGGAGGCGTGGCTCCTGAACACGGACGGCTGGCGCTCCGTCGGCGAGGAGCGGCGCTACCTGCGCGCGCTCCGCCGGCACCCGGACGCCGCGGTCTACGTCGCCGACGACGACGGCACGGTCGTCGGCCGTCTCTCGGTCGCCCGCGACCCGCACAGCGCCAGCAGCCATGTCGCCGATCTCGGCCTGATGGTGGCCGCGAGCCACCGCCGCCTGGGCATCGGCCGCGCCCTGCTCGAGCAGGCGACGGCCTGGGCGCGCGACGCCGGCGTCTCGAAGCTGGAGCTGCACGTCTTCCCCTGGAACGAGCCGGCGATCCGGCTCTACGAGCAGTTCGGCTTCGAGCGGGAAGGGCTGCGCAAGGCGCACTACCGGCGCGGCGACGAGTATGTGGACGCGATCCTGATGGCCTACCGGCTCGGCTAGAGCTCGCGCCGCAGCACCGAGGCGACGGCGCGCAGCGCGACCTGGGTGTCGGCGAGCGCCGGCTCGCGCGTCGTCAGCCGCTGCAGCCCGAGACCGGGGAGGAGCAGTCCGCGCAGCAGGCCGGAGGGATGCTGCACCGCCTTCCAGAGCTCCATCGTCACGCCGAGCGAGAGCACGGCAACGAGCGCGCCGGTCAGCGACGGCGCGAGGAAGCGGGGCGCGAGTTGGTCGAACGTCGCCGTGACCGGAATCGCGAGCGCTGCAAAGTTCGTGCCGCAGCGGGCGGAGAAACGGCTCGGTCGCGCCTCGCCCGCCCACGTCGCCGCGAGCACGCCCGCCTCGGCGGCGGCGATCGCGCGATGCTCGGCGCCGTGCAGGCGCAGGGTGCGGCCGCGGAAGAGCCAGCCGACGATCAGCAGGGTCGTGACGATCCCGGCGGCGAGCTCGAGCCGGCCGGGAAGCGCGACGAAGGCGAAGGGGAGGAGCAGCGCGAGCAGGAGCACGAGCCGTTCCCAGGAGCGCGCGACGCCGCGTCCGCGCACGAGCGGCGCCAGCGACGATGCCAGCTGCAGCAGCCCGCGCACGAGCGGGATCCGGACTGCGCGCGAGCTGCGCGCCGGCATCTCGCCCTCGTGCACCTCACCCGCCTTGGTCGCGAACGCCCAGTAGCGCTCGCTGACGATCACGACCCCGTTCGGCCGGGCCATCCCGCCGAGCTTCGGCAGTGTCGAGGCGGCGTCCGCGCGCGCGAGTAGGTCGGTGACCCGAGCGTCCACCCCCACAGTGTCGCGAAAAAAAGGCCGCCCGGCGAGAGCCGGACGGCCTATTCACCGGCGGGGTACGGCCTACTAGAAGCGGCCGCGCCCGAAAAAGCCGAGCAGCGCCAGTACCAGCACGACGATCAAGATGATCCAGAGCAAGCTCATTCGGTGCTCCTTTCGTGGCTCTTCGTTCGACCCATCCTCTGTAGGTCGTTGTTCCCTTAACGGAGAACGCCACACATTGGGTGTGACGAAAGCGAGAGACGTGGCGTATAACGAGTGTGATGAAGCTTGGGAGACGCGTCGCGATCCTCGGGGCGCTGGCGGTTGCGCTGGCCGCAGCCACGGGCGGAACAACAGCCGGAACAGCTCGATCGGCCCCTGAAGCCGCCAAGCCGAGGCTGATCGCGTTCGGCACCTGCGGCCAGCTGCTCGGCTACGCGAAGGGGCAGATGCAGCGTTTCGTCGGCCCGTACGGCTACGGCAGCCTCCCGCCCGGCGTCGTCGAGACGGCTGTTCCGGCGCCCGCGGCCCGCGCCGCCACGCCGGTCCAGGGCGTCGACTTCTCCGGCACGAACGTCCAGGAGGAGGGCGTCGACGAGCCCGACCTCGTCAAGACGAACGGCAAGACGCTCTTCGCGGTCGCGAACGGGAGCCTGCGCGCCGTCGACGTCTCCGGCCTGCGGCCGCGGCTGCTCGACTCGCTCCCGCTCGAGCGGACGCTCGGCTACGAGCTGCTTCTCCACGGCGACCGGCTGCTCCTGCTCTCGCGCGGCGGCTACTGGATCGAGCCGCTGCCCGCCACCGCCGCCCGGATCGCCCCGTACCAGCCGGCAAAGTCCGTGCTGGCCGAGGTGGACGTGTCCGATCCCTCCCGGCTGCGGCTCGTGCGCACGCTGACGCTCGACGGCTCCTATGTCGCCGCGCGGCTCGTCGGCTCGAGCGCGCGGATCGTCGCCGCCTCCCAGGTCCCGGCCGCACTCCCGTTCAAGCAGCCGACCGACGGCTCGCCGGAGGCGATCGCAGCCGCCGAGCGGTACAACGAGGGCGTCGTGGCGCGCTCGAAGGTCGCGAGCTGGCTGCCGTCCTACCGCGTCAAGCGGGCCGGCGCCAAGGCCGGCAAGGCGCGCCCGCTCGTCCAGTGCCGCCACGTCCGCCGCGCGACCTCGTTCTCGGGTCTCGGCATGCTCACCGTCCTCACCGTCGACCTCGCCAAGGGCCTCGAGCCGGTCGACTCGGCCGCGGTGATGACCGACGGCCGCATCGTCTACGCGTCTCCCGAGAACCTCTATGTCGCCACCGAGCGCTGGTCCGACCGGCCCGATCCGGCGAAGCCGACCGAGGAGCAGAGCGGCGTCCAGACCGAGATCCACAAGTTCGACATCTCGAGCCCCGTGAAGACGCACTATCGCGGCAGCGGCAAGGTCTCCGGCTTCCTGCTCAGCCAGTGGTCGCTGTCGGAGCATCGCGGCGTCCTCCGCGTCGTCAGCACCGAGAGCCCCGCCTGGTGGGGGAACGGCGGCGAGAGCGAGTCGTACCTGACGACGCTGCGCCCGTCCGGCGGCACCCTCGTCCAGGCCGGCCGGGTGGGCGGCCTCGGCAAGGGCGAGCGCGTCTACTCGGTGCGCTTCGTCGGCGACACCGGCTACGTCGTCACCTTCCGCCAGATCGACCCGCTCTACACGCTCGACCTCTCGCAGCCCGAGCGCCCGCGTGTCCTCGGCGAGCTGAAGATCCCGGGCTACTCCGCCTATCTGCACCCGATCGGCGAGGACCTGCTGCTCGGCGTCGGCCAGGACGCCGACGACGACGGGCGCGCGCAGGGAACGCAGCTCTCGATCTTCGACGTCTCCGACCTGCGCAAGCCGACGCGGCTGCACACCGAGCGCCTCGGCCGCGGCTGGTCGGAGGCCGAGCACGACCATCACGCGTTCCTCTTCTGGCCCCGCACCGGGCTCGTGATGATCCCGTTCGAGCAGCGCGCCGTCGGCTTCCGCGTCGGCCGCGCCCGCGGGATCGACCCGCTCGGCCGCGTCGAGCACGACGCGCAGTGGCCGATCCGCCGCTCGCTCGTCGTCGGCGACGGCGTGCTCACCGTCTCGGAGAACGGCGTCAAGGAGAGCAGCCTGGCGACGCTCGGCGAGCGCGGCTGGGCGGCGTTCCCGGCCACGAAGCCGTAGCTCGACTTCGCCTCGCTCGGCTCGTAGACTCGGCGCGGCTCCGATCGGAGCCCGTCGAAAGGAGAACCATGCGTAGGGTCCTCTTCATCGCGGCGAGCGTGGTGGCCACCGCTGCCGTTGTATCGCCGGCGACCGCTGCGCCGCAGCGGCTCGCCCCCACCAAGAGCTACGTCGTCCTCTACGACGAGGCCACCTCACTCGCCACGGCGCGCCTTGCAGTCCGCGCCGCCGGCGGCTTCCTCGTCAGCGAGAACCGGCGTGTCGGAGTCGCGACGGCGACGTCGGCGAGCCCGACATTTGCCGCCGACCTGGCCCGCCAGGGTGTCGTCCGCGGCGTCGCCCGCAACAAGCCGGTCGGCTACAACGCGCCGGCGGTGCGCCAGCGCCGTTCGGGCGAGCAGTTGACCGCCGCCGAGCGGGCGAGCGTGCGCGGGCTCAAGGCCCGAGCGGCCGCGCCCCTGGCCGCCGAGCCGCTCGCCGGCCGGCAATGGGACATGGCGATGATTGGTGCGACCACCACCGGCTCGTACGCGATCGAGCAGGGCAACCGCGGGGTGCTGGTCGGCGTGATCGATACCGGCATCGACGGCTTCCATCCCGACATCGCGCCGAACTTCGACGCGGCGCTGAGCCGCAACTTCACCGTCGACGTCCCGCTCGTGGACGGGGACTGCGCCGACGAGGCGGACGGCTCCTGCAACGACCCGGCGAACGTCGACGAGAACGGCCACGGCACCCACGTGGCCGGCACGATCGCCTCGCCGCTCAATGGCCTCGGGATGGCGGGCGTGGCCCCGAACGTCCGGCTCGTGAACCTGCGCGCCGGCCAGGACTCCGGCTACTTCTTCCTGCAGCCGTCGGTGGACGCGCTCACCTTCGCGGCCGACAACGGCGTCGACGTCGTCAACATGAGCTACTTCATCGACCCGTGGCTCTACAACTGCACCGACAACCCCGCCGACTCGGCGACCCAGCAGCTCGAGCAGCGGACGATCATCGAGGCGACGACGCGGGCGCTCGAGTACGCGCGCAAGAACGGCGTCACCCTGATCGCCGCCGCGGGGAACGAGCACACGGACATGGACAACCCGACCGTGGACACGATCAGCCCCGACTTCCCGCCCGGCACCGCGTACACGCGCGCCGTGGACAACTCGTGCCTGACGATGCCGACCGAGGGGCCGAACGTCGTCAGCGTCGGCGCCGTCGGCCCGAGCACGATCAAGGCGGACTACTCCAACTGGGGCGCGGAGGGAGTGGACGTCACGGCTCCCGGCGGCTACTTCCGTGACCTCTTCGGCACTCCCGCCTACCGGACGGAAGCGACGCAGATCCTCGGCCCGTACCCGCTCAACGTCGCGCAGGACGAGGGAACCCTGAACCCGGACGGAACGCCGAACACGCCGTTCGTCGTCCGTGACTGCGTCGGCTCGACGTGCGCGTACTACCAGCTGATCCAGGGCACGTCGATGGCCTCGCCGCACGCGGTCGGCGTCGCGGCGCTGATCGTCAGCCGCTACGGGCGGCCCGATCCGACCAAGGGCGGGCTGGAGCTGGTGCCGAACCAGACGGAGAAGATCCTGATGCGGACGGCGACGCCGCATCCGTGCCCGACTCCGCCTGTGCTCGACTACACGAACGTCGGCAGGCCGGCCTCGTACACGGCAACGTGCGTCGGCACGGCAGCCGAGAACAACATCTGGGGCACCGGGATCGTCAACGCCCTGACCGCGGTCACCGACCGCAACGGCTGATCCGCTCGCGGGCGGGCTCGGGGCTCCGGCTCCGGGCCTGCCGGCGGCGCTAGGATCGGCACGTGCCCGAGTTCACGTCGTATCTGCCGGGAACGCCCTGCTGGACCGACGTCACGAGCACCGACCTGCCGCGCGCGGTCGAGTTCTACCGCGGCCTCTTCGGCTGGGACGCGGAGGTCGCCGCGAGCCCGAGGCGGGCGGCTACACCATGTTCAAGCTCGACGGCAAGAACGTCGCCGCCGGCAGCCCGCCGCAGCAGGAAGGGCTCCCGTCCCACTGGACGACCTACATCGCGAGCGACGACGTCGACGCCACGGCCGCGAAGATCCGCGACGCCGGCGGCACGGTGCTGGTGGATCCGTTCGACGTCTTCGACGCCGGCCGGATGACGATCGCGACAGGATCCGACCGGCGCCACCTTCGGCGTCTGGCAGGCGAAGGAGCACATCGGCGCCCAGCTCGCGAACGATCCCGGGACGATGAACTGGAACGAGTGCCAGACGAGGGATCCCGAGGCCGCCGGCGCGTTCTACGAGGCGGTCTTCGGCGTCGAGGTGAAGCCGTTCCCGACCGCGGAGGGACGCCCGCCCTACTACGTGATCCAGGTCGACGGCCGCGGCGTCGCCGGCATCTTCGAGCTCAACGAGCACATGGGCGGCGTGCCGCCGAACTGGTCGACGGTCTTCGCGGTCGCAGATCACGACGAGACGGTGGCGAAGGCGAAGGAGCTCGGCGGCACCTCGCTGATGCAGGGGATGAACATTCCCGGAGATCGGTCGGCTCGCGGTGCTCCAGGATCCGACCGGCGCCGTCTTCCAGGTGCTGCAGCCGCCGCCCGAGAGCTAGTGCGGGCGCTGCTCGCCGTCTGCGCGGCCGCGGCCGTCGCTGCGACCACAGCTGCCGCGGGCGGCGTGCACGTGATCCAGGGCGACCGGAACGCGGGCGGAATCCGGATCGCGCGAAGCACGCCTGCCGACGTCCGCAAGCTCTTCGGCGCGCCGTCGACGAGCCGCGCGCTGTCCGAGCAGTCGTGCCTGCAGAGCTGGAAGCCCGCGCGGCTCGTCGTGCACTTCTTCACCTTCGAGGGCAGGCCGTGCACTCGCGGTGTCGCGCTCGTCGTGACGGTGACGGGACGAGCGGCGTGGCGGACCGCCAGGGGCCTCCGCGTCGGCGACACGGCCGCGCGGCTGCGGACGCTCTACCCGCGCGCGCGCCTGCGAACGGGTTTCGCCGGCGACAGCGGCTACTGGCTCGTGACGCGTCAGGTGTGCGCCGAGGTCGGCGGCGGCGCGTACCCAGGGCTGCTCGCGCGGATGCAGCGGGGCCGCGTCTCGGCGCTCGTCGCCCGCAGCTCGGTCTGCGACTAGTCCCCGCTCGCTGTTCCGGGGGAGGGGCCGCGCGCCGCGGCCCCTCCCTCCAGCTTCAGTTCTGGATCAGCTTGAAGCGGGTGCCGGTGGGGTCGGTCGCCGCGGCGAGGCGTCCGTACGGCGTGTCCTCGGCCTCCCGCTCGACCTTCCCGCCCAGCTCGGCGACCCGCTCGAGCGTGGCGTCGACGTCCTCGACCTCGAAGTAGACCGTCCACGCGGCGGGCGAGCCCTCGGGGGCGTACGTCGTCGAGTCCATGATCCCGGCGAGCGCGCTCTCGCCCTCGCCCTGGGTCGTGTAGCGGAAGTCGTCCGTGTCGCCCGCGGTGTGCGTGTCCCAGCCGAAGACGTCGCGGTAGAAGGCGACCGCGCGCTCGTAGTCGGCCGTGTGCAGCTCGAACCAGGCGGCCGTGCCGGGCTCGCCGCGAATCTCGAAGCCCTTCACCTCACGGGGCTGCCAGGCGCCGATCGCGGCGCCGCCCGGGTCGGAGAGCATGGTGAAGCGCCCGTTCTGGGTGACGTCCATCGGCTCGAAGTGCACCTGGGCGCCCTTCGCGGCCGCGTCGGCGGCGGTGCGGTCGGCGTCGTCGGTGTTGAGATAGATCGTCCAGGCGTCGGGTGTCCCTTGCTCGCCGTCGTTCCGCATGCAGCCGGCGACCGCCTTGCCGTCCTTCTGGAAGATGAAGTAGCCGCCGTACTCGGGGCCGGGATCCATCGTCGTCCAGCCGAACAACTGGCCGTAGAAGTCCTTCGCGCGCTCGGTGTCGGAGCTGAAGAGGTCGATCCAGCACGGGGCGCCCTTGACGAGAGTTGGTGCGGGCATGTGTCGCTCCTTCCGTCGGGGGTGTCGTTCGTAGGACGAACTGGGCCGCGTGAAATCATCGCTGAGTGGGACGGAAGCCGCTGCTCGCATTCCTGATTGCGGTCGTCCTCGGCGGGATCAACTTCGTCGGCGTCCGTGTGAGCAACGAGGAGCTCGACCCGATCTGGGGCGCGGGGCTGCGCTTCGGGCTCGCGGCCGTGATCTTTGCCGCGTTGTGCACGGCGCTGCGGCTGCCTCTGCCGCGTGGGCGCGCGTTCGCTCTGGTGGTGACCTACGGCTTGATCGGCTTCGGCCTCGCGTACGGCGCCCTCTACTGGGCGATGCAGGACGCTCCCGCAGGTTTGGCGGCGGTCGTGCTCGCGATCGGGCCGCTGCTCGTGCTGCTGCTCGCCGTCGCGCACCGACTCGAGCGCTTCAGCGGGCGGGCTGCGGTCGGCGCCGTGATCGCGCTGGCGGGAACGGCGCTGATGTTCTTCGACCCGGGCGAGGCCGACGTGGGCTGGACGTCGGTCGCGCTCCTGGGCGTCGCCGCCCTGGGCGCGTCCGAGTCCGTCGTCGTCTCGAAGCTCGTCGGCCGCCAGCACCCGATGGCCATGAACGCCCTCGGCATGACCGCTGGGTCGCTGGCGCTGCTGGCCGTCGCCGTCGTCGGCGGCGACGAGCTGAAGCTCCCGCGCGAGCGCGACACCCAGCTCGCGGTCGCCTACCTCGTCGCCGCGACGGTCGGGATGTTCCTCTGCATCCTCTACATCGTCCAGCGCTGGACGGCCTCGGCGACCGCGTACACGTTCGTCTCGATGCCGGTGGTGGCCGTGCTCGCGGGCGCCGCGCTGCTCGACGAGCCGATCACGGTGGCCGTGGTGGCCGGCGGCGCGATCGTGGTCGCGGGCGTCTACGTCGGCGCGCTCACCCGCGGCTAGCGGTCATCCCACCATGTCGGCAATCGAGTATCGAACCCTCGCCCTGCGCGTCGTCGCCGAGGCGTCGAGACGGAAGCGATGAAGGACGCGCTGCGCGAGCAGGGCTGCACGCTGGCGCAAGGGCTACCTGATCTCCAAGCCCGTCTCCGCGGAGGAATTGGCGCCGCCGCTCGTCGTTCCAAATGCAGCGGCGTAGAGCGCCTCCCAGTCAGGTAGGTCGGTGATGGTGGGCGGCCCTTGGTGGGCGCGAACGGTCGAGAAGCGAGCCGGATCCGGCCGGATCCCGACGCGCGGCAGGTCGAGCCGGTCAGCGTCCCAGCAAGCGCCGACGGTCGGGTCGTCGGTGACGAGCCCGTTCGTGTGCTCGAAGCAGGCGTACTGCAGAGTCTCGAGCTGAGCGGCGGTGGCGGGAATGACGCCCTCTGCGTGGAGCTGTGCCGGCGAACGCCGCCGCCCGCGGCCCGTGCTCGGGGTCGATCGAGTCGTTGACGCGCATCGAGTCGTGCAGGAGCGCGAAGAGGAAGATCACGAACGTGTCGGCCCCGTCGAGCGGCTCCGCGAGCCAGAACCCGTTCACGCCGACCGTGCGCCAGTGCAGCTCGCCGTGGATGTGCGAGCCGATGCCGG
>CAWATM010000017.1:0-286502 GCA_963784895.1 uncultured Gaiellaceae bacterium | reverse complement strand
GGCAGCCTGAGGCGCTGTCTCGTCAAGAGTCAGTGCGGCTGTTCATCGAGCGGGCTCGCAGCGTCAAACCCGGGTTCGGAGTAACGAGCGCAAACGCATCGGCCGTGGCCGAGATCTGCCGGCGTCTGGACGGGCTGCCGTTGGCGCTCGAGCTCGCCGCGGCCCGACTGCGGATCCTGTCCCCGCAGGGGTTGCTGGCGCGGCTGGACGAGCGTCTGACGCTGCTGACGGGTGGCGTCCGCGACTTAGAGGAGCGTCAGCGAACGCTACGTGCGGCGATCGACTGGAGCTATCGGCTGCTCAGTCCGGACGAACAGTCGCTGTTCGCGCGCCTCGCTGTCTTTGACGGCGGCTTCACATTGGAGGCCGCGGAAGCGGTGTGCGGCGCAGGTAGTGACGGGGAAGTCATGGACGCTTTGGCTCAGCTCGTCGAGCAAAGCCTGCTCCGCCAGCAGGACGGGCGTGACGGCGAGCCGCGCTTCAGCATGCTCGAGACAATCCACGAGTACGCGCGCGAGCAGCTGCTCGCGCGCGGCGACGGCGACGCCGTCAAGGGCCGGCACGCCGAGTACTGCCTCGACTTCGCTGCGGAAACCGCGCGTACTGCGCGCGAGCAGCCGAATGAGCCCGTGTACGATCGCCTCGAGGACGAGAACGACAACCTCCGCGCTGCGCTTGAATGGTGCATCCAGCACGGCGAGCGCCCGCGTGCCCTTGCCGCGATCGCCTCACTTTCCAGCTACTGGGTTGCGCGCGGTTACGTCGCGGAGGGTGACCGCTGGGCCCGACAGCTGCTCGCAGTGACAGGTGTTGCGGAAGGAGAACAAGAAGGGATCTCCCGAGTCCGTGCCGGAGAGCTAGCTCGATTCGCCGGAGACCTCGCGCGCGCCGCCGAGCTGATGGAAGCGGCCCTCGAGCAGCTACGCGAAATCAACCCTCGCCAAGCGGGTCACACTGCTCGCGACCTCGCACTCGTTCTTCTCGAGCTCGGCGACATCGGGCGGGCTGAGCGATTCGCTGACGCAGCAGTAGAGCTCCAGTCCGCCGCGGGACGGCCAGATGACCGTGCTCACGCCCTTCAGGGCGTCGCTGCAATCGAGTGGCACAACAAGCACCAGAGCGAAGCGATACGGCTCATGGAGGAAGCGACTCGGGCGTGGAAGGAAAGTGGAAACGTTGCGCAGTGGGCTGACTCGCAGGTCATGCTCGCCGACTTTCTCCGCCAGGCGGGAAAACTCGAGCAGGCACGGGCCCAGCTCGAACACGCGCTAACAACCCACGCCCAGATTGGCGACATTTTCGGCACGCTCTGGTGCCTACGCATGTTCGGTGCGCTTGCCGCGGACGAAGGACGCGTGCAGCTCGCCGCAAGAATCTGGGGAGCCACCGAGGGCGGCGCCGACAAGGCAGGGCTCTCGTTCGGGAACGACCCTCCCGACTACGAGGACAAGCTCACGCAGCTGCGGCTCACCCTCGGTGACATCGACTTCGAGCGCGTGTGGTCCGAAGGAAGTCGAATGACGCCCGAAGAGGCTGCACGGTTCGCCCTTGCCCCCGGCTGATTCGCGTCCGGGACCGGAAAGTGAACCGACTAAGCATCGTCGGTCGACCTGCTGCTTGTCGACAGTCGTCGGTCGACTGTAAGTGTCATCAGCCTGACAGTTCCTGTGTCGGCGGCATGAACGACCACAGCACGCGCCGGTCGTAGCGTCTTCTCCATCGGTCGCATCGGGCGATCGCCGACAAGAAGGAGAAGGTCATGAAAGTCATGATCCGCGTCATCATCCTCGCCCTGGTCGCCACGTCGCTCTTCACGGCCGTGGCTGTCTCTGCCGCGGAAGGTGCGCCCAACACTGAATCGCGCGCCGCATCGGGGCATGCAACTTCCTCGCTCGAAGCCCTCTCGAAGTTGAAGGTCTCGTTGACGCCGAAGGCGAATGCCGCGAAGACGACTCGAACACTTGCCAGCTCCACGTCGAGCTCCACATCCTGCCGGTGGCTCCCGTATACGAACTATCAGGCTTACGGCTGTGTCGTCGCGGAGGGAACCTATTATCATTGGCGCGGCGGCGGGTCGCTGGGTTATTTCAAGACGCAGACTCTGTACAACCGATACAACGTCTACATAGGCAAGTTCGTGTGGATGTGGTTCTCGCCGGCGTTTTCCCGCTGGTGGGACACCGACGGGTGCAACGCATACGACAAGTACAACCGACTTGACGGCGGCGGCTGTCCGGAAGTGTGGCGCCCCTCCACACCCGCCGACCCCTACTCCTAACGGTTTGTCAAGAAAGTGATTGAGGAAGCGCCACCCTTGGGGTGGCCTTCCTTGTTTCTCTTGTTTGCGCGGCGGGAGGGTCGTGGAGTCGCGGCGGTCCGGGCCGCGACGTGTCCCCTGCGTGGGCGGGCGCCAGTTGTGCGCCAAATGACCACCCTGTTCCAGCGGTCTGGAGCGGTTTCCAGCGCATGCATTCCGCATGGTTGAGCGCGAACCGTTTCGTCATGCAGGGCTGCCCGCGCTTCCCAAGCTGAGGGTCGTGGGTTCGAGCCCCATCGCCCGCTTTCTCGAAACCCCTGCTCGTGGGGGTTGAACTGTCGAAGGTTTCGTGGGAGCGGTACGTGGCCGAACGTCGCCGATGCGTATCCCAACCTGTGACGGAGCGTCGCTCGTCGAGGCTTCCCGCGCGATCGCGTGCGCTTCGAGGTACCGCTCGGCGTGCTCCGCGAAAGCTGATCGCGGTCTTGTAGACGCTGCCGCGCTGCTCAGCGGGCACCGTCGATCACATCCTGAACCGAGAGCTCGCTGATGTTGTCCGTGTAGGGCATCAACAAGACGTGAATCACCGGCTCGCCCTCCGCCCGCACCACGAATGCTTCTGTCACGAGGTATCCGTTCTCCACGCGCCCTTCGTCTCGTTGGAGGTCATCCAGTGCGTCATCGAGAAACTTGGCGCGGGTGGTGTAGCCCCTGCCGCCGCGCTTCCCGTCGCTCAGATACCCGTAGAACGTGAACAGGGTCGGCTCCGCCTCACGCATCAGTTCATCAACGGTGCGTTGATCAGCCATCGAACTCCTCCCGCGCGCAGTCCGGGCAGCATGTCGCGACCTCCTGGGCTCGAACTCGCCATCCGTCACGAGTGCGCGCCAGTCGCGGGCGCCCTTCAGACTTCATCCCGCGCTCGACGTAAACAGAATCGTCTCGAGGCCAGAACGAGCCACGGCTACCTCCACAGCGAGATGGCCCCGAGCAGAGGGCTAGCCCCGCCGGGGCCATCGCGGAACGTACAGCACGGGAGAAATGCGTTCTAGCCAACGCGAAGCGGACACGACGCCTCGGTCCGGACCTTCGCAAGGTCGCCCAAGGAGACGGGAGTGTGCGATCCTGGCCGTTTGCGGGTGTCATGTCACGATCGCAACGTGAGATAGTCGTGTCGAGGGCGAGCGCCGTTGGGCCGCCACCGGCCGCTCGCCCAACCCGAAAACCTGCCCGAACCCACCCGTCCCCCACTGGCATGCTGTAACCACGGGCGCGGCGGGGCGGCGGCCCCCCGTCGCGCCTGCGATCTTCACGCCTGCGCCCGAGCGTCGGCCGTGGAGGTGGAACGAGAGCGGCCCGACGCCGACGCGTTCGACGGCCGAATGGGACGCGAGACAGTCGCGCGTCAACGATTCAGGTCACGTCGTTGTCAGAACGGGCTCGAGCCTCAGGCGAGCGATGGATCCGCGGCACACGCTTGACTCCACTGTCACGTTCGTCTCATCATCGGCGCGGCAACCCTAACCGCGCGAGGGTCAGCCGTCGGTCGAGGCTCGCGCGTCGGAACGGAACTCGCGGTGTGCGCAGAGCGCACAGATCAGGTGCAGGTCGACGCCGTCCGACCAATGTCTCCAACCGAGCTGTTCCGCATCAGGTTCGCGGACCGGCCGACGGCAGTTCGCGCACTCGAGCAGAGGTTCCGTCTGGGCCACATCGTGAGCCTAAGGCTCCGTCACCGCTTGACGGCATCCCCCAATCGGAGTTGACCGCTGCGGTTCCCGGAGTTAGTCCACTTGGGTCATGCCACAGGTATCTGGCTCTCATTACCTTCCGCGCCAGGACGCCCGTGCGGCGTCCTCTGTGCTGCACGGGGCTCGCGCCTCCGCAGAGGCCCCTACCTCCCGGAGTGCGCTGAGCCCCTGCAGCCATGTCAACCGAATGTCAAGGCGGCCGGGAGGGGCGGTCGCCCGCCCCCTCCGGCGTCAGAGATCACGGCTAGCGGATGACGATCCTGATCTCGCGGGTCTGACGGTCGATCGTGAGCAGATCGCCACGGTCGCTCCCGTCCTGGATCCCGGCGGCCGTCGGCATTCTCACTTCCTCGGGCGTTCCCGCGGGGCGTGTCGGCGAGTTGCCGCTGCCGCGAACGCTCTGAGACTTGACGGCAAGCCCCTGCGACTCGGCCTCCTCCATCGCGGCGAGCGGGAACCCCGGCGCGGACGGCCGCCAGTACGTGTAGTTCCAGCTCAGCGCCCAGCGGTAGCTCCAGGACCACTGGTTGCCGTTCGCCCTGAGCAGGATCCGGTTCAGGCGGACATCCTGGCTCGTCCGCGGGGGGAGCACGTTGCCCGCGCTCGGGCGGTACTCCATGCGGTCGATCTCGCTCGTCCACGACGGGTTGTGCGACGTCAGCGTCAGCGCGTCGAGCCGCACCGTGTTGATCCCGGGATTGAACATGCGCACGTTGGCGCGCATGAAGCACTCCTTGCCGGTGCCGAGGAACTCGAGCCCGATCGTGATCGAGTACCAGATACGCGACGCCGCCTCGAGCGCCCGCCGCGCATTGATCCGTCCGAAGCCGGTCTGCTGGTCCCGGCCGCCGGGCGCGATGTCGTCGGCGGTGAGCTTGATGATGTCCTCGACCTCCCAGGAGCGGAGCCCAGGGTCGACCGACAGGATGAGCGCCATCACGCCCGGCGACGTGCGGAGTGGCGGAGGACGTCCCATTGAAGGCCGGGATGTAGTTGCCGCCGCCGTAACCGGCCGCGCCGGTGATGTCGGTGGTGTAGATGTGCACGCCGGGGGCGACGACGTCGACCTCCGGACCGAAGTTGGAGCCCCACCAGGTCTCGCCGTCGAGGCTCGTCTTGCTCTTGCGCTGGTCCCACTCGTTGCTCGCGCCGACGGCGAGGAAGCCCCTGATCGTCGGCGAGAGGCGGGCGGGATAGATGACGCCGAGCATGTCGCCGTTGCCAGTCGCCGCGGCGATGGGGCAGCCTCGGCCGCCGCGCCCGCTGGTCTGTGCGTACATGAAGGCGTTTGTCACGAGCGTGCTCGGCCCGACGCCGTACGAGTTCGAGAGCACGTCGGCGCCTCGTTCGACAGCCTTGCGGATTCCGTCGGCGACCTTCGCCGAAGTCGTGTCCCAGAAGCCGCCGCCCACGCCCTTCGCGATCCGGACGGGCAGCACCCTGCAGTTCGGTGCGACGCCGGCGCCTCCCTTGCCGTTGTTGGCCTTCGCGTTCGCGACGCCGGCGCAGCTCGTCCCGTGCCCATCTGCCGGCAGCGGCGACGGGTCGTTGTCGCCCTGGTAGGCGTCGTAGCCCGGCGTCTTGTACATGAGGTCCTCGTGTCCGAGGTCGCAGCCCTCGTCGATGATCGCGACGGAGATCCCCGTGCTCCCCATCGAGATGTCCCACGCTCCGGGCGCCATGATCTTCTTCAACCCCCACTGCGACGCGTAGCCCGGATCGGTCGGGGGCGCCGCGGGCGCGGCAGCGACCGTATCCGCGCCGCCGAGAGGCGCGCCGTCCTCCGTGTCGAGCCCCTCCCGGGTCATCGGGGCGTCCTCGATCGTCATCGTTCTGCCGTTCGCGAACTCACGCTCCTCCGGGCGCGGGGTCAGGTGGACGAAGTTCGGTTCGGCGAACTCGACGAGATCGCTCTCGTGGAGGTCGTTCGCCACCGTGACCGGATCCTTGTCGGCGGGGAGCTCGAGCAGGTCCGCTCCCGGCTCCGGGTAGTCCTCCTGCTTGATCGACGCTTTGTGCTTCGCCAGCAGCCGGGTCCTCGCGTCCTCCGGCACATCCTCCTTGAACTTGACGACGACCTCGGCGATCGCGATCAGCGCCTCGGGCCCGGGCTCCGTCGTCTCGTACACCTCCGGGCCGCTCGCGACGTCCGGGGCGGCCTCGACGGCGCTGCGCACGGCGTCGAACCGCCGCTCCTCGGGCGCGGACACGCCGCCGACGTCCGAGAGCGCGATCACGGCCAGGTCGTACTCCGGCAGCTCCAGGACCTGCGCGCTCTCGGTCGCGACACCGAACGCCATCGCGCCACCCCTGCCGTCGTCCTCGTCCGGCGCCTTGACGGCGAGGAAGCGCCGTGACGTCGTCAGCCCGACCTTCTTCCCGTCGGCGTAGTAGTACCGCTCGCCCTCGTCTGCGGGCATCGTGTTACCTCCTCTTCGACCCCTGAGTTAGGTCGCCGCCGGGGGACGGAACGACCATCCTCCCCGGCGCGAACCGGTTCGCGGCCGCTGCCAGCACGTGGCCTGAGCGCCGCAGCAACGATGTCGAGCGCCGATACAACGCGCCAACGTCCCTTCGTTGCCTTAGTGCGTGGTCTACTCCTGCGCGCCGCTCAAGTCAAGAAGCGCACTCGACAAGCTGGGGGTCACTGGTTCGTGGGGGTCCGGACGCGTTTCCCAAGCTGAGGGTCGTGGTTCGGAGCCCCATCGCCCGCTCACGCAAGCGCGTCTTCAACACGGTCTCTCGTTGCCGCGGCCAGGTCGCGAGCCTGCGCCGCCGCGGAACGGATGTTTCCGCTGCTCCGCTGACGGTGAGATAAAGGATCCGAGGACGACCGACTGGGGTTACCGACGCCGAAGGACGGGGGTCAGCGGCGTTCGGCAAGTCGTGCTCTCCCGGCAGCGCCAGCCGGCCGACGGCACCGGCGCGGCGCCAGCCGGCGGGCGGGGGCCAATCCCGCCCGCCGGTCTGAGTCTTGCTGGTCGCCGGTGATCTCCCGCTCGCATTGCTGCAACTCGCGGCGGCGGCGCTCGGCGCTCGGCGCGAACACGCCAGACCCGGCGCTGCGCTCACCGCAGCCTCCGGCCGCTGGATGACGCCGCCGTGCGTCGATTGCGTTTAGTCGGCCGCTCCCCGCGGTAACAACCGGTCCCAAGTTCTCCGAGGGAAAGGTAGGGGTCGCATGACGAACACGGCCAGTGAGACGGGCCGGGATGGTCTCGTGGGCGAAGCCAAGTCGCAGATGCAGGACGCGGCGGCGAGTGCCCAGCAGACGGCCTCCGAGCTGACGCAGCAGGGTCGGAGCAAGCTCGGCGAGACGCTCGACGAGCGGACGACGCAGGCGGGTGGTCAGGCTCGGCAGATGGCGCAGGTGCTTCGGCGTAGCGGCGAGCAGCTGCGCGAGCAAGGTGAAGGACGGCAGGTGGCGGGCGTGACGGAAGGCGCAGCCGATCGCATCGAGCGACTCGGCGGGTATCTCGAGCGGACGAGCGGCGACGAGCTGCTTCGTGACGCCGAGGACTTCGCGCGCCAGCGTCCCTGGATGGTGGCGGGGCTGGGGCTGATGGTCGGCCTGGCGGCTTCGCGTTTCCTGAAGGCGTCGTCCGAGCGCCGCTACGACTCGGCGCAGGGCAACGGCTACAGGCGCACATACAGCTACGGCAATGCCGGCCGTGAGCTCGGCACGGGTGGGTGAGCTCGGTGGCGAGCAACGGGCAGAACGCGAACATGCGTGAGCGTCCGCTCGGTGAGGTAGCACGCGATCTCACGCGCGACGTGTCGTTGCTGGTTCGGCAGGAAGTCGAGCTGGCCAAGGCGGAGATGGCAGAGAAGGGCCGCGTCGCCGCTCCGGGCCTGGGCATGATCGGCAGCGCCGGCGTCGTCGGATTGATGGCAGCGGGAGCATTGACGGCATTCCTGATCCTCGTGCTCGCGACCTTCCTGCCCGAATGGGCGTCGGCGTTGATCGTCGGCGGCGTCCTTGCCGCTGTTGCCTATGTGCTTGCAAAGCAAGGGAAGGAACGCGTCAGCAAAGTCGGCGCCCCGATTCCCGAGCAGACCATCGAAACGGTGAAGGAGGACGTGGAATGGGCAAAGACCCGAGCGACATCCGCGCGGAGCTAGAGGAGACACGAAGTCGGGTCGGGGACGAGGTCGATGCGCTCAGCTACAAGACCGATGTCTCCGCCCGCGTCGGCGACTACGTCGACGAGAAGAAGCAGGCTGTGAAGGACAAGGTCACCGGCGCGCGCGACGCGGTGACCGGGACGGCCTCGCGGGCTGTGCCCAGTGGAGAAAGGGTCGGTCGGGTCAAGGACATGGCCGAGCGCAACCCGATGGGTCTTGCGGTCGGCGCGGCGGCGATCGGCTTTGTCGCCGGTCTCCTGATCCCGTCCACGCACGTCGAGAACGAGCGCATGGGCGAGATGTCCGACCGCCTCGTCGACGCTGCGAAGGAAACCGCGGGAGACGCCGTCGAGCGCGGCAAGCAGGTCGCGCAAGAAGCCGCTGAGACCGCCAAGGAAAGCGGTCGCGAGCAGAGCCAGGAATTGGCCGCCAACCTGCGCGACCGTGCCCAGGAGTCAACCGGCAGCAGCTCGCAGGAAACGACGCCGACGCACTGAGGAGTCGACCGGAGGTCGTGCGGGAGTCACGCCCGCCGTCTGACCAGCCGCCCTCCCCTGTCTCCCCGCACTCGGCGCGGGGAGACAGGCGGGGCGGCGGTGCTCACGGACGGGTCGCCATGTTTGCGGTGCCGTGGCGAAGCGCAGAAGTGACTGGTGCTCCGTCTCCGCAACATTGTCCTCCTCCGGAGCTTGTGCCAGGGGAAGCGCATGAGGACGAGGAGAGCCCGGTGAGCCGCAACGTGCTGGTCGTCAGCACGGTCGAGCACGCGGAGGAGGTGCTCCGGGCTGAGCTGGGCGACGCGGATACGGTCAAGGTCGTCGTCCCGGTCGTCCGGCAGGGCGTCCTGGACTGGCTTGCGAACGACGAAAGAGCCTTCGCCAGGGCGGAAGCGATCGCTGAGAATACGGCGGAGCAGCTGCCCGGCGAGACCGTGGAGGCAGGCGCAGGCGAAGCCAATGTCGAGCTCGCCATTCGAGACGCTCTCGCAACGTTCCCCGCAGACGAGATCGTCGTCGCGGTGCGGCCAAGTCGGGACCAAGGCGTGATCGAGTCCGCGGCGATACGATCCACGCCGCGCCAGACCTTCCAGGGTCTGCCAGTCCGTCACATCGTCATCTCCGACTAGACGTCGGCTGCGCAGGCGCGGAGACACAAGCCGCAACCGTCGTGATTCATCCTGCGGCGACGATCCTTCGTGCTGGCCGAAATCGTCAACGTCGCAGGCAACATGTTGAAACCTGCGCGGAGCGGTCTCAGTGGGACTTCGCCGGGATCATCGTGATCCACGTGTCGCTGTCGCTCCCCACTGCGACGCCGTCCCCGCGCTCGAGCCGCGCGAGGACCTCGGCGAGCGTCTCGGACGCCGTCGACCGTGCGATCGCCGTCGCCCCGTCCGGCCGTCGAGCCGTCGAAACCGCTGTCACCCCGTTCGCTTCGCGCGAGAGCAGCACCGCCGCGAGCCGGGTGCGCTCGTCCGAGATGCCGTCGAGCGCGGCCACGAGCGCCCGATCGGCACGGCCGGACGCGAGCTCTGCGAGCGCCTGCTCGAGGGCGCCGGTGAGCGCCTCGACGCAGCCGACGAGCGTGAACGTCGGCCCCCGCACGCCGAGCCGCTTCGCAATCTCTCCGGTCGGACTGTTTGCGAGCGTCCAGGGGAACGGACCCGGGTTCGCGAAGGCGAGCCCGCTGGCGCGGCTCTGACGCCAGAAGTGCACCGACTCGCGCGCCCCGGCATCGAGCGTCGCGACGAAGAGCGCGTCCGCTCCTGCTCCCAGCTCGGCAAGGGTCTCCGCGGCCCAGACGGCCACGGAGTCGCCGCCCCCTGCGAGCGACGGGCTCGTCCACGATCCTGCGGCGGCCACGTTCATGCCGCCTCCAGGAGCAGTGCCGAGTTGAGCCCGCCGAAGGCGTAGCCGCAGCTGAGCACGCACTCGAGGCCGGCGGCCGGCCGCGGCTCGGCGACAACGTCCAGCCCGAGCGAGTGGTCGAGGTCGACGAGGTTCGCGTTTGGCGGCAGCATCCGCTCGCGCAGCGCCAGCACGGAGACGACGGCCTGGACGGCCGTGGCTGCGCCGAGCGAGTGGCCGAGCGCGCCCTTGAGGCTCGAGACAGGGGGCGGGCGATCGCCGAAGACTGTGTGCAGTGCCCTTGCCTCCGCCTCGTCCGACCGCGCCGTGGCAGTGCCGTGCGCGCAGACCCAGCCCACGTCACGGCGGGGACCGAGACAGGCCTTCATCGCCGCCGCCATGCCGGAGCCGTCCTGTCTCGGAGCGGTCGGATGGAAGGCGTCGCCGCTCAGACCGAGGTCCGCCACAGCCGCGAGGGGCTCCACCCGCCCCTCCCCGCTCGAGCACGAGGAACGCAGCGGCTTCGCCCAACTGCATGCCGGTCCGGCCGCGGTCGAACGGCCGGCAGACGTCGGAGCTCATCGCTCTCGAGCGCGCGAAACCGAGGAGCGCGAGCCGTGAGAACGGCTCGACACCGCCGGCGAGTGCGACGTCGACCGCCCCCGACCGGACCGCCGCAGCCGCCGCGCCGATCGCGTAGTTGCCGGCCGCGCACGCCGTCCCGTACGTCCGCTGCGGGCCTTCGAGCGCAAAGGCGGCTGCGACCTCGGCGGCAAAGACATTCCCGGCGGCGGCGGCGAGGTCTAGCTCAGTGCCTTCCCCCGCGTCCTCGAAGACGCGCGACTCGCCCATCGTCGTGCCGACGTAGACGCCGACCCGGCCCCCGGGCGCGAGCGCTGCGTGCTCGAGCGCAGCGCCGGCGGCGAGCCGCGCCAGCGCCCGGCCGCGCCGGGCGGGATCCGGCTCGCCGAGGTCGTCTCCGATGCGGCACGCGCGCGGCACGGGAAAGCCCTCGGCGACGAGATCCGGCCACTCGCTGCTCGACGACTCGCCCTTCAAGAGCCGTGCCCAGAGCTCCTCCGGATCGGAGCCGAGGGGCGTCCGCACGCCCATGCCCGTGACGAAGACGCGCTCCACTGCTCAGCCCAGGCGTTCGAGCGCGTACGCGGCGATCGCGTCGAGCGTGGCCAGCTGCTGCCACTCGTCGTCGGGCACCACGAAGCGGAAGCGGTACTCGAGCCTGGCGACGAATTCGACGACGTCGAGCGAGTCGACGCCGAGCTCGCCGATCAGTTCCCGGTCGGCTGGGAGCTCACGGGGAATCTCCGCGTTCACATCGTGCAGCTCGGCCTGGAGCAGATCGATCATCTCGTCGCGCGTGGTGGGAACGGCGGCGCTCATGCGGTGAGCGCGACTTCGCGGGAGAGCGCCTCGGCGCGCACCGCCGCGTCCGGCGCGTCCACGAGCGGGGCTGCCGGATCGCCCACGATCCGGTAGCCCGCGACCGCCGGGTCGTCCTGCTCCGCCGAGAGCACCAGCTCGCCGACCGTCGCGCAGCCGCTCCCGAGCGCCCGCGTCAGCCGCAGCGCCCAGCGCGCGTTCCAGCGGTGATCGGTCGGGCAGACGGCGCCGAAGGCCGCACCCGCAGCACCTTGCAGCACGAGCGCCTCGGCGAAGGAGAGCCCGACGCCCCGCCTGCTCGCGGTCAGGCACGTCAGCGAGAGCACGGCCGCCGCCGGTTCCTCCGCGTCGTCGAGATGATGCGCCCGCGTGCCGCGATAGCCGGCCCAGCCGGTTGGCCGCCCGTGGCCGACATAGACGGCCCCCGCCAGGCCATAGCCGAGCCCGCGTCCGAGCTCCTCCCGGCCGAGTTCGTCGGCCGTCCAGCGCAGCGGCCGGACCGTGCGGCTGCTCTCCTCCAGCAGCCGCACGATCCTCCCGGCGAGGTCGCGGTAGCGGCGCGAGCGCTGGGCGAGCACAGCGACCGTGCGCTCGCCGCCCCGCCGTTCGTGGATCCGGGCGGCGGCCTCGGCGAAGCGCCTGACGGCGACCCAGCCCGTGTCGGGCACCCAGCCGACGGGGACGCGACGGCCGTTCGCGGCGAGCAGGAAGGGGCCTGGAAGGATCGTGCGGGGAGAGCGTCGGCGGTCACCGACGACGAGGACCGCGTCGGCAGCGCCGGCGAGCTCGGCCGGCTCCGCGCCGACGGCGACCTCCCCGTAGGCGCGCAGGAGCGGCTCGAGCGCGTCGAGGGCGCGGCCGCCGGCGACGACGCCGATCAGGCCGCCTGCACCACGTTGATGTACGGCTGCCACTTGGCGTAGTCGGCGGCCGGCCGCTTCTGCAGCACCCGGCGCACGAAGTAGTGCATCGTGATCTGGCCCTGCTGCTCGCGGTTGAAGGAGCCGAAGTTCCCGTTCGCGGCATCCAGGTCGTCCTCAGCGCCCTTGCCGGTGAGCGGCCCCTCGGGGAACTTGCGCTTCGTCCCCGCGTAGTCGACCTCGACCTCGACCTCCGACCCGCCCTTCTCGTAGCCGTAGTTGTAGCCCTCACCGGCGACCTGGGCGTGGATCGCCTCGGACATGTAGAAGGGCCCCGTGACCTCGAACTGCCAGACGTGGGTCAGCTCGTGGATCATCGTGTGCCGCTCGATCCCCTCGTCGACGTCGAAGTTGACGAGCGTGTCGGTGACGAACGCCCGTGACTCCGGGTTCTTGCTGAAGAAGTCCTGGATCCCGAAGATGATGTCGTTGACGAGGCTCTCGGCAGCGAAGTAGATCCGGTTGTAGTCGAGCGTGTTCGCGAAGACGATCTTCGCCTCCGCGATCTCCTCCGCCGTCATCTTCCGATACGAGCCGAGCATCCGGAGCAGGATGCTGACCACGGTCGCGAGGGCGCCGCCCGCCACCTCGAGCGCCGCTTCGAGGATGATCACGATCGACTCGCCGATCCGCTTCAACGTCTCCACGACCTGCGCGAGTGTGTCCTCGGTGAGGCTGCGCGCCGCACCGAGCACCTGGGAGAGAGTCTTCCCGGCAACCTTCAGCGCCTTGACGACGTTGTCGAGCGCGTTCTGGGGGTGCTGGATCGTGTCGGCGATGATCGCCGCGATCTCGACGCCCGCGTCGAGGAGCGCCTCCACGACCTCGACGACCGTCTCGAACGCGCGGCCCACCGACCACGTGATGAACTCCGCGACCGCGGCCCCGGCGCGGAGGGCGCCGCGGATGACACTGCCGATCGCGGGCAGCACATCCTTCTCGAGGAAGGTGAGGATGTAGCCGATCGAGTTGCCGACCCGCTCCGTCGCCTCGCCGAGTGCCTCGAGCGCCGCTGCGCCGGTCGCCTTCGCCCACTCGATCACCTCGGCGATCGCGCTGCCGATCTCCTCGATCGTCTTCAGGATCGTGTCGAAGACCGCGTCCGCCTGCGCCAGCGCCCAGTCGAGCACCTCGCCGACGCTCTTCTTCACGTAGCGGATCGCGAGCACGGCCTGCCGCCACAGCGCCGACGTCAGCGCCTCGCCGCGCGTGAGCAGCCAGTCGAGCACCTCGCCGACCGGCCCGAGCGCCTGCAGGACGCCGTTGATGATCTTGCGGAGGACGAAGTAGCCGCGCGCGACGACGGTCTCGAGCAGCTCCGCCACCGCCACCCCCACCTCGAGCGCCGCCTCGATGAAGCGTGCCGCAGCGCGATACGTGAACTTGATCATGGTGACGGTGAACTCGGCGATCGTCTTGCCGAGCTCGATCGCGGCCTGGATCACCTTCTTGAGCGTGTCGAAAGCGATGTTGGCGATCGACTTGAGCACGTCGAGCAGGCTCCTGCCGAGCGTGAAGAGCGCCCCGACGACCTTCCGGATCGCCGCCAGCCCGCGCTGCGCGATGTTGACGACCAGGTCCGCGATCGTCTTGCCCGCCGCGATGACACCGCGGACAACGGCGGTCGCGACGTCGATCGCCGCGTCGGCGACATAGGCCATCAGATCGATGATCGACTCGCCGATCCTGGCCGCCGCCTCCGCGACGCGCCGGATGAAGTCGGCGCCGGCGGCGACCACCGTGTCGATGATCGTCTTCAACGACCGGCCCAGGTCTCGGAGCGAGCTCACGATCTGCTGCAGGAGCAGGTCGGGCCGCGTCAGGGCGGTGAGCACGATCTCGCCGACGGCCTTGCCGAGGGCGAGGAGCGCGCTGACGACGCTCGTGACGAGCGCCGCCCCGACCGCGAGCGCTTGCTCGAGGATGTTTCCGACCGACTTCCCGATCTCCAGCAGCGCGTCGACCGCCCGCTCGATGATGCTCGCGGCCTTCGTCGCGATGATCTGCAGGAGCTCGACGAGCTGGCGGTTGAGGCTGTCGATCGCGCGCAGCACCATGATCAGGCCGTCTCGCGCCAGCGTGAACGCCGCGTCGAGGATGTCGCGCATCGCCTTGCCGATTTCCTCCAGCCCCTTGACGATCTTGCGCACCACCTCGTAGCCGGCCTGGACGACTTCGACGAGCAACTCGCCGAGCGTCTCGAACGCCTCCAGCAGCGCGCGGGCGAGATCCCTGATCGCGTCCGCAGCCCAGTTGACGATGTCCTTGATCGCGTCCACGAAGGCGGAGCCCGCCGCGCTGATCGCGTCGACGACGGCATTGACGGCGTCGGAGATTGCGTCCGCGACGTCCTCGATCAGGTCGCCGATCGGCTCGTCGTTGTCCCCCGCCGGCGCGGGCTGTGCGGCACGGATCTGGGCGCCCGCGTCGCGCAGCCAGAGGACCACCTCGCGCGCGGCGGCGGGATCGGTCCGGCCGTCGGGCTTGACGGCGAAGTCGCGCATGATCAACCGGCCGTGCGCGCGCGGGAGCTGACTGACGGCGTGCACGACGCCGCGCCCCTGGCCCGCCTTGCGATAGCCCTCGATCAGCGCCAGCCGCTCGTCCGGCTTCATGTAGGCGGCGCGCTGGAAGAGCTGGCGGTGCTCGTCGACGTTCGGGAGCGTCGTCGCGTAGGCGCGCGCGAGTGCGACGGCGCGGTGGCGGCTGCGCCCGTACGCGTCGCTGAAGGCGGGCGCGAGCTCGACGGGCGTGTAGGCAACGGCCCGCAGGCCCTGCTCGAGTCCGGCGACGTCCCGGATCGGGACGGTGCTGAGCTCGGCGGTGATCCGGTTGAGGCTCGACGGCCGCGGCGACCGTGTCGGAATCGTCGCGAGCTTCTCACCTACGCGTGGACGTGCCACCTCATCCCACCTCCTCCGCCCGTTCGCGTGTCGGCGGGAGGAGCTTCGGGACAGCCGACGCTCCCGGACCCGAAGGGCCGTGGTCTCCGCCGCAGTAACGATCCGCTTCCTCGTGGCGGCACGAAGCTCCTCTCGTTACCAGCCGCACCATCTCGCAACGCGCGAGGGCCTGTCAAGAACGTCCGCGGGAGCAAGACCTCACCCGCTTCCCCTGCCGGCGTGCCTCGGGACACTCCGAATGGGTGAGCAGAGCCACACGTTTGCGGGGGCGCCGATCGAGGGTGGGTGCACCAACCTGCCACTGGGGGAGTTGGAGCGCCGCAGAGGTGGGCGGCACCCGCGGCGCCGCTCCCTCACCCTCCGGCCAGCGGTTCCACGCCTTTGGGTAGTACCGCGCCGCCGCCGGGGCAGCGATGACATGGTGATGGAACCCGACGCGGCCAGCTGCGGCGACATCCACGTGCTGGCCTGCACGGAGTGCCCGCGCGTGAGCAGCGTCAGCGCTCGGGGCTGGGAGGCGCATCGCGCCGACGATCCCTGGGCCGCCGAGGGACCGACCCTCGTCTTCTACTGCCCGGACTGCGCCCGGCGCGTGTTCGGCCGGCCCGAGCGCTAGGTCAGGGCCAGGCCGGCCGGCGCGGCTGGGTCGCGGCGATCGCGGCCCAGTCGTCCCGCGGCGGGGCGAAGACGTCGACGACGACGGCGCCCTCCGGTCCGGCCTTCGCCGAATGCGGGGCGTCGCCGGGGATGCGCCAGAGGCCGCCTGGAGACACCGTCCGCGACTCGTCCCCGACGCGGAGGGTCAGCGCCCCGCGCAGCACGAGGCCGAACTGCTCGTTGGCATGGTGGTGCTCCGGCAGCTCCGCGCCCGGCTCGATCTCGACGATCGCGAGGGTGAGCCGTTCGCCGTGCACCGCCCGCGCGAGGTAGCCGGCCGTGAGCTCCTGCGGCGGGATCGCGGTGAGGTCGTCGAACGCGCTCACGCGACCGCCACGATCGCGTCGACGATCACGGGGACGTTCAGCGGTGACGGCCCCTGGCCGGGCGCCGAGCGCGCGTGGCGTCCTGCGTCGCCCCAGATCTCGACGATCAGATCGCTGAAGCCGTTCACGACCTTGGCGTTCTCGTGGAAGTCGGGCGCGCTCTGAACGTAGCCGACGGCCCGCAGCCACTGCGTCACGCGATCGAGGTCGCCCAGCTCGCGCTCGAGCGACGCGAGGATCGAGAGCGCCGCGAGCCGAGCCGCCTCGTACCCCTCTTGCGCGGTGAGGTCGCGGCCGACGACCCCCTGGACGAGCACGGTGGAGCCGTCGATCGCCGGGTGGCCCGCCACGTAGGCAAGGCCGCCGTGGACGTTGACGAGCTTGAAGTTGCCCGGCGGCTCCATCGGCGCCGGCAGCAGCAGCCCGAGCTCTTTCAGGCGCGCGTCGATCCGGCCCACGCGGGAACCATACGCCTTCGTCACCGCGCCGAAACCGCCCGTTCGGCCAGTTTCTCCGGGCGTCCCCACCGGGGATGACCACCGAGGGGAGGGGAGCGGAGCGCCGCTTCGCGGGCGGCCCCGCAGCGGCGCTCGCTCACCCTCGCCTGGTGGCGACGGCTCAGTCGTCGGGCATGCCCTTCGCAGCCCAGAAGACGTAGTCGGTGGTGTAGGGGACGGCGAGCGTGGCACCGGGCGTACACGCGCTGTCCGGAGCGACACCGCCGGACGTGTTCAGACGCTGCACCCACGTGGTCTTGGCCAGACGGTCACCCTCGGAGCCGGCAATCGTGACCTTGGCCTCGAGCAGCAGCGACGCAATGTTGCCGGTCCCCGCGGGCGCCGACGCCGTTCGTGCGGCCTCGACGCTGCTGCCGTCCTTCAGCTCCCACACGGGCCGGCCGGTGGCGAAGTTCAGATAGTGCGTGCCGATCGCCTTCTCCGCGTAGAGGTCTGCGACCGGGTCTGTGAACAGCCATTTGCCGTTCGCCTGGCAGGCGTACTTCTGGAAGCCGCTCGCGCTGACGGTGAGAAACGGCCTGCTCTCCGGAGCGTAGGTTCGCGGGTCGAGGGCGTCGCCGGGCTGGGTCTGCTGGCCGAGGATCGGCGCGGCCTGCGCGGCTGCTGCGACCTGGACGCACAGGGCGGCCAGGACGCTCATGCAGGCGAGGATGAGGCGGTTCGTGCGTGTCTTCATCGATGTCCTCCTTGTGGTTCGGGCTGGTGCGGAGGACGCTACGAGCGCTGGGGCTCGCGGTCATCGGTGGCGGCTACCCCTCTTCGCACCCGCGTCTACCTACGCATACGATCCCCGCGTGGCCGGCGATGCGACGTTCGATGACGTGCTCGCGGCCAACGAGGCGTACGCCCAGGGATTCCGGCTCGAGGGCCTTGAGCCGGTTGCGGCAAAGGGGCTCGCCGTCCTCACGTGCATGGACTCGCGGATCGAGCCGCTCGCGATGCTCGGCCTCAGTCCCGGCGACGCGAAGATCCTGCGGAACGCCGGCGCGCGCGTCACCGACGACGTCCTCCGCACGCTCGTGCTTGCCTCCTACCTGCTCGGCGTCGACCGCGCGATGATCGTCGCCCACACGAAGTGCCGGATGGCGGCCGGTGAGGAGGAGGACGTCCACGAGGCGGTCTCGACCGCCGGCGGGCCGGACACACGCAGCCTCGCCTTCCTCGTCTCGAGCGACCAGGAGGAGACGGTCCGCGACGATGTCCAGCGGGTGCGGTCATGGCCGTACCTGACGCACCTCCACGTCGGCGGCTTCCTCTACGACGTCGACACCGGCCGGCTGACGAGGCTCTGCTAGCGGCGTAGGATGGCCGCGTGACGGTGACGCCCGAGACGGCACGGTGGGAGACCGTCGCCGCAGTCCGCACACGGGGGGACGTCGGCGAGGGGATCGCGTCCGTCCTCGCCCTCCTCGGCCTGCCCGACTTGATCTCCTTCGCCGGCGGCTTCCCCGACCCGGAGACCTTCCCGCGCGAGCGGATCTCGTCGCTGCTGCAGGAGTTCGCGGCGGCCGGCGAGCTGAGCGCGTTCCAGTACGCGCCCACGCGTGGTCTGCCTGGGTCGCTCGACGCGTTCGCCGAAAGGCTCGAGACGCTGCAGGGCCGCCGTCCCGCCGACGACGAGCTGCTGATCACGAGCGGCGCGATCGAGGCGCTCGAGCTGATCGGGAAGACCTTCCTCGATCCCGGCGACACGGTCGTCGTCGAGGGACCGACCTACCTCGGCGCGATCCAGGCGTTTCGGAGCTTCGAGGCGACGCTCGTCGCCGTCCCGCTCGACGAGCACGGGCTCGAGGTCGACGAGCTGGAGCAGCGGCTCGCGGCCGGGCTGCGTCCGAAGCTCGTCTACACCATTCCCGACCACCAGAACCCGGCCGGTGTCAGCCTCGCGGCCGAGCGGCGCGCGCCGCTCGTCGAGCTGGCGCGCCGATACGGGTTCCTGATCGTCGAGGACGTCGCCTATCGCGAGCTCGGCTTCACCGAGGACCTGCTCCCGAGCCTCTGGAGCCTCGGCCCCGACACCGTCGTCCAGGCGGGGACGACCTCGAAGACGTTCTGCCCCGGTGTCCGGCTCGGCTGGGCGGTCGGCCCGGCCGAGATCTCGGCTCGGCTCGTCGCTGCCAAGCAGCTCACAGACCAGTGCGCGGGCGCACTGGGCCAGCGGCTCTTCGAGGAGTCCGCCCGGCGCGGCTGGATCGACGAGCAGCTGACACGGTCGCGGGCGCTGTACCGGCGCAAGGGCGAGCGGATGCTCGCGGCGCTCGCACGCTCGCTGCCGGAGGGGTCACGCTGGACCCGGCCGCAGGGAGGCTTCTTCTCCTGGCTGACGCTGCCCGGGGCGGACTCCGTCGACCTCGCCCGGCGGGCGGTCGAGCAGGGCGTCGGGATCGTCCCCGGCACGCTCTTCTTCCCGGACGGGCGCGGCGGCGACACGGTGCGGCTCTCGTTCAGCCTCGTCGACGACGCGCGCATCGACGAGGGGATCGAGAAGCTCGGGGCGCTGCTGTGACGGCGACGCACTACCGCTGGGACGAGCTGCCGAAGGAGGCGCTGAAGCCCGACCTGGCGCGGCGGCTGATCTCGACCGAGCGGATGATGCTCGCCCAGGTGTTCCTCGAGCAGGGCTGCATCGTGCCGCAGCACTCGCACGAGAACGAGCAGCTGACCTACATCCTCGAGGGCACGTTGCGCTTCTGGCTCGGCGAGGACGAGTCGGAGATCGTCGACGTCGGCGCCGGTGAGGTCCTCCACCTGCCGTCGTGGCTGCCGCACAAGGCCGAGGCGCTCGAGCCGACGCTGGACGTCGACATCTTCTGCCCGCCGCGACAGGACTGGCTCGACGGCTCCGACGCGTACCTGCGCACGAAGTGAAGCTCGGCCTCGAAGGGCGTCGCGCGCTCGTCACGGGCGGGTCGAAGGGGCTGGGCGAGGCGATCGCTCGCGAGCTCGTGACCGAGGGAGCCCGCGTCGCGATCTGCGCCCGCAACGAGGACGAGGTGCTCGCCGCCGGCGAGGAGGTCGGGGCGGCCCACGCGCAGGCGGCCGACGTCACCGACGCCGAGCAGGTGCGCGACTTCGTCGCCCGCTCGGCGGAGGCGCTCGGCGGGATCGACTTCCTCGTCAACAACGCCGGCGGCGCGCACCCCGGCAACTTCGAGGCGCTGTCGGACGAGAACTGGGCCGCCGACTACGACGTGAAGGTCTTCTCGCTGATCCGCTGCTGCCGCGAGGTCCTGCCGCACATGCGCGTGGCCGGCGGCGGCCGGATCGTCAACATCGGCGCCGTCTACTCGCGCTATCCCGACCCGACGTTCTTCGCCACGTCCGTCAACCGAGCCGCGGGGAACTCGTTCACGAAGACGCTCGCGCTCGAGGTGGCGAAGGACAACGTGCTCGTCAACGGCGTCAACATCGGCTTCGTGATCACGCCGCAGTGGGAGAACATCCACCGCCGCCGCGCGCCCGACGTGCCGCGCGAGGAGTTCTTCGACGCGTTCGCGCGGCAGGAGGTGCCGCTCGGGCGCTTCGGTGTCCCCGAGGAGGTCTCGGGCCTGGTCGCGTTCCTGCTCAGTGAGCGGGCGAGCTACATCACGGGCGCGTCGATCGACGTCGCCGGCGGCATGGGCCGCTACGTGTAGCGGCGTACGGCCAGCCGCACTTCGAGACGCCTGCAGGCCGCGCTGTGGCGACGCCGGGCGGCTGCGAGCCTCGGTGCATGACATCGAGCTCCCACGCACTCACGACCCCCGCCCCCACCCGCACGTCGATCGTGGCGCGCGCCGCCCGTTTCGCCCGAACGGAGCGCGGCGTCGCCACGATCGCCCTCGGTGCGGTCGCGCTTCACATCGCCGACGACAACTTTCTCCAACCCGAGCCCGGCACGACCCCAGCCGACCATCTTGCCAGCGGCCTGATCCCGCTCGCGGCCATCGCCGCCGCGGCAGCGCTCTACCTCCGTGTGCGCGCCGGGATCAGGGCCGCACTCGCACTCACCTTCGGTGTCCTCGGAATCGCGTTCGGAATTCCGAGCGCGTACTGGCTCTCCCAGGGCGAGGCGTCGGGAGACCACTACACGACAGGCCTGCTGACGATCGCAGCCGGCGTCGTGCTCGCGGCCACCGGTCTCGTCGTCCTCTGGCGGTCGCGCCGCTCGTACGGCTCTCGCCGCCGCACCGTGCTCCGCCGGACGCTGACCGTGGTCGCGTCCGTGCCGCTCGCGCTCGCGGTCTTCGCGCTCGTCGTCTTCCCCGTCGGCTTCGCCTACACCTACACCCACACCGGCCGCGGCGTCGTCGAGCCCGACCTCCGCGTCCCGTACGAGACCGTCTCCGTCACCACGAGCGACTCGCTCGAGCTGACCGGCTCCTACGTCCCCTCCAAGAACCGCGCCGCGGTGATCCTTTTCCCCGGCGCGACGCGCTCCGCCGAAGCCCGGATGCTGATCCGGCACGGCTACGGCGTCCTGCTCCTCAACCCCCGCGGCCAGGGCACGAGCGAGGGCGACACCGTCCGCTGGGCGGGCGACCGCGACCTGATCGCCGGCGCCGAGTACCTGAAGTCCCGTGCAGAGGTGGACGACGACCGGATCGGTGGCTACGGCTTCTCCGTCGGCGGCGAGATCCTGATCGAGGCGGCGGCCCGGTCGACCGACTTCAAGGCAATCGTCTCCGAAGGTGCCGGCTACCCGGCGGGCGAGGTCGACCTGACCGGCGCGGATCGGATCTTCCGGCCGGCCTGGATCGCGCTCGGTGCCGCTGTCGCCGTCTTCTCGAACCAGGGGCCGCCGCCGAAGATCGTCGACCGGATCGGCGAGATCGCGCCCCGCTCCGTCTTCCTGATCTGGGCCGACCCCGGCATGGGCGGCGAGGACGTCAGGCAGCCGAAGTACTACGCCGCCGCCGGCCAGCCGAAGCAGATCTGGAAGGTGCCGGGAGCCGACCACACGGGCGGCCTGAAGGCGCAGCCGGCCGAGTACGAGCGCCGCGTCGTCGACTTTTACGACCGCGCGCTGCTCGACGAGTAACGGCGTCTCAGCTCGAGCGGGCCAGCTCCTCCATGTCGGCGGAGTAGCGACCCGCCACGGCCGCGCTGTTGCACCGCGCCCGCAGCGCCAGGAACGACTGCCCCGCCTCGACGTTGTCCGCCGACCCTGCCCACGCCTTCAGCGCCGGCGCCTGGAGCGCGCGGCCGTAGGAGAAGGAGAGCACCCACGGCTGCGGTCCGAGCGAGTTGATCGCGTTCAGGTTCTCACTCGCCTGTTCGTCGGACTGGCCGCCGGAGAGGAAGACGATCCCGGGCACGGCCGCGGGCACGGTCTCCCGGAAGCAGCGAATCGTCCACTCGGCCACCTCCTGCGCGCTCGCCTGCGTCGGGCAGCCCTTGCCGGAGATGACCATGTTCGGCTTCAGCAGGATCCCCTGCAGGTCGACGCGCTGGTGGTACAGCTCGTCGAACGTCTTGTGCAGCGTCCGCTTGGTCGCCCGGTAGCACGTCTCGATGTCGTTGTCCGCGTCCATCAGCACCTCGGGCTCGACGATCGGGACGAGCCCCTGCTCCTGACAGAGCGCGGCGTAGCGGGCGAGCGCATGCGCGTTCGCCTCGATGCAGTAGGCCGTCGGGATTCCCTCGCCGATCGTGATCACGGCGCGCCACTTGGCAAAGCGGGCTCCGAGCCCCTTGTACTCCTCGAGCCGCTCGCGCAGGCCGTCGAGACCCTCGGTCACCTTCTCGCCGGGCGCGCCGGCGAGATCCTTCGCGCCCGTGTCGACCTTGATCCCGGGGATGATCCCCTTGTCGGCGAGCAGCCTCGCGAACGGTGTCCCGTCCGCCGAGCTCTGCCGCAGCGTCTCGTCGTAGAGAATGACCCCGCTGACCGATCCTCGAGCCCGGGCGTCGTGAAGAGCATGTCGCGGTAGGCGCGCCGGTTCTCCTCGGTCGACTCGAGCGAGATCGAGTCGAAGCGCTTCTTGATCGTCCCCGAGCTCTCGTCGGCGGCGAGGATCCCCTTGTCGTCGGCGACGAGGGCCTTCGCGGTGTCGTGCAATTCACTGCCGGCCATCGCGTTCTCCTTTCATCAGGCGTCTGACTTTCTCGGAAGGGTGGTAGGCGGCGATCCGCCGCACGGTGCCGGAGCGGGAGCGCATCACGATCGACTCGGTCTCGACCCCCTGGCCGCTGACGCGGACGCCCCGGAGCAGGGCGCCGCTCGTGACGCCGGTGGCGGCGACGAAGACGTCCTGACCGGAGACGAGGTCGTCCGTGTTCAGCACCCGGTCGATGTCGTAGCCCGTGTCGAGGAGCTTCTGCCGCTCCTCGTCGTTGCGCGGCCAGAGCTTGCCCTGGATCGCACCGCCCATGCATTTGATCGCCGCGGCGGAGATGACTCCCTCGGGGGTTCCCCCGACGCCCATCAGCAGGTCGACGCCGGTGAAGGCCTGCGAGGCGGCGATCGAGGGAGCGACGTCGCCGTCGCGGATCAGGTTCACGCGCGCGCCGGACTCGCGCAGCTCGCGGATCAGCTCCGCGTGGCGGTCGCGCTCGAGCACGACGACGGTGACCTCGCTGACGTCCAGACCCTTCGCCTTCGCCACCGCGCGGACGTTCTCGCTCGGCGAGGCGTCGATGTCGATCGCATCGGCCGCCTCCGGCCCGACCGCGATCTTGTCCATGTAGAACGCAGCGCCGGGGTCGAACATCGTCCCCCGCTCGGCGACGGCGATCACCGCGATCGCGTTCGGCTGACCGAGCGCAGTCAGGCGCGTCCCTTCGAGGGGATCGACGGCGACGTCGACCGCCGGGCCGCTGCCGTCGCCGACCTCTTCGCCGTTGTAGAGCATCGGCGCCTCGTCCTTCTCCCCCTCGCCGATCACGACGGTGCCGTTCATCCGCACGGTGTCGAGGACGAGCCGCATCGCGTCGACGGCGGCGCCGTCGGCCTTCTCCTTCTCGCCGCGACCGACCCAGCCTGACGCTGCCAGCGCGGCCGCTTCGGTGACGCGGACGAGCTCGAGTGCGAGGTTACGGTCTGGAGCAGCAGCGCTCATCCGCCGCGCATCCTATGCCAGGAGGACCGAATCGACTTCAGCTCGTGCTGAGCCCCGTCGCGGACGTCGAAAGGCGCCGACTACAACTCGTTCGCCGACTTCAGCGACCCCGACGGGAACACGTCGGTGCTGCAGGAATCGAACCGCCACCCGAGCTGAACGGGTCTACATCCGCTCGGGCGCCTCGACCCCGATCAGGTCGAGCGAGCGGGCGATCACGGCCTTCGTCGCCGTGATCACGCCGAGCCGGAACGGCTCGGCGTCCGAGCCGAGGACCTTGTGGCGCGTGTAGAAGCGGTGAAAGTCGTCGGCGACGCGGATCGCGTAGTTCGGGATCGCGTGCGGCCCGCGCCGCTCGGTCGCCTCCGCGACGAGCGCGGGGAACTCGGCCAGCCGCTTGATCAGGTCGCGCTCCTCCGGGGCGAGCTCGACCGGCGGCTCCGCGGACGGCGTCGCGCTCTCGGCGTTCCGGAGGATTCCGGCGATCCGGGCGTGGGCGTACTGGACGTAGAAGACCGGGTTCTTCGCCGTCTTCTCGGCTGCGAGGTCGACGTCGATCTCGATCGTCTGGTCGGGGCCGCGCGAGACGAGGTACCAGCGCGCCGCGTCGACGCCCACCTCGTCGAGAAGCTCTTCGAGGAAGACGACGTCGCCGCGCCGCTTCGACATCTTCGCGGCCTCGCCGCCTCTGGTCAGGTGGACGAGCTGATAGAGGAGCACCTCGACCCGCTCGGGGTCGTAGCCGAGCATGCGCGCGACCGCCGCGTACCAGTTGCGGGTGCCGTGATGGTCGGCGCCGAGCACGTAGAGCGCCCGGTCGAGGCCGCGGTCGAGCTTGTCGGCGAGGTAGACGACGTCGGCGGCGCGGTACGTGGGCGCGCCCGTCTCGGAGCGGAGCAGGACGCGGTCGTCGTCGTCCCCGTACGCGGACGACCGCGCCCAGACCGCGTCGTCGCGCTCGTACGTGTCCAGCCGCGGCAGGAACTCGGGCAGGCGCTTCTCGAGCTCGCTCTGCTTCGCCCAGGAGTCGAAGTGGATCCGGAAGCGCTCCATCGTCGCCTCGATCCGCTTCAGCATCTGCGGCACGGGGTCGTCGGGCAACGCTGCGAGTTCGGCGACGTAGGCGCCGTGGTAGCCGTCCTCCGGCGGCTCTTCGCCGCGCCGGCGCGCCTCGACCGAGGCACGGAAGCGCTCCATCTGGGCGCCCGCGTCGTTGTAGTAGTACTCGCGTTCGACCTCGTGGCCGGCGAAGGCGAGCAGGCGCGCGATCGAGTCGCCGAAGGCGCCGTTGCGGGCAGAGGCGACGGTGATCGGGCCGGTCGGGTTCGCCGAGACCATCTCGACCTGGACGCGCTCTCTCGCCGTCGCCGAGCCGCCGCCGTACTCGATGTCGGCGGCGAGCATCTCGGCGAGCGCCTCGCCGTACCAGCCTGGGGCCAGCCAGAGGTTGACGAAGCCGGGGCCTGCGATCTCGGCTCGGTCCACCTGCGGCAGCGCCGCGGCCTGCTCGACGAGCTCCTCCGCGATCGCCCGCGGCGCCTGCTTGCGCGTGCCTGCAAGGCGCATCGCCACGTTCGTCGCGTAGTCGCCGTGCGCGGCGTCACTCGGCCGCTCGAGCACGACCGTCGTGCCCGCCGCTTCGCCGAGCGCCGCCTCCAGCGTTTCGATCGCTCTCACGCCGTTACTGTACGGACGTGGACGAGGACGACCCGGGCCAGGAGCGGCAGCTCAACATCCAGATCGACGAGAAGCACCTCGCCGGCACCTACGCGAACTTCGCGAACATCTCTTTCTCGGACTACGAGTTCACGATCACCTTCGCGCGGATCGACCACGAGGTCTCCGAGGGGGACGTGCCCGGGATCGTCGTCTCGCGCGTGAACATGTCGACGAAGTTCGCGAAGGAGTTGCTCGACGCGCTGCAGGACTCCTGGTCGAAGTACGCGACGGTGCGCGGGATCCAGGATCTGCCCGAAGCTCCTCCCCGCAACTCGTAGGCCGTACGGTGAGCGAGGTAGGGCCGCGGAGCGGCCCCTTTAGGGATTTGGCGCGATGAGCATCCGCTTCTGCGGATGCTCATCCTGCGCAAGCTAGAGATGCGCGTCGCTGTTCTCTCCGACGTCCACGCGAACCTGCACGCGCTCGAATCCGTGCTGGCGCAGGTCGACGCCGGCCGCTTCGACGCGGTCTGGTGCCTCGGCGATCTCGTCGGCTACGGGCCGAAGCCGAACGAGTGCGTCGCGCTGCTGCAGGAGCGGGCCGCGATCTGTCTGGCCGGCAACCACGATCTCGTCGTCCTCGGCAAGATTCCGATCGAGACGTTCGGCGGTGAGGCAGGCGCCGCGGCGCGCTGGACGCAGACGGTGCTCGACGAGCCGGCGCGGGTGTTCCTCGACACGCTGCAGCCGCAGGCGGTTGCCCCCGGAGTCGAGCTCGTCCACGGCAGTCCACGCGACCCGGTCTGGGAGTACGTGCTCACGGATGCGGCTGCGGCGAGCGCGTTCGAGCTGACCGAGGCGCAGCTCGTGCTCGTCGGCCACAGTCACATCGCGCTCGAGATCTCGAACGGCGCCGACCTACGCGGCGAGCAGGCGCCGGCAGGGACGCAGCTCGAGCTCGGGCTGCTGCGGCGACTGCTCAACCCCGGCTCCGTCGGCCAGCCGCGGGACGGCGACCCGCGCGCGGCGTGGCTCGAGATTGACTTTGCAGCTGCCCGGGCAACCTTCCGCCGTACCGACTATTCGGTCGAGCAGACGCAACGCGAGTCACGCGAGCTGGGTCTCCCAGAGGCCCTGGCGGCACGGCTCGAGTACGGCATCTAGCCCGACCCCGACACGAAACGGAGCGGCATGGCTGAACTGACGAATCTGGAGACGAAGCTCGGCGAGGTGATCGGCCTCGCAATGGCCGCGCAGGCCGCGACCGAGCGGGTGGAGAAGCTGACGACGGACGCGAAGCTGCGCAAGCAGCTGAAGACGATGCGCCAGGAGGCGGCGAAAGCCGAACAGGACGGCACCGCGGTGGCCGCGAGCATCAACGGCAAGAAGGGCAAGATCCTCGCCGAGGCGCGGACGGTGCGAACGAAGGGCGCGACGATGATGAAGACCTACCTCGAGCGCGGCTCCGACGAGCTGGACGGATTCGAGTTCCTGACGATGGCCGAGGCCGGCGAGGTCGGCCATTGGGGCGTCCTCCAGGAGCTGAACAAGCAGGCGAGGCATCCGGGCGTGCGCGACCTCGTCAAGGTGCAGCTCCCGATCCAGAAGCGCCACCTCAAGGACGTGATGGCGGCGAGCCTCTCACTCGCGGCGAAAGAGGACGCGAACGCTGCCGCGTAGGGCAGTCGTCCTGGGCTGTGCTCCTCGCCGGCGGATGCGGCGGGGAGCCACGTCTCTCGAGGAGCAGCGGGAACTAGACGAGCGCGGGCTCGGCCGGCTGCTCGCCGGTCGTGCCGAAGGTGATGCCCTCGCGGGCGAGCGCGAGCTGGACTTCCTCGCGGGCCTTGTAGATCCGCCACTTGACGGTCGCGAGCGTCACCTCGAGCGAGTCGGCGATCTCGGTGTAGGAGAGCCCGACGACGTCGCGGAGGAGGAGCGCCATCTTCAGGTCGACGCTGAGGTTCTCGACCGCGCGCCAGACGGCGTCGATCGCCTCGACCCGCTCGAACGGCGCGTCGACGACCTCGAGCGGCGGGATGTCCTCGAGGTTGACGACCGCGCGCGGCCGGCGTTCGAGGGCGCGCAGCTCATCGAGCACGCGGTTCTTCGTCACCTGGAACAGCCACGTCGTGAAACGGCAGCGGAGCGAGAAGCTCGGCAGCCCCTGGTAGACGCGGATGAACACCTCCTGCGTCAGGTCCTCTGCGAGCGAACGGTCTCCGACGAGCCGCAGCACGTAGTTGTAGACCGGAAGCTCGTACGCACGGACGATGAGCGAGAAAGCTCGCTCATCTCCTCGCTGGGCCTTCCGCAGGACGCCGAGATCAGGCTGGGGCAGCGACAAGTGGGCCGGAGTATAGCGCCACGATTGTAAGAATGAAGTTCGGGTTCATTCCGTTCCGCACAGCACCGTGCCTGTCATCTCGGACGGTCTGTCCAAACCCAGGAGCCGCAGGGCAGTGGGCGCTAAATCGGAAAGTTCGCCGTCCGCCTTTAGTGTGACCTCACTCAAGGTGAGGATAAGTGGAACCGGGTTGGTCGTGTGGGCTGTGTGGGGGCTGACGCCGTCCGGCTCCAGCATCTGCTCGGCGTTGCCGTGGTCGGCGGTGACGAGGCAGACGCCGCCCGCCGCGTGCGTCGCGTCGACGACGACGCCGAGGCACTCGTCCGTGACCTCCACGGCGGTGGTGACCGCCGGGATCGAGCCCGTGTGCCCGACCATGTCCGGGTTCGCGAAGTTGATCACCGCGAACCGGTAGCCCCTTCCGATCTCGCCGGCGAACCGCGCCGCGACCTCGCGCGCCGACATTTCCGGCTTGTAGTCGTAGCTCGGCACATCGCGCGGGCTCGGGACGAGGATCCGCGTCTCGCCCGCCCACGCCTGCTCGACGCCGCCGTTGAAGAAGTAGGTGACGTGGGCGTACTTTTCCGTCTCGGCCGCGTGCAGCTGGCGGGCGCCCGCTGCTGCAAGCGCCTCGGCGAGCGTGTGCTCGACGACCTGCTCCCCGAATGCCACCGGCGCCTCGAGCTCGTCCGAGTAGCGCGTCATCGTCGTCAGGTCGTAACCGGCCTCGAGGAGCTTCCGGGCGAGCTGGCGGCCGCGGTCGGGACGGAAGTTGAAGAAGATCGCGGCATCGCCGGGCCGGATGCGGAGCGCGCCGTCGACGACGATCGGCTCCAGGAACTCGTCGGTGATGCCGGCCTGGTAGCTTCGTTGCACATCTTCCAACACGCTATGAGATGGAGCGCCAGCGCCGCTCGTGATCGCGTCGAGCGCTTTCTGCGTGCGCTCCCAGCGCCCGTCGCGGTCCATCGCGTAGTAGCGGCCGACGACGGTCGCGAGCCGTGCGGCCGGCAGCTCGGCGAGATCCGCCACGGCGGCGGTCGGCGAGACGTCCCTGCCGTCGGTGAACGCGTGGATCCAGGTCCGCTCCTCCATCCCCTGCCTGCGCGCGAGCTCGAGCAGCGCCTGCAGGTGATCGAGGTGCGAGTGGACGCCGCCTTTCGAGACGAGGCCGAGCAGGTGGACGTCGCCGCCCCGCGCGCGGGCGCGATCGAAGGCGGCCACGAGCGCCGGGATTTCGAAGAAGGAGCCGTCGCGGACGGCGGCGTTCACCCGCTGCAGGTCTTGAAAGAGGATCCGGCCGGAGCCAATCGTCAGGTGACCGACCTCGGAATTGCCCATCTGACCGGGCGGCAGGCCGACCGCCTCGCCCGAGGCCGCCAGTGTCGTGTGCGGGTACTCGCGCCAGAGCCGGTCGAAGACCGACGTCCGAGCCAGCTCGACCGCGTTGCCAGGCCCAGGCGGCGCGCAGCCCCAGCCGTCGAGGACGACGAGCGTTACGAGGTCGACGCGGCGCGACAAATCGCTGCGAAGGAGTCGGGCTCGAGCGAGGCGCCGCCGACGAGGGCGCCGTCGATCGAGGACTGTGAGAGGAGTTCGGCCGCGTTCTCGGGCTTGACCGAGCCGCCGTAGAGTACCGGCCGGTCGAGCAGCCCCTTGATGAACCGGTGCGCTTCGTCGGCCTGCTCGGGCGTCGCGGTCTTGCCCGTCCCGATCGCCCACACCGGCTCGTAGGCGATGACGAGGTTCTCGTGCTCGCCGGCGGCGAACGCGATCGCCTCGACCTGGATCGTCAGCACGAGCTCCGTGTCGCCCGACTCGCGCTGCTCCAGCGTCTCGCCGACGCAGGCGATCACGCCGAGCCCGGCGTTGAGGGCGGTGCGGGCCCTACGAGCGACCGTCTCGTCGCTCTCGCCGAAGAGCTGCCGCCGCTCCGAATGGCCGACGAGCGCCCCCTTCACTCCGAGCTCGAGCAGCATCTCGGGCGAGACCTCGCCCGTGTAGGCGCCCTGGGGCTCCCAGTGGACGTTCTGCGCGTAGACGGTGCGGCCGCTCTCGACCGCGGCGGCGAGCGAGACGAAGGGTGGGCAGAGAACGACGTCGACGCCCTCCGGCGGCTCGAAGCCGTCGAAGAAGGTGCGCGCTTCGCCCGGCCCCTTGAACATCTTCCAGTTGCCCGCGATCAACATCAGCGCCGATTCTCCGGGATTGCGCCAACGCCGGGAAGCTCCTTGCCCTCGAGCAGCTCGAGCGAGGCGCCGCCGCCGGTGGAGACCCAGGAGACGCTGGCGTCGAGGCCGAGCTCGTTGACCGCGCGAACGGAATCGCCGCCTCCGACGACGGTGTAGCCGTCGACCGCCGCGACGGCTTCGGCGACTGCCTTCGTCCCCTCGGCGAACGGCTCCCACTCGAAGACGCCCATCGGCCCGTTCCAGAAGACGGTCTTCGCGGCGAGGATACGGCGCGCGAACTCCTCGCGCGCTGCCGGCCCGATGTCGAGCCCGAGCCAGTTCTCCGGGAGCGCGTCGAACGGCGCTACCTGTGTCTCCGCGTCCGCGGCGAACTCGCTCGCCGCGATGACGTCGGCCGGCAGGACGACCGGAAAGGGGAGCGGGTTCTCGTCGCGCAGCTCCTCGGCCATCTTCCCCCCGACGAGCACCGCGTCGGCGCGACCGCCCAGGTTTTCGAGCACGCCGAGCTTGTCGGCGACCTTGGCGCCACCCGTGACGAGCAGGAAGGGCCGTTCGACGTCCCCGAGCAGGCGACCGAGGTGCTTCAGCTCGTCCAGCAGCAACAGCCCTGCGTAGGCGGCCAGCAGCTCCGCGACGCCGACGGTCGACGCGTGCGCGCGGTGCGCCGAGCCGAAGGCGTCGTTGACGAAGAGGTCGCAGCCCTCGGCCAGCTCACGGGCGAACGCCGGATCGTTCGCGGTCTCGCCGGGGTGAAAGCGCGTGTTCTCGAGCACCTCGATCCGCTCGTCCGGCAGTAGCGAACGCAGGTGCGCGCGCACCGGCTCGATTCGGAAGGCCGGATCCTCGCCCTTGGGGCGGCCGAGGTGGGAGCAGATGCGCACGCGCGCGGCACCCCGCTCGAGCAGCAGCTCCAAGGTCGGCAGCGCCGCGCGAATGCGGGTGTCGTCGGCGACCCGCCCGTCCTCGAGCGGGACGTTCAGGTCGGCGCGGACGAGGACGGTCTTGCCCTCCACGTCCGCGTCGCGGACCGAGCGCGGCAGGCGCACGGCCTAGAGCAGCTTGCCGATCAGGTCGACGAGCCGGCACGAGTAGCCCCACTCGTTGTCGTACCAGCCGAAGACCTTCGCGTTGCGTCCGCTCGCCATCGTCAGCGGGCTGTCGAAGATGCAGGAGTAGGGCGAGTGGATGATGTCGGTCGACACGATCGGGTCGACCGAGTACTGCAGGAGCCCGTCGAGCGCGCCGCCCGCCGCTTCCTCGAAGGCAGCGTTCACATCCTCGGCGGTCGCCTCGCGGCCGAGCGTGACGACGAAGTCCGTCAGTGAACCGGTCGGGACGGGAGCGCGGACGGCGACACCGTCGACCTTCCCCTTCAGCTCGGGCAGGACGAGCCCGATCGCGCGCGCGGCGCCGGTCGAGGTCGGGATCAGGTTGATCGCCGCGGCGCGCGCCCTGCGGAGGTCGTCATGCGGGAGATCGAGGATGTTCTGGTCGTTCGTGTACGCGTGGATCGTGGTCATGAACCCGTGCTCGATCCCGAAGGCGTCGTTCAGCACCTTGGCCATCGGCGCGATGCAGTTCGTCGTGCAGGACGCGTTGGAGACGATGTGGTGCGAATCCTTGTCGTAGGCGTCGTCGTTGACGCCGAGCACGACCGTGAGGTCGGGGTCGGTCGCAGGCGCCGAGATCACGACCTTCTTCGCGCCCGCGTCGAGGTGCTTCTGGGCCCCATCGCGCTTGGTGAAGAAGCCGGTCGACTCGAGCACGACATCGACGCCGAGCTCGCCCCACGGGATCGCACCGGGATCGCGCTCCGAGAGCAGCTGGAGCTGCTCGCCGCCCGCGCGGATGACGCCGTCCTCGACCTCGACGTCGCCCTCGAGCGGGCCAAGGGTCGAGTCGTACTTGAGCAGGTGCGCCATCGTCTGCTCGTCGCCGAGGTCGTTCGCGGCAACGATCTCGATGTCCGCCTGGCGCTCGAGCTGTGCGCGGAAGAAGTTCCGCCCGATCCGCCCGAAGCCGTTGATCCCTACGCGAGTTGCCATTTCGGTCTTCTCTCCCGTGTCGAATTCCGCGGCGCAGTCTAAGTCGCGAGCGGGTACTTGCCGCGCAGATAGCGCAGGTACGGCTCGGGGTCGAGCCCGCCGCCCGTCGTCCGCTCGATCAGCTCCCGCGGCAGGTACTTGCGCCCGTGGCGCCAGAGATGCTCCTGCAGCCACGCAGCAAGCGCGCCGAACTCTCCCCGCTCGAACTGGTCGTGGAGGTCGGGGATCTCGGCCGTCACCTTCTCCCAGAGCTGGCCCGAGATCACGTTCCCGAGCGCGTAGGTGGAGAAGTAGCCGATCGCGCCGATCGCCCAGTGCATGTCCTGGAGCACGCCGAGCGCGTCGTTCGGCGGCTCCACGCCGAGGTAGTCCCGCATCCGCTGGTTCCAGATCTCGGGCAGCTCCTCCAGCACGATCGAGTCGGCGAGCAGCTCCTGCTCGAGCTCGAAGCGGAGGATGATGTGCAGGTTGTACGTCGCCTCGTCCGCCTCGACGCGGATCAGCGAGGGCTCGACCCAGTTGACCGAGCGGTACCAGTCGTCGAGGGTCGTCTCGGCGAGCGCCTGTGGGAACGTCGCCTGCAGCTGCGGGAAGAAGTGGCGCCAGAACGGAAGGCTGCGGCCGACCATGTTCTCCCAGAGCCGGCTCTGCGACTCGTGGAAGCCGAGCGACGCGCCGTGCGCGAGCGGCGTTCGCTCGAGGTCGCGCGAGACGCCGTGCTCGTAGAGCCCGTGGCCGGTCTCGTGCATCGTCCCGAAGAGGCCGTCGAGGTTGTCGTCGAAGTAGCGCGTCGTCAGCCGGATGTCGCCGATCGCGATCGTGGCCGCGAACGGGTGCACGGCGGTGTCGAGCCGCCACTCCGAGGGGTCGTAGCCGAAGCGCTCGATCACCTTGAGCTCGAACTCCTGCTGGCCCTCGATCGGGAAGGTGACGTCGCGGATCGGACGCTCGCCGTCCTGGCGCGCAGCGGCGACGAGCGGCACCTGCTCCTGCTTCAGCCGGTCGAAGACGGCGCGCACCTCGGCGGTCTTCATCCCCGGCTCGAAGTCGTCGAGGAGGACATCGTAGGGCTCGTCGTAGTCGTCGAAGCACTCGACGTAGCGGCGGCGCAGGTCGAAGTTCGAGCGCAGGGCGGGCAGGAACTGCGAGAAGTCCGACTCTTGCCGCGCCTGCACCCACACCGGCATCGCGAGCGACGCCGCCCGGGTCATCTCCGCACGCAGCTCCGCCGGGACCCGCCGGGCCTTCTCCCAGTCGCGGCGGACGAGACGGATCAGGCTCGCCTCGTCCGAGTCGTAGTCGAGCGAGTCCTCGTGCGGCGCGAGCTCGTCGAGCAGCCGGCCCATCTCGTCGGACGTGAGCGCCTCGTGCGCCAGGCGCTCGAGCGTGGCGAGCTGCTCCGCGCGGACGCCGGCCCCGCCGGGCGGCATCTTCACCTGCTGATCCCAGCCGAGCAGCGACGAGGCGCGGTCGAGGTCGTGAATCTCGCCGATGCGCTCCTTCAGGTTTGCGAGGGCCGTCTGCATCCGAAGCGGAACCTACCGTTCTGCCGTCCTGGGCGTCGCACCAGTTGCCTCCGTCGAGAACGAATGTGAAGTGACGCACGATCGGCAATGTCGTAGTCTTGAGACGGCGGGTTCGCGCTCGTCCGTCGTCGAATTCAGACCCCGTTCGGCGCCGGCACCGGAGCACGGCACGCGGAGGGGGAGGTCGTCCTCGGAGCTCCCCCTCCGGCCCGCTGCTACTTCTCGGGCGCAAACAGAATCGGGGATCCCCGAATGGGGATCCCCGATTCGCGCCAAGACCCCTGAAGGGTCGGCTTCGCCTCCCTGGGCTCAGTCGCGAACCGCGAGGTCCTGCAGCTTTCTCAGCCGGCGATGGGCGGATGCTTTCGTCGTCGGGGGGTCGCATTTCGCCGCGAGCTCGCGCAGCGGCAGCTGGGGATAGCGCAGACGGAGGCGGGCGATCTCGTGCAGGCGCTCGGGCAGGCGCTCGAGCGTGCCGTCTTGCTGCAAAGCTCGCACGGCTTCGAGTTGCTCCTGGGCTGCGCGGCTCGTGCGGACGAGGTTTGCGTGATCCGCGTTCGCGAGCCGGTTCGCCTCCCCGCGCGCTGCCCCGACGATCGACCACTCCTCGAACGCGAGGACGGCGTCGGTCGCTCCCGCGACCGTGAGCACGGACTCGATCGCGTCGAGCCCCTTCGCGTACGCGAGCGCGTGGCGGCCGCGGTCGAGCACGCCGAGGCTGACGTCGCACGCCCGCGCGACGCTTCGCAAGAACTCGGCTCCTTCGAGGGACGTCGTGCGAAGCTCGAGGTGGGCCGAGCGCGGACCCGAGAGTGAGCCGCCGCCGAGGAGCGCGCCGCGCACGTACGCGCCACGACAGCAGGCGCGGCCGACGACCCGCTTCGGCGGCCGCTCGAGCGGTGCGTGGCGCGCGTCGAGCACGCCGGCCTCGACAAGCGACCCGAGCGCCGCGTCGCTGCCGCTGACGTGCAGCTGGTAGCGGGTCGCGTGGTCGAACGAACGGCGGCGGTAGGTCCGGATCTCGGAGTGGATCCCGAGCTGTCGCAGCAGCGAGAACGCGCGCCGAGCGACCGCCGAGGTGGAGACATCGAGGTGGAGCGCGACGCGGCCGCGGCCGCGCAGGTGAACGCTCCCGGCCGAGTGGAAGAGCGCCGAGATCTCGGCGAGCCGGCAACAGCCGCGCTCGGGCGCGATCGCGGCGAGCTCGGAGCGAACCTCGTCAGAGAGCCCCATCGAGCCTCGTTCCCTCGAGCGCGAGCAGCCGGCGCTTGTAGTCGACGCCGAGCGAACCGTAGCCCCCGATGCCGCCGACGGAGACGACGCGGTGGCAGGGAACGAAGAGCGAGAAGCGGTTCTCGGCGCAGAACGTGCCCGCCGCTCGGGCGGCGCGGGCGCGGCCCGCGAGAGCGGAGAGCTCCCCGTAGCTGACGACCTCGCCCCAGGGCACGTTCCGGAGCGCCGACGCGAGCGCGGTCTGGAACGGCGTCGTCCAGTCCTCGTCGAGCGGCACGTCCACGAACGAGACCCGCTCGCCGGCGAAGTAGCTGTGGAGACGTTGGAGCAGATCCGGCACGAATCCGGTGCGGCCCTGTGACGACGTCGTCGATAGCGTTTCAGTAGGGACACCCGGGGTGCCCCTGGGGTGCGTTTCGGGCATCGCGCCCGCGAGCCTGGCGCCCGGCGTCGGCGGGTCGTGCGCGACCACGACGTCGCCGTCGCCGATCCACAGCTCCCCCACTCCCCAGCCGGCGATCTCGTAGGGATGCCGCGTCACGCGCATCGGCACCGACTCTACAATCGACCCCGTGAGCGCCCCCGGCATCTTCAGACCGCCTGCGCCGACCAATGAGCCCGTCCGCGGTTACGCGCCCGGGTCGCCCGAGCGTGAGGAGCTGCGCGTCCGGCTGACGCAGATGGAGCGCGAGCGGCTCGCGATCCCGATGGTGATCGGCGGCAAGGAGGTCGAGACGAAGGAGACGACCACGGCGGTAATGCCACACCGCAAGGAGCATGTCCTCGCCGACGTCGCCAAGGGCGGCCCCGAGCACGTCCAGCAGGCGATCGACGCCGCCCGCGACGCGCATGCCGACTGGTCGCGCCTCCCCTGGGAGGAGCGCGCATCCGTCTTCCTCCGCGCGGCCGAGCTGCTCGCAGGCCCGTGGCGCGCGACGCTCGTCGCCGCGACGATGCTGAACCAGTCGAAGACCGCGCATCAGGCCGAGATCGACGCGGCCGCCGAGCTGATCGACTTCTGGCGTTACAACGTCGAGTTCATGCTTCGGATCTACTCGGAGCAGCCCGTCTCCTCCGCCGGTGTCTGGAACCGGATGGAGTACCGGCCGCTCGAGGGTTTCGTCTTCGCGGTCAGCCCGTTCAACTTCACCGCGATCGGCGGCAACCTCTCCGGCTCGGCAGCGCTGATGGGCAATACGGTCGTCTGGAAGCCGGCGTCGACGGCGGCGCTCTCTGCGCACTACACGCTGCAGATCCTGCGCGAGGCCGGCCTCCCGGACGGCGTCATCAACATCGTCTACGGGTCGGGCGCGACGATCGGCGACGCCGCGCTCGCCAGCCCGGAGCTCGCGGGAATCCACTTCACCGGCTCGACCCCGGTCTTCCAGTCGATGTGGAAGACCGTCGGCGACTCGATCGCGCGCTACCGGAACTACCCGCGCATCGTCGGCGAAACCGGCGGCAAGGACTTCATCGTCGCGCACCCGAGCGCAGACGTCGCCGAGGTCGCGACCGCGATCGTCCGCGGCTCGTTCGAGTACCAGGGCCAGAAGTGCTCGGCCGCATCGCGCGTGTATGCACCGAAGAGCATGTGGCCGGAGCTCCGCGAGCGGCTCGAGGCACAGGTCGCCGAGCTGCGGATGGGCGACGTCTCCGACTTCTCGAACTTCATGGGCGCCGTCATCGACGGCAGCTCGTTCAAGACGCAGCAGGAGGCGATCGACGAAGCGCGCGCGTCGGCGAAGGCCGAGATCGTCGTCGGCGGCGACTACGACGACAGCGAGGGCTACTTCGTCGCACCAACCGTGATTCAGACCGACGATCCGGGCTACCGAACCATGAACGAGGAACTCTTCGGCCCGGTCGTCACCACCTACGTCTACGACGACAAGCGCTGGAGCGACACGCTCGACCTCGTCGACCAGGGCGCGCCCTACGGCCTCACCGGCGCCGTCTTCGCCGACGACCGCTTTGCCGTCGAGGAGGCGCACCAGAAGCTCCGCTACGCCGCCGGCAACTTCTACGTCAACGACAAGCCGACCGGCGCCGTCGTCGGCCAGCAGCCGTTCGGCGGCTCGCGCGCGTCGGGCACGAACGACAAGGCCGGCTCGATGTGGAACCTGATCCGCTGGGTCAGCCCCAGGACGATCAAGGAGACCTTCGTGCCGCCGACCGACTACCGCTACCCGTTCATGGGCAGCGACGGAGCGGACCGGGCTGTCTGATCGGCGCAGGCTGAGCATCCGCATTCGCGGACGCGCATCGCGCGAAGAGCCCTAAAGGGCCCGCCGGCGCGGCCAATCGCCACACGGCGCCGTTGTAGCCTGAGCGCATGGGCGAGGTGCTCCATGCGACCCGGGTCTTCTTCGAGCAGCTTGCCTCGGTCGAGTTCACCGCGCTCGCACTCGCGATCCTCACGCACATCCTGAAGACGATGTGCACGAGCCGCGCCTGGCGGAACACGATCGCCGCGTCGTACCCCGAGCAGCCGGTGCCCTGGCGGCCGATCTACGCGGCCTACCTCGCCGGCGTCGGCGTCAACGCGATCGTGCCGGCGCGCGCCGGCGACGCCGTCCGCCTCTACCTCACCCACCGGGCGGTGCCGGGGAGCAGCTACATGACGCTCGCCTCGACGATGCTTGTGCTCTCGTTCTTCGACATGGGCATGGCGGTGCTGATCTTCGCCTATGCCCTGACGCTCGGCGTCCTCCCTGCGGTCGGTGCGCTCGGCAGCCTGCCGGGTTTCGACTTCGGCTTCTTCGCCGCGAATCCCGAGTTCTCGGTCGTGCTCTTCGTCGCACTCGTGATCTTCGGCATCTTCGGCGTCGTCTGGGTCCGCTACCACATCGCCGAGTTCAAGCTGCGCGTGCGCCAGGGCTTCGCCGTCCTGAGCGACCGGTCGCGCTACCTGCGCGAGGTCGCGCTGTGGCAGGCAGGCGACTGGCTGCTCCGCTTCGTCGCGATCTGGTTCTTCCTCGACGCCTTCGGGATCGAGCAGTCGATCCGAAACGTCCTGCTCGTCCAGGTGACGCAGAGCCTCGCCACGCTGGTCCCGATCAGCCCCGGCGGGATCGGCACCGAGCAGGCGTTCATCGTCTACGTCTTCAACGGCACCGGCATCGGCCGCGCGACCCTGCTCGCGTTCAGCGTCGGCATGAAGCTGACGCTGATCACGACGAATGTGATCCTCGGTTTCACCGCGCTCTTCCTCACCCTCGGTCACACCGACTGGCGCTCGCTGACGGGCAAGAGCCCCGCGGCGGACACGTGATTCAGCCCACCTTCCAGTTCCGGGCGATGACCCAGGCGGAGGCCGAGGAGATCGCCCTGTGGCACTACCCCGAGCCCTTCTCGTTCTACGACGCTTCAGCTGACGCGAACGACCTCGCCGAGCTGCTCGACCCGGCCTTGCGGGGAGACGAGTACGTCTCCGTCGAGGACGAGAGCGGCGGGCTCGCCGGCTTCTTCCAGTTCAAGCAGGACAAGCAGGACTCGATCGAAATCGGGCTCGGCCTCAGGCCCGATCTGACCGGCCGGGGTCTCGGCGGCGACTTTCTCGAGGCAGGTTTGCGGCATGCCCGCTCTCGTTTCGGGCCGACGAGGATCGTTCTTTCGGTTGCGACGTTCAATCGGCGGGCGATCACGGTCTACGAACGTGCCGGCTTCGCCGCCGTACGCGTCTACATGCACTCGACGAACGGTGGCGACTGGGAGTTCCTCGAGATGGAGCTGCGAGAGGCCTAACGGCATGCGTCTCAGCCGGGGCTGCCGGTTCGGTGCAGTTGCGCGTAGATCGAGCGCGCCGTCTTCGCGGGGACGCCGGGAACGCCCTCCAGCTCCTCCTGGCTCGCCGCCAGCACGCTCTCGGTCGAGCCGAAGTGCTGCAACAGGGCGCGCCGGCGCGCCGGGCCGACGCCGTCGAGCGTGTCGAAGATGGACTCGCGGGCCCGCGCCGAGCGACGCTGGCGGTGGAAGCCGAGAGCGAACCGATGCGCTTCGTCCCGAACACGCTGGAGCAGCTGCAAGCCGGCGCTATGGGGGTCGAGCGCAATCGGATCGGACTGCTGCGGCACGAAGACCTCCTCGACTCGCTTCGCGAGCGAGATCACGGCGACGCGCGGCAGCTCATACGCCTGCATCGCCGCCAGCGCCGCCGAGAGCTGACCCTTGCCGCCGTCGATCACGACGAGGTTCGGCGCCGCCGCAAAGCCCTCGTCGTAGTCCTCCTCCACCCCCGTCCGCAGCCGCGCGAACCGGCGCGAGACGACCTCCGCCATCGCCGCGAAGTCGTCCTGGCCGTCGAGACCGCGCACCGCGAACTTGCGGTAGTGCGCCTTCTTCGCGACCCCGTCTTGGAAGACGACCATCGAGCCGACGATCTCCTGCCCCTGAATGTTCGAGATGTCGAAGCACTCGATCCGCAACGGCAGGCTCTCCAGGTTCAGCGCCTCCCGCAGCTCCTCGAGCGCATGCACCCGCCGCAGCTGCTTCTGCTCTGCGGCGAACGTCGCCGAGTCGAGCGCCAGCCGCGCATTCTGGCCCGCCAGCTCCGCCAGCCGCCTCTTCTCGCCCCGCGCCGGTGTCCGCACCTCGACCCGCGAGCCCCGCAGCTCTGAGAGGAACTCCTGCAGCGCCTCGAGCCCGGTCGCATCCGGCGGCACGACGATCTGCGGCGGAATCGAAGGCGCGTTGCCGTAGTACTCGAGCGCGAACGCCTCGAGCACCGTCGTCACGTCCTGACCCTCGACGTTCTCGAGGTGGAAGCCGTGCCGGTCGATCATCTTGCCACCGCGGAGCGGGAACACCTGCACGGCAGCGCGGTCGCCCTCGGCGGCGACGCCGAGCACATCGATCGAGCCGATCTCGCGTCGATCGGCTCCCTGCTTCTCGGCCAGGTTCTCGATCGCGAAGAGTCGGTTCCGGTAGCGCACGGCGTCCTCGTAGCGCTCCTCCGAGGCCGCGTCGCGCATCTGCTCCTGCAGCTCGCGCACGATCGTCTTCGTGTCGCCGGAGAGGAAGTCGATCACGCGGTCGATCACCGCCCGGTAATCCTCCTTCGTGATGTAGCCGACGCACGGGGCGTGGCAGCGCTCGATATGGAAGTCGAGGCACGGGATCCCGGAGTGCCGGCCCGGCTTCGGGCCCTCGCAGGGGCGGAACTGGAAGACACGGTTGAGGACGTCGAGCGTCTCCCGAACCTTCTTCGCGTTCGCGTATGGCCCGAAGTAGAGGATGCCGCGCCGGTGCCGTTCCCGCGTGAACATCACGCGCGGGTACTCGTCGTCGATCGTCACGGCGATGTACGGGAACGACTTGTCGTCGCGGAGCCGCACGTTGAACGGAGGCCGGTGGCGCTTGACGAGGTTCTGCTCGAGATGGAGCGCTTCCACCTCGCTCCCCGTGACGATCACCTCGAGGTCGTCGATCCGCGGCACGAGCCGCGGAATCGAGGCGCGGTTGTCGCCGCGCCCCTCCTGGAAGTACGAGCGCACACGCGGCCGCAGCGACTTCGCCTTGCCGATGTAGAGGACGTCGCCGCGCTCGTCCCGGAAGAGATAAACGCCCGGACGCGCCGGCAGCGACTTCAGTTTCCCCTTGATGTCTGCCACCTCGGCTACCTTAGCCACGGCGTGAAGCGGGTCTTGGCAGCGATTGCGGCGGTCCTCGTCCTTCCCTCGGCCGCACACGCGGGCGGGTCGTCGGTCGTCTTCGGCGCCGCAGAGGATCGCATCCGCAGCCCGCTGGCAGCAGAGTCGGAGCTCGAGATGGGGTTGCTCCGGCTCGCCGGCTTCAGGGCGGTCCGAGTGACGAGCTTCTGGGCGCCGGGGCTGTCCGCGCCGACGCCGCACGAGGCGATGGTGCTGGCGAACGTCGGGACGGCCGCGGCCCTCCACGGCGTCCGCGTCTACGTGTCCGTCTACAACGAGGGCTCGCGGACGACCCCGCTGACGCTCACCGCGCGGAAGCAGTTCGCGAGCTACGTCGCCGCGATCGTGCGCGACAACCCGGCGTTCCGCGACGTGATCGTCGGCAACGAGCCGAACCTGAACCGCTTCTGGCTGCCGCAGTTCGACCTGCGCGGGCGCGGCTCCTCCGCGCCGGCGTATCTCCGCCTGCTCTCGGAGAGCTACGACGCGCTCAAAGCAGCGGCTCCCGACGTGCGTGTCTGGGGCGGAGCGCTCGCCCCACGCGGCGTCGACCGGCCGAACACCGGCCGCGACACGATCTCCCCCAGCCGCTTCATCCGCGAGCTGGGCGCGGCCTACCGCAAGAGCGGCCGCGCGTTGCCCGTGATGGACGGCTTCTCCTTCCATCCCTACCCGCTCAACTCGAGCGTCGCCGTCGATGCCCTGCCAGCCGATCCCGATCATCTCGGGCTGATCGACCAGGACGTGCTCGTGCGGCTGCTCGGCAAGGCGTTCGACGGCACGGCGCAGGTCGGCAAGGGAATGCCGATCCTCTACGACGAGTTCGGGATCGAGTCGGCGATCCCGGCCGCGAAGCGCGAGCTCTACGGCGGCTTCGAGCCGGCGACGACGCGCCCAGTCACCGAGGCGGCGCAGGCGGCGGCGTACAAGCGCGCGATCCAGCTCGCCTACTGCCAGTCGAACGTCGCCGGGATGCTGCTCTTCCACACGCGCGACGAGCCCGGCAGGCTCGGCTGGCAGTCGGGGCTCGTCTACGCCGACGGGACGCCGAAGACGTCGCTCGAACCTGTCCGCGCGGCGATGGAAGCCGCCGGAGCCGCGTCGGTCGGCCCGTGCCCGGTCACCGCCAGGGTGTCGGCAGCCTTCACGACGACTGAGCGTACGATCTCGCTCCGATGCGAGCGCGCCTGTACCTACCGGGCCCGCCTCCTGCGCCTGCCGCGCCGGACGGCCGTTGCCATCACGACCGGCCGCGCGGCCGCCGGTCGGCGCGCCAAGGTCCTGCTCCGACCCACCGAGATCACGCCCGGCTGGTACCAGCTCTCGGTTTCGTTCGTCGACGAGGCGCGGCCGGGGCGCCCGGTCGAGCGCGTCAGCACGCCGTACGTGGTGCGTGCCTCCTCGCCGCCGCGCTCCTTACCGGCTGCGGAGGCGGCGACGGTGATCGCGCCTCGCTTCTGGTTGGAGCCGTAGACGACGCAGTCCGGCACGAGGGCCCGGCCCTCGAGCAGCTCCAGGCAGCCGGCTTCGCGGCGGTCGGGATCACGAGCTTCTGGCAGCCGGGCCTCTCGGCGCCGCCGGAGGAGGAGGTCGCCGTCCTCCGCGGCGTCGTCGAGCGCGCCGGCGACACCCGGATCTTCCTCGGGATCTACCACCCCGGCTCGTCGACGACGCCGCTGACGGCGAGGGCGCGTGCGGAGTTCGCCGCCTACGTCACAGCGACGATGCGCGACGTACCCGAGGTCCGCGACGTGATCGTCGGCAACGAGCCGAACCTGAACCGTTTCTGGCTGCCGCAGTTCGATGCCGACGGCGGCGACGTCGCCGCGCCGGCGTATCTGGCGCTCCTGATCGAGGTCTACGAGGCCGCCAAGCGCGCCGATCCCGAGATCCGGATCTGGGGTGGCGCGCTCGCCCCGCGCGGGATCGACCGGCCGGGAACCGGGCGCGACACGCACTCGCCGACGACCTTCATCCGCGACCTCGGCGCCGCCTACCGCGCCAGCGGCCGCGACGCGCCGCCGCTCGACGGCTTCGCCTACCACCCCTATCCCGCCAGCTCCAGCATCCCGCCGGACCGGCCCACCAACCCGGCGTCGACGTCGATCCTGATGGCGGACTACGAGGAGAAGCTGCGTCCGCTGCTGGACGAGGCGTTCGGCCCGGGCTTGCCGGTGCTCTACAGCGAGCTCGGCGTCGAGACCGAGGTTCCCGACGAGAAGGCGGCGCTGTACGAAGGCGAGGAGCCGGGCGCGCCGGTCGACGAGAAGACGCAGGCCGACTTCTACCGCCGCGCGATCGAGCTCGCCTCCTGCCAGGAGAACGTCGCAGGCCTGCTCCTCTTCCACTCCCACGACGAGCCCGCGCTGATCGGCTTCCAGTCCGGGATCTACTACGTCGACGGGACGAAGAAAGAAAGCTTCAACCCTGTCAGCGAGGCGCTCGAACGTACGATGTGCCCGTGAGCGGGGAGACGCAGACCGGCCAGTATGTCGCCTACACGTTCTTCAAGGCCGACCCGGCCTGGCGTCGGCTGCCGGTCGAGGAGCGGACTGCCGGCAAGGACGCCTTTGCCGAGGTGGTCGAGAGCTTCGGCGAGCGCTTCGAGCACCTGCGCGCCTACTCGACCGCAGGGATCCGGCCCGACGTCGACTTCTTCCTCTGGAAGATCACCGAGCGCTACGCCGACCTCGGCGAGCTCGGGGCGGCGCTGAACGGGACGCCGCTCGCCGGCTGGCTCGAGACGCCGTTCAACTACCTCGCGACGACGAAGGCGTCGCCCTACACGCAGGCGCGGCGACCGCGGAAGATCGTCCCCAAAGGCTCGCCGTACCTCGTCGTCTACCCGTTCGTGAAAGTGCGGCCGTGGTACGCGCTCTCGCTCGAGGACCGCCAGCGCGCGATGGACGAGCACATCCGGATCGGCCGCGCATTCGAGACGATCCACAACCACACGACCTACTCGTTCGGGATCGACGACCAGGAGTTCATGACCGCGTTCGAGTGCGACGAGCCGTCCGATTTCATGCACCTGATGCTGACGCTGCGCGAGAGCGAGGCATCCGCGTACACCGAGCGCGACACGCCGATCTTCGTCGGCGAGGGGATGACGATCCGGGCTGCACTCGACGCGCTCGACGGGGCCTCGGCCCAGGTTCGGGCCTAGCCGTTGCGGCGGCTCGCGCTTCTGCTGCTCGCTTTGGTGGTGCTGGCCGGGTGCGGCGGCGACGAGGAGACGGCCGCGCCCGAGGCGACGGCAGCCGACAGCGTCGAGCAGCTCGCGAACGTGCTCGAGCTGCGGGCCGACTTCGAGGCCGACGCGGGCAAGACCCGTGTCATCGTCCTGCTCTCGCCCACCTGAGGCACCTGCCTCGCCGGCGCCCGTGCGGTCCGTGAGCAGATTCTCGAGCAGGAGCCGTCCGACGACGTGCGCTTCTACGTCGTCTGGCTGAACCAGCGCGTGACCGACGAGCGCGGCGCGATCGACGACTCGATCCTCGCCGACCCCCGCGTGACGCAGTACTGGGACGCCGAGGGGATCACCGGGACGTACTTCGCCGATGCGGATCTCGGCCGGCTCGGGTCGTCTGGCTTCATCTACGACGTCTACTACGTCTTCGGGCCGGAGGCGGCGTGGCGGGACGAACCGGCGCCGCTCGAGGACGCCGCCGTCCCGGTGATCTCGTACGTCGACCGGCTGCTCGAGAGGATTCGGGCTCAGCTGTAGCTGTGCTCGTTGCGCCAGACGCGGAAGCCTGCGTAGGCGCAGGCGCCGAGCACGAGGAAGAACGCGAGCGCGTCCGGCCCTGACGCGCCGAGCCCGATGAAGGCGCCGATGTCGACGACCGCGAGCACGACCGCCGCGTAGAAGACGTTGCGGCTGCGATCGCTCCACGACTCGATGTCGCCGCGCTTCTCGCGCCAGAGCAGGAAGAGGAAGAACGCGATCGCGAGGAAGAAGGCGATCCGAAGGAGGCCGCCGACGGTCGCGAGCACGGACTGGAGCGAGAGCAGGACGACGACGCCGGCGATCAGCGCGATGACCAGGAAGCCGCGCAGGGTCGCGTTCATGTCGGTGAAGAAGCGCTTCACGATCCCGTCATCATCGCGCGAACCGCAAGGGCTGCGGCGAGGAAGGAAGTGCCGGCAAACCAGAGCAGCCGCTTCGGCCCCGCCGCGGGCGCGTACATCCAGGGCGCGAGGATCGCGGCCAACGACAGCGAGCCGTAGGCGTAGTGGAGCTCGTCGGCCGCGCGCCGGTCGTCGGAGAGGAGCAGCAGCCCGAGCGCGACCTGGGCGACCAGCAGCGTCTGCGCAAGTGCGAGCACATGTGTGAGCCAGCGCCCGGCGCCGCGCCGGCGCCAGTAGACGAGCCCGCCCGCGAACGGCCGCGAGCGCCGGCACGACAACGACTAGAAGTGCGAGAAACGCGTGCGCGGAAAGCACGCGGGGACCCTACCCACCGGATTGTCGGTGCGACTTTGTCGCGCTCAGCACCTATACATTTGTCCGGTTGCTCTTTCGCCGCGCGAGGGCACGATTAGACGAAGGTGCGGGGGGAACACCAGTCAACGGCGATCGTCCGCCGGACGCGGTTGGGCTTCGCGTCCGCGCTCCTCGCCGCCTGCCTGACCTCGGGGACGGCGGCGGCGTCGTATTCCGAAGGGACGATCTGGACCCTGGTCGGGACCGGCGCGCCCGCGGACTCCGGCGACGGCGGACACAGCCGCGAGGCGGCGATCAACCAGCCTCGGGCCGTCTCGGCACTACCCGACGGCGGCTACGCCTGGGCTGAGCCGTACACAAACCGCGTCCGCATGGTCGACGGGAACGGCGTCGTGTCGACCCTGGCCGGCACGGGCGTTGCCGGCTCCTCGGGCGACGGGGGTCAGGCGACGCTCGCACGGTTGAACTTCGTCCACACCGCCGCGCCTACGGCAGACGGGGGGTTTCTCCTTGCCGAGACGAAGAGCAGCCGGATCCGCAAAGTCTCCTCGGCCGGGATCATCAGCACCGTTGCGGGTACCGGAGCGGCCAGCTTCGGCGGTGACGGCGGTCCGGCGACGAGCGCCGCGATCAACAACCCGCGCAGCGTGACGCCGCTTCCGGGTGGCGGCTTTCTGATCGCGGACACGAACAACAACCGGATCCGGCGCGTCTCCGCGTCGGGCGTGATCACCACCGTGGCGGGCACGGGCGCCGCAGGCTTCAGCGGCGACGGCGGCCCGGCCACCGCAGCCCTGCTCGATCATCCGTTCGCCGTTTCTCCAACGGGGGACGGTGGCTTCCTGATCGCGGACATCGAGAATGAACGGATCCGGAGGGTGTCCGCTGCCGGGGTGATCACGACCGTCGCCGGCAACGGCGTCTCGGGATTCGGCGGCGACGGCGGGCCCGCAACCTCGGCGAGCCTGAACGATCCGCACAACGTCGTCGGGCTGCCAGACGGCGGTTTCTTGATCGCCGACACCTCGAACGAGCGCGTCCGCCACGTCGATCCCGGCGGGGTGATCAGAACCGTCATCGGCGACGGCATCCGCGGAAGCTCGGGAGACGGCGGTCCTGCCGCGTCGGCGCGGTTGGGCGCTCCCAAGGGCGTCAGCGTCACCCCCGAGGGCGATCTCCTGGTCGCGGACGAGCAGAACAACCGAATCCGCTTCGTCGGCAGGATCGTGGTGCCCAAGAATCTCGCTCCGCCGACGATCTCCGGAGTGCCGGTGGAGGGCCGCCCGCTCACGGCGTCCAGCGGTGTCTGGCACGGCACCGGGCCTGTTCTCTCGTATCAGTGGCAGCGGTGCAGCCCCGGCTGCGCAAGCGTTCCGGGCGCGACGGCGAAGTCGTATACGCCGGGCTCCGCGGATGCCGGCGCGACCCTGCGCGTCTCGGTCACCGCCTCCAACCCTGCCGGCGAGGTCACGGTGGCGTCGCTGCGCACGGCCGCGATCCCGGCAGCCGGTGCGCCGAGGCCGACGCCGGCGGCGCCGAGTCCCACCACGCCGCCCCGCGGAAACGCACCGGGCATCGCGCCTCCGGGGGCGACGAGCTGGGTCGTGCGGGTCACCCTCTCCTCTCAGCGCGCGCAGGAGTACCTCGTGCGGGGAGGCAACTCGCGGCTCTCGGATGCGATCAGGGCTTACGGCGCGCCCTCGTGCCGCAACATGACCCGGACGCGTCTCACCGCAACCTGGGCCGCGCGCGGGATTCGCATCGACGCTCGAGCAAGGCGCGCCCTGCCGCAGGGCAGAGCGGGCTGCTCGTCACCCGCGTCGGTGCACGTCTCCGAGATCCGGCTCACGGATCGGCGCTGGACGACGTCGCTCGGGCTGCGCGTGGGAGATCCCGTCGCTCGCCTGCGCGCTCGATACCCGAACGCGGCGTACGTCCGCGCACGGCCCGGCTCGAGCCGGGGCGAGTACTACCTCGTCTGGCAGCGCAGGCGCTGCCTCGCGCCCTGCACCCCGGAGGAACGGCGGCGCGGGATCAAGGTTCCGAGGTTGACCGCCCAGGTGGCGAACGGCAGGGTGACCGCCTTCCGCCTGCCCGTCAGCCACGCGGGCTGAACCGGAGGTGGGCCGGCCGGCGTGTGGGCACCATTAGGCTCCGGTACGACGAGCGAAAGGAGCACACGTGGTTCAGGAAGGCAAGCCGGCGCCGGAGTTCGAGCTCACGAGCGATGCGGGCGAGACCGTCAAGCTCTCCGAGCTGCGGGGCAAGCCGATCGTTCTCTACTTCTATCCCAAGGACGACACGCCCGGCTGCACGGCGCAGGCGTGCGGGATCCGTGATGCCTGGGGCGAGTTCGAGCGCGCCGGCGCGGTCGTGCTCGGCGTCAGCCCCGACGACGAGCGCTCTCACGTCACGTTCAAGCAGAAGTACGACCTGCCGTTCGCGCTCCTCGCCGACACCGACCATGCGACCGCCGAGGAGTACGGCGTCTGGAAGGAGAAGTCGTACGCGGGCAAGACGTACATGGGCGTCGAGCGCTCGACGTTCGTGATCGACGCCGAGGGCAACGTCGCCAAGGAGATGCGGAACGTGAAGCCGGGCACGCACGCCGACGACGTCCTGGCGGTTCTGACCTCCTGAGCGCGCTGCCGCCACAGCTGGCGGCGAGCATCGAGCGCCTCGTCGCGCGTGCTGGCGGGTCGGTGGCGGCGGAGGTCGAGGCGCTGTCCGGTGCCTACCGTGGTGAGCAGCCGTCACGGGCGGCACGGACGCCGGCGCAGGTCGCCGCCTATCTCGCCTACCGCGCGCCGGCGACGTTCGCCGCCGCCGGCTCCGCCTTCCGGCAGGTGGCGCTGCAGCGACCGGACTGGCAACCGGGCTCGCTCCTCGACGTCGGCGCTGGGCCGGGCGTCGCCGCGTGGGCTGCGGTCGCGCAGTGGCCGTCGTTGAGCGAGCAGACGCTCGTCGAGATCGAGCCGGCGATGATCACGGCCGGACGCGAGCTGATGCCGGAAGCGACCTGGGTCGAGGGGGCCGCTTCAGCCGCGCGCGGCCCGGCGGACCTCGTCGTGGTGTCGTACGTGCTCGGCGAGCTCGCGACAGTGCCCGCGAAGCACCTGTGGGCGCAGACCGACGACACCATCGTCTTCGTCGAGCCGGGGACGCCGGCCGGCTACCGCCGCGTCCTCGCGGCGCGCGAGACCGTACTCGATGCGGGCGGCCAAACGGTCGCGCCGTGCCCACACGATCGGCCGTGCCCGCTGCGGGCGGACGACTGGTGCCACTTCGCCGTCCGGCTTCCCCGCTCCAGGCTGCACCGGCACGCGAAGGGTGTCGAGCTCGGCTACGAGGATGAGAAGTTCTCGTATGCCGCGCTGAGCCGCGACCGAGTGCCACCGGCAGCCGCTCGAATCATCCGCCAGCCGCAGCTCGCGCTCCGGCCACGTCAATCTCGTCACCTGCGAGCCCGACGGCATCCGCGAGCGCACGATCAGCCGCAAGCAGGGCGCGCTCTACAAGGAAGCACGAAGCGCAGCGTGGGGCGATCCACTCGACGTTACGCCCCGGGCAGAGATGCCCTGAATCAACGGGAGGCGCTGCGATGCGGATGAGAGGACTTGAACCTCCACGCCCCGAAGGGCACACGGACCTGAACCGTGCGCGTCTACCAATTCCGCCACATCCGCGCGGACGGACAGTGTAGCCACCTCTTTCCGGAGTTTTCCCACCACGAGTGCTTGTCGTGGGAACGGTGCCGCCGTAGTGTCGGCGTGTCGATGACGAGCCCGCCCGCACGCGGCGACGGTCGCACCATCTTCCTCATCGACGGCTGGCCCGCGTTTCGCCGGTCGCTGCGTCTGTTCGTCGAAGCGGCCGGGTATCTCGTGCTCGGCGAAGCCGACACCGCGGAAGCGGCAGCCGGCACAGTCGGTCTCGCCGCCGCCAGCGTCATCGTCCTCGACCCGGGTCAAAAGCGGGATGGGCTCGCGGACGACCTGGCGAGGCTCAACAGGGCCACGCCCCGTGGCGGCATCGTGCTGCTTCCAGCAGAGCCGCTCGAGGAGAGCATCGTCACGCAACTGTTGCCTCTCGGCGTCTCGGCGTACCTGACGAAGAACGCTGATCCCGCCGACGTGCTCAACGCGCTCGCAGTCGCCGCCGCGGGCAGGTTCGTGGTGCTCCCGCAGTACATGGTGCTCCCGCGCCCCGTCGTCGAGCTCGCGCCGAAGCCCGATGCTCCGATGCTGACGCGGCGCGAGCGGGAGATCCTCACACTCGCCGCAGCCGGATACTCCAACGCTCGAATCGCCGAGGTGATGTGGGTCGCCGACCAGTCGGTCAAGTTCCACTTGTCGAACATCTTCCGCAAGCTCCGCGTCAGGAACCGCATTGCAGCGATACGCGCGGCCGAGCACCACGGCCTGATCGACCGATGGCGTCTCTGGCCCGAGCTGCCGCCTGACGTCGACGGCGGACCATGGCCCGAGAAGCCGTAACACGGTCTTCAAGACTTCTTCCCTACCATGATCGCCGTGCGGCGGGGTCTCTCCATCTGCGCGTTGGCCCTGCTCGCACTCGCGACGGGCTCCGCGCGCGCCGAGCCGCAGGCGGCGCCCGCGGGCGAGCTCGTCGAGGTGGTCGTCTCGCTGAGCCAGAAGCCGCTCGCGACCACGACCTGGCGTGCCGGCCGGCAGCTACAGGCGCGCACGCTCTCAAACGCGCAGACGACCCTCGCGGAGACGATCGAAGACGCCGTGCCGGAGGCCCAGATCCGCTGGCGCTACAAGCTCGTCGCCAACGGGCTGGCAGTCGTCGTCCCCAGCTCGCAGCTGGGCCGCCTGACCTCTCTCCCCGGCGTCGAGACCGTTTATCCGAGCGTCCGCTACCGCACCCAGCTCGATCGCAGCGCACAGCAGATCGGCGCCCCGAACCTCTGGAGCGCTGGGCTCGCGAACGCGGGCCAGGGGATGAAGATCGCGATCATCGACGAGGGAATCGACCAGACGCACCCGTTCTTCTCGCCGGCCGGGTTCACGATGCCCGCGGGGTATCCCAAGGGCCAAACCGCCTACACGACAGCGAAGGTGATCGTCGCGCGTGCGTTCCCGCCCGCGCGGCCGAGCTGGAAACACGCGTCGAAGCCGTTCGATCCCGAGCACTCGTCGCACGGCACGCACGTCGCCGGGATCGCAGCCGGCAACGCGAACACGCCCGCCGAACGCGTCCGCATCTCCGGCGTCGCGCCGCGCGCCTTCCTCGGCAACTACAAGGCGCTGACGATCCCCACCGACGCCGGCGTCGGCCTCGACGGCAACTCGCCGGAGCTCGTCGCCGCGATCGAGGCGGCGGTCGCGGACGGCATGGACGTGATCAACATGTCGCTCGGCGAACCGGAGATCGAGCCTGCCCGCGACATCGTCGTCAAGGCGCTCGAAGCCGCCGCGCGCGCGGGCGTTGTCCCGGTGGTCTCCGCGGGCAACGACTTCGACGAGTTCGGGCGCGGCTCGGTCGGCTCGCCTGCGGCGACGCCGAGCGCGATCACCGTGGGTGCGGTGACGACGACGCGCGGCGGTCCCGACGACGTGATCGCGACGTTCTCTTCGAGCGGGCCGACGCCGCTCTCACTGCAGCTGAAGCCCGAGGTCTCAGCACCCGGCGCCAGCATCGTCTCGGCAGCACCACGGAACTCGTGGGCGACGCTCTCCGGCACGAGCATGGCCGCACCGCACGTGGCGGGAGCGGTCGCGCTCCTGCTGCAGCGGCACCCGACGTGGACGCCGGCGCAGGTGAAGTCGGCCCTGGCGCTCACCGGCGACCCCGTCTACTCCAACGATCTCAAGGCCGAGGAGACGCCGACGCTTCGCGGCGGCGGCGGTGTCGTCAATCTGCCGCGCGCGGACGCGACGCCCCTCTTCGCGAGCCCCGTCGCCTTCGCGTTCGGGCTGCTCCGCTCGAACGCGTCACAGACCCGGTCGGTGCAGCTGACCGACTCCGGCCTCGGCGGCAGCGGACCGTGGACGGTGGCCGTCGAGCAGCAGAGCCGGCCGGCGGGCTCGTCCGTCCTCTCCCCCACCGCGGTGACCGTTCCGGGCCGGCTCGACCTGACGGTGCGGACGACGGTCGCGACCGACGGCGAGGCCACCGGCTACGTCGTGCTCACGCGCGGGACCGAACGGCTTAGGATCCCGTACTGGTACGGCACCGGGACGCCTGCGCTCGCAAGCGGCAAGCGCGGCGCGCTGCGCACGCCCGGCAACTACAAGTCCTCGACCAAGGGCGGGACGACGCGGGTCACCCGCTACCGCTATCCGGAGAGCCCGGCGGGATTCGGCTTCAGCGCAGAGCTGGCCGGGCCCGAGCGCGTCTTCCGGGTCACCCTTCCGCGCCCGGCGGCCAACTTCGGCGTCGTCGTCACGAGCCGGGCGCCCGGCGTCCGCGTCGAGCCCCGGATCGTCCGCGCGGGCGACGAGCGGCGCCTGACCGGCTACGCCGCGCTCCCGTTCAACCTCAACCCCTACCTGCGCACGTTCGGCGAGCTCGTGCTCGCGGCCGGCACGATCCTGCCCGCGGCGGGGGCCTACGACGTGGTCTTCGACAGCCCCTCGGCGGCCCGCGCCGGGGCGTTCACGTTCCGGTACTGGCTCAACGACACGTCGCCTCCGTCCGCAGTGCTACGGACGAAAACGGTGCGGAGCGGCGGCCAAGTCCTCGTTGCCGCCGCCGACCGCGGCTCCGGCGTCGATCCGGCCTCGTTCGTCGTGCGGATCGACGGCGACGAGCACGCCGGCCAGTGGTCGAAAGGCGTGCTCCGAATCGCCGCGACCGGCCTCCGCGCCGGTCGGCACGAGCTGCGCGTGCAGGTCTCCGACTATCAGGAGTCGCGGAACATGGAGAACGTCGGCCGGATCCTGCCGAACACCCGCGTGCTCCAGACAACGTTCGTCGTCCGCTAGCGCCGGCGGTCCTTCTCCTCGATCGTCGGCAGTTCGGCAAGGTCGCGCTGGACGCTCTCGGCGAACTCCTCCTCCTCGGAGCGGATCACCTTGAAGCTCGCCTTCCGGCGGCTCCGTTCCCGCTGCCTGCGCGCGTCCGCGCCCACAAGGCGGCCGACGCGCGACCACTCGGCGCCGATCACGACCGCCGCAGCGAGAACCAGCAGCACGATCCAGGGCCAGCTCACATCCGCAGTGTACCCCGCCGTTTGCAGAGCTACAGTGGCCGCGTGGCCCGGATTCTTCGCCTCCTGCTCGCCACCGCGGCCGCAACGCTCGTGACGCCCGCGCCGGCCCACGCCGAGGAGCGCACGCTGACGTTCACGACGCCCGCGATCTCCGTCGAAGGCTACGGCGTCGCGCAGCAGCCGCTGCTCGCGGAGTCGCCGAAGGTGGACGGCTATGTCGTCGGGATGGAGGCCGAGGTCGTCGACGCCCAGGGTCGCGTCCAGGGGCGCGACAAGGTGATGCTCCATCACATCGTCTTCGCGAAGGTCGGCGTCCCCGACTACACGTGCGGCGGCGGCGCCGAGCGCTTCTTCGCCGAGGGTGAGGAGCGGCTGGCGCTCTCGCTGCCGCGCGGCTACGGCTACCCGAACAGGGCGACCGACCGCTGGGGGCTTCTCTACATGCTGATGAACCACAAGCCGCAGCGGTTGAACGGGTTCATCCGCTACACCGTGCGCTACGTCACCGGCGAGGCGCTGACGCCGGTGAAGCCGATCTGGCTCGACGTCCGCAACTGCACCGGCCCCGACCCGGTCTTCGACGTTCCAGGCGGCGGCCGCCGCTTCTCCACCTTCACGAAATCCGAGTCGTTCACGATGCCCGAGAGCGGCCGGGTCGTCTCCGGCGGCGGCCACCTCCACGGTGGCGGCATCCGACTCGAGCTGCGGAACGCGACCTGCGGCACGAGGCCGTTCGAGTCCCGCCCGACCTGGGGCGGCCCGAAGCCGAGGCCGCTCCTGCACGAGCCCGGCCCGACAAAGATGTCCTCGTTCCGCTCGACGACGGGCGTTCCGGTCGCGAAAGGCGACCGGCTCCGCATCGACGCGGTCTACGACAACTCGGCGCCCCATACGCGGGCGATGGGGATCATGCTGCTCTTCCTCGCGCCCGGCGCGGTCAGCGGCTGCGGCGCGATGCCGGCGCTCGACATCGACCTCGGCCGGCCGGCCGCCCCGCCTGCGTTCTCGATGCCGCTGCCGCGCGACCCGACAGGGAAGGTCTCGCGCGCGAGGTCGACGTGGGTCGGAGACTTCCGCTACGGCGCCGAGCGGATCCTCCTGCGGCGCGGCGCTACGTTCACGTGGAACTTCCGCGGCTCGGTGCAGCACGACGTCACCGTGGTCGGCGGCCCGGTCGGCTTCTCGGCGCCGTGGACGCAGACGGGGACGTTCAAGCACCGCTTCACGAAAGCGGGCACGTACCGCCTGTTCTGCTCGCTGCACCCGGCCAAGATGGTGCAGCAGATCACCGTGCGCTGACCGGCGCCTCCGCCGCGAGCGGAACCAATTCGAACTTGTCGACGTCTACCAGGCCGCGGTCGGTGATCTTCAGGCTCGGGATCACCGAGAGCGCAAGGAACGCGAGCGACTGGAACGGCGACGCCACCTCCGAGCCGAGCGCATGCACGCCTGCGACCGTCGCCTCGCTCGCCGCGATCACGTCGCCGAGCGGGCGGTCCGAGAGGAGGCCGGCGACCGGCAGCGGCAGCTCGGCCGTCACCTCGCCGCCGTCGACGACGACGAGCCCGCCGCCGAGCTCGACGAGCCGCTGCACGGCGAGCGCCATCTCCTCGTCGCTCATGCCGACGACGACGAGGTTGTGCGCGTCGTGCGAGAACGTCGAGGCGAAGGCGCCGCGGACGAGGCCGAAGCCGCGGACGAAGCCGAGACCGATCCTGCCCGTGCCGAGATGCCGCTCGATCACGGCGATCTTCGCCAGGTCGCGCTCGGGATCGGCAGTGCCCTCGGCAAGCTCCTCGACCAGCGATTCGGAGACGATCTGGCCCGGGACGAGGCCGATCACGCGGGCTGAGCCCCCTTCCCACCGCACGTCGAAGTCGTCGGCGGTGACCGGCCGAACGCGGACGCTCTGCGTCACCCATTCCGGCACCGGCGTCGGCGAAATCTCCTCCACCGCGCGGCCGCGCTTGAGCACGATCTCGGGGAGGAAATGCTCGAGATCGGGCAGGAGTAGCAGGTCGGCCTGGTAGCCCGGCGCGATCGCGCCGTGGGCCCCGAGCCCGTGCCAGAGGGCCGGGTGGTGCGAGGCCATCACGAGCGCGTCCTCGGGCGCGACGCCGTAGGAGACGGCATCGCGGACGATCGCGTTGATGTGCCCGTCTTCGGCGATGTGCTCCGGCTCGCGGTCGTCGGTGCAGAACGCCATGCGCGCCGGCCCGAACTCGGCGACGAGCGGCGCCAGCGCGCGCAGGTTCCGCGCCGCGGAGGCTTCGCGGATCAGCAGCCACATCCCGGCCCGGAGCCGCTCGCGGCCCTCCTCGGCGGTGTACGCCTCGTGGTCGGAGCCGATCCCGGCGGCTGCGTAGGCTTGCAGGTCGCGCCCGAGCACCCCCGGCGCGTGCCCGTCGACGTGATGGCCGCGGGCGACGGCGAGCTTCGCCAGCTCGTTCTCGACGCCGGCGATCACGCCGGGGAAGTTCATCATCTCGGCGAGCCCGATCACGCGGCGGCGCCGCAGCAGGCTCTCGAGGTCGCCTGGCGTGAACGGGCGCCGCGGCGACTCGAACTGTGACGCGGGGACGCACGAGGAGGCGGTGAACAGGACCTCGAGCGGCAGGTCCGCGCAGACGTCGACGAGCCAGTGGACGCCGTCGGTGCCGAGCACGTTCGCGATCTCGTGCGGGTCGGCGACGACCGCGGTCGTCCCGAGCGGCAGCACGAGCCGCGCGAACTCGGACGGAAGCAGCTTCGACGTCTCGAGGTGGACGTGCGCGTCGATGAACCCAGGCGCGATGTAGGCGCCGTCGGCGTCGAGCGTCTCGGCACCCTCGTAGGAGCCGAGACCGGCGACGATGCCGTCGCAGATTGCGATATCGACGTCGAGCCACTCGCGTGTGAAGACGCTGAGGACGCGACCGCCGCGGACGACGAGGTCGGCGGGCTCGTCGCCGCGCGCGACCCCCAAACGGCGCTTCAGAATTTCGGCGTTCGGGTCGATACTCGAAGTATGAGCATGAACGCGCAGGTGCTCGTGGGCTACGCCGTCCTCTGGGTCGTGCTGATCAAGGCGCTCTTCGTGCGCGCCCGCGTGATCCCGTCAGAGTGCCCGCGCTGCGGCCGCCTCTTCGAGCGTCGCGAGCTCGGCGGCACCATCTGCACCTGCGACCGCTGACACGCCGGCGCAGCACCATCAGGGAACTGTCCGCTGCGGACATGTGGGGTCCTGGCCCCGACACGTCCCTCGCGCACACGAGAGGAATCCTGGCCCCGACACGTCCCTGGCGGACACGACGGGTCCTGGCCCCGACACGGCCGGGTCAGCCACCCGCGCGCGGTCACGCGACCGCTAGTAGACCTGCATCGGTAGCCGCGAGAGTGGCTCGCCGCCGGCGTCGGTGACGAGCCAGGTGTCCTGCATGTAGAGACACGCCCTCCCGTCGCCCGCGATCGCGTGCGGGTGCAGCGAGAGGACCATGCCGCTGCGCAGCACGGTGTCGAGCCCCTCGCCGATGCGGGGGTGCTCGATCATCGTCATCCCGATCGAGTGGCCGGTGACGTGGCCGAGGTGGTAGCCGCGGTCGGTGAAGCCCTTCGAGACGGCCCGGTGGACGTCGTGCGCGGTTGCGCCGTCCCGCATCGCCGAGCGGGCGGCGGCGTGATACTCGCCGTAGGCTTCGACCATCGGCTCGACCTCGGCCGGGACGTTCCCGATCGCGCGTGAGACCTCGACCCAGTGCATCCCCGGCCCGGCGATCTCGAGCGAGGGGAGCACGAAGGCGCCGAGCGTCGTCTCCTTCTTTGCGATCCCGAACTCCGGCCCGATCAGGACCATGTTCATCGTCAGCCGCCCGCAACCGCGCTCGACGAAGAGCTCCTCCGCCGGCGCCATCACCTCCGCCGCGGTGCGGCCCGGCTCGTACGCCGCCAGGAACGCCTCGAAGCCGTCCTCGTTGATCCGAACGCTGTCGCGCACCGACTCCAGCTCGGCCTCGCTCTTGACCGCGCGCGCGAGGTCGAACTCGGCATCGAAGGGGACGAGGTCGAGACCCTCGAGGGCACGGAAGTCGCGCACGGTCATGATGTAGTCCAGCCCGTAGACGCCGACGCGCTGCCAGCCGCGGTCGCGCGCGGTTGCCGCGATCTGCTCGCCCGGCCGGTCGTGGAAGACCTGCTCGAGCTGCGCCGTCCCGTGCTCGCCGACATAGCGCGCCTCGGTCGGGAAGACGATCTGCGGCTCGCCGTCCGCCGGCACGACGACGTAGGCGTAGCGGTGCACGATCTGGAACCCGGAGAGGTACGTGACCGAGCCTTCGAAGCCCGAGTACTCGCTCCCCGAGACGATCAGCGCATCCAGGTCATGCTCGGCCATCGCCGCACGGACGTTCCGGTAGCGGCGGGTCAGTTCTGCGTCCAAGACGCCTCCATTCCCTTGATCAGGGCCACGACGGCCTCGTTGAGAGGCGTCGAGACCCCGTGCTCGCGCCCGAAGCGGACGATGCCGCCGTTGAGCCAGTCCACCTCTGTCTGCCGGCGCGCTTCGACGTCCTGCAGCATCGACGCCTTGTGGCCATAGGCGACCTCGGGCTTCGCGGCGTGGTCGATCAACGCTTCGGGGTCGGCATCGAGGGCGATTCCTTGCGCCGCCGCGACCGCTTTCCCCTCCTCGACGAGACCGCTGACGAGCCGGCGCAGGTCGGGACGCTCGCACACACGCCCGTGTGTCAGACCGGTCAGCGCGCCGATCGGGTTCGTCGACGCGTTGAAGATCACCTTCCGCCATTGCGCGCCACGGGCGTCGTCGACAGCGCTCGTCGGCATGCCCCCGCGCGTGCAGGCGTCGGCGAGCCGCTCGATCTCATCCCTTGTCGCCGGGCTCGGCTCGAACGGGCCGAGGGTCGTGTCGCCCTTGACGTCCCATTGCACGACGCCCGGCTGGAGGATCTTCCCGGCCGGGAACGTCGTGCCGCGGATCACACGCGCGACGTGCGGCGCAATCCCCTCCTCGTTGCCGACGCCGTTCTGGACCGAGGCGACGGCGCCGTCGGCAAATGCGTGCGCCGTGGCCACGATCGCGGCTTCGGTGTGCATCGCCTTCGTCGCGACGATTCCGAACTCGCAGGCGGGCAGCTCGGCGGCGGCGGCGGTCGCGCGAATCCCGATCAGCATGCACCTCCCCTGCACCGACGAGCCGCAGCCCGTTCGCGTTGATCGCGTCCACGTGGTCGCGCGCCAGGTCGTACGCCCACACCTCGACGTCGTCGAGCGAGGCGAGGTTCGCCGCGAAGAGCGAGCCGACGGCGCCGCAGCCGACGACGCACACCTTCATGCCGTCCTCCTTCGCGGCAGCCGCAGCTCGCGGCCGCCGGTGATCCCGGACAGGCGCAGGATCAGCACCAGCGCCATGAGGCCGCCGAGGATGATTGAGCCTGGAGCCTTCAGGCAGGTCGCGCCGCCGTCGAGCATCGCCAGCGTCAGGAAGGTGAGCTCGCGCCCCGAAGGCGGCCGGATTGCTTCCGCACTGTCATTCCTGCCTCCCTCTGGATTGCCGGTAGCTATCTTCCTTCGCCTTGATCAAGCGGTAGAGCGTCGTGTGCTGCGGCACCGGCACGCCGAGCCGGTCTGCTTCACGGATGAGCGAGCCAGTGATCAACTCGATCTCGGTCGGACGGCGCGCCTCGACGTCCTCGAGCATGGACGGGAAGTGCGCGCTCCCCCGACGGGTGGCGAGCACGTTCATCTCCCACGGGTCCTCGTGCAGCTCGATCCCCGCCGCGGCCGCGACGGCCTTGCCCTCGTCCATCAGCGCGTGGACGAGGTGGCCGAGGTCGGAGTGCCTCTCCTCGGCCGCGAAGTGCGGGTCGTGCGGCAGCCCGGTCAGCGCGGCGACGGCGTTCACCGTCGCGTTGAAGATCAGCTTCGACCACTGCGCCGGCTTGAGATCGGGGAACGCACGCGCCTTCAGCCCGGAGCTCCGGATCAGCGCGGCCAGCTCCTCGACCCGCTCGTAGGGGATGCCGTTGTAGGGGCCGAGCCACGTCTCGGTGTCGAGGATGTACTCGACGTGCGTGTCGTCGTGCCGCGTACCGCTCATGAAGGTGACCCCGGAGACGAGCGGCCAGTTCCCGTGCCGGCGAACGATCTGCTCCGCGCCGAGGCCGTTCTGGACAGTGACGATCATCGCATCGGGAAAGCGCCCCGCGAGCGCACCGGCCGCCGCGTCGACCGCCGTTCCCTTCGTGGCGACGATCGCGACGTCGACGTCCGGCAGCTCGGCCGCGTCGTCGGTCGCGTGGACGCGGCCCGTGAACTCGGCCCGGCCCGTCACCTGGAGCCCCTGCTCCTCGAGCGCACGGGCATGTTCGGGCCGCCGCGTCAGCACCCAGACATCGGCGACTCGGCTGAGATGGGCGGCGTAGAGACTGCCGATGACGCCGCCGCCGACGACACAGACGCGCTCGATGCTCACGACGCCGCTCCCACCGCCTCCCGGGACTCCGCCTTGAAGTGCGGGCCGCCGGCGAGAGTATCCCGCGTCCGTGTCATGTCAGTCAATGGCCGACGACAGCCGTGCATTCGATCTCGATCAGCAGCCCCGGCACCGCGAGGCCGGTGACGCCGACGATCGTCTGCGCGGGGTGGTCGGCGCCGCCGGTGACGTCGTCGATCGCTGCGGTGATCGTCTCGTACTCGGTCGGGTGGAGCGTGTAGATCGTGCGGCGGACGACGTCGTCCCAGGACGCTCCTGCAGCCGTGAGCGCGAGCTCGACATTCCGCATCGCGGCCGTCGTCTGCTCGCCGAGGCCGTCGCCGCCGACGATCCCGAACTCGCGGTCGAGCGCGACCTGGCCGGCGAGGTGGACGACCCGCGTCCCCTCGGCGATCGAGACGTGGCTGAACCCTGGCGCCGGATGGAGCTCCGGCGGGTTGAGCAGTTGCCGGTGATGAGACATCAAGCTCCTTTCGTGACGATGGCACGGAACTCGGCGTCGGTGAGGAGGCGCCTCTTCTTCGCCCCGAGCTCCTTCACTGCCGCCAGGAACTCGGCATGGCGGTCGGCAGGGACGTCCAGCCCGAGCTCCTCGGCCTTCAGCCGAATCGAGTCGAGGCCGCTCTTCTTGCCGAGCACGATCCGCCGCTCTGCCCCGACGAGGCCGGAGGAGTATGGCTCGATCGCGGGCGGGTCGTGGAACTGGCTGGCGACGGCGCCGCTCTCGCGCGTGAAGAGGTTCTCGCCGGTGACCGGCGTCCACGGCGCGAGCTCGTAGCCGGAGCGAGCGCGGACGAGGGCGGCGAGCTCGCGCGCCTTGCCGAGATCGAGCCGGGTCGGGATCCCGTAGAGCGCCTCGAGCGCGAGCGCGACCTCGATCAGGTTCGCGTTGCCTGCGCGCTCCCCCATCCCGTTGACCGTCCCCTGCACCCAGCTCGCGCCGGCTTGGACCGCGGCGACGGCGGCGGCCGTGGCGAGCCCGAAGTCGTCGTGGCCGTGCCAGTGGACTGGCACGTCGAGCCAGTCGACCGCCTGGCCGACGAGGTACGCAGCCCCTTCGGGGGTCGCGATCCCGATCGTGTCGACGACGGCGACCTCCTGCGCACCGGCTTCGACCGCAGCCTCGTAGGCGCGCCGGAAATAGGCGAGATCGGCGCGCGAGCCGTCGACACCGAAGAACGCGACCGTGATCCCCTCACCCGCGGCGAATGAGACGGCCTTGCGGATCCGGCCGAGCATGTCGTCGTGTGAGATCCCGAGCGCTGCCAGCTTCGCGTCCGAGATCGGACTCTCGATCACCGCCGAGCGGACGCCGAGGCCGACGAGCTGCTCGACGTCGGCCGGGACGGCGCGCGCGAACCCCCAGATCTCGGCGCGGAGGCCGGCGTCCGCGATCAGCCGGATCGCCTCCTCGTCGTCGGCGGAGACGCGCGCGAAGCCGGCCTCGATCCTGTCGACGCCCGCCTCGTCGAGCGCTTGCGCAATCGCAAGCTTGTCCGCCGGCGCAAGGACGACGCCGACGGTCTGCTCGCCGTCGCGAAGCGTCGTGTCGTAGAGGCCGACGGTGTCGTGCGACTGCGGCTCGAGCGCGAGCCGGTTGAGATCGCCGGTCCAGACCTGGTCGCGGTCGACGGTCACGCCCGCACGATCCCGTCGGGGAAGCTGCAGAGCTTCACGGGTTCGCCGTCGGTAACGAGGAAGTTGTCCTCGACTCGGAGGCCGCCGCCCTCCGGCCAGTACACCCCGGGCTCGATCGCCAGCACCATGCCGGCCTCGATCGTGCCACCGCCGGCCTGGTGCGCGTAGGGCGGCTCGTGCGCGCGGGCGCCGACACCGTGGCAGACGGGGTGGTTCGGCTGCCCGGGATACCCCATTTCGGCCAGGAGTCTGCGGGTCTCCCGGTCCAGTTCGGCCAGGGAGCCGCCGACCGAAAGGGGCGACGTGATGCGTGTGTACACCTGCATCAGGCCCTCCTCGAGCTCGGCGTAGCGGGGGGCGAGCTCGCCGACGACGAGGTTCTTCGTGTGGTCGCACCAGTAGCCGTCGGCGACGACCCAGATCTCGAACAGCGTCGGCTCGCCCTCCCGCACCTCTCGGCTGCCGGTGGCGGTGAACGTTCGGATGCCCGCCCCGGTCCAGACGAGCGAAAAGCCGTGCGCGAGCTCGACCTTACCCTCGCCCCAGCCGGTGCCGTGGTCGTGCACCCAGCCGTTCCAGAGCGCGCCGAGCTCGCTCTCCCGCATCCCCGGTCGGATCACGCTTTGGATGTGCTCCATCGCGCCGGCGGCGATCTCGTTCGCGAGCCGCATCCGCTCGAGCTCCTGCTCGGTCTTGACCGCGCGGGCGGTGCTGAGGAGAGGCGTTGCGTCGACGGCGTCCGGGAACGCATCGAACCACGCCTTCGGATACGTCGTCGGCTCGCCGACCATTCGGTCCGCCGCCTGCGTGCCGAGGCTGAGCTCGATCCCGACGCGCTCGTACTCGGACGAGAGCTGGCGGGCAAGGTCGAGCGCGCGCAGCCCCGGCGGCCGCGGATCGCTCTCGTCGTAGCCATGGAAGAGCCGCACCTCGGTCGTCCAGGCGGTCCGCTCGGCGTCCCCCTCCGAGGCTTCGAGGCAGATCAGGGCCGGATCGCCTTCGCGCGGGAAGACAACGGCGTCGTACCCCTTCATCCCCCAGAAGTTCGTCAGATAGAGGACGTTGTCCGGCGCGCGGACGACGAGCGCGTCAAGCTCCTGCTCCGCCATCAGTGCCCGCACGCGGTCGAGCTTGGGGTCGTCCCGCGGCCAGCTCACCCGTCGCCATCGACCTTCGCGCCGACGTGGATCAGGTGGCCGTTCGCGTCGACGAACGAGCACATGCGCTCGCCCCACGGCTGGTCCGTCGGCGCGAGCACTTGCTCCGCCCCCGCCTCCCTGAGACCCACGGCGGCCGCGTCGACGTCGTCGGCATAGAGCCAGAGCGCGAAGTCGCGCTCCTCCCCGTCGGCGCGACGCCCGAGGCCGATCCCGTACGGCTCGAGCGCGAGGAAGACGAATTCGACACCGTGCTCATCCTCATTGCGGTATGCCTCCTCGAAGCCGAGCGTCGAGCAGTAGAACGTGCTCGCCTGCTCGACGTCGTCGACGAGCAGGATCGGGAACGGCTCCCGAAAGCGGGTCACCAGCGGACGCGCGCCGGCGGCGGCTCGCCGTGCGCCTCCTCCCAGCCGATCACCGGGTTGCGGAGCACCCCGATCCGCTCGATCTCGGCCTCGATCACGTCGCCGGGCTTGAGGTAGAGCGACGCCGCGTCCTCCGAGAAGCCCGCGACGCCCGACACGGTGCCGGTCGAGAGCACGTCCCCCGCCGAGTACCCGAGTGCGGAGTAGTGCGACAGGATCTCCGCGATCGTCGTCGACATGTTCCCGGAGTGCGACACCTGGCGCGACTCGCCGTTGACCCGCAGCTCCATCGCGAGGTCGTGCGGATCGGGGATCTCGTCCGGCGTCACGATCCACGGCCCGAGCGGGCAGAAGGTGTCGATCGCCTTGCAGAAGCTGAAGACGCCCGAGCGCATCTCGCGGCGCTGGATGTCGCGCGCGGTGATGTCGTTGAAGATGACGTAGCCGCCGACGTAGTCCATCGCCTGCTCGGGCGGGAACCACTTGCCCGCCTGCTTCAGCACGACGGCGAGCTCGAGCTCGTAGTCGAGCTCCTCGGTCAGGTGCTCCGGGTAGACGACCGGCTCGTCCGGCCCGACGATCGCGTCCACGTTCTGGAAGAAGACGATCCACGGCGCGATCTCGTGCGACCAGTTGACGACCTTCGAGTCCTCCTCGTGCTCGCGGAAGTTGCCGGCCGTGTGGAAGAATTTCTTCGGCACGATCGGCGCGCGCAGCCGCGCGTCCGCCAGCGCCACCCGCTCGCCGGTCTCGTCCGCCCCACCGCGCTCGAACCACTCGCGCATCGTCGGTACGTCGAGCCGGAGGATCTCGTCGCCGTCGACGTACCCGACCTCCCCGCCGTCGTAGGTGACGAGCCTCACCCGCAGATCCTCTCAGCCGCCCGCGCGTAGACCTCGGCGATCTTGACCAACCCGTCGACTTCGAGGTTCTCGCCGTACTCGGGATCCGGCAGCCCGGACGAGGTGCCGTAGTTGACCGTTGCGATCCCGTACCGCGACAGCACCGACGCATCCGAGAACCAGCGCGTCACGTCGCGCTCGGGCGCCTCGCCGAAGACCTCCTCGTGCGCACCCTCGAGCGCACCGACAAGCGGATGCGACTCGTCGAGCGCCGCCCCCGGTGCGGTCACATACACCTCCGCCTCGACCCCGTCGAGCGTGCGGGCGAACTCGAGGGCGCGTCGTCGCGCCGCCGCCATCTCGACGTCCGGCGGCACCCGCAGGTCGACGAAGAGGTCGGTCCGATGCGGCGTCCGCGAGACGCGCCAGCCGAAGCCGCCCTGGATCGCGCCGACGTTCGCGACCCCGCGGACGTCGCCGTAGCTCATCTCCTCCTCCCACTCCGGCAGCCACTCGAGCACGCGATCGAGCACGTCGCGCATGCGCACGATCGAGTTCTCCTCGAGCCGACCGGACGAGAAAGCGGTATGGATGAACGGTCCCGACGTCGAGAGTCGCAGCCACAGCGTTCCGAAGTGCGCGAGCACGAGCTTCTGCTCGGTCGGCTCGCCGAGGATGCACATATCGGCCGCGCCACCGTGGCCGACGAGATGCCGAGAGCCCGCCGCATAGCCGCGGAACTCCGCGCCCTGCGCCTCGCCCTGCTGTGTCTTCTCGATCTCGCCCGCGACCGCAGCGAGCATGACGTCGCCGCGCAACGGGGTGTCGCCGAGCGCCCGTACCGCCGCCAGGTAGGCGACGAGCGCGCCCTTCATGTTCGAGATCCCGAGCCCGTAGATCCGGCCGTCCCGCTCAGAGCCCTCCGGCTGGAAGCCCGGGATCCCGGCCAACCACGGCTCGCGGCCGGAGTAGGACGTGTCCATGTGCCCGTTGAACATCAGCGTCGGCCCGCCGCCCGTGCCGGCACGGGTCGCGAGCACGTTCGCACGCCCGTCCTCGACCTGCTGCCACTGGACGGCGAGACCCAGTTCCTCGCACTGGCCGGCATACCACGCCGCCATTGCCTCCTCGGAACCGGTGAAGCTCGGGATCGAGACGGCCCCGAGCGCGTCGGCGACGAGACGTTCGCGGTCGATCATCGGACGTGCGGCAGGACCTTTTCCCCGAAGAGGCGGATCTGGTCGTGTCGCTTGTCGCCCCACAGCTCCAGCATGACGTGCGTGCAGCCGGCCTCGCGGTACTCCTCGATCGCCGCGATGCAGTCCGCGGGCGTCCCCGCGATCGGCTTGCACTTGTCGAGGATCGCGTCCGTCACCTCGGCCTTTGCGGCCAGCCGACCGCCCCGCTCCATCGCCTCGGCAACCGGCCGGATCTCGTCCTGCGTCAGCTCGGCCAGGTCGAGCAGCGTGTCGGCGGCGCCCTGGATGTTCTGCACCTTGTTTGCGAGGTACATGCCGGCGATCTCGCGCGCGCCGTCGCGGCCCTTGTCGCGGTCCTCGTCGATCGAGGCGACGACGGTGCAGCCGATGTCGATGTCGGAGCCCGTGTTCCCGACCGTGTAGCGGACGAACGCCGGTGTCGTGATCGACGGCGTCAGACAGCCTTCGGCGATCTCGCCCGCGAGCGCCTGCATCTTCGGCGCTGTCGCGGCGACGTACACCGGCGGCACCTCCCGCGGCGTGTGCGCCTCGTCCGAGAGCGCCGGCACGTCGGCCGACCACGTGTCGCCCTCGTAGATGAACGCTTCGCCGCCGAGCACGCCGCGCACGATCTCGACCGCATCGCGCATCGGCCCCAGCGTCTTCTTCGTCTGCATGCGGGCGTTGTTGAGGAAGATCTTCGAGGTGCCGAAGCCGAGGATGAACCGGCCCGGGCCCGCCGCCTCCTGCACGACGCGGGCATCCATCGCCACCTGAACCGGATGGCGCGTGAACGGCGAGATGATCCCCCAGCCGATCGTCAGCCGCTCTGTCTCTTTCGCCATCAGGGCGGAGACCACCGTCGAGCCGCGCGCCTCCATCTGGTGCTTGCGCCACCAGGGGTATGCCTCGGCGAGCCAGACCGTATCCATCCCGGCCTCGTCCATGACGCGCGCCGACTCGAGCATCTCCTCGAGCGGCTCCATCGTCAACTGCATGACGCCGATCCGGAAGGGGACGGCCATCAGTCGCCGAACCCCACCGACTGCTTCGGCTGCGCGCCGCCGTCGTCGGCCAGCGCGTAGAGGCTGGCGATCGTGGCGGCGCCGTCGACCCTCGCCTCGGCCGCCCGCTCTGCGAGCCATGCGGATGCCTCCTCATGCGAGAGCGGGCCGAACGAGACGTTCGCGGCGCACCGACCTGGGCGGGCGACGGCCGGATGCAGCTTGCGGATCTCCTCGTTCGTGGTCACGAGCACGAGGATGCGCAGCCCCTGGCCGATCAGGCCGTCGACGACGTTGAGGAAGCGCGAGAGACCCTGCCCGATCACGGTCTTCGCGTCGGGCGTCAGCAGCTCGCCCGTGTCCTCGAGCACGAGCAGGCGCCAGCCCTTCTCGGGCGCGCCGTTCGTCGGGACGATCTCCGCCTCGAGGTCGTGCAGCGTCACCGTGGACGTTTCGCCGAACGCCGTCCAGCCGTGCGACGGCGAGATGGCAATTCCCTCCGGCTGCATGAGCACGTTCATCAGGTAGTCGGCGTGCTGGCCGAAGAACGAATCGGGATCGACGATGTAGTGGAGGCTGCACCAGTGCCGCCACTCCCAGGCGAGCGCCCGCAGCGCGAAGGTCTTCCCCGTGCCGGCGTCTCCGTGCCAGAGCACGAGCTGGCCCCCGTGTGCGGGCCGGAAGCCCTGCATCAGCTGGTCGAGCCCGGAGCGGGTCGCGGCGGTGTAGTTCGGCGCGATCTCGCTCCACTCGGGGACGGCGATCGACCGCCACGACGGCATCGGCCCGTGCGGTGAGTACGTCCAGAACGTCACCGGCACTTCGTGGGCCGAGCTCGGATCGGGCGGCGGGAATGCCTTGCGCAGCCGCTCGAGCCTTTGCCCGATCGCCTCTTCCGACGCTCCCGCGACGGACGCGTAGACGCCGCCGCCGCCGAGACCGACGGACGAGAGGACGCCGTCCTCCTCGAACACTCCGTGCGCTCCGTGCGCCCCGAGGCTCAGGAACAGGGGCTCGCCGATGCCCGTCAGCTCGGTCGCGCTCGTCGTCCAGTGCTCGGTCCTCATCAGCGGATGCCCGCTCTCCAGCAAGCGGTGAACGAAGAGCGCTTGCGGCGCGTTCTCGGCGCCGTGGACGTCGTGTGCGAGCTGGACGTTGGGGTTCAGCGGGCGTCGTCCGTCGAGTGCGTCGGCCCATCCGCATCGGCCTCGTAGGCCTCGGGCGAGGCCGGGTGGATCCCCTGCTCGGCACCACCCGTGCTGGCCGCCGCCTCGCCGACCTGCTTCTCGAGCGCCGTCAGCACGTTCCCGACCTGCTGGTTGATGATCGGCTGCAGCACGCGCTGACCCATCGCGCCCACCGGGCCGGCGATCTTCACGTCCGCCTCCCAGCGCATCGTCGTGCCGGTGCCGTTCTCGGCGAGGTTGAACTGCGTCTGCATGTTCATGATCGCGCCGACACCGTTGCCCTTCGCGTTCAGCTGTGCGAACTCGGGCTCGCGCTCCTCGACCTTCTCGAAGTCGATCGTCATCCGCAGGCCGCCGAGGCCGAGCGGGATCTTCACCTTCGCCTGCCAGTGGCGGTCGTCCGTGATCTCGAAGCCCTCGACGCCGGGCATCAGCTTCGCCATCTGCGCCGGGTCGTTCAGCACCTGCCAGACGACCTTGCGCGGCGCGGAGAGCTCCTTCGTCCCCTCGACTTTCACGGCGACACCGTCACGTTGGCGCGCGTCGTCTCCGGGTCCTGCAGCATCGACCAGACGCGGTGGTAGGGGTTGCAGCTGTCGTAGACGATCGGCGCGCCCGCGGGCTTGAGCGCGTCCTGGATCGCGGAGCAGATGCAGTGGATCCCGCCGCCGCCGCCCTCGCCCATCCCCTTCGAGCCGAGCGGCGAGTACGGGGACGGCGACTCGATCGCGCCGGTCTTCAGCGGCGGCACGTCGAGCGCGTGCGGCACGTGGTAGTCGTAGAAGTTGGAGGTCAGCAGCTGGCCGTCTTCGTCGTAGACGAAGTCCTCGTAGAGGGCGGCGCCGATGGCGTGGACGGTGGCGCCGTGCACCTGCCCCTCGACGATCTGCGGGTGGATCCGGGTGCCGCAGTCGTCGACGGCGGCGTAGTCGACGATCTCGACGACGCCGGTCTCCCGGTCGACCTCGACCACACACGCGTGGATCTGCGTCGCATAGGTGAGCGTCAGCTTCCCCGTCTTCTTCTCCGTGTCGACCATCCCGAAGTAGGGCCGGTAGACGAAGCGGTGGTTCAGCGTCGGGTTGAAGTCGGGCGGCAGGAAGGCGTTGTTCGCGTTCACGATCGCGCCGAGCGCCATGAACGGCAGCGCCGCCTCCGGCGGCCCGTCCTTGATCCGCGCGAAGCCGTCCGCGAGCTCGATCGCCTCCTCCGGCGCCTGCAGCACGGCGGCCGCGAGCGTGATCATCTCGGCACGGAGCGCGTCGGCGGCTCCCTTGACGGCGCCGAGGCCGGTGACCGCGAACTGGCTCGCATAGGTCCCCGAGAAGCCGGCGTGCGAGTTGAAGAAGGTGTCGTGGCCGGGCCGGACGTGCACCTGCTCGGGTGAGCAGCCGAGAATGTCGGCGACCACCTGCGACGCCGTCGTCTCGTGGCCCTGCCCCTGGGGCACCGTCCCGAGCGTGACGACGAGCTCGCCGAAGATGTCGAGCTTCACCGTCGCAGCCTCGTTGTTGCCCGAAAACTGCAGCTCCGGATTGAGCAGCGTCGACTGGCCGAAGTTGTTCGTGCCGGAGTCGAGCGTCGAGCCGATTCCGACCCCGAGCAGCTTCCCGCGCCCGGCCGCCTCGCTGCGGCGCTCCTCGATCGTCTCGTAGCCGATCAGCTCGAGCGCGATGTCCAGGCAGCGCGCGTAGTCGCCCGAGTCGTAGACGCATCCGTTCGGCGTCTCGTACGGCATCTGCTCTGTCTTGACGTAGTTGCGCTTGCGCATCTCGACCGGGTCGATTCCGAGCTCGGCGCCGACGATGTCGCAGATCCGCTCGGTCAGCCAGAGGTGCTGCATCCGCGAGTAGCCGCGGTTCGGCGACACGGGCGACTTGTTCGTGCAGACCTGGGTGAAGTCGACGCGGATGTTCCGCCAGGCGTAGCAGCCGGGCGTCACCTGCGCCCAGATGATGCAGCCGAGCGGCTCGTAGCGCGGAAACGCGCCGCAGTCGTCGAGCGCCTTGACGTTGAAGCCGAGCATCGTGCCGTCGTCTCGGACCGCGACCTCGACGTCGTGGAACCAGCGCTCGTTCCCGTGCGCGTTCGCGGTGTGCTGGTCGGTGCGCCACTCGGTCCAGTTGACCGGCCGGTTCAGCTTCCGCGAGAGCAGGCAGAGCGTGACGTAGTAGGGATGGAGGCAGATCTTGTTGCCGAAGCCGCCGCCGATGTCCTTCGTGACGAAGCGGAGCTTGTCGAGCCCGGTGCGCAGCGCGGGCGCCATCCAGATCGCGCCGATGCCGGGCATCTGGTGGTTGCAGTGCAGCGTCCACTGCCCGGTCGGCTTCTCGTACTCGACCACGGCGCCGGCGCACTCGAGCGGCGTCGAGCTGAAGCGGTGGAAATGGAGCTCCTTGATCGTGACGATCCGGTCCGCCTCGGCCTTCGCTCCCTCCCAGTCGCCCCAGTCGAAGACGCCGCTCCAGACCGTGTTCGTGCCGGCGTCGTCGTGCATGACCGTCTCGTCCTTGACCGCCTCGCGCGCGTCGACGAGGACCGGCAATGACTCGTACTCCACCTCGACGAGCTCGGCTGCGTCGCGCGCGAGCTCCCGGGTCGCCGCGCAGACGGCCGCGACGGGCTCGCCCATGAACCGGACTTTCCCCACCGCGAGCGCGTAGTCCTTGATCTCGTTCCCGGGCGCCGTCGACATCTCGAAGAACGGATCCGTCTGGATCGCCACCTCGTCGCCGGTGAGCGTCCCGTAGACGCCGTCGAGCGCGAGCGCGCCCGCGACGTCGATCGAGACGATCTTTGCGTGCGCGTGCGGCGAGCGGACGAAGTGGACGTAGCCCATCCCGTGCCGGCGGACGTCGTCGAAGAAGATCCCCTGGCCTTGCACGAGCCGCTTGTCCTCCTTGCGCGGGATCGACTGGCCGATGTGGCCCTTCTGCAGCTCGGTCGGCTCAGTCGTCGTCTCGGTCGTGCTCACGAGTTCGCGCTCACGATCGCCTCGACGATGTTCACGTAGCCGGTGCACCGGCAGATGTTGCCCTGAATCGCCGTCCGCGCCTCGTCCTCGGTCGGCTTCGGGTTCTGCTCGAGCAGCGCCGACGCGCTCATCAACATCCCCGGCGTGCAGTAGCCGCACTGGAGCGCGTGATGGGAGGAGAACGACTGCTGCAGCGCGCTCAGCTCGCCGTCCGAGGGCGCGAGCCCCTCGATCGTCCGCACCTTGGCGCCGTCGGCCTGCACGGCGAGGAGCATGCAGCTCTTGACCGCCAGGCCGTCGAGGTGGACGGTGCAGGCGCCGCAGTTGCCGGTGTCGCAGCCGACGTGCGTCCCCGTCAGCTCGAGGTCGTCGCGGAGGAAGTGGACGAGCAGCCGGCGCGCGTCGACGTCGCGCTCGTAGACGTCGCCGTTGACGTCGACCGAGACCGTGAGGCTGCGCGAGGGCTCCATCCTCACCACCCCCGCTCCTGCGCCTGAGCCACGGCTCGCACGGCACAGACACCGGCGAGATGGCGGCGGTACTCGGCGGAGGCATGAACGTCGGACGGCGGCTCGAGCGCTGCGTCCTCGAGTGCCTGGCGGACGCTGTCCCCGTCGCTGCTCGTGGGGGTCAGCAGGACGGGAACAGCGTCGACACAGCCGATCGCGATCTGCACCGAGTCGCCGGCCAGGCTGGCGGCGGCATTCGCCAGGCACGTTCCATCGCGGCCGATAGTAATCGAGGAGAAGCCATCGGCCGCGTTCGCTGCCGCGGGCACCGAGATCGAGAGCAGCAGCTCGCCCTCACCGACGGCGGTCATGTAGACGCCGAGGAAGAACTCGTTCGCGGGGACGGTTCGCTCGCCGCCCGTGCCGGCGATCGTCATCGAGGCGCCGAGCGCGACGAGCAGCGGCGGCAGGTGGTTGGTCGGGTCGTTCGAGCAGACGTTGCCGCCGATCGTGCCTCGGTTCCGCACTTGCACGTCGGCGATCTGAGCCGCCACCTCGGCGAGAATCGGCCGTGACACGTCGACCTCTGACGAGCCCATGATCTGCGTGTAGGTCGCCATCGCCCCGAGCTGGAGCGTCTCCCCGCTGACCGTGATCGCGCGCAGCTCGTCCAGCCGGTTCAGGTCGACGAGCACGTCCGGAGAGGCGGCGCGTGCCTTCATCACGTTCACGAGCGTCTGACCGCCGGCGAGGGCACGTGCTCCCTCGTGCGCGCCGAGCAGCTGAATCGCCTCTGCCACCGAAGACGGACGCGCATATTCGACCTCGCGGAGAAGCACGGAGGGATCACACCGATTTCTCCGTGACATGTCAAGCGACACGGGCTGACGGTGATCACGGCGATTCCCGAGACGCTGGAACTGCCGGAGGAGGCCGGCCTGCCAGGGTCGGAGTCATGGTCGACGCTCTGGTCGCTGACCTCGACGAGGCGGCGCGACGAGCCTAGATGCCCTGGCTAGAGCGGCCGGCCGGTGAGCGCGAGCACGTTCTTGACGAAGGTGACGGTCTCGGGGTAGAGCCCGTGCTCGCGCACGGCGCGTTCGCCCTGGTACCAGGCGGCGAGCGCGAGCCGCTGGTCGCCGCCGAAGCGCTTCAGCAGGTGGCTGAGCAGGGTCATCCCGACCCGGACGCCGCCCTCGCCCGTCCTTGGCACCGTCCGCCCGAGCAGCACCGTCTCGACGAAGGTCCAGGTGTCCGGCATGATCTGCATCGGCCCCCAGGCGCCGGTCGACGAGGTCACGTTCGTCTGGAAGCCGGACTCCTGCCACGCGAGCGCGCGGGCGAGGTTGACTGAGATGCCGTAGTGCGCCGCCCACTTGTCGATGTGCGCGCGCACGGTCGAGCGGCTGAGCTCGAGCGCGGGAGCCGATGCCACCGCGGCGGGAAGGCGCAGCTTTGCGCCCTCGACGACGAGGTTCACCGACTCGATGTCGTTCGCCGCGGCGAGCGCGCGGACGGTGGTCTTGTGCTTGGCGGCGATCTCGGTGAGCGTGTCGCCCGGCCGCACGACGTAGCTGATCGTGGTCGAGGTCGTCGCCCTCGTCAGCACGGTTGTGCGCCGGCCGTGACCGAAGGCGGTCAAGGTCGCCGGGCCGGCGATCCCGTCCCGCGCCAGTCCGCGGGTGCGCTGGAAGCGGAGCAGGCCGGCCTTGGTGGAGGCACCGAAGTGGCCGTCGACGTCGAGCAAGCGCAGGTGACCCGCTCGCGCGAGCAGGAACTGCAGTGACGAGACGTCCCAGCCGTACGTTCCCTGAACGAGCACCCGCCGGGCGACGAGCGGCCGGCCGAGCGCGCCGAGCTGTGCCCGTGTTCGAGGCCCCAGCTCCCCCGTCACCGGCAGCCCCGCGGCGCGCTGGAACGCCCGCAGGCCCTTCGCGGTCATCGGTCCGGCGAGCCCGTCGATCTTCCCGAAGTACATCCCCTTCGAGCGCAGCGAAACCTGCAGCGCCGCAATCTCGGGATCCGGGGCGCCCGCCGCAGGCGCAGGCGAGGCTGCGACCGAGGCGACCGCGACTGCGGCGACGAGGGCGAGACGGAAGCGCATGGGTCGACCTCCTTTGCCGTCGGCCTGCAGCCTCCTTCGTTTCTTTACAAATCCCGAAGAGGAGATGGCACCATGTCGCCGTGAGAGTCGAGCGCCCACGTCGGCTCGCAGTGCTGGCGGGCGCCGTCCTCCTGCTGCTCGCGGTGGGCTCTGTCGCCGCCTGGAGCCTCGCGGCAAACCGGGACGAGGTCGACGACCTGCTCCCGAACCTGGCGCAGGCGACGCCGGACGACCTGAGTGGGCGCACCGACGAGACGTCGGCGAAGCCGCGATTCTTTCTGGGCTTCGAGTCGGCCGCTGCGAATCTCGGTCACGGGCCGCTTGTCGTGCAAGGCAGTCGGCCGGATGTCGGCGCGATGATGTCCCTCCGACAGCAGATCGAACGCAGCGACGGCACGACCCGGTCGGTTCCCCTCCGGTCGGCGCTCCGATACGTCCGCTCGCCGGATCATTCGCACTGGCACGTGCTCGGATTCATGCGCTACGAGCTGCGTTCCGCGAAGGGAAGGCGGCTCGTGCGCGATCGAAAGACAGGGTTCTGCCTCGGCGACCGATACCGAGTCGAGCGGGCACTGCCCGGCCGGGCGCCCTCTCCGCAATACTCCGAGCGCTGCGGCAAGGGAGCTCGCCGCCTCCTGAGGATCCAGGAAGGGATCTCCGTCGGCTGGGGCGACAACTATCAGCCGCATCTCGAGGGACAGGAGCTCGAGATCACGTCGCTCGCCGCCGGCCGTTACGTGCTGGTGCACCGCGTCAACGTGAACCGGGACATCCGTGAGAGCGACTACTCGGACAATGCAGCGTCGATGGCCTTCGACCTCAGCTGGCCAGGAGGCCGGGAGCTCCCGCCTCGAATCGACGTCGTCGCGCGCTGCCCGGGCACGACAGCCTGCCCGTAACGAACTCCCGGGTGGAAGAAAGCTCCACGCCCCTCCGTCTTGCTGACTCAGGCAGGGGTTAGCAAGAGGAGGAGCAGCATGTCGTATCGCAGAAGGAACCGGTGGTTCCGCCGGATCGCGCTCGGGCTCGCGCTCACATCCGTGATGTTCGCGGGCCGCGCCTCGGTCGGCGCGGCGATGATCGACCCGGGCACCGACGGCTTCGAGTATGTGACGGCCGGCGGCTGGTCGGGCATGGTCGATCTCGAGTCGGGCATCCCGCTGTCGGCGGGGATCCCGCTCGAGGGCGAGCAGTTCATCGACGAGCAGGACGTCGAGGTCATCCCGTATCTCTCGCACGGGATGCTGACCCAGGAAGCGGCGGACGCCACCGTCGCGCAAGCGGACGACGATCCGTATCTGGACGACATCTTCGTCCGGCCCGGCGAGTCGCTCGGAGGCCCCGACGGCGGACCGGTGATCACGCGCAGCGCACTCGAGACCGAAAGCGCCCGCGCCAAGGCTGACGCGCAGGCTGACGACGAGCAGGCTGACGACGAGCAGACCGAGCGGGTCTGGACGGACAGGGACTGACCGCAGGCTTCTCGGTCAACCCGGCGGCGGCGTGAAGCGGGCTCGCAAGGGCCCGCTTCTTCGTCCAAGCTCGGCACTGACTGGGCTCCCGGGTTGGACTCGAGTGCGCGGTCGTTCGCCCGCCGCCCGCCGAACGCTCTGTCGCGCGGACGGAGCGAGAGGAGTAGCGTCCTCCAATCGTCTATTGGGCAGACAACGAAGGAGGAGCGATGCGGGCGCGTGTGGCGACGTTTGAAGGGGAGACTCGAGACTCCGAGCACGACGAGCAGATCGAGCAGATTCGCGCCCAGACGGAGAGCGGCAATCGTCCGCCTGGGCTAGAGGATGCCAAAGGCGTTCTGATGCTCTCCGGCGAAGGTGGCAAGCGGCTCGCCATCACGTTCTTCGAGGACGAGGAGGGCATGCGTCGCGGAGACGCCGCGCTGAACGAGATGACACCCGTCGGAACCGGAACGCGCTCGTCCGTCGAGTTCTACGAGGTCGCACTTCTCGATCTGCCCTGAAGGCAGTCAGCGATTTCCGTTGGCCCGCCTGATCCTGAGCTCCCCGGGTTGGACTCGAACCAACAACCCTTCGGTTAACAGCCGAATGCTCTGCCAATTGAGCTACCGGGGAACGACCGCGGAATTGTAGCGGCGGCGCGGCGGGGCTTCTACGGGTCGACGACGACCTGCGTCGGCTTCGGCGTGACCTTCGGCTTCGCTTTCAGAAACGCCTTCGTGCCTTTGAGCGTGATGATCCCCGGCGACACCTTCATCGTCTTGGTGCTCGTCTTGACGAGGACGATCACCTTCGCCCGCAGCGTCCCGTTCTTGCGCAGGATCGCGAGCCCGCGCGCGGTGAGCTTGATCGAGGCGTAGCCCTTCGCGCCCTTCTTGACCGTGAAGGCCTTCGTGCCGAGCCTCAGCAGCGGCTTCGCCTGGCGCTGGAGCTCGACGGTGCCCGCGCAGGCGATCGGCGAGAGCTTCTGGCAGGTGACGAGCATCCTGGCCAGCCCGTTCAGGCCGACCGAGACCGTGCGGGGGCCGAGGATCATCCGCGGGACGAGCTGCGGCTTCGGCGTCGTGGCAGGCGGAGTCGTGGGTGGAGTCGGCCCCTGCACCGTCGCCTGGTCGCTCGCCTCGATCGAGGCGACGCCGCGGCTCTTCGTGATCGAGCCGTTCGCGGCGTCGCCGAGAGTGACGAGAAAGTTCTCCGTGGGCTCGGCCGTGGTGTCGTCGAGCACGGTCACCGAGACCGCCTTCGACTTCTCACCGGGCGCAAACGTCAGCGTGCCGACGCGGGCGGTGTAGTCAGCGCCCGCCGTTGCGCTCCCGTCGCCCGTGCTGAACCGGACGGTGACCTCCCGCAAGGTCGTCCCCGCGAGCGTGACCGTGAAGTTGGCGCCCTCGCCCTCGCGGACGAGCACGTCGTTGATCGAAAGTGACGGTGGCGCGTTCTTGTCGACGATCGTCCCGTCCCCCTGCGGATCGACGAGGTTCGCCTCCGGCACACCCGTCGGGCCGGAAAGATTGACCTTGAGTGTCTCGTTCTCCTCGGTCGTCTGATCGCCGAGGACGGCGACGTCGATCGTCTTCGAGGTTTCGCCGGGGGCGAAGCTGAGACCCCCGCTGCCTGCCGTGTAGTCGACGCCGGCCGTCGCGGTGCCGTCGGCAGTGGCCCAGTTGACGCCGACCGTGCGATCACTCACCGACGACAGGGTGACCGTGAACGTCATCGTTCCCGGCTCGTCCGCAGTCGCATCGCTGACCGAAAGCTTCGAGTTGTTGTCGTCGTTGAGGATCGTGCCCGTCGCCTTCCTGACCGAGGCGCCGGTGGTCGGATTGAACAGCTCGAGCTCGAACGACTCGTCGAGCTCATCCCGCGTGTCGGCCTTGATCTTGATCACGGGCTTCAGGCTCGTCGCCGGACCTGCGCCGCAAGCCGGGAAGTTGAGCTGCAACCCACCGACTTCAGTGAAGTCGGACGCCGTCGCAGTGCCCGCCAACGTCCGGTAGTTGAACGTGACCGCGGGCCGTGGGCACGCGAGCGTCACATCGAAGACGAGGTCGGTCAGACCCGAGTTGCCCTCTGCAACGGACGGGCTCGACACCGTAGGTGCGGGCGAGGAGTCGTCGTCGTCGATCGTGACTTCGCCGCGCATGTCGGCTCCAGGCGCCCCGTTGTCCGGGTCGGTGAGAACCACCGAGAACTTTTCGTCCTGCTCGAAGAGTGCGTCCCCCATGACCTTGAAGACCACCGTCTCGCTGGTGTCGCCAGGCTCGAAGACGTAGTTTCCGGACTTCTGCTCGTAGTCCGACCCTTCGGTCGCCGAGAGGGGCGCGGTCGCGTATGGGACGGTTACCCTCTTTCCGCTCGCGGCGGAAAGTGTGACGGTAATGGCGGCGTCGACGGTTGCACTGTTCCCCTCGACGACTGTGATGTCGCTGACGGTTCCGACGGAGACCTCGGCGTCGTCGTCGGTGATCGTCGTCGTCACGGTCGCCAGTCGTGATGCTCGCCCCGCTGCCGCCGGAGAGGCTGACCGAAAAGCTCTCGTCGTTCTCGTCGAGCGCGTCCTCGCGGATCGGAACCTCAAACGACTTCGCACCCGATCGCCGGCCGTCCACGTCAACGCGCCGCTCTTGGCGTCGTAATCCTGGTTCGGACCCGCCGTGGCCGAGCCGTTGGCGGTCGCGTAGGTGACGGTGATCGTCGGACGACGACGTGCCGGTCATCGTGACGGTGTACGACGCGGTGACTGCTTCCTCGGCGATCGGGGCATGGGCCGCTGATCACGATCGTCGGCGCGTTGTCGTCGTCGATGATCGTGGTCGTCACCGACCGGGTCTGGACGGTCGCGCCCTGCTCGTTCGATAGCGAGACCGTGAAGGGCTCGTTCCCCTCGTCCGTCGTGTCCTCGTTGGCCGTGACGGTGAACTTCTTCTCGCCGCCCTCGGGAACGGTGAGCGTGTCCGGCGTGATCGAGAAGTCGGAGCCACTCGTGCCTGAGCCCGGCGTGGCGTTGAAGTCGACAGTCGCCTCGTCGTCCGCGCCGTCGGTGAGGCTCACGGTGTACTCGACTTGGTCGCCTTCGTTGACGGTCTCCGGGCCGCTGATCGAGAGCTTCTGGTCTGGGTCGGCGCTTGCCTGGCCGACGGCGACGACAAGCAGGCAAGCGGACGCGAGCGCCGCGGCAGCGAGCCAGCGGACGTTGCCGCGCGTCGATCTCAGGCCTCCCCCAAGCACGTCGCCACGGTGTAGCACGATTACGGTTCGAAAGGAAGGTTTTCGAGTAAACCTACCCGGGTGGAGAGGGAGCATTCATGTCATCCGGCCGAGTTGCCGATACTTCCCTCGCGAGCGGAGTTTGTGTTCCTCCACTCGTAGATCCAAAGGAACGAAAGGCTCCGGCGACGCCGGAGCCTTTCGTATGTCTAGAGTCCCCCTTGCCCAGACGAGGAAACTGCGGTAAGAACGTGGTGGCCATTCCGGTCACCTAGAGGAGACTCCGTTGGCGGCAAGGGGGAATCGGTTGGTAGGGGTCGGGCGCTTCGGCGTCGCCATCTTGGCGACCGCCGCGGTCGCGCTCGCCGCGCTGGAACCTGCATACGCGGAGGAAGCCGCACCGGCGCCCGCCACCGAGACGATGAACAGCGAGCCGACGCCGGCTCCGGCACCTCCGGACGAAACGACCGCAGCCCCGACCGCGCCTGCCGAGCAAGCACCGACGCCGGCGTCCGAGGAACCCGCCGCCGAGCCAAGCTCGACTCCGCCCGCGGCCCCCGCCAGCGGCGATGAGCCCGCCGAGGCGGCGCCGACGACTGACGCAGCCGACACCAGCGGTGCACCCGCCGAAGCCACGCCCGCGGAGACCGAGCCTACGCCCGCCCTGAAGGACGTCGTCAAGCTCGAGGCACCGGCACCGACATCTGCCCCTGCACCGGCGTCCGCTCCAGCGCCAACGACCGCGGCGCCTCCGCCTGCCGCGACATCCCCCTCGGGTGCGCCTCCGAACGTTGACATCGTCCTGATTCAAGGCGCCCCGTCCGCACCGTCGGCGACCGCCCCGGTCACGGAGGCTGCAAAGACCGAAGCCGCGAAAATCGAGGCCGCGATCGAGGCGGCGACGATCGTGAGCTTCCGCCTCCGGGCTACACCGGCGCCGATCGCGCTTGCTCCCCGAAGCCGCAGCTGAGACCGAGGCGATGGCGCCGGCGAAGGCTCGGACAAACCCGGCCGCCCGTCTGCTGCTGATCCGGCCGCAGACCTGTGCCCGCCCCGTGGTGCGCGTGCCGCTCTCAGATCTCTGCAAGCAAGTGCGCGCGGTCGCGAGCCTGCGAGCCACCACCCTCACCTATCTCCCCAGTCTGCGGGAGGTGCGGGCGGCGATCGCCAGAGGCGCACCGCCACGCGTGACCATCCGCAGGGTGGAGGCACGCCCTCCGCCGGAATCGAAGGCCGCGGAGAAGCACCCCGTAGCCGAGGCGCGGCCGGTCGTTCCCTTCGGGGACTCCGGTCAAGGGGTGACGAAGAACGGCTTCGGCTTCAGCAGCTCACCAGGATCGAGCTCGTCCTCACGCCTGTTCGCACTGGCGGTCATCCTGCTGTGGATGCCTTGGGCGTTCCGGTTCGCGCGCGTGCGCCTGCCGAGCACGCTTCCGCACGGCGTCATCCCCGCTCCTCCCAGCGCTCGACCCGGATAGCCCCGACACGACTCCGAATTCGGCCGCCCGCGGAAGAACCGGAGCAGGCCGGGAGTCGTGTTGCAGGGGGCAACTGTCCTGGAATGAACGCATGGAGGATCGATGAAGCACAATTTCGACAGACCACGAAGGAAGGCAGTGGCGCTCGACCCGCATCCGCTGTGTCACACGGCGTTGTCGACGCTGCTCGCCCGGTTCGACATCGACCTCGTCGGCGCGGCAACGACGACGGGGACAGCGGAGACGCTCCTACAGGAGCATCAGCCGGATCTGCTCGTGCTGGAGGTCAACCTGCCGGAAGGGCTGGAGGCTGCGTTCCGGATCATCTCGACCGGCCGCGACCGAGTCCCTGAACTGACGACGATCGTCCTCTCGGGCACGGACGACCGCGGCGTGATCGACGCCGCCTTCGACTGCGGTGCGTCGGCCTACGTCCTGAAGACGTCAGACCCGGAGGCGATCGCGACCGCGATCCGGCAGGCCTTCGAGCCGTCGGTCTACCTCGCAGCCCCGCAGGCGCGGGCTGTCGCGGCGACCGACAAGGAGGTTCTGCGCAAGTTGACCCGGCGCGAGCTGGAGATCCTGCAGCTCGTCTCGGGGGGACGTTCGAACCGCCAGGTCGCTGAGATCCTCTGGGTCGCCGACCAGACGGTCAAGTTCCACCTCGCGAACATCTACCGCAAGCTCGGCGTCCGCAGCCGCTTCGAGGCGGCGCGCTGGGCGCGTGAGAACGGCCTCCTCGACGTGGTCGTGGAGCACGACACCGCGGGCGCGGCGAGTGAAGGCAACGGGCACGGCGATGTGTCGCGCGCGCTCGTCCCGCTCCGGAGCCCGCGACCGAGCTCGCGGAAGCCTAGGGGAAGCCTCGAGGGAACATCGCGATGACGCCCAACGAGTACTGCCGAGTCCGGGCACCGCTGCATTGCACCGCCGCGGTGTACCGGCCGGCAGTGACGCGGACGGAGAGGCTGATCAGGTTCTTGACGGCCGGCGCTGCGACGGTCAGCTCGCCCGGCTTGCTGAGGGAGAGGGAGCACGTCGATGCGAGCGGCGTCAGCAGCTGCATCTCGAATCGCCCTCTCCCGACGCGGAACGTCGACCGGAACCCGCGCTTGAAGGTGCCGGTCTCGAAGAGTGTCTGCCGCGTGTACAGCTGGCCCGGCGCCGGCGTCGGGACACGCGGCGTCGCGGTTGCCGGCGGCGGCGTCGCCTCGGCGGGACTGGCGGCCGTCGGCGCCAGCAGTCCGAGCCAGCGGAGAGCGGCGACCGGGTCGACCCGGCCGTAGGCCACACCGATCACCGGCCGGGCGGTCACGCGGAGCGCCGCCACGACCTGGCTGCCCGTGAGCGCCGGATTCTTCGAGAGCAGGAGCCCCGCGAGGGCCGCCACTACTGCCGGTGTGAACGAGGTCCCGCAGATCGTTCCCGGCGGGGTCTGCCAGTCGGTGACCATCTGGCAGCCCGGAGCCGTCAAGCTCACCCAGGGGCCGCGGCTCGACCAGAAGTAGAGCTCGTCGAGGTCGTCGCTTGCACCGACTGCGAGCACGCCCGGATACGCCGCCGGGTACTGGGGCGTCTCCGTGCCGGCGTTCCCCGCCGACGCGACCACGATCACGTCGCGCTCGATCGCGTACGCCACTGCGGCCGCCTCCGCCGCGTCGGGGCTGCCCGCATGGCTGAGGCTGACGTTGATGATCCGCGCGCCGCGGTCGACCGCGTACCTGATCCCGACGGCGATCCGGGCGGGGCTCGCCGACCCGTTCGCGCTCACACGGATCGGCATCACCCGGCAGCCCCAGCAGTAGCCGGCCATCCCGATCTGGTTGTTCCCCCGCGCGGCGATCACGCTGGCGACGCGCGACCCGTGGCCGCCCGCATGCGTGTCCTGCGGTTCGAAGTCGTTGTCGACGAAGTCGTAGCCGGGGACGAAGGCACCCTCGAGGTCGGGGATCCCGTTGGCGCCCGTGTCGACGGTCGCGATCACGACGCCGGCGTCGCCCGTCGTCGTCTCCCACACCTGCGGCAGCCCGATCTGACGCGCACCGAGCTGATCAGCCCAGGCCGGATCGTTCGGTTGGACGGCGCCAGCCGCGACATCGCCGGTGAGCGCAAGCGTCGCCAGGCCCATCAGCAGCAGCCGCTTCATCGGCCCGAGTGTAGAGCGAAACGGGCCGGGCGGAAGGGGCTTCGACGAATACCACCCGTTATCAGGGTCTGCCGGGGTTTAAACCTGTTTTCCGGGTGGGTTTTCCTGCTTCCGCGCCCCCGATTTCCTGGCCCGAAACCTACCCGCGGAGCCCTTGCCTCAAGGCCTCCGAGGGTTTACAACCAAGTGTTGCGTAACCGCTAATTCGCCGACATCGGCTGACCGGAAAGGAGGACGTGCGGGGGAGAGCCGTATCGAAGGTCAGAGCTGTGTCTGGTTCATCCGCAACACATCCTTTGGGTATCTACGAGTGGGGGAAACACCAATATGCGTACAAAACTGAAGCTGGTGCTGGTACTCGCTTCGCTGGGGGCGCTCGCCGCCCTGGCGATGTCGGGTCCGGCGTCGGCAGGGGCTGGGCCAGCACTCGCTGACCCGCAGACGACGAACGTTCCGTACGTCGCCTGGGTCGGCGAGAAGGTCCGGCTCGTCAAGTGTGTGCCGAGCGACCTTGCATGCTCTCGGCGGCGTTGGCGACTTCAACACCGTCGACTGGTCGGGCTTTGCGACCATCCAGCCGAGCTACTTCCCGTCCAACGCTCAGAGCCGGCCGGGCTTTGCCGGCGCCGGCGAGCAGGCGGGTCGTACCTGCTACGACATCATCGTCGCCTCGGAAAAGCCGGGTCTGGCGAAGATCAAGCTCGAGACGCGGGCGTCGTCGGGGAACTTCACCCACGACTTCCTCGTCATCTGGATGACGATGAACGCGCCGGCTCTCGACGAGCTCGCGAGTGACGAGATCCCCGGCCTCGTTGTCGGCGATCCGGCTCGGCGACGGCATCTTCGCGCCGGTCGACTGCAGCCCCGCACCTGGTTGCCAGGGCTGCTTCCAGGACGGCTACTTCCAGGTCGATGTCACCGGTAGCTTCCCGCTCGGGAACAACTACGCGGGTGACGTTCCCGGCGACATGGCGACGCTGCCGCAGGACTGGGCGACGCTGGCAGGCCTGTACGGCACCAGCGCGGCCGACGCTGAGGACATCAGCGGTTGGGACATCCACGACGACCAGACCAACCGGGAAGGCCACGTTGCCGGATCCGGCTGCGGCCTGCCCGCCGGTCTCCGCGAGGCAGTGGACAACTGCTACGGCGGCGGCGAGCTCGGCGCGTTCTCGCGGACCGCTCGGGTTCACGAACCCCACCGTGGGCCCGTTCGACCCGCTCCGCCCGGCCACGTCGTACCTGCCTGACGGCGTGATCGACGCCGGCGACGCGCCGATGCCGGCGCTGCGCATCGACGTTGGCGTCTCGGGTGCCTTCGGGGCGCTCGCGGCCGCCGACAAGCACGTGATCTACAGCCGCAACGGGACGGGCGCTGCCTCGGCTGCGTTCCCGAACAATGCGCACAACCTGTATGCGCCGTTCTCCGGTGCGTACATCCCGGCGACCGCGGCACCGCAGACGTCATCCGGCGTCTACGGTGAGGCTCGCGAACAACTTCCCGGGCTTCCAGATCGAGACGGTCTGTACCACTACTGGGATCTGCTCAACACGACGAACCTCCCGAGCACCAGCAACATCTGTCGGGACGTCGGTGGTTCGGGTCAGATCAACCCGGCGGTCCGGACCGATCATCCACCCGCGCGGCTTCGCCAGCGCGTCGGTGTACACGGATGAGCACGGCGAGGCGATCGTCCGCTTCACGCCTGACGTCGGCCTCCGCCTGACGGCGGATGCCAACGGCCTGTGCGACCTCGGCGAGATCGGCACGACGCCGCGGCTCGCAGGGACGGCGACCATCTCGGCTCAGGCCGAGCTGCCGTTCGAGCAGGCTCAGCGGCCGATCAATGCAACCCCGCTGACGAAGCAGCTGCTGCATCTCGCTGGCAAGAGCCTCGACTGCGTCCCGAAGACGCCGATCGTGGCCTTCTGCGTCGAGACGATCCGCGACATCCGCGGCAATCCTGTCGTGGGCGCGGAAGTGTCGTTCACGCGTGAGCCTCGCGGCCTGATCACCGCGGCGAGCCTCGTGCTTGCTGCCGTTCGACACCCGCGGCCAGGGCTTCGTCTCGGAGACCGACAACGAGGTCGTCCTCCGGACGAACGCTCTCGGCCAGGCCGGTATCGAGGTCAAGAGCACCCTCCCGGGTCTCGTCGACATCGACGCTGAGAACGTCGGCACCCGCAACTTCGGGTTCGGCGTCCAGCGTGTCCGCTGCATCCGCTTCGCGGGTGACGGTGTCACCCTTCCGACCGACAACGCAGCCTGCGTCGCAGCTCCGGTTCCGACGTCGTCCCGGCACCACGGGCGGCACCGGCGGCACGGGCGGCACGGGCGGCACGGTCGCCACGATCCCGTGACGACGGCGACGGTCGTCAGCCTCGCTGGCGCACCGGTGCCTGCAGCTCAGACGCCGGCGGCGAAGCCGGCCGCCAAGGCGGCAGCTCTCAAGCTGACGTCCGCGCGGCTCGTGTTCAAGGGCGGCAAGCGGTACCTGGTCGTGCGCGTCAACGGCGCGGCCAAGACCGCGAAGGTCCGGATCACGCTCGTGATGCGGACTGGGAAGGCGACCAAGCCGGTCGTGCGCACGATTCGCACGAACGCGGCCGTCCGGGTCGCCAACCTGCAGGTCAGCAAGCACGTCCGGACGGTGAGGGTCGCGCTCGCTCGCTAGCGCTTCTCGAACCGCCAGATAGACGAGGAGGGGCCCGCACCGGCGGGCCCCTCCTCTCTCGTGGCTTCAATCTCGAACGGGGGGAACTTCAACGTGAGCAGCCGGGTTCGCCGCATCTCGATCGCCCTGGGGATCCTGCTCGCACTGGGCTTACTGATCGGCGTCGCTTCGGGCGACCGGCTCTCGGGGGACGACGATGCGGCGACGACCGGGGCGGCGACGAACCGGGTCGCGACCGGGCCGCCACTCTCGACGCTGCCGACTCCCGAGGAGGTGCAGACGCTGGTCTTCGAACGGGCCTTCAGCGAATGCGCGTCATACGACGTCGCGAGGCTCGCCGGCAAGTACAACGTGGCCGTCGAGACGGAGGAGAACGTCGCCCGAGCCGTCGCCGAAGCGTGGGCGCGACAGTTCGATGCCGGGCAGGACGCGCTCGTCGACGGCCGCGACGGCTGCTTGCAAGGCTTCAGCCGCGGCTAGAGCGAGAGCTGCTATTCCGAGGAGATGCCGGTGGCCGACAGCTCGCCGGCGCTCGCCGGAGGGGAGCTCGGGGTCGCGCGTTCGGCCCGGAGTGAGCCCACCGCCGCTCCGACGTCGACCCGTCCGGCCGTGACGAAGTCGCCGACCCGGAACGCGTTCGCGGAGAGCGTCTGCTCGAGGGCGTTCGCCGTCAAGCTCGGCGCGACGGAGCGGACGAGACCAGCGACGCCGGAGACAAGCGCAGTCGCCGAAGACGTTCCGCAGAAGTCTCCGTACCCCCCGCCCGCGGCGGTCGTCACGCTGCAACCGGGCGCCGCGAGCCGGACCCAGCCGCCGAAGCTCGACCAGTCGTACCGCCCGTCGGACGGGTCGGTGCCTGCCACGCTGAGGACGCCCGGGTGGGCGGCGGGGAAGGTGGTGTCGGCGGTACCTGCGTTCCCCGCCGCAGCGACGACGAGGACCCCGCGTTCCTGAGCGAATGCGATCGCCTGAGCGACGCCGTCATCCGGGCCGCTGAGCACGAAGCTCATGTTGATCACGCTCGCACCGTGATCGGCGGCCCAGCGGATCCCGTCGGCAATGTCCGCTGCGCTGCCGGCGCCGTTGCCGCCGATCACCTTCACCGGCATCAACGAGCAGGAGGAGCATGCGCCAACCCCGCCGAGGCCGTTGTTGGCGCGCGCCGCGACGATGCCGGCGACCATGGTGCCGTGGCCGTGGTCGTCGCTCGGGTCGCCGTCGCGGTTGACGGCGTCGTACCCCTGGACGAACGAGCCCTGCAGATCGGGATGTGAGAGGTCGATGCCGGTGTCGAGGATCGCGACGACCGTTTCGGCAGCGCCCGTCGTGACCTTCCACGCCTCGGGTGCGTTCGTCTTCGAGAGTGACCACGACCTGCTCCAGAGGGGGTCGTTGGGCGCCGCCGGCTCGAGAGGCCCGACCGGCGACTGCGGGGCAGCGCGTTTGACGGGCGGCTTGGCCTTGGCGGGTCGCTTCTTCGCGACTCGCTTCACCGAGACCTTGCTGGCCTTGCCCGCCTTCTGGGTCGAGCGCAACACCGGCGGGGGCTTCTTGCCTGCGCCGGAGACCGTTGCGGTCACGGCCTCGTCCTCGTGAGCGTTCACCGGGCCGCCGGCGAGGAGCGCAACCGCTCCGGCGACCGGGAGCACGCCAGACAGGAAGCGGTGAAGGCCGGCTGCCACGGAGTGGCTATCGGCAACCGTGGCCTCACCCTTTAGAGCCTCCTCGGCCTCCTAGACCCTGCTTTGGGCGCCGTCGGGCAGATCAGGAGACGTTGGCGCGGAACGGCGTCTTCGCCCACAGGCGGCCTTGCTGCACGACCATCGCCGCGCTGATCGTCCGGCCGCGCGCGGTGGGCGGAATCTTCCACGCGCAGATCGCCGAGCCGGAACGCAGGCGCCGGGTCACCACCTCCAGCGGACGCCCGTCGAGGCGTGCGCTACAGAACACGTGCCCCGACTTCAGGCGCGCCCCACGCTTCAGAACGATGACCTTGCTCCTGAGCACGTTCCCCGCAGTCGGTCGCCGTGGCGTCAGGGTCAGCGCCTTGAAGCTGATCGGGCTCGCGGCGGACGCGGCCTTTACGCCCGGCTGCGCCGGAGGTGGTGGCTGCCGGGCTGCGCGGGCGGCGGCGGGGGCGGCTTCGGCGTCGGCGGGGGCGTCGTCGGAGGCGGCGGCGGCACCGGGATTGGCGCCGGAGGCGGGGGCACCGGAACGGGTGCGGGAGGCGGGGCGGGCGCGCTGCCCCCGGACGTGCTGAAGGTATGCGCCCAGTAGAGCTGACCCGAGCCGCTCGCGGCCGCGCCCGAGCCGATCGCCGTGTAGCTCGCGTTCTCGATGTTCGCGCGGTGCCCGGGCGAGTTGAGCCAACCGTTGACGACGGACGCGGGTGTCGGGTAGCCGGCGGCGATGTTCTCACCCCAGCTGCCGCTGACTCCGCAGGCGGCCATCCGCTCGGCTGCGCTGCGGGCGACCGGCGGAGCGGGATCGGCGTGCGCCATGTAGCCGTACTTCGCCATGTGCCGGGCCTTCCACACGGCTGATGCCTGCAAGGCCGATCCGACGGCGAGTGGCCGCAGCCCCAGCGTGGCGCGGTGGGAGTTGACGAGGCTGATCGTCTGGGCCGCGAGGTCGTCTCGTGACGTGCCCCAGTCGGCGCCGGGGGTGCAGTCGCCCGCAGTGGCTGCTGCGCCTGCATTCGAGGTGCTCCCGCCGAGGGTGCCTGCGGCAACGGCGCAGACCAGCGCGAGAACGGCAAGTGAACGGCTTAGGACATCCATCAGGCGGCAAGCGGGTGAATCGGGGGGTCCGTGGTGCTACCTGGAACATCGACACTAGCAAGCCTAAACTTGACGGTCGGACGGCAAGGGAGGGTTAGTGAATCTCCTGTGCTGCTTCCGTCAGCTTCGCCAGCGCGGCCTGCAATTCCTTCACCCGCTCGAGCTCGGCGCCCGCGAGCTCGCGGCGCAGACGGCGTGCGCGCAGGTTGAGCAGGAGCTCTTTCCCGGTCCGCTCGTCGAGCGCCTCGCGTGCCGCGCGCGCGTCGAGCTCGGCGCGCAAGGCCGTCAGCGCGTCGTCCTCCTCCCCGCCTTCGACGAGCAGCCCGCGGAAACGCCGGTGCAGCTCCGAGTCGAAGTGGTCGGCGGACAGTTCGGCCAGGAGGGTGACGAGCCCGGGATGGAGGACGCACGCGGCGAGGACGCGCCGTTCGAGCTGCTCGCCCTTCTCGAGGAGCTCCGGCGACAGCTCGGGCGTCCGCGCAGCGCCCCGGCTCAGCCGCCTTCGCCCCCAGTCCCGCCAGCGTCTCTCTGGGGAGATCGAGCGTGTCGGCGAGCAGTCGCAATGCGTCCTGACGCTCGGGCGAGTCCTCCACCTTCGCCAGCACCTCACGGGCGCGAACGAAGGCTTCTTGCCGGTCGGGCGTGCGCTCGAGCTCGAGCCGCACCCGATGGACGACGTAGCTGGCGGCGCCCACCAGCCGCTGCTCGAACCCAGCCGGCGCGTCGGCGGGATCCTGGCCCTTCGGCAGCGACACGACACGGACGTCGAACCCGAGTGTCGTCGCGAGCTCCATCCCGCGCAGGGTGGCGTCCTCGCCGGCGGCGTCGGAGTCGAAGCAGAGATAGAGCCGCCGTGACAGCCGCTGCAGCTCTTTGAGCTGGCGCTCGGTCAACGCGGTTCCCATCGACGCGACGACGGGCTCGAAGCCGGCCTGTCGCAGGGCGATCACGTCCGTGTTCCCCTCGACGACCACCGCCCGCTCCTGCTTCGCGATCGCCGTGCGGGCCAGGTGGAGGCCGTAGAGGATCGCCGACTTGTGGAAGAGCTCGCCCTCCGGAGAGTTGACGTACTTCCCCCGGAGCGGGTCGTCGTCGTGCAGCTTGCGCGCCTGGAAGCCGACCGTCCGGCCGCGAGCGTCGGCGAGCGGGAACATCAGCCGCTGCGGAAAGTAGTCGTTGCCGCGCGCGTTCGTCAGCCCGGCCGCACGCAGCTCGTCGGTGGTGAAGCCTTTCTCACGCGCCTTCTGGCCGAGGCCCGTCCCCGGCGAGAGTCCGAGCCGGAACTCGCGACAGACCTCTTCGCCGAGGCCGCGGCTCTCGAGATACGCACGCACGGGCTCGCCGGCCGCGGACTCCCAGAGGTAGCGCTCGTAGAAGGACGCGGCCTGATCGAGCACAGCGTGTAACCGGTCACGCCGCTTACGCGATTCCTCCTGCTGCGGCGACGTCTCCTCGTACTCGAGCGTGACGCGGAAGCGCTCCGCCAGCCATTCGACCGCGCCGGCGAAGTCGAGGTTCTCCGTCTCGCGAACGAACGTGATCACGTCCCCGCCCTTGCCGCAGCCGAAGCAGTGGTAGAGCTTGTCCGCGGGGTTGACCGAGAAGCTCGGCGTTCGCTCCTCGTGGAACGGGCAGCGGCCCGAGTAGCGCGCGCCGGCCTTCCGCAGCGGCGTGCGGCCGGAGACGACCTCCACCATGTCGGAGGCCGACACGACCTCCCTGACCGACGACTCCTTGATCCGAGCCACGAACTAGAGCCGCCCGGCGTAGTCGAGCGCGAAGCGATCGGTCATGCCGGAGATGAATGCGCGGATCTCGTCCTCGGAGTCGCCGCGGTCGACGAGGTGGGCGAAGATGGCGGCGATCGTCCGGTGCGCCTTGAGGTGCTCTCCGCGCGCGTGCTCCCCGAGGTAGACCCGCTCGAACATGAACGACCGCAGCGCGAGCATGGCCGCGCCCACCTCCTCGTCCTGGCGGATCTCGCCCGCTGCCTCGGAGGTCTCGATCAGGTCGTGGACGAGCGTGTCGATCCGCTTCGAGCCGGTGTCGCCGAGCAGCTCGATCTCGGCCCGCGGCAGGTCGGCAGGCGTCAGCAGCCCCCAGCGGATGGCGTCGTCGATGTCGTGGTTGATGTACGCGACGCGGTCGACGAGCCGGACGATCCTCCCTTCGAACGTGGCCGGATCCTGCTCGCCCGTGTGCGTGAGAATGCCGTCGCGGACCTCGTCCGTCAGGTTGAGCTCTTCCGCGATCCGCAGCGACTGCTCGTTGTGGCGGAAGCCGGAGCCGAAGTGCCGACGCAGACAAGCGTCGAGCTGCTCCTCCCCAGCGTGGCCGAACGGCGGATGCCCGGTGTCGTGGCCGAGCCCGATCGCCTCGGTCAGATCTTCGTTCAGCCGGAGCGCGCGGGCGACGACGCGGGCGATCCCGGTCGTCTCCAACGTGTGCGTGATCCGGGTGCGGTAGTGGTCGCCCGCCGGGTCGATGAAGACCTGCGTCTTCCCTTTCAGGCGCCGGAACGGCTTCGAGTGCACGATCCGGTCGCGGTCGCGCTGGAACGGCGTTCGGATGCCGCACTCGTCCTCCTCGCGCAGCCTGCCGCGGGTCTCGTACGAACGGACGGCGAGCGGCGAGAGCCACTCCTCCTCGGCCGCGCGGACGCGAGCCTCGAAGGCGTCGGCGACCCGTCCGGCGAGATCCGGCATGAGGGCAGGGTATCCCTCCGGGCGGATCGCGCCGCCGTCGCGCCGGAGGCCAACTCCGCCGGCCGGGAGGCACGCCGGGCCGGCAGTTGCTAGACGATGATCGGGACGGTGCCGCCGTCGGCCGACCAGGCAGCGCCGGTGACGTAGGAGGCCCGCTCGGAGGCGAGAAACGCGATCACGGCGGCGATCTCCTCCGGCTCCGCCAGCCTGCCGAGCGGCCTGCCGGCGCCGACCTTGGCGAGGACCTGCTCGCGTTCTCCTTGCTGGTCCGCGAGGCCGCCCTCGCCCAGCCACGCCTCGGTCGCCGTCGGGCCGGGGGTGACCGCGTTGCAGCGGATGCCGTCGGCGGCGTAGAGGTCGGCGACGAGGCGCGACAGCGACAGGACAGCCGCCTTCGTCACCGAGTAGTGGGGCATGCCCCCGGACGGGCGCTTCCCGGCGGTCGAGGAGACGTTGACGATCGCACCCCGGCTCGCGCGCAGGTGCGGCAGCCCCGCCCGGATCGCCCGGACGTAGCTCATCACGTTCAGGTTCCACATCGCGTCCCAGTCCGCGTCCGCCACGTCCTCAAAGGTGGCGTGGATCGCGAAGCCGACGTTGTTGACCAGGACGTCGAGGCCGCCGAGAGAGCCGGCGACGTCGGCGACCACTTGCGCCGGCGCGGCCGGGTCGGAGAGGTCGGCGCCGACGTGTGCGGCCTCGCCGATTCCCGGCGCGCCGCTCCGCCCGCACGTGGCCACGCGGGCGCCCTCCGCGACCAGCAGCTTCGCCGTCTCGAGGCCGATGCCTCCGGTCGAGCCGGTGACGAGGCACACCTTCCCCTCGAGGCCGAGATCCATCGGCGGCTAGCTTAGACGGATGACCACGCTCCTCCTGGCGAGACACGGCGAGACGGACTGGAACCGTGAGCTGCGGATCCAGGGCTCGTCGGACATCGAGCTGAACGAGCTCGGCCGGCGGCAGGCGCAGCACCTCGCGCAGGAGCTGACCGACGTCGAGCTCGACGCGATCTATGCGAGCGACCTCAGTCGCGCCCGCGCGACGGCGGCCGCCGTCGCCGCCACGCACGCGCTCGAGGTGAAGCTCGATCCGCGATTGCGCGAGCGCTCCTTCGGCAGCTGGGAAGGGCTGACGCGCGAGGACATCTCCGCATTCCCCCCGGGCTCGCGGCACGACGGCGAGTCGGACGACGAGGTTCGGGAGCGGATGCTCGAGGCCGTGCAGGCGATCGCAGACCTGCACCCGGGCGAGCAGGTGCTCGTCGTCTCGCACGGCGGCGCCCTGAACACGCTCTGGCACCACGCGGTCGGGGAGCGGGTCGAGCGCTGGGCGAACTGCGCCGTCTACAAGCTCGCCGTCCGGGACGGGGTCTACGTCCAAGTAGACTGACGCCCCCGTGGACGACTACACGAACAAGTACAAGGGCGAGCAGATCGAGGTCGCCCTCTTCGGCGGCGAGTACCAGGAGGGCGTCCTCACCGCCTACTGCTCGATCGAGGACGTCCCCCACATCGAGCTCAACGGCCACATCCTCGTGCCGCTCCAGAACGTCGCCTCGCTCCACTGCTCGAGCCGCTGCGACGCTCCGGAGCCGGATTGGCCCCCGCGTGGTCTCGGCGACGACGATCGCGACGGCGACGGCCTCGGCGACGACGACTCGTAGCCGGCGCGGTCAACATCGCCAAGTGGTGGCTGCTCGCCTCGATGCTGGCGGCGCTCTCCGGCACGTTCGGCTGGGCGCTCGGCGGGCCGACGACCGCGTCGGTGTTCGTCTTCTGCACGCTGCTGGCCGCTCTCGCCGTCTACGCCTACGCCGACCGTGCGCTGCTCGGGATGCTGGGCGCCCGTGAGTACGCGCTCGCCGAGGACCCGCTCCTGCGCTCGACCGTCGACGCGCTCGCGGCCAAGTTCGGCGTCGTCCCGCCGAAGCTCTACCTGATCCCCGACGGGTATCCGCGGGCGCTCGCGGCGGGCCGCGGCCCCGCCGGGCTCTGCGCTCGCGCTCTCGACCGGTCTGCTCGGTGCGCTGACACCCGCGGAGCTCGAGGCCGTGATCGCGCACGAGCTCGCCCACGTGCGCAGGCGCGACGTGCTCACGCAGACGTCCGCGGTGATGCTCGCCGTCGTCCTCGTCGACCTCTCCCGGATCGGGGGTTGGTTCGAGCGGGCACTGCTCGCAGTGCTCGGGCCGATCGCGGCCGCCTTCGTCCACCTGCTGCTCTCGCCGAGGCGCGAGCTGGCGGCCGACCGGATCGCGTCGTCCATGCTCGGCTCCGGTGAGGCGCTCGCCGACGCTCTGCTCAAGCTCGACCGCGCCAGCGACCTCGTTTCGTTCCAGGCGAGCCCTGCGACCGAGCCGCTGTACACGGTGAATCCGTTCGAGGAGACCGGCCTGGCGGCGCTCTTCGTCACCCACCCGCCGCTCGCGCGCCGGCTCGAGGCGCTACACGAGCTCGCCGGGTAGCAGCGAGAACAGCACGGCGTCGCGTCGGCGCCCGTCCCGGTGCAGCGTGTGGGAGCGCATCACGCCCTCGCGGCGGAAGCCCACCCTCTCGGCCACCCGTTGCGAGGCGACGTTTTCGGGATCCGTGATCAGCTCGACGCGGCCGAAGTCCTGCTCGAGCGCCCAGCCGGCGAGGAGTCGGAGGGCGCCGCTCGCGACGCCGCGGCGACGTGCCGGCGCAGCGACCCAGTAGCCAATGTGCCCGATCTTCATCAGCGCGTTCACGCCCATCCCGATCGCGCCCAGGAGGTCGGTGGTGGCGACGTCGACGATCACGAATGAATAGCTCCCCCGCTCCATCGTCTCGCGCGACCAGGCGATGAAGTCGCGGGCGCTCTCGTCCGTGTACGGCTGCGGGACCGCGGGGATCCAGCGCGGGATCTCGGGATCCTGGCAGGCGTCGCGAACGGCGTCAGCGTCGCCGTCGCTCGGCACCCGCAGGATGACCCTTCCGTCGGTCAGCTCCACGCGTTGAGTCTAGAACGAAAGAAGGGCCGCCTAGCGGCGGCCCTTCTGAGGTAATTCGGCGGCGTCCTACTCTCCCGGGGGCTTGCGCCCCGAGTACCATCGGCGCTGTCGGGCTTAACTTCTCTGTTCGGAATGGGAAGAGGTGTACCCCCGACGCTATGACCGCCGAAATTGTCGAAAGCGCGCCCGTTGGCTGCACCCTCAAAACTCCATAGCGACTCGAACGTGTTCTAAATCAAGACCTCGGGCAATTAGTACCGGTCAGCTGAACGCATTGCTGCGCTTGCACCGCCGGCCTATCAACGTGGTGGTCTTCCACGGCCCTTACTCCCTCGAGGGGATGGGAAGTCTCATCTCGAGGTGGGCTTCCCGCTTAGATGCTTTCAGCGGTTATCCCATCCAGACGTGGCTAATCAGCAGTGCCCTTGGCAGGACAACTGATACACCAGAGGTCTGTTCGTCTCGGTCCTCTCGTACTAGAGACGACTCCTCTCAAACTTCCAGCGCCCATGGTGGATAGGGACCGAACTGTCTCACGACGTTCTGAACCCAGCTCGCGTACCGCTTTAATGGGCGAACAGCCCAACCCTTGGGACCTGCTTCAGCCCCAGGATGCGACGAGCCGACATCGAGGTGCCAAACTCTTCCGTCGATGTGGACTCTTGGGAAGAATAAGCCTGTTATCCCCGGAGTACCTTTTATCCGTTGAGCGACGGCAATTCCACTCTTAACCGCCGGATCACTAAGGCCGACTTTCGTCCCTGCTCGACTTGTCAGTCTCGCAGTCAAGCTCCCTTATGCCTTTGCGCTCTACGCACGATTTCCAACCGTGCTGAGGGAACCATTGCGCGCCTCCGTTACATTTTAGGAGGCGACCGCCCCAGTCAAACTGCCCACCTCACGCTGTTCCCGGCCCGGATCACGGCACCGGGTTAGAAGCCCAGAATCCGAAGGGTGGTATCCCAAGGTTGCCTCCACCAGAGCTAGCGCTCCGGCTTCAAAGGCTCCCACCTATCCTGGACGACGAACACCAGACTTCAACGTAAAGCTGCAGTAAAGGTTCACGGGGTCTTTCCGTCCAACCACGGGTACTCGGCATCTTCACCGAGACTACAATTTCACCGGATCTCTCGTTGAGACAGCGCCCAAGTCGTTACGCCATTCGTGCAGGTCGGAACTTACCCGACAAGGAATTTCGCTACCTTAGGACGGTTATAGTTACCGCCGCCGTTTACCGGGGCTTGGATTCAAGGCTTCGCCCGAAGGCTAACCTCTCCTCGTGACCTTCCGGCACCGGGCAGGCGTCAGCCCCTATACGTCGTCTTACGACTTCGCAGAGACCTGTGTTTTTGGTAAACAGTCGCTTGGGCCGTTTCACTGCGGCCCCCTCGGGCTCGACGGAGTAAATCCGCGTCACCCTACCGGGGCGTCCCTTCTCCCGAAGTTACGGGACCATTTTGCCGAGTTCCTTAACGAGAGTTCTTCCGATCACCTTGGTATTCTCTACCTGCCTACCTGTGTCGGTTTTGGTACGGGCACGTCCCACCTCCCTAGACGCTTTTCTAGGAGGCATGGCTTCAGGAACTTCGCCCATCGCTGGGCTCGGCATCCCGTCTCAGGCTTGCTGGGTGACGGATTTCCCTATCACCCGCCCTACGCGGTTACCCCAGGACGACCATCGCCTGGGATTCCGTAGCCTACCCCGTCCCGCCATTGGTGATAGCGGTGGGGACGTGGTACAGGAATATCAACCTGTTGTCCATCGCCTACGCCTTTCGGCCTCGGCTTAGGTCCCGACTAACCCTGAGCAGATTAGCTTTACTCAGGAACCCTTAGGCATTCGGTGGAGGAGTTTCTCACTCCTCTTTCGTTACTCATGCCAGCATTCTCACTTCCCATGCCTCCACGGCTGGCTTACGCCGCCGCTTCGCCGGCATGGGAACGCTCCCCTACCACTCCATGGTTTGACCCATGAAGTCCGTGGCTTCGGCTCCATGCTTGAGCCCCGTTACATTGTCCGCGCCCGATCACTTGACCAGTGAGCTGTTACGCACTCTTTGAATGGTGGCTGCTTCTAAGCCAACATCCTGGTTGTCTGTGCAATCGGACATCGTTTCCCACTTAGCATGGAATTAGGGGCCTTAGCCGACGGTCCGGGCTGTTTCCCTTTCGACCACGAAGCTTATCCCCCGCAGTCTGACTGCCACGCTCTGGAATACCGGCATTCGGAGTTTGCCTGATTTCGGTAAGCTGGTAGGCCCCCTAGACCAAACAGTGCTCTACAACCGGTATTGAACGCGTGACGCTATACCTAAATATATTTCGGGGAGAACCAGATATCTCTGAGTTTGATTAGCCTTTCACTCCGACCCACAGGTCATCCGCCCCGTTTTCAACCGAGGTCGGTTCGGTCCTTCACGGGGTCTTACCCCCGCTTCAACCTGCCCATGGGTAGATCACTCAGTTTCGGGTCTACCTCACACGACTAAAGCGCCCTATTCAGACTCGCTTTCGCTACGGCTCCGTTTCCTTAACCTTGCCGTGTAAGAGTAACTCGCTGGCTCGTTATGCAAAAAGCACGCCGTCACAGGACAAGCCTGCTCCGACCGCTTGTAAGCACACGGTTTCAGGTACTATTTCACTCCCCTTCCGGGGTGCTTTTCACCTTTCCCTCACGGTACTAGTTCACTATCGGTCGCCAAGGAGTACTTAGCCTTGCGGGGTGGTCCCCGCGGGTTCCGACCGGGTTTCCCGTGCCCGGCCGTACTCAGGTACCTGTCAAGCGAGGCTGTGCGCTTTCGTCTACGGGACCATTACCCTCTGCGGTGTGAATTTCCATTCACTTCGACTAACGCACAACTTTGTAACTCGCCGACCCGCCGGCAGACGGATCGAGACAGGCCCTACAACCCCCCGACGACAACGACTGCCGTCTATCACGTCGTCGAGGTTTGGGCTCTTCCCTTTTCGCTCGCCACTACTCAGGGAATCGAGGTTTCTTTCCTTTCCTCTGGGTACTAAGATGTTTCAGTTCCCCAGCTTGCCATTACCCGCCCTATGTATTCAGGCGGGAACACGCGCGCATTACCACGCGTAGGTTTCCCCATTCGGAAATCCCGGGATCAGTGATTGGTCAGCATCTCCCCCGGGCTTATCGCAGCCGCCCACGTCCTTCATCGGCTCTTGGCGCCAAGGCATCCACCGTGTGCTCTTGTTCTCTTGATCAGTAAGAACACGTTGTGTTGTCGCTATGGAGTTTTCAAGGTGCACGCAGGCCGGCGGCCCGCCCAACCCGAGAAGAACCGAACGCTCTGCCTGTGAAAGGCAATGGCACGGTCTCTCAAAACTCAACAGCGTACGGACTGCTACGTCGAGGTCGACGTTGTTTCCAGGCGAATTCGGGCACCGGACGAAGCTCGAGAGACGACATCGACGGGCCGAACGCCTACCGGAGTAAGATCGCTCCGGTATCCCTAGAAAGGAGGTGATCCAGCCGCAGCTTCCGCTACGGCTACCTTGTTACGACTTCACCCCAATCATTAACCCTACCTTCGACGGCTGCCTCCCAAAAGGGTTAGCCCACCGGCTTCGGGTATTGCCAACTTTCGTGGTGTGACGGGCGGTGTGTACAAGGCCCGGGAACGTATTCACCGCGACGTTGCTGATTCGCGATTACTAGCAACTCCGCCTTCATGGAGGCGAGTTTCAGCCTCCAATCCGAACCGGGACCGGCTTTTTGGGATTCGCTCCGCCTCGCGGCATCGCAGCCCTTTGTACCGGCCAATGTAGCACGTGTGTAGCCCAAGACATAAGGGGCATGATGACTTGACGTCATCCCCACCTTCCTCCGATTTGTCACCGGCAGTCTCCTATGAGTCCCCGACATAACTCGCTGGCAACATAGGACAGGGGTTGCGCTCGTTGCGGGACTTAACCCAACATCTCACGACACGAGCTGACGACAGCCATGCACCACCTGTGATCGAGTCCCGAAGGAGGGCCGTATTTCTACGGCTTTCCCGACCATGTCAAGCCTTGGTAAGGTTCTTCGCGTTGCGTCGAATTAAACCACATGCTCCGCTGCTTGTGCGGGCCCCCGTCAATTCCTTTGAGTTTTAGCCTTGCGGCCGTACTCCCCAGGCGGGGTGCTTAATGCGTTAGCTTCGGCACGGGGGGAGTCGACACCCCCCACACCTAGCACCCATCGTTTACGGCGTGGACTACCAGGGTATCTAATCCTGTTCGCTCCCCACGCTTTCGCGTCTCAGCGTCAGTACCGTACTAGAGAACCGCCTTAGCCACGGGTGTTCTTCCTGATATCTGCGCATTTCACCGCTACACCAGGAATTCCATTCTCCTCTTCCGGACTCTAGCCAGACGGTTTCCATCGACGTCTAGAGGTTAAGCCTCTAGTTTTCACAACGGACCTGTCTGGCCGCCTACACGCTCTTTACGCCCAATAAATCCGGACAACGCTTGCCCCCTACGTATTACCGCGGCTGCTGGCACGTAGTTAGCCGGGGCTTCTTCTGCAGGTACCGTCACCCTCTGGGCTATTCACCCGAGTGGCTTCGTCCCTGCTGAAAGAGGTTTACAACCCGAAGGCCTTCTTCCCCCACGCGGCGTCGCTGCGTCAGGCTTTCGCCCATTGCGCAAGATTCCCCACTGCTGCCTCCCGTAGGAGTCTGGGCCGTGTCTCAGTCCCAGTGTGGCTGATCGTCCTCTCAGACCAGCTACGGATCGTAGCCTTGGTAGGCCATTACCCCACCAACAAGCTAATCCGCCGCGGGCTCATCCTCGATCGGAGGCCGAAGCTACCTTTTCTCACGAGCTCGTAAGCTCGAGAGGCTATCCGGTATTAATCCGGGTTTCCCCGGGCTATCCCAGAATCGAGGGCAGATTACCCACGTGTTACTCACCCGTTCGCCGCTGTCCCCAGTCCCGAAGGACTGGTTCTCGCTCGACTTGCATGTGTTAAGCGCGCCGCCAGCGTTCGTCCTGAGCCAGGATCAAACTCTCCGTGAAGAATTGTTTGCCGGCACTGCTGTTGAAACCAGCAGAGTGGCAAGCTTTCTCCTTCGAGCTTGAGCTCAAAGTGTCTCCCTCCCTGCTGTCGAAACGGCAGAGGGGTGACGAGGTTAGAGCCTCATGCGACTCACAGGCCGAAGCCCGCGAGACCATGAGGTCTCGACGTAAACGCACGCTGTTGAGTTTTCAAAGACCAGTGCCACGTTCGAGGTGGCGGCGTAAAAAAGCCTCCGACTCGCGCCAGAGGCCTCCAAAGCTTGCGGTGCTGATCGTATCCGATCGAGGCCTGGAGACGCTCCGGTTGTGTCGAGGACGGGGACTTTGCTACGCCGACCCTTTCGGGCGGCCGAGGAACAGTAGCAGAGACGGCCGCGCTGTCAACCGTTTTCGCCGAGCCGGGCGAAGCGGCGCTTCCCCGCCTGCAGCGTCGCGCCGGCGAGCGAGGCGCGCGGGAGGTCGAGCTCTGCCACCGGCGTGCCGTTCAGCTTGACGCCGCCCTGGGCGATCAGCCGGCGCGCCTCGCTGGTCGAGAGGCCGAACGCCGACGCCAGCAGCGCCGGCAGATGCACCGGATCCCCAGGTGGCAACGCCGCGTCGGGGAGCTCGTCTGGCACCTGTCCTTCTCGGACGACGCGCGTGAAGTGATCGGCCGCGGCCGCGGCAGCCTCCTCCCCGTGCGAGCGCTCGGCGATCGCCCGGGCGAGCGCCAGCTTCGCCTCCATCGGCTCTCCACCGGGGACGTCCCGTTCGAGCACGAGCCGGTACCACTCCTCGAGCTGCGAGTCCGGGATCCGCATCGTCCGACCGAACTGCTCCTCCGCCGGCGCGGTCAGGGGGATGTTGTTGCCGACGGACGAGCTCATCTTCTCGCCGTCCCAGGAGAGGAGGAGCGGCGTCGTCAGCACGACCTGCGGCTCGAGCCCGTATGCCTCCATCACCATCCGGCCGGCGAGCAGGTTGTAGAGCTGGTCGGTGCCGCCGAGCTCGACGTCGGCCTCGATCGCGACCGAGTCGTAGGCCTGCATCAGCGGGTAGAGCAGCTCGGAGACCGAGATCGGCTCGCGCGCGCCGATCCGCTTCGCGAAGTCGTCGCGCTCGAGGATCTGCGCGACGGTCGTCGTCCGCGTCAGCCGGATCACGTCGGCGAAGTCGAGCCCGGCGAGCCATTCGCTGTTGAAGCGGACCTCCGTCTTGTCCCGGTCGACGATCGTGAACGCCTGCTCGACGTAGGTCTTCGCGTTCGCGTCGATCTCCGCGGGCGAGAGGATCGGCCGCTCGGCGGAGCGGCCCGACGGGTCGCCGATCCTCGTCGTGTAGTCGCCGACGATGAAGACGCCGACATGGCCGGCGTCCTGGAAGGCGCGCATCCGCTGCAGCGGAATGCCGCGGCCGACGTGCAGGTCGGGCGAGGTGACGTCGATGCCGAGCTTGACCCGCAGCGGCCGCCCCAGCTTCAGCTTCGCCTCCAGCCCGCCGGCCGGGAGGACGTCGACGGCGTTGCGGGTGAGGGTCTCGATCACGGGCCGACGATTCTAGTGAGGTGCACACGCGAGACATCGTCCGGCGAGGCGCAGCCGCAGAGGGCGAGCGCGAGCTCGATCTCCGCGTGCAGGAGCTCGAGCACGCGCTGAGCCCCTGCCTCTCCGTCGCACGCCAGCCCCCAGAGCGGCGCCCGGCCGGCGAGGACGGCGCGGGCGCCGAGCGCGAGCGCCTTGACGACGTCGGAGCCGCGGCGGATGCCGCCGTCGACGTAGACCTCGATCCGGCCGCCGACAGCCTCGACGACCTCCGTCAGGAGCGCTGCAGTCGGTGCGACTGCGTCGAGCTGGCGGCCGCCGTGGTTCGAGACGACGATCGCGTCGGCACCGTGCTCGACTGCGAGCCGCGCGTCCTCGGCGGTCTGGACTCCCCTTGAGGACGAGCGGCAGCGACGCCAGCGCGCGCAGCTCGGCGAGGTCGTCCCACGTCAGCGAGGGGTCGATCGCCCCGAGCAGCTCGAGCGGCGTCGCTCCGGCCCAGCCGCCGACGGCGGCCAGGCTCGGGACGACGATCTCCTCCGGGACCCGGAAGCCGGTGCGGAGGTCGCGCTCGCGGCGTCCGAGCCAGGGCGCGTCGACGGTGAGCACGATCGCGCCGTAGCCGTGCTCGACCGCCTGCTCGACGAACGAGCGCGTGACACCGCGGTCGCGAAAGACATAGAGCTGGAACCAGCGGGGTGCGTCCGGCGCCGCGGCAGCCACCTCGCCCGGCGTCGCCGTTGCGAGAGTCGAGAGACACATGACCGTGCCTGCCGCCGCCGCCGCCCGGGCCATACCGGCCTCGCCGTCCTCGTGCGCCAGCTTCTGGATCGCCGTCGGCGCCACGAGCAGCGGCATCGAGACGTTGGTGCCGAGCACCGTCGTCGCGGCGCTCACCGTCGAGACGTCGACGAGCACGCGCGGGCGGAGCTTCAGCGCCCGCCACGCCTCGACGTTGCCGGTGAGCGCGAGCTCGTCACCGGCGCCGCCGGCGTAGTAGCCGAAGGCGCCGGGCTCGAGCCGTTCCTCGGCGAGGCGCTCGAAGTCGGCGACGCAAACGGGGTCCACACCGCCGAATCTATCCGGCTGCGGTGCCGAGCCTCCACGCGGACGGCGCTGTCGCGAGATAGGTGGGATCGAGCGCACGCACCTTGTCCCGGTACGACGCCGCGGCCTTGGCCTTGCCGAGGCACGCCTCGATCAGGCTGTGATGGTAGAGCCCGTCGACGTCGAGCGTGCCCAGTCGGAACGAGCGAAGCGACACGAAACGCGCTTCGGCGCACCTATTGTTCTTGTAGAGCGCCCACGCGAGCACATGATCGCCCTCGACGCTCGGCCGCTCTGCCCGGCCGCGCCGCGCGCGCTCGAGGGCGGAGCGGACGTTGCGGTCGTGGTTGAGGTCGAACTCGGCCGTCTCGAGCAGGTTGCGGCCGCCGTTCGCGGCGAAGAGCCGCTCCAACTCCTCGGCGCGCTCCCACGCCCGCTCCGCCGCGGCGTGACGGCCGAGGAGCGCCAGCGTGTCGCCGAGGCTCTCGGCGAACTCCGGCACGGGCGCCGCAGCTGCAGCGCGTGCGTAGAGCGCCCGGGCGCCCTCGAGGTCGCCCCTCGACGCTCGAATGTCCGCCAGCCCGCCGAGCGCCGCGGGGTAGCCCGGGACGAACGAGAGCGCCTCGCGGAAGCGGAGTTGCGCCGCTGCCGGGTTTCGGTCGGCAAGCAGGCGCTTGCCCGCAAGTGTGCGCGTCCAGGCCGCAGGCTCGCCGACGGTCGCCGCGTCGGCCGCAAGCTCGATCGCCTCGAGCGCGCCGTGGGCATCGCCCTTCAGCTCCCGGGCGTAGGAGATGCGGGCGTACGAGCTCGCCGAGGGCTTCAGTGCAGCCATCCTGTCGAAGGCGGCGAAGGCTTCGCGGTACCGGCCGAGCTCGAGCGTCGCGTCGCCGATCAGCCCGTACACCGCGGCGACGTCCGGCTCGAGCGTCTGCGCGCGCCTGGCGAGCGCGAGCGACTCCGAGAAGCGGTGGCGTGACGCGGCCAGCGCGGAGAGCCCTCGCAGTGCCTGCGCATTCTGCGGATCGAGCTTCAGCGCCCGCTGGAGCGCCTGCTCCGCGCGTGGGTACAGCGCGGGATTGCCGCTCACGCGGGCCTGCTGCTGGAGCAACACCCCACGGGTTGCGGCGCGTTCGCCCTCGATCGAGCGGCCGGCGGAGGCTCCCTGCTCGCCGAGGACGCCCCCGAGGAGCGCCGCCGCGGCGAGCGCGACGATGATCGATGTAGCTGCGAGAAGTCTCATGTTGGCTCCGTGGTCGGGGTGGTGGGGGCGGACGGCCCGCCCCCACCGTGCTGGTGTCTGTTAGGGCCCACCCATGGGGCCGTGGTGGACGTGCTCGTAGCCCTGGTGCGGCTGCCCGGCGTACGGGAAGTCGACACGGAAGGGCCGGTCGTTCACGTCGACGCCGTCGCCGAGCAGGTTGTTCGGCGAACGATTGGCGTCGCCGCCGCACTCGCCGAGCGCCTCGACGACCGGGCCGACGACCGTGCCGTACCCGCAGGCGAACGCCCGCAGCTCGACGTCGGTGACGTCGTCCTCGAGCCGCCGCCCGTTCGGGAAGCCGGCGAAGTCGCCCGCGAGGACGCCCAGCCTGTCGCCGCTCCCCGCCGGCGCCGTCGGGGCGATGCCGGTGTTCAAGCGGATCAGGTCGGCCTTGATCGGGCCGGTGAAGTTGAGGTTGATCGGCCCGCCAACCGCACGCAGGTCGACGCCCGTGAGCAGGATCGCGGCGAGATCGTCACGGCTCGTCGCGGGCGCGTCGTCGAGCACGGCATAGAGGCCGTTCTCGAGCCGGGTCACCTCGGGAGACAGGTACCGGTCGAGGAAGTCCGCGTCGTCCGACGGGTCGGACCCGTTCCAGCGGTCCTTCTGGCCGAGTGGGATCACGACCTCGTTGACGAGCGGGTTGGCGAGTCGCGAGACCTGCACGAAGTCCCCGGCCGTCCTCGGGCTGCCGTTCTGGTCGAGCACCTGGACGCGCTGGCGGCTCGCGGTCGCGTAGATCCCAAGCACGGCGTCCGGGTCGTTCGGCCCGGTCGGGGCGGCTCGGTCCTTCGTCAGCTGCGCGATCGGCACCTGCAGCGCGATCGTGTGCGTGTTGTAGCCGCCGACGCCGTCGACGCCGTCGACGCCGTCAGCCGCGGGCAGCGGCAGCGCATGCGCCGGGTTGAACGGCCTCAGGCCGGCGAGGTCGAAGATCGAGCCGAGGTCGACGAAGAACGGATCGTCGATCTGGCCGGCGTACACCTTGCCGCCACCCGGAAGCTCGTTGACTGCCGCGCCCATGAGCGAGCCGTAGTTCGGCGTCGAGCGCGGGCCGATGCTGACGGGCGGCGTCGGCAGGTTCTCGGCGAGAACGGTCGCCCGGCCCCGTCCGTCCACCCGCTTGACGCTGTAGAACTGCGGGCGGTTCCAGTCGGTGTCCGAAAGCGTGTCGATCGGGCCCGTGTTGTAGAGGAACGTGTTCGGGTTCCGGGTCTCCGTGCGGAAGCGGAACTGGTAGCTGATGTCCTCCTTGCCGTCGCCCGAGTTGTCGATCTTGAGCTCGTAGAGCACGTTGTCGCCGAAGCTGCCGAAGTTCGGGCCGCCGGCGGGCTCCTCGAGCGGGAGGTAGTTCGCGAGGATCGTGACCGTGTCCGGCCGATCGGGGCTCACGAACGCGTAGACGTCGGTGTTGTCGGCGACCGGATCTCCGGCGATCAACGGCGCCTCCCTGTGGCTCGACGCGGTGCCGGCATCGGGGCCGGATCCCACGAACGCCGCTGCCACCGCGGCGACTGCGGCAACCGAGACTGCGCCGGCTGCCAGGATCTTCGACTTCATCTTCCCCACTCCCTCAGTCGTGACTCGTGACCCCTCGCGTAGTCGCCGGCTCGGGAGAGCCGGTTCGGTTCGTGCGTGGGAGCGGTCGGCGCCGCCCCCACGCACGTGCTCGGTCAGGGCCTCGGCTCGCCCTTGCCGTTGGCGAACCCGGAGGCAGGATTCGCCTCGTAGGGGAACGTGGCCAGGTTCGGAACGTCGCCGGAGTTGACGCCGTCTCCCAGCTCGACCTTGTTCCCCTTCAGGAAGCCGGCCATGACGCGCTCGGCTGCGTCGACGACGTCGTCACCGAGCCGACGGCCGTTCGGGAAGCCGCCGTTGTCGCCGCCGATGACACCGAGGCGGTTGATCCGCGCCGCCGGCGTCACCGGGATCGAGTAGTTGAGCCGCAGCATGTCGGCGACGGTGTCGCCCGTGTAGTTGAGGCCCTTGACGCCGGTGCCGAAAACGGCGACGAGGTCGTCGCGGTTCGTCTCCGGGGCGTTGACCTTGTAGAGGTCGTTCATCAGCTTCGCCAGGATCGGCGTCAGCACCGGACCGGCGTACTGCTTGTCGTTCACGGGGGCGGACCGGTTCCAGCGGTCCTTCGCGGCCGTCGGGACGACGACCTCGTTGACGAGCGGGTTGCCGAGCCGCGACACCTGCGTCCAGCCGCGGCGGAGCTTGCCGCCGACGGTGACGTTCTGCCGCTCGGTCGACGCCCAGACGCCGATGGTCGAGTTCTTCGCCTTCAGCTCGGCGATCGGGATCTGGAGCGCGATCGCGTGCACGGCGTAGCCGGCGAAGAAGTCCTTGCCGCCCCCGGCCGCGCCTGTCCCCTTCCGGAACGCGAGCAGGTCGAAGATCGCCCCGATGTCGCCGAAGAACGCGTCGTCGCGCTGGCCGGCGAAGATCGAGAGCCCTCCCTTCCGCACGATCGACTTCGAGACCAGGCTCGGGTAGTTCGGCGTCGAGCGTGGGCCGATGTTGTTCGGCGGCGTCGTGCCGCGGGCGAACAGCTTCTTGTTTCGCCACATCGACCAGCTCTGGACGGTATTGCCGAGGAACGCCGGTCCGGCCGTCCGGCCGAAGCGGAACTCGTAGACGATGTCCGGCCGGGCGTCACCGGTCCGGTCGATGTTGAGCTTGTACTTCGCCGACGGCGAGAACGTGTAGTAGTTCGGGCCGGCCGCCGGATCCTCACCGGGGATCCAGTTGGCGACGATCGTGACCGTGTTCGGCTTGTCCGGGCTCCGGAACGCGTACAGGTCGGTGTTGTCGGCGCTCGGGTCCTCCGAGATCAGCGGCGCCTCCCGGTGACTCGAGGCGGTACCGGTGCTCGGGCCGGAGCCGACGAGCGCAGCGGTGAGCGCTGAGATCGTGACGGCTCCGAGAGCGGCGGCCGCCAGTGCTGCCTTCTTCATGGGTCCCACACTCCTTGGTGGTTGCTGGACAGCCCTCCTTCGGCCGAGTGCGGTGACCGGTTCGATCGCAGTTTCGAGGCGAACCGAATCGGGCTCGCCGTCGAATTGGAGGTGTGCTCGCTGTAGCGTCAACCGTGCCGATGCGCAGTCGCGACCTCGCTCATCTCTCCGACGAGGCGCTCGTCGCGCTCGTCGCGCGTTCGGACGAGTCTGCTCTGGCGGAGCTCTACGACCGCGTCGGCGGCACCGCCTACGGGCTCGCCTACCGCGTCCTCCGCGACGAGGCGCTCGCCGAGGACGCCGTCCAGGAAGCGTTCCTGGGCCTCTGGCGAAGCGCCGGCTCCTTCATCCCGGAGCGCGCGAAGGCTTCGACCTGGATCCTGACGCTCGTCCACCGCCGCGCGGTCGATCTCGTCCGGCGCGAGCAGCGGCGGCGCACCGAGCCGATCGAGGGCGCGCCCGAGCCCGCCGTGGGCTCGGCCGAGGAGGCGGCGTGGCTCCGACTCGACCGGGAGCGCGTCCAGGGAGCGCTTGCGCAGCTGCCCGACCAGCAGCGAGAGGCGATCGAGCTTGCCTACTACGGCGGCTACACCCAGTCGGAGCTCGCAGAGCGGCTAGGCCAGCCGCTCGGCACGATCAAGAGCCGTATGTTCTCGGGCCTGACGCGGTTGCGTGAGCTGCTCGAAGAAGGGACGGAGAGGACGACGTGGACCTACACGACCTGACCGCGGGCTACGCGCTCGATGCGCTCGACCCGGACGAGCGGGAACGCTACGAGGAGCATCTCGCCTCCTGCGAGACCTGCCGCGAGGAGCTGCAGGAGTTCTGGCAGGTCGCGGGCGCGCTCGGCCGCGCTGCCGGCGGCCCGGCGCCCCCGGCGTCGCTTCGCGACCGGATCCTCGAGCAGGCGCGCGACGAGCGGCCGAACGTCGTGCCGCTGCGACGCCGTGTGGCGACGCCCGTCCTCACCTCGGCGGCAGCCGTCGCGGCCGTCGTCGCGGTCGCGCTCGGCGTCTGGTCGCTCGGGCTCTCCAGCGATCTCGACGACGCGAACGACATGCTCGCCGTGCTCGGCGACCCGAACGCCCGCGTGCACGAGACCGCGGACGGCGAGGCGAATCTCGTCGTGACGCCGACCGGCCGTGCCGCGCTCGTCGTGCGGCGCCTGGCACCGGCGCCGCGCGGCAAGGATTACGAGATCTGGGTCTTCGAAAACGGCGTCCCGCAACGCGCGGGTCTGTTCGAGCGGCCCGGCGTCGCGATGCTCTCGCGGCGGGTTGCGCGCGGGCAGACGATCGCGGTCACGCTCGAGCCGGACGGCGGCGTCGACGCGCCGACCGGCGACCCGCTCTTCACCGCTGTCTCGTCGTAGTCCGCGCGTCCGCTGCCTTCTACACTGGGCGCTTGACACGTGCGCAAACCGAGCTCGAGAAGTTTTTCGACCTCTCGATCGACATGCTTTGCGTGCTCGGGTTCGACGGCTACTACAAGCGCGTCAATCCGGCGTTCCGGCGCACGCTCGGCTTCACGGAGCAGGAGCTGCTCTCCCAGCCATTCGTGAACTTCGTCCACCCGGACGATCGCGAAGCCTCCGCCGCCGATCTCGGGACGCTCAGCTCCGGGATCCAGACGGGCATCTACGAGGAGCGGCACCTGCACCAGGACGGCTCCTATCGCTGGCTGCATTGGACAGCAGTCTCGGCCGGCGACGGGTCGAGCTGTTACGCCCTCGCCCGTGACGTCACCGAGCGCAAGCTCGCGGAGGAGCAGCTGGCGTCGTCACGGGTCCGGATCGTCGAGGCGGCGGACACTGCTCGCAAGCGGATCGAGCGCGACCTCCACGACGGCGCCCAGCAGCGGCTGGTCTCGCTCTCGATCGCCCTCCATCTCGCGGAGGCGCGAGTGCGCGACGACCCCGAGGCTGCGGCCCGGCTGCTCGCGTCCGCACAGGAGGAGCTGGCGCAGTCGCTCGCCGAGCTTCGGAATCTGGCGCGCGGCATCCATCCGGCGATCCTCGACCACGGGCTCGTCGCGGCACTCGAGTCGCTCGTCGCCGGCTCGCTCGTCCCCGTGTCGCTGACGATCGCGACGCGCGAGCGGTTTCCGGAAACGATCGAGCGCGCCGCCTACTTCGTCGTTTCCGAGGCGCTCGCGAATGTCGGCAAGTACGCGAGCGCCTCGCAGGTGGTGGTCGGGCTGGTGCGGGACGGCGGCCTCCTCTCCATCTCGATCGAGGACGACGGCGTCGGAGGAGCGGACGGCGCGAACGGATCAGGCTTGCGCGGCCTCGCGGACCGCGTCGAGGCGCTCGGGGGCCGGCTCGACGTCATCAGCCCTCCGGGCGGGGGGACAACCGTGCGCGCGCAGCTGCCCGTCGGTGCCTGATTCGTGACGAAGCCGTGGCGATTGCGTTCCGATCGTGTCCGTACAGTGGGCTCGTGAGCGAGCTCAAGCCCGCGCTGACGCGCCTGTTCGGCTTCGCCGACTTCCGCCCCGGGCAGGAGCAGGTGGTTCGCGCCGCCGTGGACGGGCGCGACACGCTCGCGCTGATGCCGACGGGCTCGGGCAAGTCGCTCACCTACCAGCTCGCTGCGATGCTGCGGCCGACGCCGACCCTCGTCCTCTCGCCCCTGATCGCCCTGATGAAGGACCAGGTCGACAAGCTGCCACCCGAGGTGGCGGCGCAGGCGACGCTGATCAACTCGTCGCTCGACCCGGACGAGGCGGCGGCGCGCTTGCGCGCGGCCGCGGAGGGCCGCTACCGGCTGCTCTACGTCGCCCCGGAGCGGCTCCGACAGCGCCACTTCCTCGACGCAATCGCCGGGATCGACGTCGGGCTCGTCGTCATCGACGAGGTGCACTGCGTCAGCATGTGGGGGCACGACTTCCGGCCCGACTACCTCTTCATCCGCCGGGCACTCGACGCGCTCGGTCGGCCCGCAATCCTCGGCATGACCGCGACGGCGACGCCTGCGACGGAGCGGGAGATCGCGGCCGCGCTCGGCCGGGAGCCGGAGGTCGTGCGCACGAGTGTCGTCCGGCCGAACCTGCGCTACGACGTCGAGATCGTCGACGGCGAGGAGGATCGCCTGCGCACGCTCGTCCGCAGGCTCCACGACCTCCGCGGCGCCTCGGCGATCGTCTACGCCCGCTCGCGCCGAAGCTGCGAGACCCTGGCACGCACACTTCGCGTCCACGATCTCGCCGCCGTCCACTACCACGCCGGGCTCGAGTCCCAGGAGCGCTCGGCCGCCCAGGAGGCCTTCATCGAGGGCCGGATCCAGACCGTCGTCGCAACCACTGCCTTCGGGATGGGGATCGACAAGCCCGACATCCGGCTCGTCGCGCTCTACAACTACCCCGAGTCGCTCGAGAGCTACGTGCAGATGGTCGGCCGCGCCGGACGCGACGGGCGAGCGTCGGACACGCTCCTGCTCGCGAGCCGATCCGACGCCGGCCAGCTGCGCCGGTTCGCGCGCTCCGACATCCCGACCGTCGCCGACCTCCGCACCGTCTACGCGCGGCTGCGCGGGCGGCGCGAGGCGCTTCCGGACGAGCTTGGTGACGAGCCCGACCCACGCGTGCTCGTGGGGATGCTGGAGCAGGTCGGCCTCGTCCGGCGCGGCTTCGACGCCGGGCGGGCGATGCAGATCGAGGTGCCCGAGCCTCCGGGCGACGCGGCCGAGCGGATCGACCGGCTCCTTGCCCGCTACGAGCAGGAGGCGCTCTCGCGGGCCGACCGGCTCGTCCGCTTCGCCGAGTCGCGCACCTGCCGGCACCGGCAGGTCGCCGAGCACTTCGGCGAGACGCTCGCCGACGACTGCGGCATGTGCGACGTCTGCTCGCCGCTCGCGCCGTCCGCCGACACACCGGCGACCGCCGCGCCGCTTCCGGAAGACGTCGCGGCCGCGATCCACGGAGCCGTGCTCGAACTGCGGTGGCCGCTCGGACGCACCGGGCTGACTGCGATGCTGCGCGGCTCGATGAGCGCGCCGCGCTCTGCCCAGCGCTCCCCCCACTTCGGCCTGCTCGCAGCTGCGAGCCAGGCGGACGTCAAGCGCTGGCTCCAGCTGCTGGAGCTCTCGGGTGCCCTCGAGGCGTTCGAGAGCGAGGACGGCTTCAGGCTGCTGCGGGCGGTGCCCGGCGTCGAGCTACCCCGAATCGGTGGCGCGGCCGCCGCAGCGGGCACGGCCGACGAGGGCCTCTTCGAGCGGCTGCGTGCGTGGCGGCTCGAACGGGCACGGGCCGACGAAGTGCCGGCATACGTCGTGCTCCACGACGCGACGTTGCGCGAGCTCGCGACGGCGAAGCCGGCGAATGGCCGCGATCTGGCCTCGGTCAAAGGCTTCGGGCCGACCAAGCTCGAGCGCTACGGCGACGACGTGCTCGCCGTCATCGCAGCCGCCTAGGAGGGCTACCATGCACCCCTTGCGGGTGTTCAGCAGGAAAAATCGTGCTCGGCCGCGTCGCCGAATCCGCAAGCTGCGCCTCCTTGCGCTCCTCGCCGTCCTCGTGATCGTCGGGTCGGTGTCGTTCAGCTTCGGGTTGATCCGGGCCGTCGCCGCCGAGATCGACGCGGGCAAGCTCGATCCGCAGCGTCAGTTGGACAAGCAGGTGAACGGCTACATCTACGACAAGGACGGCAAGCGAATTCTCGCCGTCCTGCGCGGCTCGGAGGCGCGGACGCTGATCAGCTACGACCAGATCGCGGATCCGATGCGGCACGCAATCGTGGCGATCGAGGACCGCCGCTTTTGGGAGCACGACGGCATCGACCTGCGCGGCATCGGGCGCGCCCTGCTCGCAGACGTTCGCAGCAAGGGCGTGGTCGAGGGCGGCTCGACGATCACACAGCAGTTCGTCAAGAACGCGCTCGACCGCGATCAGAAGACGATCGCCCGCAAGGTGCGCGAGGCGGCCTACGCCTGGCAGCTCGAGCGCGACCCCGGCGGCTGGTCGAAACAGAAGATCCTGCAGGAGTACCTGAACACGATCTACTTCGGCAACGGTGCCTACGGGATTCAGCAAGCCGCGCTCGTCTACTTCCAGCACGGCGCCAAGGACCTGACGCTGGCCGAATCGGCGCTCCTCGCCGGGATCCCCGCCGACCCGACGCGCTACGACCCGGTCAACAATCCGGGTGCGGCCAAGGAGCGGCGCCGCGTCGTCCTGCAGGCGATGCTCGAGGAGTCGAAGATCACGCAGGAGCAGTACGAGACCGCTGACGCGACCGACCTGCCCGACCCGGACGACGTCCGCCTCCCCGGCACCGAAGGCCCGGCGCAGCACTTCGTCAACTACGTCAAGCAGCAGCTGATCGACGAGTACGGCCAGACGAAGGTGTTCGGCGGCGGCCTGCGCGTCCGGACGACGATCGACCTCGAGCTGCAGCAGACGGCACGCGACGCGATCTCGAAGTGGCTGACCGACGCCAACGGCCCGTCCGCCGCGCTTGTCGCGATCGACCCCCGCGACGGCGCTGTCCGCGCGATGATCGGCGGCAACAACTACCGCAAGAGCCAGTTCAACCTCGCCGTCCAGGGCGTCCGCCAGCCGGGCTCGTCCTTCAAGCCGTTCGTGCTCGCTACGGCTCTGCGCCAGGGGATCTCGCCGGCGACGCGCTTCCAGTCGGAACCGCAGTCGATCGACCTGGGCGACAAGGACTGGGTGGTCGGGAACTACGACGACGTCTACTTCGGCAACGTCGATCTCGAGACGGCGACGGTCGAGTCGGACAATGCGGTCTACGCGCAGCTGACGCAGCTGGTCGGCTCGAAGAAGGTGGCCGAGACCGCGAAGCGGCTCGGGATCCGGAGCAAGCTCGACGGCTACTACGCGATCGGGCTCGGCGCGGAAGCCGTCACGCCGCTCGAGCTCGCGCGCGCCTACGCGACGATCGCGAACGGCGGCGAGCGCGCGGACGGCGCGATCTTCGGCAACCGGCCACGGGTGATCGACGAGGTCACCCGCGCAGGCCGTACGCGCCACAACAAGCCGAAAGAGTTCAAGGCGCTCACCCCGATGCAGGCAGGTGTCGTCAACACGATCCTGCAGCAGGCGGTCCGCTTCGGCACCGGGAAGCGCGCGTACCTGCCGAACCGGCCGATGGCGGGCAAGACGGGCACGACCGAGAACTACGGCGACGCCTGGTTCGTGGGCTATACGCCGCAGCTCGTGGTCGCGGTCTGGGTCGGCTACCCGACGACGCTGAAGCCGATGCTGACCGAGTTCCGCGGCGAGCCGGTCACGGGCGGCACGTTCCCGGCTCTGATCTGGAAGTCCTTCATGGAGAAAGCGGTCAAGAGCGAGGAGCCCGTCGGCTTCCCGGCGCCGCTGACGCCCTACGTCGCGCCGAAGCTCGTCGTCCGCCGCGGCGACCGGCTCATGCTCGACAACGGCCTCTGCCGCGAGCGACGGGAGGTTGTCTACTTCGCCGGCACCGGCCCGAGCAAGGCGGCCAACTGCCTCGAGAACGAGGTGCAGGTGCCCGACGTGCGCACGCTGACGCTCGCTGAGGCGCAGGCGCGTGTCGAGGCCCAGCCGCTCACCGCCGAGCTCGTCTACAAGCCCGCCGCCCCGCTGCAGCAGCCCGGAGTCGTCGTCGACCAGCGCCCCAAGCGCGGCTACCGCTCCTCGTACGACCGCATCATCCTCGTCGTCTCGAAGGCGACGGAGGGCGTGATCCCAAACCTCGTCGGGCGCGACATCGCCGACGCGCGCAGGCGGCTGCGGCGCCTCAAGCTCGAGCCGGCGATCACGTGGGTCGAGGGGGGCTCGGGGAAAGTCGTCGAGCAGAAGACTCTTGCCGGGCTCGCAGCCGCGCCCGGGGTCAAGGTCAAGCTGGTCGTCTCACGGGCGCGGGCGACCGCAGCGGCCGGCTGAGCCAGCGCGATCCCGCCTCCGCATAGCGCCACGGCCGCTCGGCCGCCACGCTGATCCCGATCCTCGTCCCCGCGACAACCTGCGGCCGTTGGCTCGGTGTGCGGAGCTCGAAGGGCGGCCCGGCGAGCGAGAGGCCGTCGTGCTCACGCGTGACGCCGAGCGCCTCGCAGAGCCGGCCCGGTCCGGCGGCGAGGAGCTGCGCGTCGTCGAGGCCGCGCCGCTCGCGCATCAGCTCGAGGCCGACGCTCGGCTCCAGCGCCCGGAGCAGCACGGCCGCAGGACTTCCTTCCTCCTCGCAGACGAGATTGAGACACCAGTGGATCCCGTAGGAGCGGTACACGTATGCCTGCCCCGGCGGCCCGAACATGGACGCGTTCCGCAGTGTGCGGCCGCGGAAGCCGTGCGCGGCCGGATCGTCGGAATCGTACGCCTCCACTTCGACGATCCGGCCGCCGACTCCGTCGACGAGCAGCGTGACGCCGATCAGGTCGGGCGCCACCTCGTGGACGCTGCGGGCGAAGAAGTCCGGCGCGACCGTCAGAAGAGCTGCGACGACTCGGCGGGCTTGTTGGACGACTCGAGCAGTTTGCGCGCACGGCGGCCGAGGTCGGCGAGATCGACGCGGCCGCTGGCCGCGTCCTCGGCCAGTCGCTCGGCGAGCGAGAGCGCCTCGTCGAGCAGGGGCGAGCCGGCGACCGCCTCCTGGCCCATGTCGTGCAGGATCGTCCGCTCGGTCCGCGAGGCGATGATCGGGTCGGTCACGCCCTCGACCCACACGAGCGTCCGCTGGCCGCCGCCGCGGCTGTCTCCGGTGATCGGCTGCAGGGCGTAGATCCGGTCGGCGCGCGCGTACTTGCCGAAGCCGAGGAAGACCATGCGCGCGTCCATGCGCGAAGTATCTCCGTCAGGCGAGCGCCGACGCCAGTGCCTCGGCCACGCGCTCCTGATCCTCGGCCTCGATCGCGGTGAAGAACGGCAGCGCCAGCGTCCGCCGCGAGAGATCCTCGGAGACCGGGCAGAGCCCTTCCGCGAAGCCGTAGCGCTCGCGCATGTAGGCCTGGAGGTGGATCGACGGCAGGTAGCGCGACGACGCGATCCCCTGGCGCTCGAGCTCCGCGATCACACGCTCGCGGTCGATACCGCGCGCGAGCGTGACGACGTAGACGAACCAGGAGCGGAGGTGGTCGGTGTCGTCTGGCAGCGGCACCTCGACCCCCTGGACTCCGCTCAACAGGTCGGAATACCGCTTCGCTGCTTGTCGACGAAGCGCGAGGATCGTGTCGAGCTTCTCGAGCTGGCCGAGCCCGAGTGCGGCGCGGATGTCATCGATCCGGTAGTTGAAGCCGAGGCGGGCGTGGTCGAGCCAGCCGCCGCCGTCGGCGCGACCCTGGTTGCGGAGGCTGACCAGCGAGTGCCAGGTCGCCTCGTCATGCGTCGTCACGATCCCACCTTCGCCCGTCGTCATCTGCTTGTTCGGATAGAACGCGAAGACGGCGTCGACGCCCTGCGAACCGACCGTGCGGCCCTTGTACTCGGCGCCAAGCGCCTCGCATGCGTCCTGGATCAGAACGAGATCGTGCTTCTCGGCGAGCGCGCGGAGCGGGTCGAGCTCGCACGGGTAGCCGAAGATGTCGACCGGGACGATTCCCTTCGTCCGCGGCGTGATCGCAGCCTCCGCCGCACCCGGATCGAGGTTCATCGTCCGCTCGTCGACGTCGGCGAAGACCGGCGTCGCACCCTCGTAGAGGAAGCAGTTGGTCGAGGCGACGAACGAGTACGGGGACGTGATCACCTCGTCGCCTTCGCCGAGGCCGCCGATCACTGCGAGCAGATGGAGACCGCTCGTGCCGGAGGATACGGCGGCGGCGTATGGCGCGCCCACCTTCTCCGCGAAGGCGCGCTCGAAGCGGTCGATCGCGGGTCCGAGCGACAGCCGGCCCGACCGGAGCACCTCGAGGATGAGCTCCTCGTCCCGCTCGTCCAGATACGGGGACGAGAGTGGGATCGTGCGGGTGTCGGCCTTCACGCCTCCGCGGCCGTCTTCCCGACGGCGACCCGGTCGAGCCAGTGGCCCCAGCGGTCGCTCTTGCCGCGCACGGTGTCGAGGTACGCCTTCTGCAGCTCGAGCGTGACCGGGCCGACGCCGACCTCATGGTCGTCGACCGAGCGCACCGGCGTCACCTCGGCGGCGGTGCCGGTCATGAAGATCTCGTCCGCGAGATAGAGGTCGGAGCGGATCACGTTCCCCTCCTCGACCACGTAGCCGAGGTCCTGCGCGATCTGGATCACGCTGTCGCGCGTGATCCCGGGCAGGATCGAGGTCGAGAGCGGCGGCGTCCAGATCCTGCCGTCCTTGACGACGAAGACGTTCTCGCCGGAGCCGTCGGCGACGAAGCCCTCGGCCGTGAGCAGGATCGCCTCGTCGTAGCCGGCGCGCTGTGCCTCGTGCACGGCCAGCATCGAGTTCAGATAGATCCCCGTCGCCTTCGCGACGTGCGGAATCGTGTTCGCCCCGATCCGGTTCCAGGAGGAGATCTTCGCGCGGATGCCGGTGGCGGCGTTCTCGTCGCCGAGGTAATTCGCCCACGGCCAGCTCATGATCACGACCTCGACCGGGTTCCCCTTCGTGTGGACGCCGAGCTCGCCGTAGCCGTAGAACGCGAACGGCCGGACGTAGCACTCGGCCAGGCCATTGCGGCCGATCAGCTCGTGCATCGCGGTCCGGATTTCGTCAGTCGAGTACGGCAGCTCCATGTGGAGGAGCTTCGCGGAGTTGTCGAGCCGCTCCAGGTGCTCGCGCAGCCTGAAGACGGCCGGTCCGTCAGGAGTCTCGTAGCAGCGGATGCCCTCGAAGACGCCGGTGCCGTAGTGCAGCCCGTGCACGCCGACGTGCACCTTGGCGTCGTGCCAGTCGATGAACTCGCCGTTCATCCAGATCGTTTCTGTCTCACGCATGCGAATGCTCCTCTCGAACGGAAATGTTAGGCGGAATCCTGGACGGCGTCGATGGGCTGCGCGCGGGCGAGCCGCACGAGCACGCCGGGATGCAGAGCGGCCAGATGGATCTCCGAGCCGGCTCCGACCCAGACGACGTCGTGACTGAGCAGCGTCTGGTCGATCAGGACGCGATCGACGTTCGGCAACGGAAACGGCGCGACGGCGCCCGGCGCGAACCCGGTCGCCTGCTCGACCTCGGCCGGCCGCGCGATCCTCGCCTTGGCCGCGCCGACGGCGCGCGCGATCTTGTCGAGATCGGCGCGCCGGTCGCCCGGAACGAGCGCGACGACAGCCCTGCCGTCACAGTCGAGCACGAGCGCCTTGACGATCTGCTCGAGCGTGCAGCCGGCGGCCTTCGCGGCGTCCTCGGCGGTCGCCGTTCCGGACTCGAGCTCCTCGAGCCGCGCTTCGGCGCCGGCCTCCCTGAGATAGGCGGCGACCCGTTCGACGGGCTCGGGCCAGGTCGCTCGCACGGCTGAAGGGTACCCGCCCGGCGCACCGCAGTCCGCACCAGGAGGGGACAGTCCCCGTTCGGCTAGAGCCAGCGGACGCGGCGGCGGTAGTCGTCGTACTCGGGGAAGCGCGCGGCCAGGTGCTCCTCCTCCAGCGCCGCCTTCCGCCACCAGAGCGTCGCCAGTGCGAAGGCACCGATCGTCGCCGGCAGGCTCGACGAGAGCCCGACCCCGAGAAAGAACAGCGTCCCGGCCACATAGATCGGGTGACGGACGTAGCGGTACGGCCCCTTCTCGATCAGCTCGCCGGTCTCGCGGGGCCGCGGATAGGGCGTCATCGACTTGCCGAGCGCCCGCGCCGACCAGACGAAACCGGCTGCACCGGCGAGCGCGAGCGGAACGCCGACGAAGCTGAGTTGCCGCGGCCAGTACGGGGGCAGGAAGACGAGCACGACGATCGCCAGCATCAGGATCGTCTGCAAGACGACCCAGCCGCCCCCGCGGTGACCGCGCTGGTCGGGGCCGCTTGCGGCCCCCTTGAGGGGTGTTGGCGCGGTCAGGATCCGCGTCCTGCGGCTGCTGACCTTGCGCGGTTAGAGGGTGATGAACTGCGCATCGTCGAAGCCCTCCCCTCGGACGCGGTCGACGAGCTCCGCGGGCGGCTCGGAGTCGATGGCCAGCGCCATCAGCGCCTTGCCGCCTTCCTTCGTCCTCGAGACGGCCATGTTCGCGATGTTCACTCCCGCCTCGCCGAACATCGTTCCGACCCGGCCGATCACGCCGGGAATGTCGTCGTAGCGGAAGAAGACCATCCGCGGCGAGAGTTGCAGGTCGATCGCGAAGCCGAGCGCACCGGCGAGGAAGTGGCGATGCTCGGGCCCGATGATCGTTCCCGAGACCTGGACGTCGTCGACGGCGACCGTGACGAGGCTGGTGTAGTCCCGCGTCCGCGCCGACCGCTCCTCGCTCACCTCAATCCCGCGCTCGGCCGCGATCACCGGTGCGTTGACGTAGTTGACGGCCTGCTCGACACGGCCCTGGAACGCGCCGTTGAGCGCGGCGACCGTGAGCAGGCGCGTGTCGTGGTCGGCGATCGCGCCGTTGAAGGAGAGCGCGATCCGGCGCGGGTGACCGCCGGCGAGCTCGACCGCGAGCCGTCCCAGCTTGGCCGCGAGCGGGATGTAGGGACCGAGCAGCTCCAGATCCTCGGCGCCGACGATCGGGATGTTGAGTGCGTTCGAGACCAGGCCGCCCTCGAGCGCGGCGACGACCTGCTCGGCGACGATTACGCCCGCACGGTCCTGCGCCTCCTCTGTCGAGGCGGCGAGATGCGGCGTCACGACGACGTTCTCGAGCTCGAGCAGCTCACCCGTGTACGGCTCGGCCGAGAAGACGTCGAGCGCGGCCCCCGCGACCTTGCCGTCGCGTACGGCCTGCGCGAGCGCGCCCTCGTCGACGAGCTCGCCGCGCGCCGCGTTGACGATCCGAACGCCGTCGCGCATCCGGCCCAGCGCGCCCGCGTCGACGAAGTGGCGGGTCTCCTCGGTGAGCGGCAGGTGCAGGGTGAGAAAGTCGGCCGCCTCGAACACGTCCGCCGGATCGTGTGCGTGCTCCGCCCCGAGCTCGCGGAAGCGCTCCGGCGCCACGAACGGGTCGTAGCCGATCACACGCATCCCGAGGCCGAGCGCGCGGCGCGCGACCTGCCGCCCGATCCGGCCGAAGCCGAGAACGCCGAGGGTCTTGTCGGCGAGTTCGATCCCACCCCAGCGCGAGCGCTCCCAGCGGCCGTGCCTTCAGCGCCGCATGCGCCTGCGGGATGTTGCGGGCGAGGGCGACCAGAAGGCCGATCGTGTGCTCCGCGGCCGAGACCACAGTCGAGTCGGGCGCGTTCGCGACGACGATCCCGCGCCGCGTCGCCGCGTCGACGTCGACGTTGTCCACGCCGACGCCGGCGCGGCCGATCACCTTCAGCCGATCGGCGCGGTCGATCACAGCCGCGGTCAGCTTCGTCGCCGAGCGGATCACGATCGCGTCGTAGCCGGCGATGATCTCGTCGAGCGGCGAGTCACTGTCCTCGTCGACATCGAAACGCGAGCGCAGCAGCTCGACTCCCGCGGGGGCGATCGCCTCCCGCACGAGGACTCGCGGCCCCTGGCCGGCGCCGGCTCCCGGCGAGCCTTCGACAGCGCCTCTCGTCGCTGGTCGTACGCGGCTGTCCGAGTCCGTCTTACGCATGCTGTCCTCTCCGGCCGCGCACCACGAGCGACGAGCCAGGAGCCGCGACGAGCCTCAGACCGGCGTCCCTTCCGCGTAGACCTCGAGCGCTCGCGACGCCGCGACACCGCGCTCGATCGGAGCGCCCAGCTCGCCGAGCACGAGCTCGACCGCGCTCAGCGCCGTCGCGACGTCGAACTCGTCGTACCAGCCGATGTGGCCGATCCGGAAGATCGCGTGCTTCAGCGGGCCCTGACCGCCGGCGATCGTGACGCCGTGCCGTTCGCGCAGCGCCAGCGTCAGGTCGCTCGAGTCCATCCCCTCCGGCATCCGCGCCGCGGTGACGACGGCGGCCCGATCCTCGTCGGGCGAGAACAGCTCGAGCCCCATCGCCTTGACCCCCGCCCTGCACGCGCGGCCGAGGCGGACGTGGCGCTCGAAGGCGTTCTCGAGCCCGTCCTCGAGCAGAAGGCCCAGTGCGACGTCGAGCGCGACGATCAGCGAGACCGCGGGCGTGAAGGCGCTGTCGAGCTGCTCCTGCGCCTTCCGCATCCGCTGCCAGTCGAAGTAGAAGCTCGGCAGCGTCGAGCGCTCGACCTGCTCCCAGCCGGCCGCGGAGACGGCGGCGGTCGCGAGGCCCGGCGGTGTCATCAGCGCCTTCTGCGAGCCGGAGACGACGACGTCGAGGCCCCACTCGTCCATGTCGAGCGGCACGGCGCCGAGGCTCGAGACCGCGTCGACGATGACGAGCGCACCGGCGTCCTTCGCCACCGCGGCCAGCGACTGGATGTCCGCGACGACGCCGGTCGAGGTCTCCGAGTGGACGAGGAAGACGAGCGAGACGGACTCGATCGATGCGAGCTTGGCCCGGAGGTCGTCGGCGCTCGGCGTCTCGCCCCACTCGTAGCGGAGCTCTTCGACCTCGAGCCCGTACGTCCGCGCCATCGCCGCCCAGCGCTCGCCGAACGAGCCCGCCGTCACGGCCAGCACCCGTTCGCCCGGCGAGCAGAGGCTGACGATCGCGGACTCGAACGCACCGGTCCCGGAGCAGGTGAAGAGGAGCACCTCGTCGACCGTCCGGTGCACCTCCTGCAGCCGCCCGAGCACGCGCGCATAGACCTCGCGGAAGTCGGGCGCGCGGTGGTGGAGCACCGGCTCCGCGAGCGCGGCGAGCACCTGCGGCGGCACCGGTGTCGGCCCAGGCGTGAACAGGTACCGCTTCTGCGCCATCGCCCGCAGCCTAGCGCGGCGCGGTGACGGAATACGCTCCCCGGCGTGGAAGCGCTCCTCGCCTTCGGCGCCGCCTTGCTCGCGCTCCGGCTCGCCGGGCTGCTCGCGGCGCGATGGCGTGCGCAGCGGCACCCGCACATGCTCGCCTGGAGCGCCGGGCTCGCCGCGTACGCCCTCGGCGCGGCCGCGATCGCCGCCGGCGCGGCCGCCGGCTGGAACGAGGGCAGCTTCCGGGTGTACTACCTCTTCGGCGGCCTGCTCACGGCGGCGCTCCTCGGCGCCGGCTCGCTGCTGCTCGCCGGCGTGCGGATCGCCGGGCCGGTTGCGCTCGTCTACACCGGGCTCGCGATCGGGGTCGTGCTCGCCGCCCCGCTGGAGGAGCCGGTCGGCGGCACCGCGATCCCGGAAGCGCAGGAGCACCTGGCGCTCTTCCCGACGAGAATGCTCGCGATCGTCGGCAACGTCGCCGGCTCGCTCGCCCTGATCGTCGTCGCGCTCAGGGGTTTCCGCAGGCGCCCACTCGGCAACGCGCTGCTGCTCGCCGGCTTCGCCACAGCCGCCGCCGGCAGTGCCGTCGCGGGACTCGGCGCGGCCCCGACGGCCGTGTTCATCGCCGTTGCTGCAGGACTTTTGTACGCAGGAACCATCTCCTCGCGCTGACGGTTCTTACCTTTTGCAAACAGTACGGTTGCTAGCCTAGACCCGCAACATCGCCGCCCGGGCCGCCTGCGGCTCCATCCGTGCCCGGCGCGCGCCACCCGTGTCAACGATCTTGGAGGTCATGTGAGGAACCCGTTCGTGCGCCTGCTCGTGCTTGCCGGCGCCCTCTCCATCGCACTCGGCGCGGCCGGCCAGACCGAGCCCAAGGCTGCGACGTCGTCTGCGGCGCGCCTGGCGCAACTCGACGCGATCGACGCGTACCGCAAGGAGACGTGGCGCTGGCAGGCTCTGATGAGCAAGCCGCGCACGCCGACGCTCTACCGCGAGCGGCGGAGCAAGGACGTCGCCTATCTCCGTTGGCTGCGCGACCTCTGGCAGCGTCGCGCCACGAAGGCCCAGCGCCTCGCGCAGTACCCGCCGCACCGGAGCCAGTGGCTTTGCATCCATCGCTATGAGCGCCATCCCGAGCAGGGCTGGGCGACGCGGACCGGCAACGGCTACTACGGCGGCCTGCAGATGGACCTCGCCTTCCAGCGCACCTACGGCGGCGAGCTGCTGCGACGCAAGGGGACGGCCAACCGCTGGACGGCGGCCGAGCAGATGTGGGTCGCGGAGCGGGCCCACCGGAGCGGCCGCGGCTTCTACCCCTGGCCGAACACGGCCCGTTCCTGCGGCCTGATCTAGGCGTCGTCGTCGCGGGAGCGGCGGCCCCGCCGCTCCCGCAGGTAGACGGCGAGGAACGCTCCCGCGATCGAGACGGCGAGGAGCGCCTCGACGATCGCGCCGCCGACGCCGCCGTGGGCGATCAGGTGTTCCACAGGAGCCAGAGCCCGGCCGTCGAGTAGAGCACCATCATGAACAGCATCGCGTACTGCGAACGCAGGGCGTCCCGCGCCGGGAGGATCGTCACGGCACGGTCGTGTGCCACGGCCAGCCCCGCGGCGTGCCCGAGAACGATCGCGCCGACCTGGATGTAGGCAACGAGGTTCGGCGAGATCGGCGCGAGGTTGACGGCGTCGTCGGCGGTGCCGAAGAGATTCCAGCCGAACCCGAAGGGATCCGACGCGTGCGGCCACACATACTGGCCCTCGATGACGAGCAGCGTGAAGTAGTGCGCGACTGCGTAGACGAGCGCGATCGGCACGAGGCTCTGGAGGAACTCGGGTGCGAGTGGCCGATCCGACTCGATCATCCGCTCCGCGATGGTGGTGGCCGCCAGGTAGGCGGACGCGACGAGGAAGATGCAGCCGAGCAAACCCGCGAGCGCCAGGCCGCTCGAGAGCAGCTCCGCCGTTCCGGGCTTGTCGACGACGTAGGGACGTTCGAGGTCGGCGCGGAGGTTCTGCCAGAACGGTGCGCGGCTGAGCCCGTCGTAGCCGACCGAGCCGAGCATGACGGCGATGAACGCGAGCATTCCCGCCGTCCGCTCCGCGCCCGCCAGCCCGGAGAAGGGCATTCGGAGGACGAGCCTGCCCTCGTGCTCGCCGAACGGCGCGATCCGGGCGAGCAGGCCGAAGTAGACCGTGAAGCCGTTGCCGTGCTCGTCCCAGGCCTTCCGGCCGACTGCCACCATCCCGAACCACATCGCATAGCTGTAGAGCGCGATCGCGAGCGCGAGCGCGCGCGGGCTCGCGGGCTCCGCGTAGGCGAGCTCGAGCGCGACGAAGCAGAAGAGCGTGAACGCGGCGGGCCAGACGCCGAGCCGCTCCCGGTAGACGAGCGGCGGTGTCCACTCTTGCCCGAGCTTGCGCCAGATCCACGCGACCGCGTCGGCGACCGCGAGCCACGGGTTCAGCACCGGCCAGACGTTGCCGAGCAGGACTTGCACCGGGACGAGGCCGACCCAGAAGATGACGAGGACGAACCTCGGCGCGAAGTTCACCGCCGACGACGGCTCGCCGATCAGTGCGGTCAGAAAGACGAGTGCGAGCAGACCGGCGGAGAGTGCGCCGACGACCAAGCGGAGAGCGGTCGAGCGGAGCACGCGCTCGAGGCCGGCGGGGAGCGGCCGCCCCGGCGCCCGCCGCTCGAGCTGCGGGCGCTTCCAGAGCGTGCCGAGCGCGAGGAACGACAGGACGAGCACGACGGCGGCGCCCCAGAAGAACAGCCAGTCTGGGACGGGCAGATCCTTGACGCCGCCGATCCCATGCGCAACGACGCTCAGGGGCGGACCTCGAGCTCGCCGATCTGGAGGCCGCGCTCCTCGAGCTCGATCTCGAACCGACCCGGCGCCGTCGCCTGGAACCGGATCGTGCCAGGCACGCCCGGCCCGACGTCGGCCGTCAGGTCGTACCCGTGCAGGTGCACGTGATCGGTGAGCTCCGACTCGACGACGAGCTCGACCTGGCGGTCACGCTCGACGGAGAACTGCTTCACCGTCGGCGCAGTATCGGCGGGGACGACGATCAGCGCACGCACGACCGCCGGCTGCTCCGGAGGCGCCGTCGTCGCCTGCTCGCTGGTCGTCGGAGGCGGCGCCTCGGTCGTCGTCTGCGCCGTCGTCGTCGCCGCCGTCTCGTCGTCGTCGTCCGGCCGCAACGCGAAGAAGAGACTGACGAGCAGTCCGAGCGACGCCGCGATCAGAGCGACCTTGCGGAAGTCGGGATTCACGCCGCCAGGCTACTGAAGCTTCTCGCGGACGAGCTCGCTCACCGTGCGAGCGTTCGCCTTGCCACCGGTCTCCTTCATCACCTGGCCGACGAAATAGCCGAGCAGGCCCTCCTTGCCGCCCTTGTAGGCGGCGACCTGGCCCGGGTTCGCGTCCAGAATGCGGGCGACGATCGGCTCCAGCTCGGCCGTGTCGGAGACGGCCTCCTGCGCCAGGTAGTCCGCCGCCGCGAAGCCCGGCTCCGCGACGTTGCCGAGCGCGTCGTCGAGCGCCGCACGCGGGATCCGGTCGCGCGCCTCGACGAGCTTCGCCAGCTCGGCCGGGTCGACGGCGCCCGTGTCGACGCCGGCAAGCCGGTTCGCGATCAGGTTTGCGGCGGCGAGACCGTCCGCTCCCGCAGCCACGGTCGCCTGCCAGAGCGCGTCCAGCCCGCCGGTGACGAGCACGACCGCCCGGTCGAGGTCGAGCTCGGCCTCGATCCGGCGGATCCGACGCGCGGGGCTCTCCGGCACCTCGGCCCGCAGCCGCTCGACGAGCTCCGCCGGCGGCTCGACCGGGACGAGATCGGGCTCGGGGAAGTAGCGGTAGTCGTCGGCCTCCTCCTTCGAGCGCCGCGCGGTCAGCTTGCCGCTGGCGGCGTCGAAGTCGTAGGTCTCCTGGACGATCTCGCCGCCGCCGTCGTAAACGGCGATCTGACGCGCGACCTCCGCGTCGATCCCCTGAGCGACGAAGCGGAACGAGTTCATGTTCTTCAGCTCGCAGCGCGTGCGGAGCTCGTCCGACCCCTCCGGGCGCACGGAGACGTTCGCGTCGACGCGGAGCGTGCCCTTCTCCATCTCCGCGTCGGAGATCCCGAGCTCGACGATCGTCTGCCGCAGCAGCTGCAGGAAGCGGCGTGCGTCCTCGGAGGAGTGGACGTCGGGGCCGGTGACGATCTCGACCAGGGGTGTGCCGCCGCGGTTGAAGTCGACGAGCGAATAGTCGGCGCCGCCGATGCGGCCGGTGCGGCCGCCGACGTGTGTGGTCTTCGCGGCGTCCTCTTCGAGGTGCGCGCGGACGATCCCGATCTCGTGGTCACCGTCCGGCGTCGGGACTAGCACCTTGCCGTTGGTGCAAGAAGGTAGATCGTATTGCGAGATCTGATAGCCCTTCGGCAGGTCGGGGTAGAAGTAGTTCTTGCGCGCGAAGACGGCGTGCGGCGCGATCTCGCAGTCGAGCGCAAGGCCGAGCTTGATCGTCCACTCGACGGCAACCCGGTTCACGGTCGGCAGCGCACCCGGGAAGCCGAGGCAGACGGGGCAGGTCTGCGCGTTCTCGCCGCCGCCGAAGCCGTTCGCGCAGCGGCAGAACATCTTCGTCCGCGTCTTCAGCTGGACGTGGATCTCGAGCCCGACGACGGGCTGCCAGGCGTGCGCGCTCACCGAAGCCGCTCCGGAACCGGGTCGAAGCCGAGTGCGCGCTCGAGCGCGTGCCCGGCGCGGAAGAGCGTGTTCTCCGAGAGCTGCGGCCCGATCAGCTGCAGCCCGACCGGGAGGCCGTCGGAGAGGCCGCAGGGGACGTTCAGGCCCGGCAGCCCGGCCATGCAGGATGGGATCGTGAGCAGGTCGGAGAGGTACATCGCGAGCGGGTCGGCCGCCCGCTCGCCCAACTCGAACGCCACTGTCGGCGAGGTCGGCGAGACGAGCAGGTCGAACCGCTCGAACGCCGCCGCATGCTCCCGCGCGATCAGCGTTCGCACCTTCTGGGCCTGGCCGTAGTAGGCGTCGTAGTAGCCGGCCGACAGCGCGTAGGTGCCGAGCATGATCCGGCGCTTCGGCTCGTCCCCGAACCCCGCATCGCGCGTGCGCTCGACCATCTCGTAGTAGTTGGCGGCATCGACGCGGAGGCCGTAGCGGACACCGTCATAGCGCGCCAGGTTCGAGGACGCCTCGGCCGGGGCGATCAGGTAGTAGCAGGCGAGGCCGTACTCGACCGAGCGGGGCAGCTCGCACTCCCCCACCTCCGCGCCGAGCTCCCGCGCCAGCTCGATCGCCCTCTGGACGGCGGCGGACACGCCCGGCTCGATCCCCTCGGCCTCGTTCATCTCCTTGGGGACGCCGATCCGGACGCCCTGCAGGCTCTCTCCCTCAGGCAGCTCGACCGGCGGCACGTCGACAGTCGTCGAATCGGCCGGATCCTTGCCGGCAATGATCGAGTAGAGCCGGGCGCAGTCGCGGACGTTCCTCGCGACCGGTCCGATCTGGTCGAGGCTCGACGCGAACGCGACGACGCCGTAGCGGCTGACCGTGCCGTACGTCGGCCGCAGGCCGACGTTGCCGCAGAGCGCGGACGGCTGCTTGATCGAGCCGCCCGTGTCGGAGCCGAGCCCCCAGGGCGCGAGCCCGGCCGAGACCGCGGCCGCGGTCCCGCCGCCCGAGCCGCCCGGCACGCGCTTCGGGTCCCACGGGTTGTGCGTCGGGCCGTAGGCCGAGTTCTCGGTCGAGGAGCCCATCGCGAACTCGTCCGTGTTCGTCTTGCCGATCACCGGCAACCCGGCTTCGCGGCAGCGCGCGGCGACGGTCGCGTCGAAGACGGGCACGTAGCCGGCGAGGATCTTCGACCCTGCGGTCGTCTCGATGCCCTTCGTCGAGATCACGTCCTTGAGCGCGATCGGGACGCCGTCGCCCTCCGCGTTCTCGACCGTCCGCAGGTAGCAGTGCAGCTCGCCGTCGCGCTCGCCGACGGCATCGAGGTAAGCACGGTGGAGCTCGGTCCCCGAGACCTGCTTGCGCTCGAGCAGGCCAAGCGCGTCCTCGACGCTGAGACGAAGTGTGTCGATCATGCGGTCGGCGGCACCTTGAAGAGGTCGCCCTCGCGCGCGGGCGCGTTCGCGAAAGCCTCGTCGAGCGAAAGCGATGGCCGCGGCTCGTCCTCGGCCCAGGTGTTGACGAGCTGGAGCGGATGCGAGGTCGGCGGCACGTCGGCGAGGTCGAGCTCGCTCACCTTCGAGACCGCCTCCAGGATTGCGCTCAGCTCGCCGGTCAGCCGCTCGACCTCGTCGTCGGTCAACTCGAGGCTCGCCAGCTTCGCGACGTGCAGGACCTCTTCGCGTGTGATTGCCATCGCACCAATCCTTCCAAAAGAGGAAGGGCCCCCTCTCGGGAGCCCTTCGAGCTCGGATCTAAGAGGGGTTAGACCGCGGAGACGTTCGCCGCCTGGGCGCCCTTGGGCCCCTGGACGACCTCGAACTCCACCCGCTGGCCTTCGGTCAGCGACTTGTAGCCGTCCATCGTGATCGCGGAGAAGTGGACGAAAACGTCCTCGCCACCCTCACGCTCGATGAACCCGTACCCCTTCTCGTTCGAGAACCACTTAACGGTGCCCTGAGCCAACTGGACTTCCTCCTTGCGATGAAGCGACGGCCCGGGCACCGAGCCGCCGACCTTGATAAAGCGCGCGAACCATAGCCTTACGCGGCTGGATGTGCAACCTCCTTCGAGCGGTATCGCGCCGCCCGAACCGTGCTCCGGAGCAGCATCGCGATCGTCATCGGACCGACCCCTCCGGGCACCGGCGTCAGGAACCCTGCTCGTTCGGACACGGCCGGGTCGACGTCACCGACGAGGCCATTCTCGGTGCGGTTGATCCCGACGTCGACGATGGCGGCGCCGGCCTTCACCATCGCGGGCGTCACGACTCCCGGGACGCCGACGGCGGCGACGACCACGTCGGCACGCGAGGTCTCGGCGGCGAGATCCCGCGTGCGGGAGTGGCAGATCGTCACGGTCGCGTGCCGATGGAGGAGCAGCAGCGCCGCGGGCTTGCCGACGATGTCGCTGCGACCGATCACGACCGCATTCGCCCCCTTCAGCTCGACCTCGTATGCGTCGAGCAGCGCGAGCACCCCGAGCGGCGTGCCCGGCACGTGCCCGGGGTTGCCGGCGAGGAGAAGCCCGGCATTGACGGGATGAAAGCCGTCGACGTCCTTGACCGGGTCGACGGCGCGGATCACGCGGCCCTCGTCGATCTGGCCCGGCAGCGGCAGCTGGACGAGGATGCCGTCGATCGCGTCGTCGCCGTTCAGCTCCACGACGAGCTCGAGCAACTGAGCCTCGCTCGTCTCCTGCGGCAGGCGCAGGTCACGAGCCTCGATCCCCACCTCGAGCGTCGCCTTGTGCTTCATCCGGATGTAGACGTCCGAGGCCGGGTCGTCGCCGACGAGGACGGTGGCGAGCCCGATTGGGCGCGGGAACGCCGCCACCTCGGCCGCGACCTCGGCACGGATCCGCTCCGCGAGCGCCTTCCCGTCCATCAGCGTCGCTGCCATCGCGGTCAGGATAGTGCCGACCCGGCTGGTAGCTTCCTGCGATCGAGCGCACGGGGCCACGATCGCAGCGAGTCGCGCTGAGCCTTCTGCGTTCGGTTGGCATCGGCGTCTGGCGGCTCGGCGAGCGGCTCGGGCTCAACCTCGTCGGCGCCACGGAAGGGCCGGCGATCACGCGCGACGCCGAGCGGTTGCGCACGTTCGAGGAGCTGATCGCCTCGGCGCAGGGCCGCGACGGCTTGGTCGACGTCGCGCGATCGCCGTATCCGGTTCATGAGTTCCTGACGTACCTCGTCGATCAGCACGGCCTCCTCCTGCACGGCTCGAACCACACCACACTGACTCTCCTGGAGCCCCAGCCGGCACACGATCTCGACACCGAGCTGCTCGCGGTGGTCGCGTGCGACGACGGCATCTGGCCGCTCTTCTACGCCGTCGTCGCACGCGACTGCGTCGACGGCGTGGTGACGGCCTGCACGCACATCGGGCGAGGATCGCGCCGCCGTCGGTTCTACGTCTCGGCGGTGTTCGGCGATCCAGCGTCTCCGGCAACATGGACCGACGGCCTCATCTACGCGCTGCCGCGCACCGGTTTCCGCCGCGAGTGGGGAAACGAGTGGGTGAGCTCTGAGCCCGCGCAGCCGCAACTGCGGATTCCAGTTCGGCCGACGGACTACCCGCTCCGCCACACCGTGGTCGGGCTGACGCCTTCGCTCGGTGTCCGCGGCGTCATTCGCCGCCTGCGCAGCGCGAGGCCGTAGGGTTCCCAGCCATGGAGCTGCGGCGCTGGCCACGCAAGAACGACGCCGAGTCGATCCAGGCGCGGCGCGATGCGATCCGTGACGTCGTCGGCGACGGGCCGCTCGCCCACGACGACGAATCGTGGTCGCGCGCGCAGGAGTCGCACACCGGCGCGACGGTCATACCGGTGTCGGTCGTCGGCCCGCTCGTGATCGAGCTCGGGCAGTACGAGCTCGAGGAGCCGGCGGGGACCCTGCGTGAGACCGGCCGTGAGCAGGAGGAGCTGCTGGTACCGCTGGCGCACACCGAGGGCGGCCTCTCCGCCTCGATGTCGCGCGGGATGAAGGCGGCGGCGACGTCGGGCGGATTCCGAACATACGTGCTCCAGGACAGAATGACACGAGCATCATGCTTTATCTGCAATGACACAGCAGATGCCGTACGGCTTGCAAAGTGGCTCGAGGGCTCCCTCGACGAGCTCCGCGCGTTCCTGGCCGCGCTCGACGACCCCTCGCTCTCGAAGCGGGCGAAGCTGCGCGAGGTGAAGACACACGTCGTCGGGTCGATGTGCCACGTGCTCTGGGCCTGGACGACCGGAGACGCCTGCGGGCCGAACATGATGACCCGCAACAGCTACGCACTGAACATGGGCTACGTCATGCGGCAGGCGCCCGTGCAGCCCGAGCGCGCGATCCTCGAGGCGAACATGGGCGGCGACAAGAAACCCTCGTACGAGTTCTTTCAGTCCGGGCATGGGAAGACGGTGCTCGCGGAGGCGACGCTCGACGCGGAAACGGTGCGGCGCGTCCTGCGCACGTCCGTCGACGACCTGCTCGAGCTCTCGTGGGCGGGGACGCACGGCGCCGTCGCGTCCGGGATGCAGTCGGTCGCGTTTACTCCCGCCTCGGCGATCGCGTCGATCTTCGCCTGCACCGGGCAGGACCTCGGCATGGTCGGGACGAGCTCGATGGCGCACGGCACGGCGCGCCGGACCGGGGACGGGGGCTTGCACGCGACGATCCGGTTCCCGGGGCTCGAGGTCGGCACCGTCGGCGGCGGCACGACCCTCCCGTACGCCCGCGACTGGCTGGCGCTGCTCGGCTGCGCCGGCAGCGGCAAGGTGCACCGCTTCGCGCAGATCGTCGCCGCTGCCGCGCTCGCGCTCGAGATCTCGGCCTCGTCGGCGATGGCGACGGCCGGTTCGGAGAACTTCTTCCGGGCCCACCACCAGCTCGGCGGCCTGCGCTAGTCGGCGCAAGATCCCTGAAGGGGCCGCTTCGCGGCCCGACCGACCCGGCGGCGTTAAGCTTCGCGCGATGACGGTCGAGCCGGCCGACGAGCCGATCAACGCGGATCCGACCTACGCACCGCTGATCGAGGCGGAGCGGCAGGCCGCAGACGACGCCGCGCGGGACGACAAGGGCCGCGGGGTGCTCCGCTTCTACGAGCTGGCGAAGAAACAGGAGTGGCAGGTGCGGGACCTCCCGTGGGGCGACGTCCCGCCGATCCCCGAGACGCGCGCCGGCGCCTCGGCGGAGCGGAAGGAGCGGCGCCGTGCCGTCTGGCGGTCGGTGATCACGCAGCAGCTGCAGGCGGATCAGTTCGCCGTCGAGATGGCGGCCCAGCTGCTCAACCTCGCGCCGCACCCGGAGGCGAAGCTCTACTACTCCACGATGGTCCAGGACGAGGCCCGCCACACGGAGGCGTGGCTCAAGCTCGCGGACGAGGCCGGCGGCGTCGCGGAGCGCGACCCGTACCTCGACGAGCTGGCGAAGATCACCCTCGAGGCCGAGACGCTCGAGGAGAAGGTCTTTCAGATGCAGGTCTTCTTCGAGCGGCTGATCATCCCTCGCTTCCGCCTGATCGCGCGCTCGTCCCGCGGCACGGTGCTCGAGGATCTCTGCAACCGGCTCACAATCGACGACGGCATCCACCACAGCTCCGGCGTCGCGTACGAGCGCGTCCTGCTCGAGGGCGCGTCCAAGCGAACGAAGGACAGCCTCGTCCAGGCGGCCAACAACCTGCTGCCGATCTTCGTCGAGCATGCACTCTGGCGGCCGAAGGAACGCGCCTGGATCGGAAACGTGATGCGCGAGACCGACATCAGGCGCCTGCAGGAAGACGTCCGCGACGGGATCAGGATGGCCTCGAGCATGGGCCTCGACGTCTCCGACATCCGGCTGCCCTTCGCTGCATAAAGAGCCATCTGATCCCGCCCCATCACGACCCGTCCTGCTTCGGCTGCGGCGACCACGAGCTCGGGCTGCGGCTGGCGCTCCCGGCTGCTGAGGGCGCCGATGCCTACTCGTCCGCGGTCACGTTCGGCGTCCACCACCAGGGCGGTCCCGGGATCGCGCACGGCGGCATCGTCGGCGCGGCCCTCGATGAAGCGTGCGGCCTGCTCGCGACCTGGCACCGCTTTCCGACCGTGACGGCGCGGATCGCGATCCGCTACCGCAAGCCGGCTCCGATCAACACGCCGCTCGCGGTCAGCGCCCGCGTCACGAGCGAACGCGGCCGCCGGATCGAGATCGCTGCCGAGCTCCGCGACGTCGATTCGCTGCTCGCGGAGGCCGAGGGGACGTTCCTGCACGTCCCGTTGGAGCACTTTCTCGCCACGCCGGAAGGCCGTGCCGCGGGCGAGACGTGGGCGAAGCGCCTGAGACCTCCGACGTAGACGCGAACAGCAGCTACGCCCTGCGCGCGGCGGCGAGGCACAGCATGAGGATGCAGAGCGCGAACGCCGTCGCGGCGAGCGTCGGGATCGTGATGTAGCCGAGCTCCTCGATCCACTTGACGCTGCAACCCCCGGGCGCCGAGATCTCGCAGGACTGTGTTTCCTCGATCACGCCGCGCTCGACCAGGATGTGCCAGAGCGAGACGGCGAGACCGACGACGGGCAGTGGCAGGAAGTACCGTCCTGCACGGTTGTCGCGGGCGAGTGCGGGCAGCGCCAGCAGGACGAGCGGGTACATCGCGATGCGCTGGAACCAGCAGAGCTTGCAGGGGACGAAGTGCTCGATCTCGGAGAAGAAGAGGCTGCCTCCGGTCGCGACGAGCGCAATCCCGAAGGCGAGCCAGAGCTCCGATCCCTCGAGCGTCTCACGCAGCGAGCGCCAAGGGCCGGGGACGCCCACCAGGCGCAGCAGGACGGCGAGCAGGGCAGCCGCGAGGGCGACCTGGGCGAGCAGCCCGAGGACGCCGAGTGCGGCGGTGACCGCGTCGCTCACGAACCGGCTGCGGCGATCGCCTGCTCGATCGAGGCGAGATCGGACGGGGAGTCGAGCTGAACCAGCTGCGGCTCCTCGCCGGTCTTGGCAACGAGGATCGTCGGCGTCGAGTTGACGCCGCGGCGCTTCGCCTCGGCAGCGTGCTCGTCGAGCTGCTCGGAGACGGCGCCCGAGCTCATGTCGCCGACGAGCCGGCCCACGTCGAGCCCGGGCAACGACCGCCCGGCTGCTTCGACGAGGTCCTGGCTGAGCCAGCCAGCGTTCTCGGCGCCCTGGTTCGCGAAGAGCAGCGCCTTGATCCCGAAGAGCACGTCTTGCTCACCGGCGGCGAGGACGGCGCGGATGCCGCGCTCCGAGTCCGGGCCCAGGAAGCTGAGGCCGCGCAACTCGATTCGGAGCTTGCCGGGCCGCACGTGCTTCTCGATCAGCGTCGGCATCACCGCGACCTCGAACTCGCGGCAGAACGGGCACTGCATGTCGACGAATTCGACCAGCGTCACCGGCGCGTCGGCCCGGCCGAGGGCGACACCGTCCTGCGCGATGCCGTCGAAGATCGCGGTCACGTCGGCGGCGTCGGCAAGCGTCGAGCCTGCTGCGACCTGGTCGGCGTCGCCGCCGCGCGTGGTCGCGATTCCGACGACGACCGCGACGACGAGCGCGGCGGCGACCGCTGCCGCGACCCAGACGCCGCGGTCGACGCCGCGCCTGGCCGGCGTGCCGCGCGGCACGGGCACCTGCACGCGCTCCGCCGCCCGCCTCCGCTTGCTGACCTTTCCGCTCGCCATTCGCTTTCCGTTGTAGGCCCGGCGGGCGCCGGCCGCCACCGTGGTCGACCCTCGACTTCCTGCGGGGGATTACGGATGGCGGCGGCGTCAGCGGGAACTAGGAGCGAGGGCGAAGGCGACGTGTCGTCGTGCTTGTCGGGAAGGCACGGCGCCGGCGCTCGCGCGGGTCGATCGCAACGGCTCGATCGGGTGATTCTCGGGCGGGCGGGGTCCGCCGATGCTGTGTCGAGATCTCTGCCTGCGGCGGAGATCTCAGAGGCCACCCCCAGCTCCGGAGCCCCCCATGTCCCGGATCGTCTTCGCCGCCGCGATGATCGCGTCACTCCTGGCCCTGGCCAAGCACGAGCGCGCGCTCGACCGCACCGGGCTCCTCGGCACGTGCGCGACGGTCGCCGCACCCGCACCGGCCGGGTCCGAGTGGCTCGAGTGCCGCCCCGGAGAGCTGACGGGGTACCCCGACCTCACCAAGGACTCGTGCACGCGGCGCGGGATGCGCGGCGAGGCTCGCTACTGGATCTGCCCCACCGCGCTGATCGCCGCGCGGGCGCCGCACCAGCCGCCGACGGGTTAGACGCGCCTCTCCACGAGCAGGTGCGCGTAGCCGCTCCTGCTCGGGCTGGCGTCGATCGTGCCGCGGAACGACGCACGCAGGCGCCACCGCCCTTCCGCAGGCGGCCGCCAACCGACGCTGCCGCCCACCGCCACGCGCAGCAACCGGTTGAACTGCCAGCCGGTGAGCGGGTCGAAGCGGTCGACCTGGACCTCGACGACACCCGACGCCGCCTTCGCGACGCGCGGCTGGAGGACCACCGTCGTTCCGGGGGACACGGTCGTCGCGGCGAGACGGAGCGTGGTCGAGGTGATCTCGCGGATCAGCAGCGAGAGCCCGTACCGCACGCTCGGGCCGCCCGACGATGCGGACACGGCTACGACGTAGCGCCCCGGGGCGAGCTGGCGCCGGAACCGCGCGAACTCGCCGATGCGCGCGCCGTCGTCGCGCAGGAGCACGAAGACGAGCCCGCCCGTCAGATCGAGGCGGACGTCGGCGCGCTCCTCGACGTCGAAGTGGAAGAGGTCGCGCACGTCGAGCCCGGCCGGCGAGAGCGCGCCGCGGGCCGGGAGCCGGCTTCGGAGCGCGACGCCGACACCGACGTCGTCTGCGCCGGCGGCAGCGAAGCGGAGCCGATAGCCGTGCGACACCGGCTCGGCACCGGCAGCGACTTCGAGCACGTAGCGGAGGCTGCCGTCCGGGCCGGGCGTGAACGTCGTGTAGCCGGCGCAGCCGAGGCGTGCGAGGACGCGGCCGAGGTTCCGCCGTGAGCGGAGCGTGACCGAGGCGCAGGGCTGCGACGAGAACCCGAGCTTGTACGTCACCCCGGGCTGCATCGAGACGCGCCAGATGTCGTTCACGTCGGTGAGGCCGTGGACGGTCGAGCGGGCGCCCGACCGCGCCAGCTGCCGCCCTGCCGCCCGGCTCTCCGCCGGCTCGCTGAGCAGCGAGTCGAGCCTGAAGGTGCCCGGGTCGGCGCCGCCGGCGTGGCCGACGACGATCAGGTACGAGCCGCCACGGCGCACGGAGAGCCCGACGGTCGCCCGGCCCTGACGATTGGTCTGCGCGCACGCGACCCCCCGGATCCTCGAGCGGACACGTTCGAACACGACGACAGCGGCGTCGAGGTCGCCCTGGGCGGCCAGCCTCAGCAGCACGCGCCCTTCCCGCCCGCTCGTCATCCGATACCAGACGGTGCCACCACGGATCCGACAGCCGGGATCAGCCTCGTCGCCGGTTGCACCGAGCGTCGAACCGCGAACCGTCCCCGGCAGCTTCAGCAGCGGCGCGCCGCCGCGGTTGTCGTTCGCCGGCGGCAGGAAGATCTGAGCTGAGAGCTCGAAGCCCCCGTCCGGTGTCGCGGGGCGGCGCCCGACGAGGACGAGGTAGTTGGAGCCGCGGACGGTCTCGACGGAGGCGGACGCGCTGCCGCCGGGGCCTGCGGAGCCGCAGTCGATCTCCTGGATCGCCGACGGGCCACGCCGGTACACGCGGAGCACGGGCGCCACACCGGCGGCACCCTTGACCGTGATCGCGATCAGGCCGTCCGGCGCCGTGTCGACTCGATACCAGCTCGTCGACTCGGCGCGGCCGCAGCGCGAGACCTGCGGGTCGAGCCGCTCGACCGTAGCCTCGGCGGTCGTGCCGGCGATCGCGTACGGGAACGACGGGATCGCGGCTGCGTCGGCCCGGTTGTCGTTCGCCGGAGGCGCGGCGAGCGCCCTCCCCGGGACGAGGAGGAGCAGGAGTACGAGCGGGATGATGCGCATGACCAGGCCTCCTTCAATCGTTGGGTGCGCTCAGCATGTGAGGAGCCGCTCATCGGCGGCTAACGGCGCGCTAACGTCCGCGCGTGGCGCGGATCGCGATCTCGACGGCGCAGTTCTCGACGCTCCAGCGGGTGATCCAGGGCTTCGTGCGCACGCTCCGCCGGCTCGCTCTCGTCGCCGCACTGGCGGTGATCCCGATCGCGCTCCTGTTCCGCCGCGACGGCTTCGACACGCTCGACGCGATCGTCTCGATCGCCCTGCTCGCGCCGCCCGCGATCGTGCTCTTCTTCGCCCGCGGCGTGCTGCAGGTCGTCTCGCTTCCGGAGCGGTTCCGGCGGCTGCCGGGCGAGGGTCAGGAGCGCGTCACGGAACTGGCGCGGGTCGCCGGCGACGCGCGCACCACCCGGCTGCGGAGCGCGCCGCTCCTGCTCTGGCGCCTGCGCGGCTCGATCGGCTCCGTCCGTGACGTGGTCGGGATCGCGCTGCCGTTGCGCGTGTTCACGCCCGGCTTCCTCACCATCACCGCCTTCGCAGCCTTCGGCTGTCTGATCCTGGCAGGTGCGGGGCTCGTCGCACTGATCGTCCTCGCAGCCGACTGATGAATATTGTTTGCGCGCCGTGTCGACGTGACATACGACTGACATGGCGCGGGCGAAATCTCGGAAGCGTGGGTGGTACAACGCCTTCCTGGACGCCGGCATCTGGGTGCTCTTCGTCGCGCTGCTGCTCCCGGCCGCTGCCGTCGGCTACGTGATCGGCAAGGAGCAGGCGAACGACGCACCGGTCGCGCAGGCCGAGCAGGGGGACGACGGCGCGACGCAGACGCCTGAGATCGAACCGGCTGCCGCGTTCTCGGCGGACGAGCTGATGGAGGAACCGACGGAGGCGTGGCTGACGAACGGCGGCACGCTGATGAACCAGCGCTACTCCCCCCTCGACGAGATCGATACCGGCAACGTCGGCGAGCTCAAGGGCGTCTGGATGACCGACCTCGGCGGCTCCGGGGTCGCGGCCAAGTACTCGGCGGAGGCGCAGCCGATCGTCCATCAGGGCGTGATGTACGTCCCGACGGGCGCGGACGACGTCTTCGCGGTCAGCGTCGAGACGGGCAAGATCCTCTGGCGCTACGACGCGAAGCTCGACCAGAAGATCACGACGGTCTGCTGCGGCTGGCTCAGCCGCGGCGTCGCGCTCGGCGACGGCAAGGTCTACCTCGGCCAGCTCGACGGCTCGCTCGTCGCGCTCGACCAGAGGACGGGCCGGCTTGCCTGGCAGACGCAGGTCGGACGCTGGCAGGAGGGCTACACGATCACCGCGGCGCCGCTCTACTACGACGGTCTCGTCTACACGGGCGTCTCCGGCGGGGAGTTCTCGATCCGCGGCCGGATCCAGGCCTACGACGCCACGACCGGCGAGCAGGTCTGGCGCTTCCACACCGTACCGGGCCCCGGCGAGGAGGGCCACGACACCTGGCCGCAGGACAACGATTCGTGGGAGCACGGCGGCGCGCCCGTCTGGCAGACGCCCGCGGTCGATCCCGAGCTCGGGCTCCTCTACTTCTCGACCGGGAACGCGTCGCCGGACCTCGACGGCAGCCTGCGGGCGGGCGACAACCTCTTCGCGGCCTCGATCGTGGCCGTCGACGCGAAGACCGGCGAGTACCGCTGGCACTTCCAGCAGGTGCACCACGACATCTGGGACTACGACAGTCCGAGCCCGATCGTCCTCTTCGACGCCGAGATCGACGGTGAGGAGCGCAAGGGCCTCGGCGAGGCGTCCAAGACCGGCTGGGTCTACCTGCTCGACCGCGAGACGGGGGAGCCGCTGCTGCCGATCGAGGAGCAGCCAGTCCCACAGCTCGGAAGCCAGGCGACCGCGAAGACGCAGCCGATCCCGAGCTACCCGCCGTTGTTCTCGCACGAGGTCACCGACGAGGACGTCGCCGGGATCCAGAAGCTGGCGGATGCGAACGCGAAGGAGGGGCTGCCGAAGCAGAAGGTGGTCAAGGGCGGCATCTACACCCCCTTCGGCGAGACCATCACCGCGATCGTCCCCGGCCCGCAGGGGGGCACCAACTGGCAGCCGTCGAGCTACAACCCTGAGACGGGCCTGATGTACGTCTGTGCGATGCGCAGCGTGTCCGGCTACTCGTCGAAGAACGAGGAGCTCCCGGCGGGCAAACGCGGTCAGACTGCCGACCTCGGCAGCGTCTTCACGACGACCGGGTTCGGCTCCCAGGAGGGCTACTTCGTCGCGATCGACGTCACCACCGGTGAGAAGGTGTGGGAGAAGCGCTGGCCCGAGTCGTGCTACTCGGGCTCGGTCACGACCGGCGGAAACCTCGTCTTCGTCGGCCGGAACGGCGGCCAGCTGGAGGCCTACAACGCCGAGACCGGCGAAGGCCCGCTCTGGAGCTTCCAGACGGGAGCCGGTGCGAACACGACCGCGACGGTCTTCGAGCAGGACGGGACGCAGTTCCTCGCCTTCCTGGCCGGCGGCAACGCGCTCGCGGCGACGCAGCACGGCGACAACCTCTGGCTGTTCTCGCTCGAGGGGACGATGGACGAGGTCGCGGCAGGCGGCGGAGGCGAGGGGACCGGCCACGCGGGCCAGAGCCCGACCGAGCCGACGGACGAGGCCGAGGGCAATCCGGAGGCGGGCGCGAGCGTCTGGAGCGACAACTGCGCCGGCTGCCACGGCCCCGAGGGCACGGGTGCGAACGGCGGGCCGAACCTGGTCGGCAACGAGCAGGCGATGGACCTGGAACGGGTGCGGGCCCAGGTGACGAACGGGGGCGGCGGCATGCCAGCTTTCAAGGACACGCTCTCCGAGCAGCAGATCTCGGACGTCGCCGCGTACGTCACCGAGGAGATCGCGAAGGAGTAGCGCAGCGCCGTCGTCCGGTCTTAGGCGGCTCTCACGTTTGCTCTGGCACGCTGTCTCCATGACCGACCAGGAGAGACAGCTCACCCGCCGCCGACTGCTCGAGCTCGGCCTCGTGCTGCCGCCCCTCGCCGCCATCGCCGGCCACACCGATCTCCTCTCCTCCCCCGCGCTCGCCGCGACGCCGGCCGTCCTCGACGCCGACGACGACCCGACGCCCGAGCTGACCGAGGGCCCGTACTTCACCCCCAACTCCCCCAAGCGCAGGTCGATCCTGCATGCCGGCGCGGTCGGCACCCGGCTCACCCTCACCGGCCGCGTGCTGACCACCGCAGGCAAGCCGGTCGCGAACGCGCTGATCGACTTCTGGCAGGCCGATGCGCGGGGTGCATACGACAACAGCGGCTACCGGTTCCGCGGCCATCAGCTGACGAACGCGAAGGGCCAGTACACGCTCTTCACCGTCGTGCCCGGCCTCTATCCGGGGCGCACGAAGCACATCCACGTGAAGGTGCAGGCTCCGCGCAAGCCCGTCCTGACGACACAGCTCTTCTTCCCCGGAGTCGCCGGCAACCGCAGCGACGGCATCTTCGACACGGAGTGTCTGGTCAAGCGGTGGCGCGTCTCGAAGGGCCGCCGTCTCGCCACATTCGACTTCGTGCTCGACCTCTAGGGCGCGCGCCGTCGAAATGCGAGCGGACGTGAGCAACGACTCCCACCACAGCCGCGAGCAGGTGGCCGACGAGCGAGCTCACGGCGCACATCACGGGGAACAGTCACTCAACCGGATCGCGTTCTCGGCCACCGTCCACTGCCTGACAGGGTGCGCGATCGGCGAGGTGCTCGGGATGATCATCGGGACCGCGCTCGGCTGGGGCGATTTCGAGACGATCGCGCTGGCAGTCGTGCTCGCCTTCTTCTTCGGCTACTCGCTGACGATGCTCCCGCTACTCCGCTCCGGGCTCGCCCTCAGCGCTGCGATCCCGGTCGCGCTCGCCGCCGACACGATCTCGATCACGATCATGGAGATCGTCGACAACGCGATCATGCTGCTGATCCCCGGCGCGATGGAGGCCGGTCTCGACAACGTCCGCTTCTGGGGCAGCCTCGCGGTCGCGCTCCTGATCGCCGGCGTCTGCGCGTACCCCGTCAACCGCTGGCTGATCCGGCGCGGCCGCGGCCACGCGGTGGTGCACTCCTACCACTGACCTGCATTCCATGAGGATGTCCAGCGCCCCATCCCCGAGGCTGACTCCCAAGCAAGCAGACCCAGAACACCGACCTCTCCGGGAGAGGCGCCGACCAGAATCGAACTGGTGTGCGAGGCTTTGCAGGCCTCTGCCTAACCACTCGGCCACGGCGCCGTGGCGGGCGCATCGTAGCGAGCCGGTTCCGCCGTAACCGTCCGAGCGGTGGCGTCGTTGTACCTACGTCAACCGCATATAGGAGGCCCGAATGTACATCGGTGGCGGACTTCTCACCCTCATCGTCGTCATCCTGCTCCTCGTCTGGCTCCTCTAAGACGCCGCTTCCGGGCGCCCCGCGTGGGCGCCCGTTCCGTTCCTCGCGCGGCCCCGTCCGGGGCCGTTTCTACGCTTCCCGGAGTGAGCAAGGACGCCGCCGCCGCTCCCCCGGTGGAGCGGTGCCTCAGATGCAGCGCCGCGATGGAGTGGCGCCACGGGACCTGGCAGTGCCCGCGCTGCCGGCTCAAGCTCGGCTGTTGCGAGGGCGAGCCGCCGGAGGCGTGCGCGCGCTAGGAGCCCCGGCCCGTGTCGGTCGAGCACGTTCCGCGTACTGCTTGTAACGCAGAAGATCACTTGGACGGGGGATGCCCGCCCCCCTTCAAAGTTCCGAAGATTCTGTCAGGGCGGCGCGGTCCCCCAGATTCCGACCAACGATCCGGAGGTTCCAGTGCACGCCCGACGCTCCCTGCACACGGTCGCCCGTCGAGGGCACCCGCGGCGCTTCGCAGTCGTATCCTTGCTCCTGATCTCGGCCCTCGCTCTGTCGTCGGCCGGCGCGGTCGAGGCCGGCGGCGTCGCCGCGCCGAGGCCGGCGGGGCCGCCCAGCGGCGCCGCCAACGCAGAGCTGCCGCCGTTCGTCTGGCGCGCGTCGAAGGGCGCCGAGAGATACGAGTTCCAGATCGCAGCCGACCGCGGCTTCAACTCCTCGATCCGAGGCCTGCGCAACACGCGGCTCGACACGTCCAACACACGTGCGACGATCACGACCGCAGTCCCGAACGGGACCTATTGGTGGCGCGTTCGGGCGGTCACGAAGAGCGGCCAGGTCTCGGGCTGGTCGAGCGCCCGCTCCGTCCGCAAGGCCTGGACGGCCGCACCCAAGCTTCGCGGGCCGGTGAACGGCGCGCGGGTCTCCTTTCCGTCGCAGCCGCTGACCCTTTCGTGGGCGCCGGTGCAGCGCGCGGCGAAGTACCTCGTCTCGCTCGGCACGGATCCGGATCTCGCCACGCTGATCGGCGACAAGATGGTCGAGACGTCGGGGACGAGCTACGCCCCGTCGCTGACCCCGTCGGGCGGCAAGGACAAGACGTTCTACTGGGCCGTGACGCCTCTCGACGCGCAGGGCAACCGCGGTGCACAGTCGCGCATCGCCTCGTTCGTCTGGGAATGGCCGTCCGCGACGGCGACGAAGCTCACCGACGTCCGGGCCGAGCCCGAGACGTTCGACCCGGAGTTCTCGTGGCAGCCGGTCGCCGGAGCCGCACGCTACGAGCTCGAGGTGAGCTTCTCGCGCGACTTCGCGCCGGGCTCGAAGGCCTGCTGTGACACACCCGTGATCGGCACGTCGCACTCGCCGACGAAGCCGCTTCCCGACAACACCTACTACTGGCGCGTGCGGGCGGTCGACGTCGACGGCAACGTCGGCGTCTGGAATCCCCCGAGCGCCGACGCGACCCGCTTCGAGAAGGTGTTCGACAAGGCCGCCGCGCTCGGCCGGCCGAGCATCTCGAACCTGCACATGCGCGACGACCGCAACGACCCGGCCCCGGCCGGGGCGACGCAGACCCCCGTCGTCGTCTGGGATCAGGTGCCCGGAGCGTCGAGCTACCTGGTCGAGGTGACCAACCACAACGGCACGTATTGCGAGTGGAGCAGCTCGGGCTGGCGGGTCAGTACGGCGACGACCGCCTGGACGCCGCTCGGCAATCGGCTTCAGGCGCTGCCGCCGTACCCGGACAAGTTCAGCATCCGCACCGATCCCGCCCGGCTGCAAGCGAATACGTCCTACTGCGTCCGTGTGCGGGCGAAGTCGGACACGGACTCCAAGAACGCCGACGTCTACGGCGACTTCACCTACCTGAACGGACCGGATCAGATCGCGTTCACGTTCGCGGGCTACCCGTGCCCGACGACGACGTGCAACCGAGGTTACATCGGTGCGGGTGACTACCTGACGCCGCAAAGCGGCCGCACGACGACCCCGTACTTCACGTGGGGCGGCCTGAACGCCGGCAGTTGGTTCGTGATCGTCGCCAAGGACCCGGAGTTCCACACGATCGTCGACTACGCGTGGACGCAGGTGCGTGCCTACGCCCCGCGCTCCGGTACGCGCCCGATCACGTATCCGGACGAGACCACCTCGTACTACTGGGCGGTCCTTCCGGCCGCCGGCTTCAACGGCGGCGGAGCTGTCGGCGATCCGCTCTCGGCTTCGGCCGCGAAGTTCGACAAGCAATCGACGCCACCGCGGCTGATCGCGCCGGCCGCCGGCGCCAAGCCCTCCGGCCCGCCCGTCTTCACGTGGACGGCCGTGGACGGAGCCCGGCGCTACAACCTCCAGGTCTCGCGCGAGGACGACTTCGGCAAGCTGCTCGACGACGTCACGACCGCGTCGATCACGTACACGGCCAACACGAGCTACCCGGCGGACGTCGCGCTCTACTGGCGTGTCCGGGCCGAGGACGAAGAGAGCATCGGCCTGACGTGGTCGGAGAAGCGCACGTTCCGCGTCAAGCTCCCCGCTCCCGACTCGGCGGGCGGCGAGCGGGCCGGCGACTTCATCCCGACGTGGCGCTGGCGGCCGGTTCAGGGTGCGGTCACCTACGACATGCACGTCGCCCTGCCGGACGGCTCGCAGAAGGACTTCCGCGCGATCCGGGCATCCGCCCTGACGGCGACGAAGATGACGGGCACCGGCGTCTTCCGCTGGCGCGTGCGCGCCAACTTCCCGCAGGGCCGCTCGGGCACCGTTCCCGGCCCCTGGTCGCAGACGCGGCCGTTCACGCGGACGCTCGGGAAGCCGCAGGGCACACGGACGGTCGGCAGCGGCCGCAGCGTCCACTTCGCGTGGAAGCCGAAGATGGGTGCGCAGGAGTACACCGTCCAGGTCTCGGAGCGGCCCGACTTCAGCCGCACGACCGACCGGGACACGACGGACGCGACCACCTGGGCCCCCGAGCTTCGCGTGTCCCGGTTCTCGCGTGGCAAGGGCCCCAAATGGCTCTACTGGCGGGTCGCCGCGCTGGACGAGGACCGCAACCAGAGCACCTTCACGAAGCCGAAGCGCTTCCGCGCCGGCTAGCGATCATCGCCGGTGGGCGGGCTGAGCCCGCCCACCGGCTGCCTCTCCCACCGTGCTGAGGAGAGCCGCGCGCGCTAGGCGCGCGCGGCCGACCAGTCGGAGGCGACGTCGCCGCCGCCCTCCGCGGTCAGCCGCCGCCCAACACGAAACAGCGCCGGATGCGGTGCGATCGTGCCGGCCGCGAGCGCTTCACCCTGGGCGAAGGAGGGCGACCGTTCGAGCAGGCTGCGCGGCACGAACGAGAAGACGTCGCCGACGAAGTCGAGGTCGGCGAGCGAGTTCATCCGCATCAGCAGCAGGTTGTCGCACTGGGACAGCACGTCCTCGTGCAGCTTCTGCGGTCGCTGCGTCGAGGCGAGGAGGTGCAGGCCGAACTTGCGTCCCTCCCCCGCAATGCGGAAGGCGAGCTCGGTCGCAATCGCGGTCAGCGGATCGGACGGCGCCGCGGGGCAGATGTTGTGCGCCTCGTCGATCACGATCAGGACGGGCTCGCGCTCGGCCCGCCGCTCCCAGAGCTGCGCGAGCACCGTCGCGGCCGTGAGCGTCTGCTCCTCGCGCGTGTCGAGCGAGCCGAGGTCGATGACGAGGCAGCGGAGATCGGCGCGGAGATCGGCGGTGATCGAATGCCCCTCGGCGCCGGCCCACAGCGACCACTTGTCGAGACCCAAGTTGCGCACCCGGCTGAGTAGGCGCCGAGCGTCATCGCCGCCCTCGACGCTCAACTGCTGGAGCCGCTCGAGCGACAGCGCCCCGGACTCCGCCGAGTCGACGAGCGCGAGCAGCTCCGCGTACTCGTTGCGGTCGTCGATCGGGTCGAGCCGGAGCGAGGCCGCCTGCAGCCGCGCGCCGACCTCCGGGAAGCGGAGACCGAGGCCGTCGCCGGCGCGGCGCACGGCGATCGAGTCGCTCAGGCCGGCGAGACGTGCCGCCGCATCGCCATCGGCGTCTGGACGCAGCTCGCCGATCCGGACGAAGTCCGAGTTCGGGTCGAGCACGACGAGCCGCAGCGACGTCTCCAGCAGCAGCTGCTCGAGGATCACGCCGAGCGAGTACGTCTTGCCGGACCCTGACTGCCCGCAGAGGAAGGTGTGGCGGCCGAAGCCGCCCGCGTCGAGCGACAACGGCACACCGGGCGCGAGCACGAGCTCGCCGACGCTGAGGCCCGCCGACCGCGGCGGGAACCCGCCGACGTGGCTCGCGACCTCGTCCGCGGTGGCCCGGCGCACGCCCGCGTCGTGGAACGAGGCCGTCGGGCCGGCCAGGACTCGACCCTCGCCGGCGGCGTGGCGAACGACCAACCCCTGGCTTTCGGTCCGTGCGAGCTCGACCGTGACGACCTGCCCGAGCCGGCGTCCGTCGCCCTCGTCGAGCACGACGTAGGATCCGGGCTCGAAAGCGAGCCCGTGCAGCGACGCCTGGAACGAAAAGCGGCGCCCGTCGATCGAGGTCGCGACCGCAGGAAACGCAGCTTCGAGTCGTTCTTGTGGGTCGGTCACCGCGCCATCGTCTCACAGGCGTTCGTGTGAACGTTTTCGCTCGGACGCGTGATCTCCGTCGCGGTGCGCGAGCACGAGGAGACCAGCGCCGACTCGAACCGACGCGACGCTGCGCGCCGTCCGGCGCGCGCTGTATTCTCGTGCGGCCGATGCTCGTGGCACTCCTGATCCGGCTCCTGCTGACGGCGCTCGCGTTCGTGATCACGGCGTGGCTGCTGGACGGAATGGAGCTGTCGGGTGGGTTCTTCGGCGCGCTCTGGGTGGCGCTGCTGTTCGGGGTCATCAACACGGTCATCGGGACGATCATCCGGCTGCTGACGCTGCCGTTCATCCTGCTCACGTTCGGGCTCCTGCTGGTGCTGATCAACGCAGCAATGCTCGCGTTGACCGACGCGATCACGAGCCACCTGACGATCGACGAGTTCTGGTGGACGGCAATCTGGGCGGCCCTGCTGCTGTCGATCATCACGGTCGTGCTCGACGTGCTCGTCGGCGCTCTCTTCAGCAGGTCGGACAACGCCCGGCCGGCCGTGTCGGCCTAGACGCTGACGCGGGTCAGCCGCCGATGCTCGCCAGCTGCTCGCGGAGTGCGTCGCAGCCGTCGGCATCCTCGAACGCCGACTCGAGCTCACCGCCGCCGTCGAGCCCGGCCAGCATGTCGTAGGTCTCTTGCAGCGCGTCAGCGGCCGACGCGAGCGCAGCCGCGACCGTGGAGACGGCTTCGAGCGGCGGCGCGTCACCGGACAGCGCGTCCCGGATCGTCCCGGCGTCGTCGCGCAGCGCCTCGCGGAGGTCCGTGACGACCTCCTCCGCGCGCTCCCCGGACTCGGTCTCGAGTGGCTCCAGCTCGTCGAGCTCGTCGCCAAGCGTTTCGGTCGCGTCCCCGACCGCCTCCACCGCATCTTCGACGTCGGCGCTGCCCAGCTGGAGGCCTTCGTCCGTCAGGCCCTCGAGCGCGGCGTCGACGTCGACGAACCAGTCGTTCAGGCTGCCGCAAACATCGTCGGCCCACGCCTCGGCGCCGCCCTCGTCGTCCCCACCGCACCCCGCGACGGCCAGGAGGGCCGCGACGAGGAGGATCGAGCCGATCCGGAGCATGTCGCGAGCCTACCCCAGGTTGCAGGAGATTCGGTGGAGACGACCGAACCTCACGGGAGCTGGGGTCTTCGACAGGGAGGAATGAAGGATGAACTCAAAGAGCATGGCCGGATGGATCGGCTTCGCCGGCATCCTGATGCTGCTCGTCGGCTCGATCGACTTCATGCAGGGCTTGATCGCCCTCTTCGACGACGAGTACTTCGTCGTCACCGAGGCTGGCTTTCTCGTCCTCGACCTGACCGGCTGGGGCTGGGCGATGTTGATCTGGGGAACGCTGCTCGTGTTGGCGGGTCTGGGCCTGCTCAGCGCGCAGTCATGGGCGCGCTGGTTCGCGATCGTCGTGGTGTCGTTGAACTTCATCGCCCAGCTCGGCTTCCTCGGCAACAGCCAGTACCTGCTGTGGTCGCTGACCGTGATCGCGCTGAACTTCGTGGTGCTCTACGCGCTGACGGCCCGCTGGCGCGAGAGCACGGACGAGCTCGCTCCCATCCGCTAGAGGTGGCTCGTTCCTCAGGGGCCGCCGCGCAACGAGTGAGCGCGGCGGCCTCCTGCGAGGCCCCGGTGGAACGGGGCTACTTCTCCGAGGTCTCTGCTTCGGCACCGCCGGTTTGCGGCTCGCCGCCGGTCGCGCGGATCGTGACCGGCTCGTACTCGGGCACCGGACCGAAGAGCAACCAGACCGTTCCTCCGATCAGGCCGCCGGCGAGCGGCCCGACGAGGTAGATCCAAAGGTCGCCGAAGCTGCCGTTGTAGAGAGCGGGGTCGACCGATCGCGCTGGGTTGAACGAGCCACCCGACGCAGGCCCGACCGCAACCGCCGCTGTGAAGATGAAGAGCCCGATCAGCATGGGCGCCATCACGCCCTTCCACGGTGCTCGGTCATCGGTCGCGACCGTGCAGATGACGATGACGAAGAAGGCGGTAGCGATGACCTCGAGCAGGAGTGCGCCACCGCTCGAGATGCCGAGCCCAGGCGCATTGTCGAGCGCGTCGACCGCGCCCCCGGAGTACACGACGGCGACAGCGATAACGGCGACGAAGCCGCCGACGAGCTGCGCCACCCAGTACGGGAGGACCTCCTTCGGCGGGAACTTCCGTGCAGCGGCAAGGCCGAGGGACACGGCCGGGTTGAAGTGGCCGCCGGAGATGTGTCCGAACGCGGCGATCGCCAGTGCCACGCCGAGGCCGAACGCGAAAGCGATCCCGAGGCTGTCGATCGCCCCAGCACCGATGTCCACCGAAACGGCAACCGCGTTGAACCCGAGAAAGAAGAACAGAAACGTGCCGAGCGCCTCCGCTCCCAGGCGCAGACCCAGCGATGGCGAGTCCATCTCACTCTCCTTCTGTTGCCAGTGTCCGTCCGTCTGCGTCGGGTGCGCGCGAAGACACCGTGACGGAAAGCGTCACGAGGGTCGCCACGATCGCCGGCCGGCGCGTCAGGTTTATTGCGCAGATACTGACACCCGTGTCAGCCGTGCGCGTTGGGACACGCATGGCAGCACGGGTGATTCAGAAACCGAGTGAGCGTCGTCTGTGCGAACCCCTACGCATTGCGTCTCCTCTCCCAGTCTGAATGTTTCTAGAGGTCGGGGGCGCTGTCCCCCAGAGACGCTCCGCCTCTCTCCGCAGTCGTGCCAGCATCGCTCGACGAAGTGCGGGAGTCAAGCCGACGACCTCGACCACACGATTGAGATCGATTCACACGAGGGCTTGGGCAGCCAGGCGCGTTAGGCTGCGGGCGCCCATGCTCTCCGACCACTTCCGCGCCGCTGTCGAACAAGGGAACGTCGATCACGTTCCCGAGCTGTTCCACGAGCACGCGATCTTCCGCAGTCCCGTTCTGTTCAAGCCGTATGAAGGCCGGGATCAGGTCTTGAAGGTGCTGCGAGCCGCGGAGCAGGTGCTCGGGATTGGCGGCAGCTTCCGCTATCTGCACCAACTCGAAGACCCGAACGACCGTGTCGCGATCCTGGAGTTCGCAACCGAGGTCGGCGGGAAGCAGGTCGAGGGGATCGACAAGCTGACCTTCGACGAGGATGGCCTGATCACCGAGCTCAAGGTCATGATCCGCCCGGCTTCGGCGCTCCAGCTCGTCGGCGCAAGGATGGCCGAGGAGTTCCCCAGGGTCGGCCTCAGCCTCCCGAGCTGATCACTGCGTCCTGGCTCGACGAACTACTCGCGCTTGATGCGACGGGTCGGCCGCGAACTTCGCCCCAATGGCAACTGCTTGCAGTTCCGCTTGGAGCAACCCGCCGCGCGTCGTCCTAGCAAACAGTAAGGCACAACTGCCCGTTCCGGCTGTGCTGGTGACAAACCGCACTGGACGGGCGATCCCCCGGGGCGGATGATCACGCAGGTGCGAGACGCCGAGCTGCTTCGTGCGAGGTCGAACTCATGAGGCTACGGCTCAGGATCTCACCGTTCACGGGCGTCACAAACTGCGTCGGTCCGTCAAGCAATCGGGTCAGCGTCGGCGGCGCGTGGCCGCCGTGATTGCGAGCGCGGAGCCTGCGGCGAAGAGGGCGCCGGTAACGAGCAGTCCTATGCCGATCCAGAGGATCGAGTCCAACTCGGCGCCGATGCTCAACTCGGCGGAGACCCCGCGCGACGCGTCCTCGTTCATCACGACCGCACGCCAGTCCCCGTCCTCCGGCTCCCACTCGAGCGTCCGCTCGCCGGAGCCCGCCGTCGACGCGACCCAGAACGTCTCGTTGGCCGGCGGGGCGCTTGGCGCGCCGCCCGAGCGCCGCGAATACTCCGGGTCACCGTCACTGTCGAGGTCATCGACCAAGGCGCGCTCGACGCCTCCGAGGTACCGCGTGACCTCGCCGGCCGGCCCGATCCCGACGAACACCGGGCGGTCGGCCTCGCTGCGAATCCGGACCGTGCCGAGGAAGGTGTCGAGCGCCCACTCTGCTCCGTCGGCGTCGAGGTCGGCGCGCTCGGACACGATCGCGTACGTCGGTGTCGAGAAGTCCTGCGTCGGCGACATGAGGAACCCGTCGTCGTCTCGTTGTGTCTGATCGACGGCGACGAGCGCGCAGCCGCCGCCGAGCAGCCCGAGCGCGAGCAGGCCCGCGATGGTGCCGACGACCACGAGCGCGATTCGTCCACCGGTCCAGCCTCTGCGGGCAGGAGGCTCGGCCGACTCTGTCTTCTCGTCGGCGACGGAGGCGGCAGGGAACGTGGAATCCGGCTCCGCGAACCCCTCCCCCTCGGTACCTCCCTGGTCCAGCCGGAACGGCGGGTACTCGTCGCGCATGAGCAGCACGTATGCGGCCACGCGAGCGACCCAGCGGTCGAGCCCGATAGCGAGGTCGAAGAGCCCGTCCGGGTACCGCGCGGTGAAGAGCAGCGCCACACCGGCAAGGAGCACGACGATGCCGATCAGCCCGGTTTCGAAGCCGATGCCCCAGAACCACTCGTCGACCCGGGTCGCGGCGTAGCTGCCCCCTCCCAGGAAGATTCCCGTGACGATGTACTGCGGTATGGCCAGGAGCCACCACTTCACCAGCACGAGGCCGCGGGAGAGCTGCTCCGGGTAGGCGACCTCCAGCCGGGCCGGGTAGTCGGGCACGTCGTCGAGCGTGAACGGCGGATAGCGATCGGTGCCCAGCGCGCCGTAGGAGTAGAACGCCACCCGCCACGTCCAGCGGAGAACGCCGACGTTGAAGTCGAAGATGCCACGCGGGTAGCGGCCGGTGACGAGGATCGCGAAGAACGCGACGATCGTCAGAACGAGCAGGGTCAGCCAGAGCAGCGCGAGCACGATGTAGTGCGGGATCGCAAGGATCCACTTCACGAGCCAGAGCCAGCGGCTCAGCTTGGAGTCCAGCTTTCCCTCGATGCGGACTGGATACGGCTGCGGTCCGTCCATCCTCTCCTCCGCGCTGGCTCGACCCTAGGTGATCACCGGCGCCGTTGCGAGCGTGCTCTGTGCACCGGGCAGAGCCCGACAGGGCGGCTGGGGTGGCAATGCAAGACCTGACCCCGACTCGGGCAGCAGTGCGACGACGCGGCGGACAGTCCAAAGAGGCCGAACTCGGAGATCGCTCAAGGGGCAAAGACGCTCGCGCCCGCTGCCGTCGTTCCCCACAATCCGGCGAGGGCGAACCTTTCGCCAGAACCCAAAGGATTCAACCCCTCGTCGCAGGGGGTGGAGCGCGGTCGAAGAAGCTGTGCAGCTGTTGTCAGCTTCGACGTATCGACGATTAGAGCTGGCCAGCCATCTTCCTCTCCAGCTCCTTGCTCTTAGCCATTGCTTCGTCGGCAGTGTCCTTTGCGTCGTGAGCCATCTCTTTCGCCTCGGTGATGGGACCACGTGTGAAGAAGTACGCGAAGACAAGACCGACGCCAGCACCGAGCGCTCCCCACATACCCGCGAAGACGGTCATGGCCTCATCGGCCGTGTCATAGCGAAGGATCGCGGCGATGACTATTGCCCCCAACACTCCGAAGATCCCGAGCGCCACGACGGCCGACGGCCATTTCACGTCCACGACGAACCTCCCGATCCTTGCGGTACGAACGCGGCGTCACCACCGAGCAGCGTCAAGCGACGAGTATCCGTACTGCGGCCGGATTCAGTGTCGGCTGACGTGCACGAGTGCACCCTAGCCGGTTCGTATCAATCGATGCAATACGGAAGATCGACCCGAACACTTGCAGTTCCGCTTGCAGCACGCCACCTGAGGTCGCCGGGGAAACGAAAACCCCGCATCGCGGCAACACGGAGGGTGTCGCCTGCGGTCATGCGGTGCTCGGCTTGCAGGGCACGACCGATGATGACCCCGAAGCGGGCAAGCCGGATCAGCCGTCGGACTTCGCGTCAGCCTCGATGATCAGGATGGGGATCAGTGAGAGGGTCGCCGCGAGGACGAGCGGCTCGAACGGCGTGTGCACGCGTCCCGAATCATCCTGCTTCCACACCCGGCCGGGTTCGGCACCTACAGGCGGGCACCTGCCGCACTCTGAGAGAGTCGCTCGACGATGACCGACGTTGAGCTGACGGACGAGCAGGGGCGCCTCGTCCTCGCGTTCTACGACATGCGCCAGGCGGCGGCCGCGGCGCGGCTACTCGATCAGCATTCGCCAGTGGCCCACGCTCGCCGCGCTCTCGAGCCTGCGATGTCGGTCTGCTACGCACGCTCCTGGAAGTCGAACACCAAGCTCCGGAAGGAGTGGCTGCCGGCGGCCGGGCCCGACCGTGATCTCCACCATCGACTTCTGGAGCTTCGGACGAAGACGCATGCGCACAACGATCCGGCGGGCGGTCGCACGGGGTCCGTGCAGGTTGGCCTCGACGGCACTGTCGCGATTGTTGAGCAGTGGACGCCGCCCGACCCGAACGAGTGGGAGGCGGTCGCCGATCTATGTGACCGGCAGGCAGATCGCTTCGAGCGGGCTCTCGTCGACGCCTTCAGCGCCTCCTAGCCAAGCCCCTCGCGCTTCCTCCACTCGTGCTCATAGAGGAGCACCCGCCGGAGCTCGGCGAGCCCTTCTGGCGGGTCTTGAGCGTGGCGAGAATGATCGCCCGTTCGTCGATCGTGAGCGCCAGGAGCGCGACGCCGTCGTCGATGGCGCCCTCGAGCCGGTCGGCCAGCTCGTCGAGGTCGTCAGGGAGTCGTCACGCCAGGCAAGACTCCGGTCACCTCGATCAGCGCGGCGACGTACTGCTCGTTAAAGATCCGCAACTGCCCTCTCCGGATGACGCTACAGATGACGGCATAGCTGCCAGTCGATGCACCAACGCCAGGGAGTTCGCTCCTCGCGCCACCACCGACTTCGGTGGCCGCGGCGGTTCGCCGGAAGTCGAAGATCTCGGGTAGAACGGGCCACGCCGACTCCCTCGCGAGGATCGGCCTAACGGTCGCTGCCGTGAAGCCCTCGGCGAGGGGGATGAACGCGAAGCTCACGTCGTGCTCGGTCTCGTTTTCGACCTCAATCGTGAATCGCCCCGCCTCAGCCGTCCTATCTCCTTGATAGCCGCACCCGTCATCGGTCAGCGTGGCGTGCATCCGCAGGTCGTCACCGCTGTCCGCCGCGTCCGTGCGGTCATTGCCACCAAGGACGGCATCGACGAGCGCCACTCCGACCACGGCGAGCACTACGCCGCCGATCAAGCCATGGAGAACCCGGCTGCTATTCGGGCGTTTCCGAGGGATAGGCGATGGTGGCACATCTCACGAACACAGCCAAGGCGTCCGACGATGCTCGTTCACCAGGACGCCGCGCACCTCGGCGAGGCCGAGAGGCGGATCTTCGAGAGCGGCGAGATCACGGCGCGCTCGTCAATCGTCAGGGCGAGCAACGCGACGCCGTCATCGAGCGCCTGCTCGAGCCGCTCCGGCAGTTCGTCCGCGCCGGCGGCTCTGACCATCGCCGTCAGCTCCGCCGTCGCGGCGGCGTCGACAGGGATCCCGGCGAGCATCACCGGACGAGCATAGGGCGGCGTTCATCCCGGAGATCCCGCGACCGGCGCGAAGGCTGACCGAGGGCTGACCAGATCGACCTCGACGCCTTCGGCTCCGGAGTCTGGGCAAAGAAAAAGCCCGCCTGAGCGGGCCTTTTCTGAGAGCGGATGATGGGACTCGAACCCACGACCTTCTGCATGGCAAGACTCCGCACTCGACGACAGCAGCCGCCATCAGCCGTCAAACCCGCATGGTTGTGTTGTCGGCCGCCTCTCGAACCGACACGAGATGACAGCAGCTGACGTGCAAGGCTGACTAAAAGGCTGACTTTCGCAAGCGCGGGTTTCGTCGTCTCAGCTGCGTCACCGCTTGCCGGTCTTGAACGGCTTGCCTCCCAACGTCTGCTTGATGGTTTGCTTGCCGTCCTTCGTCCTGGTTTCCCTGCGGAACCGCTCCTCGCCAGGGGCAAAATTGGGGCTGAACGGCCACCAGGCCAGGTACTTGTAGTTGTTGCTGCGGTTCGGATCCACCACGTCTTCCGTGACGTCGACAAGCGCATCAATCTCGTAGACGCTGCCGCCCTCGTCGAAGTACTGCAACTCCAAGCAGGAGAAATCCGTGCGGAAGGGGAGGGTCGCGTCGGCGGCGAACCAGTCAAACTCCTGGCTTGTCGCTTGGACCGTGCCCTGGTCGAGCCACGTTAGGATCTGGATTCGGACGCAGTACGATGCTGCGGGCAGCCCGCCACCCAGGTTAACGATGTCGGCCGTCACACAGAACAGCCGTTCCTCATGATTCGTCGTGACGTTGATCGCGCTAACCGCAAGGTCGGGGTATTCGTAGAAGCCAAGCCTCTCCTCGCGGAATTCGAGCACTGGCTGATGCCGTGCGCGCACTTTGATGCCTCCGTTCGTGAGCTGCGGCTCGAAACGGCGGGCCGAGTTTGATTATGCGCTTCCGCCAAGGCGTCTGGTAGATGCGCACGCTGTTGTGCTTCCTCAGCGCGGTCACGATCCGATCCCCGCTCCCGCAGCACGGTTGAGGACGTCCTTCACGACCGCTGCCTCGTCGCGGGCATCGCGGGCGTAGACGCGCAGGGTGAACCCGGCGTCGGTGTGCCCGGTGAGACGCGCGAGCGTGGTCGCAGGCAGCTCGAGCGCGCCCGTCAGCTCGCGCGGTGGAGCATGCACCCGACCGGGTCGCCGCTGAGGCGCGCGACTATCGGCCCGACCCGCCCCAGTTGTGAGCCCGATCATGCGCCTCTGCCCACAGTGCGGCGCCTTCAACGGACGCGGGAACCTCGCCAGCCTCTGCGCCGACTGCAAGCGCGCAGACAACCGGCGTCGCAACAAGAAGCGGAAAGACTCCGGCCGCACGACGGATGCGTGGCAGCGGATGCGGCTCGCAACGTTTCTCCGTGACGGGTACGCATGCCAGCGGTGCGGCGTAAAGGGCGACCGCAAGACGCTCACCGTGCACCTGAACCCGGCGCTCGACGGCGACCACCTAGCCGCCACTCGCGACGACTTGACGACGCTCTGCCGGTCCTGTCACGGCTCGGTCGACGCCCCGCGAGCACAGACCAGGGCCGCCAGGCCGAAGTACTCAGAGCCTTGGGTCGGCTGATGGCGTGCAACGTTCGTGGTCAAGGTCAAAGCTGAGCAGAGATGGAACTGCTTCGCAGCAAGAGCCTCGGAAGTTGCCCGCCCCTTTATCGGCAAGCGAACGAGTTAGAGCGTCGGCGTAAAGGCTTCGAGGACTGCGCCGACTTCTGCACGGATGCCGTCTACGAGTCGCAGCATGGGTTGTTCGTGAAGGACGGTCTGGGGCTGCTCGATCTCTATTTGGAAAGGAAGATCGCCCTCGAAGTACATGTCAGCTTCGGAAGGTCCGCCCACGGTCGCTACCACGGTCATCTGGGCTCCGGGGAGTATCGCCCCACCTTCCGAAAAGTCGTAGTGGTACTCCGCCTCGCCCGTCTCAGGATCAAGCACCTTCTTTAAGAAGTGACCCGGGGGAGGCATCGTCTCATCGACGCCGACGAGGGTCGTATGGAGTACCTGATGTTTGTCGATGTTCGAGAGCGAGCGCAGGTGCCAGAGGGGGTGCGATTCAGGCGCGTGCCTTCGCTGGTAAGGCTGATGATGACGGACGAGACGCCTGTGGTGCGGAAGCAGCCCGGCGTGTCGCCATGCGGCAGGAATGACGCGCTTGGCAGTGGTGTGTCGCGAGTTCCTCTTGTCCAGGTATTCCGCACGACGGGCGTAGAGCGGGAAAGAGATTCTTCTTGCCTCCCAGTCGTGTTCCGGATTGTCCGTTGGACTGGCGGCGATAGCGAGCTGCCAAGCGATGTGATCGAGACAGGACCGGAAATTGTGCGCGATTTCCCCAAGCAGAACGCTCCACTGGGGAGGCGTTGGAGATGCTTGGACGTGGCGGACGTAGCGCCCCGCCTTCGCGTCGTACTTGTCCGTGACGCGGCGCGTGTGCTGTTTCAGGAAGCACCCCACGTCTTTGCGGAGCATGTCGACGTGTACGCCGCCCCTATCGAACTTCAAGCGCGCGCCGTCTAGTGGATGAGGCACGCAATCACCTCAACACACCGAGCCGCCAACGTGCAAGAGCGGGCTTGAAGCCTCGACACGGGCGCGAGATCCCGCTGCGCGAGCACGAGCGGCCCGACGACCGGCCGCGGCGACCGCGGTTGTGTCCCGCCTGCCAGCTGTACCGGAACATGTCGATCGCCGACTCCGGCAGCACCCACTAGCGCAGGAACCCGGCAGCCTTTGTAGGGTCGTTGTAGTGGACCAATGGGACTACAAGACGATCGTGCTCACCGGCGGCTTCATGGGCCGGCACAAGGAGGAGCTGAACCGGCCGGCGCTCGAGAAGGAGCTCGACGAGCTGGGCAACTAGGGTTTCGAGTTGTGCTGGGTTCTGCCAGAGCAATCCCTCCAAAAGGAGAAGGACGGGCACGTCCTAATCTTCAAACGGCCGAAGCCCTAGCAAGGCAGCACGCGCCGGCGTACCTTGGGATCGATGCATAGAGCGGCTCTTGCTGCGGTAGCAGCGGTATTGTCACTCGCGGTGCCGGCGACAGCCGCTGCGCCCCCCGAGGTGGTGAACCTTCGTAAGCAGGTCGCCGCGCTCAATGCCAAGGTCAAGCGTCTGACTGCGGAGCGGAACGCTGCACGGCGCGAGGTGGCTGCTCTGCGGGCTCGCCTCACGCCGGCGCCGATTGGAAGCGTCTCGGTCGCGAATGGTGAGTTTGGTGACCGGGTTCGTGTTACCGGCGCAGGCGTCACGAAGGAAGGGGACATCCTCGGGCAGATCGAGTACCTCGGCGGTCTCAGCTGCCCGAACCTTGGGCCGTGGCTCCGCGTTGAGGCGACATTCTTCGGGCCTGGCGGGAACATTGTCGCAACCGGAAGCCACAGCGAGACGTCCGCGGTGCCAGGCCCCCGCTATCCGCTTGAGGTGCTCGGGGGCGCTGGGGCTGTGCGCGCCGACGCAGTAGTTTCGATCTCCTGTCTGTAGGGCAGCAGCGCGCCGCGCAAAACCGGTTCTTCGGAATACTCCTGAGCCATGGGGACGCAGGTCGTGAACGAACAGCGCAAGTGCCCGATGTGCGGTAGCGAGACATGGATCCTGCTGGACGGCCGCTCGCTGCTCCAGGCGCTTGAGGGTGGACTGGAGGCGCTGGCCTACTCCTGCGAACAGTGCGGCTTCATCCGCTGGCATCGGGCGGACAAGGTCGAGCAGTCATAGCCCCCTCGCAGGACGCGGCGCAAAAACGCGCTGCGCTGCCGAACTAGGGTCTTTCCTTGGGAAGCCCCTTGGCGCCCGTGCGTATGGCGCCCTTGAGTATGGCGCCCTTGAGGTCCACGCCCGTGAGGTCCGCCCCCGTGAGGTCCGCGCCCGTGAGGTCGGCGCGTCGGAGGTCGGCGTCCCTGAGGTTGGCTCCTCGGAGGAAAGCCCCGGCGAGGTTGGCGCCCGCGAGGTTGACGAACTCGAGGTCAGTGCCATCCAGGCTGGCCCGATTGATGTTGGCGCCCGCGAGGTGGGAACCACGCAGGCTGGCGCCATCGAGGTCGGCGCCACTGAGGTCGGCGCTCGTGAGGTCGGTGACCCAAAGCATGGCATTGTTGAGGTCGGTGTTCCTGAGGTTGGCGCCCGCGAGGTTCGCGCTCGCGAGGTTGACCTGGGGATCCGGGACGCCCAGGAGCTGGGCCTCATCCAAGAATTGCACGACCACTCTTTTTCGTTCCCCGTCCAAGCGGCGAAGCGCGGTCAGGCTGACAGTACGTGCGACCGCCCTCACCGGATCACTCAACTCGGAGCTCAACAGTTTCTTGTCGAGCATCAGGCCGCTCATCTCGTCGAGATAGGCCTCGAGCGTCGCGTCTTGGCGTGCTTTCTCAGCAGCTGCTCGATCCGCGTCGATGCGCTTATCCTCCCGCCTGTTGTCGCTCCGCGTCTGCGTGGCACTCCACGCAAACGTGACGCCGATCAGGATCGCGGGCACGATCAACAGCTGGAGCCAATCCCAGAGGGTCTTGGCCGGCCGCACCTGCTCGTTCGGTGCCGCCTTCCAGCGGCTTTCTCCCACGCCCGTCCAATCCCGCCAGCCCATCGAGTCATACTCCCACCGAACCTGCGCTCAATGGAAGTCAGCCGCGATCACTCCCCGGCCGCTCTGATGTGGGTCGAGTGCGGCGCGACGAGCGGCGACGGCTGGAAGGCGGAGTTGGCCGTCGACGTCCTGGACGAAGCCGAGCCGGACGAGGTCGCCGTCTACTGCCCCGAGTGCTGGCACCGGGAGTTCGTTTGACTGACGGGATACTCGCGCGAAGGCTGACTAGAGGCTGACTACGTGCCGTGATCACGCGCACCGCTCAGAGTCTTTGCAGAAGAAAACCCGCCATTTCCAGCGGGTTCCGGGAAGCGGATGATGGGACTCGAACCCACGACCTTCTGCATGGCAAGCAGACGCTCTAGCCAACTGAGCTACATCCGCGTGGGTCGCCAGTATAGCCGCGGTCGCGGGGGCCTAGGAACGCTCAGCCGGCGGCGTCGAGCGCTTCGTTGACGAGCCGGTCGGCGAGCGTGTTCTGCTCCCGCCGCACCGCCGTGTAGCGCACCGTGCCGATCTCGCGGGCCAGCCGGCCGGCCTGGAGCGAGAGCTCCCGCAACGCCTCGTTCTTGACCTTGTACTCGCCGCGCATCTGCTTCACCATCAGCTCGGAGTCGGAGACGACGTCGAGCTCGCCCACACCGAGCTCCACCGCCTTTTCGAGCCCCGCGATCAAGGCGCTGTACTCGGCGACGTTGTTCGTGGCGACGCCGATCGCTTCGCCGTGGGCCGCCACGACGTCACCGTCCTCGTTCTCGAGCACGTAGGCGTACGCGGCCGGCCCAGGGTTGCCGCGGGCGCCGCCGTCCGTGAACAGCCGCCCCCTCACGGTGCGCTCAGGACGCCGGCTGCTCGACGTTGTCGATCTGGGCCCGCTGCAGCTTGCCGGAGTAGTCGACGTAGACGGACTTCCACTCGGTGAAGACATCGAGCGCGGCCTGACCCGCCTCGCGGTGGCCGTTGCCCGTGTCCTTCGTGCCGCCGAAGGGCAGGTGCACCTCGGCTCCGGTGGTGCCGGCGTTGATGTACGTGATCCCCGTCTGCAGGTCGCGCATCGCGCGGAACGCCTTGTTGACGTCGCGCGTGAAGATCGAGGACGAGAGCCCGTAGCGGATCCCGTTCGTGACCCGCAGCGCGTCGTCGAAGCTCTTGACCGGGATCAGGGCGGTCGTCGGGCCGAAGATCTCCTCCTGCGCGATCCGCATCTGCGGATCGACGTCGGCGAAGATCGTCGGCCGGTAGAAGAAGCCCTTGCCGAGGTCGCCGTCCGTTGCCTGCTCGCCGCCCGTGAGGAGCTTCGCGCCCTCGTCGGAGCCGATGCCGGTGTAGGCGTGGATCTTGTCGAGCGCCTCGCGGTTGATCACCGGGCCGAGGTCGGTGTCGGGATCCCAGCCAGGGCCGATCTTCATCTGCTCGGCGCGCTCGACGAGGCGCTGCTGCAGCTCGCCGTAGACGGCCTCGTGCACGATCACGCGGCTCGCGGCGGTGCAGCGCTGGCCCGAGGTGCCGAACGCCGACCAGAGGATGCCCTCGACCGCGAGGTCGAGGTCGGCGTCGTCCATGACGATGATCCCGTTCTTGCCGCCGAGCTCGAGGTGGACGTGTTTGAGCCCGTCCGCGCCGGCCTTCGTCACCGCGATCCCGGTCTCGCGCGAGCCGGTGAAGGTGATGATCGGGACATCCGGGTGGCGGACGAGCCGGTCGCCCGCCTCCTCGCCGTAGCCGTGGACGAGGTTGACGGCGCCGTCGGGGAGCCCCGCCTCGCCGAGCAGCTCGATGAAGCGCTCGGCCAGCAGTGGTGTGTCCTCGGCGGGCTTGAGCACGACGGTGTTGCCGGCCACCAGCGCGGGCGCGAGCTTCCAGGCCGGAATCGCGATCGGGAAGTTCCACGGCGTGATCGCGCCGACGACGCCGACGGGCATACGCACCGACATCTGGAACTTGTCGCGCAGCTCCGACGGTGTCGTGTGGCCGAAGAGGCGGCGCCCCTCGCCGGCCATGTAGACCGACATGTCGATCGCCTCCTGGACGTCTCCACCGGCCTCGGCCAGCACCTTGCCCATCTCGCGGCTCATCAGCTCGGTCAGCTCGTCCTTCTGCTCCTCGAGTAGGCGTGCGAAGCGGAAGAGCACGTTGCCGCGCTCCGGAGCAGGCACGAGCCGCCACTCCTCGAAGGCCGCCTTCGCGGCGGCGACCGCTCGGTCGACGTCCTCGGCCGTCGAGCGGGGGAACGTGCCGAGCGTTTCGCCGGTCGCCGGGACCTTCGACTCGAACGTCTCGCCCGAGGCGGCGTCCGTCCACTCGCCGCCGACGTAGTTCTTGAACTGCTCCGCTGCGACCGCCATCGCGCCGCAGTGTAGTCAGTAGGCTCGGGTGTGATGCGCATGCTCCTGCTCGCCGGCGGTGTCGCGATCGCGGTGCTCGCCGTGGTAGTCGTCGTCGGGATGAAGCTCGTGGGCGAGGACGAGCCGCCGTGGTCGGAGCGGGCGAGCACAGCGTGCGAGCACGGGATCGAGCAGGCCCTCGACGTGATCTCGGCGGGCGAGGCGATCGCGAGCGACGAGAAGAGGGCCCTCGACGTCTACGCGGGAGCCACCGACGTCGAGGCCGACGTGATCGCCGAGCTGGACGCGCTGCCGCGGCCGTCCGCCGACGAGCTGGCGATCGCGCGAACGCTCTCGATCGTCGCGGCATCGCATCGCGCCGACGTCGCCGCGATCGCACGGCTGCGACGAAGCTTCGACCCGCAACTGTTCGAGCGGCGCGTCAACGACACGATCCCCATTCTCGCGGACGTCCGGTCGCGGTTTGCGGCGCTCGGGGCCGCTGCCTGTATCCGTTACTACGACCCAGTTACGTACAGCGCCGGCTGATATCGCGCAAGACCCCTGAGGGGCCCCTGCGGCGGCCCCAGAGCACTCATCGCCTGACCTGGCTAGCAGTCGCGCAGCGAACCGCAGAGCCGCGAGATCGGCACGGCGAAGTTGATGTTCTCGCCGCCACCGGCGACGAGGACGCCGACGACACGGCCCTTGCGGTCGACTGCCGGCCCGCCCGAGTTGCCCGGATTTGCGGCCGCGTCCGTCTGGATCTCCTTCGCGCCCACGCGGCTGACGACGCCGCTCGTGACCGTGCCGCCGAGCCCGAAGGGGCTGCCGACGAGCAGCAGCGCATCGCCGACGCGCGGCTTGTTCGCGCGCGGCTGCTGCCAGAGCGGCGCTGCGCCGATCGGCTTGCCGTCGACCCGGAGCACAGCGAGGTCGCGCTCCCGGTCGCGCGCGACGACCTCGCCGCGCCAGGAGCCCGTGTTCCGCTCGAGCAGCACCTGCGCGCCGACGCTGTCGACGACGTGGGCGGCCGTGACGACGTAGAGCTGGCCGCCGGCGGTCCAGCCTGCGAAGCCCGCGCCGAGCCCGTCGTCGGTCTTGACCGTGAAGACGCTCTTGAGGACGCGCGCGGCAAGCGGCGCGATTCCCTGATCCTTCTCGCGGAGCTTCCCTTCCGACGTCTTCAGCCGGCCTGCAAGCTTCTGGTCGGAGAGGCGGAACTCCTCCAGCCGGCCCTCGAGCTCGCGCACGTCGGTGCGGAGCAGGTCGACCTGGAGCCTCTGCTCGCGGACGGACGCAACCGCGAAGAGCGAGACCCCGAGCGCGGCCGCGACGGCGAGGCCGGCGAGGACCAGCGGGATCGAGATCGTCCGGCGGCCCTCGTACTCGTCGTACGACATATGACGACTCTCGGCCGCGTCGGCGCACGACTCGTCCCCCGATCGGGGGACAGTTCTACGCGGTGTCGGTCTCGGGGAAGGTCCCCGGGATCCGGGCGCGGCGCCGGTCGCGGATCTCCCGCTTGCCCCCGTACGCTCGGCCGTTGCGTCGATCCTCCCCCGCGCGGCGGTCGACGATTACGGTCACGTTCGGGTTGTCCTTGTAGTAGTCGACCATCTTCTCGAAGAGCTCGTCCTCGAGGCCACGGGGGATGACGCAGTAGATCACGGTCTCAGTCTACGAACCTCGGCGGTCGGCGCCAGCCCCGATCTAGTGACGTTTCGCGACGGCCGTCAGCGCGCCCAAACCGACGAAGACGGAGCCCGAGACGTATCGCTGCACGGAGAGGAAGCGGCGGTTCCCGCGGAGGCGCTCCGACGCCGTTCCCGCCGCGAGCGCCCAGACGCTGTCGCTGACGACCGCGATCACGACGAAGACGAGGCCGAGCACGGCGATCTGCAGCGCCGCGGCGCCCTGCTCCGGGTCGACGAACTGCGGCAGGAAGGCAAAGAAGAAGAGCGCGGTCTTCGGGTTGAGCACGTTCACGATCACGCCCTGGCCGAAGCGGCGGCGCAGACGCCGCTCGCTGGGCGCGCTCTCGCGCGGTGCGCCGCGGCTCGTGCAGATCGTCCAGATGCCCATGCCGACGAGGTACGCGGCGCCGGCGTACTTGACGACGTTGAACGCGGCCGCGGACGAGACGAGGATCGACGAGAGCCCGATCGCGGCGGCGGCGACGTGCACGAGCGCGCCAACGGCGATGCCGAGCGCCGAGACGAAGCCGGCGAGCCGGCCGCGGTCGATGCTCTGGGAGACGATGTAGAGGACGGCGGGGCCGGGCACGACGATCAGCGCGAGCGCCGCAGCCGCGAAGAGGAGCAGGGCCGCCGGGTCGGGCACTCAGACTCGGGCGATGTCGGGCATCAAGCGGCCGTCGTCGGCGAGCTGCGCGTTCCATTCCTGGAAGCTGCCGTCGAGCTCGTCCAGGTCGTGACCGCGCTCGACGAGCCGGACGGGCTGCGCCGCGTCGGGGGAGACGCGGTACTGGTACCAGGAGATCTCCCAGGCGACCGTCACGACCATCTCGCCGCTGAACCCCGACAGCGGGAGGATCGAGGCCTTCGGCGCCCCGAGGCTCTTCGCCACGCCGGCGGCGGTTCGCCGGTGCGCGCTCGCGTTGAAGAGGTCGGCCGCCTCGACGACCGCCAGCTCCGGCTCCGAGAGCCGGCGCAGGATCGGCTCGGCGGCGACCGGAGCCTCCTCGGCGCGGCGGCTGCCACCGAGCAGGCTGCTCCAGAGGCTCTTGCGCCGGCGCGCGTCGTACGGGACGGTCGGTAGCGAGGGGCTCCCCTCGCGCATCCAGCCGTGCTCCTGGGCGATCTCGGCGCAGAGCGGGCAGACGTCGACGTACTCGCCCCCGCCGGGCGAGAACCGAAGTGCATGCTCGCCCATCAGGAGCGAGCGTTCGCAGATCGCGCAGGTGCGCGTCGCGGCTGCACGCGTCACTCGCATGCGTCCGACCGTAGCAGAGCCGCGCGGGTTATCCACAGGCCGTGTTCTGCTATATGTAACTCACATATGTACAGACGACGGGGATGGCACGGACGGGGCGGACGGATCGAGCGCTTTCAGGTCGCGGCGCTCCTGCTGCTCCTCCGCGAGCGGAAGGCGCACGGCTACGACCTCCTCGAACGCCTGCCCGAACTGGTCGGCGACGAGCGGGTCGACGTCGGCAACCTCTACCGCGTCCTGCGCCGGCTCGAGGAGCAGGGGCTCGTGAGCAGCGAGTGGGACGAGTCCGTCCCGGGGCCGGCCAAGCGCACGTACGAGCTCACCGACGCGGGCGGCGAGGCGCTCGAGCGCTGGGCAGCCTCGCTCGCCGAGACCCGCGCCCGCATCGACCGGTTTCTCGAACGACACCAGGAAGGGAGGTGACCATGCACCACCACCGCAGATTTCACCGCAGGCGCGCGCCGCTCGGCACGCGCTTCTACGCCAGCGAGAATGTGCTCGAGCGGCTGGATTCCTACCAGCGCGACCTCGAGCAGGAGCTCGCCGACGTGACAGAGCTGATCAAGCGGCTGCGCGTAGGCGACGCACCGCCCGCTGGCAGCGAAGCGCAGCCGGCGTAACGACGATCGCGGGGGACTGTCCCGGGGACAGGCCCGGGGACAGTCCCCGAACGTTTGTGTAACCGAGCGGTCGCGGAAGCTCGGTGCTCAGTGGGCCGCGCTCGTCGCCTCTCGCTCGCGTTTCGTCTCGTCGATCACCTTCTGGGCGACGTGGGACGGGACCTCCTCGTAGCGGAGAAAATGCATCGAGTAGTCGCCGCGGCCGCCGGTGATCGAGGTCAGCGTCTGCAGGTAGGTGAGCATCTCGGCCATCGGCACCTCGGCCTTGATCGTCGTCATCCCCGACGCCGGCTCCATCCCGTGCAGGCGCCCGCGACGTGAGTTGAGGTCACCGTTGACCGCACCGACGGCTTCGTCGGGGACGGTGACCTCGAGCTCCATGATCGGCTCGAGCAGCACCGGCTCCGCCTTCGTGTAGGCCTCCTTGAACGCCATCGAGCCGGCGATCTTGAACGCCATCTCGGAGGAGTCGACCGTGTGGTAGGAGCCGTCGACGAGCAGGACGCGGATGCCCTGCACGGGCGCGCCGGCCAGCTCACCGTGGTGCATCGCCTCCTGGATCCCCTTGTCGACGGCCGGCCGGAAGCTCTGCGGGATGACGCCGCCGACGATCTTGTCGACGAACTCGTAGCCGACGTTCCCCTCGATCGGCTCGAGCACGATCGTGCAGTCGCCGAACTGGCCGCGGCCGCCGGTCTGCTTCTTGTAGCGGGCGTGCGAGCGGGACTCCTTGCGGATCGTCTCGAGGTACGGCACGCGCGGCGGGTGCAGCTCGACGTCGACGCCGAAGCGGCGCTTGGCGCGCTCGAGCGCGACCTCGACGTGCATCTGGCTCATCCCGGAGAGGATCTCCTCCCCGGTCTGCTGGTCGCGGTGGAGGTGCAGCGTCGGGTCCTCCTCGCTGAGGCGCCTGATCGCCTGCGCGACCTTCTCCTCGTCGCCCTTCGACTTCGGCGTGATCGCGAAGCTCATCACCGGCTCGGGGAAGCCGATCTCGGGCACATCGGTCTCGACCTCCTTGTCGAGCAGCAGGTCGCCCGTCTGCACCTCCTTCAGCTTCGCGACGGCGCCGATGTCGCCGGGCCCGAACTCCTGCGCGGCGATGTGCTCCTTGCCCTGCTGGAAGAGGAGCGAGCCCATCCGCTCCTTGGCGTGCGTGCGGGCGTCGACGAGCGTCTGGTCCGGCCGCACCGACCCCTGGAGGACGCGGAAGAGGTTGATCCGGCCGGCGAACGGATCGGCGATCGTCTTGAAGACGAACGCGGCCGTGTCGGCACCCTCGATGTGCGTGATCGAGCCTGCCTTCGCCGGCGAGGGGACACCCTCGACGATCAGGTCGAGCAGCGCGTGCGTGCCGAGGTTCTTCGTCGCGACACCGCACGCGACCGGGAAGACCTCGCCGCGCGTGACCGCGTCCTTGAGCGCGTGCGCGACCTCCTCGACGCCGAGCTCCTCGCCCTCGAGGTACTTCTCCATCAGCGCCTCGTCGGTCTGGACGACCTCGTCGAGCAGCTTCTCGCGGTACTCCTGGACGAGGCCGGAGAGCTCGTCGGGGATCGGCCCGGGCTCGGGCTCCGCGTCGCCGTCCGGGCTCGCATACGAGCACATGTGGAGGATGTCGACGATGCCCGTCAGCTCGTGCTCGGAGCCGATCGGCAGCTGGACGGCGACACAGCGCGGCGAGAGCTGCTCCTGCATCTGGCCCAGCGCGCGGAAGAAGTCGGCCCGCTCGCGGTCGAGCATGTTGACGAAGAGGACGCGCGCGATCCCGAGCTCGTCGGCACGCTTCCAGAGCCGCGCGGTTCCGACCTCGACGCCCATGACACCGCTGAGGACGAAGAGCGCTCCCTCGACGACGCGAAGCGAACAGCGCGCCTCGCCCTGGAAGCTCGGGTCGCCGGGGACGTCGATCAGGTTGAGCTTGCGGCCCTGCCACTCGGCGTGCGTGAGCGAGAGCGAGATCGACATCTTCCGCTGCTGTTCGTCGTCATCCCAGTCCGCGATCGTCGAGCCCGCGTCGATCGTTCCGAGCCGGTTCGTCTCGCCCGCCTGGAAGAGCAGCGCCTCGACGAGCGAGGTCTTGCCCGTCCCGCGGTGACCGACGACGGCGACGTTGCGGATCTTTCCAGGCTCGAAAGCGGGCATACGGACGGGTCCTCCTCGGCTCGTTGGGTCTCGGGAGGATCGTAACGGGCTACGGCACGAGCTGGCCTCGTGGCCGGATGTTCTGGTTGCCGTGGAAGAGGTTGTCCGGGTCGTACTGCTCCTTCACGGCGGCGAGGCGGTCGTAGGCGTCGCCGAATGCGGCCCGGACGCGGTCCTCGCCCTCGTCGCCGACGAAGTTGAGGTAGACACCGCCGGAGCGCCACGGCGCGAGGACGTCTCGGCCGGCGCGGCCCCACGAGATGTGCTCGTCGTCCCGCTCGGAGCCATCCCAGACGCAGAAGGGATGCACGATCCACTTCGCCTCGCGCTTCGCCATCGGCGTGTCCGTCCGTCTCGCCACCTCGCCGCCCCAGGGCAGCAGCAGCATCTGCGTGAAGCTGAGTGGCATCTGCTCGCTGTAGGCGACGAGCGCGTCGAGCGCGTCGTCGGGGAGGTCGTCGAGGTACTCGGCCGTCCACCAGTTCCGCTTCTCCGGCGGGTCGTCGATCATCGACTGGAGCTCCGTGTATGGGATCTCGCCGTAGAGATCGAGGATCGGTTCGGCCACGTCACGGAGCGGCTGCAGCGCGCGCTCGCCCTCGTCGAGCGGGCCGTTCCACATCCCCACCGTGATGACGACGCGCTTCCCGTGCCACTCCTCCGGCATGAACTCCTCCGGCGGTGCCGCGACGTAGCCGAAGGCGAGTCCGGCCTGCTCCGGGCCGCCGGCGTGGTAGTCGCGAAACGCCGCTGCGAGCGTGCGACCGTGCCTGGGATCGTAGGCGGCGAGGCCGCCGAAGACGGTCGGGCCGACCGGGTGCAGCCGAAACTCGAGCGCCGTGACGACGCCGAAGTTGCCGCCGCCGCCACGGAGCGCCCAGTACAGGTCCGGGTGCTCGTCGGCGCTTGCGCGCAGCCGCTCGCCCGCGGCGGTCACGAGCTCGGCAGCGATCATGTTGTCGCACGCGAGGCCATACGAGCGCTCGAGCCAGCCGGAACCGCCGCCGAGCGTCAGCCCGGCGATTCCGGTCGTCGACACGCGGCCGCCGGTGGTCGCAAGACCGTGCTCCTGTGTTGCCGCGTCGAAGCGGCTCCAGGTGAGCCCGGCGCCGGCGCGCGCGGTTCGCGCGACCGGATCGACCTCGATCGACTCGAAGGCGCGCATGTCGATCACGAGCCCGCCGTCGTTCAGCGAGACGCCGGCGACGGAGTGGCCGCCGGCCCGAACCGCGAGCTCGGTGCCGGTTCGCCGGGCCCAGTCGATGCAGGCGACGACGTCATCCACGTCGGCCACTCGCGCGATCGCGCCGGGACGGCGGTCGACCATCGAGTTGAAGAGCGATCGCCCCTCCTCCCAGCCCTCGTCGCCGGGAAGGAAAAGCTCGCCGGAGAGCATCTGCCGGAGGTCCTCGAACGCCATGGCCGCCTCCTTGTGCGAAGTGTCGCGACCGACCTTAACCGAGTGGCACGCGGGCGGCGCCGAGGCGCGCTTTCAGGCGGAGGATCGCCTTCGTGTGCAGCTGCGAGACCCGCGACTCGGTGACGCCGAGCACCTCGCCGATCTCGCGCAAGGTCAGCTCCTCGTAGTAGTAGAGCGTGACGACGAGCTTCTCCCGCTCGGGCAGGCGTGCGATCGCCTCGCCGAGCGCCTCCTTCATCTCCGTCTGCGCCAGCGCGGATTGCGGCTCAGGCCCCTGCGTGTCCTCGATCGTGTCGATCAGGGCGATCTGGTCGCCGCCGGCGGACACGGTCCAGAGCTCGTCGAGCGCCGCGATCGAGGAGCGTGAGATCTCGGTCAGGCTCGTGCCGAGCTCCTCCTCCGTCAGCCCGAGCTTCTCAGCGATCTCCTCGTCGGTCGGCGCGCGGTGCAGCTTCTTCTCCAGCTCGGCGATTGCACGTTCGATGTCGCGGGCGCGGGCACGCACCGAGCGCGGCACCCAGTCGAGGGCGCGCAGCTCGTCGATGATCGCGCCCTTGATCCGCGCGATCGCGTAGGTCTCGAACTTGATCTCACGGGCGGGGTCGTAGCGCTCGATCGCGCCGATCAGGCCGAGCAGCCCGTACGAGACGAGGTCGCCCTCGTCGACGTGCGCCGGCAGCCCGCTCCCGAGCCGCCCCGCGACGAACTTGACGAGCGGCGCGTAGGTGAGGATCAGGCGGTCGCGGACGACACGATCCTGTGTGCGGCGGTACTCCTGCCAGAGCGCGCTCGTGTCCTCGACCTTCGCCATGGCGAGAGAATACGCCGCGGACCCCCGGACTCTTGCTCACGACCGCTTCAGCAAGCGGAGCGCCATCGTCAGCATCCAGCCGCCGAGCGCGCCCGCCGCGAGCGCGATCACCCATTGACCCGCCCGGCCCGCCGCAAGCGCGATCCCGCCGAACCCGAGCGTCAGGACGAGAAAGAGCAACCCGAGCGCGTGCCGCTGGGAGAGCATTCGGGCCAAGGCTACAATCGGCCCTGCGAAGGGGCGTAGCTCAGTTGGTAGAGCGCTGGTCTCCAAAACCAGATGTCGCAGGTTCGAGTCCTGTCGCCCCTGTTGCAGGGCGCCACGTCGGCGCCGTCGATCGAGCCTCGCACTGTCCGCGGCCAACCTGCATCGTTGCTGCGCTACCCTGACCCTGGGTGCGCCCCGCGACCAGCCGCCCGGGTCGTCTGTTGTGTTAGGCGTCTCGTGGTCGACGGACGTGTTGTGGGAGAGGCCGCACTCCCCGGGCGCGCCCACCTTTTCTTCACGGCAGGCGCCACCTCCTCGACCCCGTGACCGCCCAGGGCCTGAGGATGGCGGCGCGATGCGGGCGAGCCGCGCGACGCTGCGCGAAGCCTCGCTCCGGTGCCGCAAATATTGCACGCGCATGTGCGAAATGCAACGCGAGCCGCGAAACGGCTGCAGGCCGCGACGCGACGCTCGGCCTCGCCCTCGACGCACCTGCCGCCGCACGGAGCCCATCTCGGCGGAGGCCTCACGGAATCCTTACCTCGATCTCGGTTGGCCGACGTACGAACCGGAGACACGAAAGCCATGCGTTCAACGAATATCGAGGGGGATTACAAATGAGAAAGCTTCTCTTGCTCGCCGTCACCGGGCTCGCGCTCGCCACGGCAGCGCCTGCGCTCGCTGCGAACCCGACCACATCGGGCTCGGCGACGATCACGAACAACGTCGGCACGATCGTGTCGAACACGTCCGTGGCGAACACTCCCGCCGACGACGGCGGCGCGATCACGTTCCCGACCGCGTCCAGCCTCACGCTGGCACAGATCACGCAGCTGTCGGCCGAGTTCAATGTCACCGACGACGGCTGCGGCGGCGGCTCGCCCCGCTTCGTGCTCAACTACGGCCCGAACAAGAACGTGGTGGTCTACCTCGGCCCGTCGCCGACGTTCACGGGCTGCGCGCCGAACACGTGGCTGTCGACCGGCAACCTCGTCGGGACGAGTGATGCCTGCCGCGTCGACACGTCGCAGGTCGCGCCCGGCACGCAGTGCACGACCTGGGCTGCGGCCGTGACGCTGATGGGCTCGCAGACCATCAACTCGATCAGCTTCGTGGTCGACGGCGGCTGGCAGCCCGCCGACAAGGAGCAGACGGTGCAGGTGCGGACGGTCAAGATCAACAACGACACGTTCTTGACGGCCGCGGCGCCCAAGCCGGCGAAGACCAATCCGGCGAAGCTCTGCAAGGCACAGCTCGCCGCCATGGGCTCGCGCAGCGCCTTCAACGAGCTCTGGGGGAAGACCGGCACGTCCAACGGCTACGGCAAGTGCGTCGCCGCCGTGGCCAAGGCGCGGAATGCCGGCGCGACGCAGGAGCAGATCCTGGCCGCGATCACGTCGTGCAAGGCGAAGGGCCTGAAGGGCACGGCCCTCGGGGCCTGCGTCGCCGCACTCGACGGCGTCGCTGCCACACTCACCGAGCGGCAGGAGCACAAGCGCAAGAACAGCAAGTAACGCTGCTCGCATCGGATCGCGACGGGGCCCTGCACGGGGCCCCGTCGCCGCTTCAGGGTGTCCCCTCCCCCCGCTAGGCTCACCTCGTGGCACTCCTCACCTCGCAGCTCGAGCGTGGCGAGACCTTCGCGCGGCGCGCCGAGCGAATGGAGGCGCTGGTCGCGGAGCTGCGCGAGCGCACGGCGCTCGTCGCGCGCGGCGGCGGCGAGAAGGCCGTCGAGCGGCACCGCGTGCGGGGGAAGCTCACCGCCCGCGAGCGGATCGACCGGCTGCTCGACCCCGGCACGGCGCTGCTCGAGCTGAACGCACTCGCGGCGTGGGAGCTCTACGACGGCGTCGCCCCGTCGGCCGGGATCGTCACCGGCATCGGCGTCGTCGAGGGCCAGGAGTGCGTCGTCGTGGCGAACGACGCCACCGTCAAGGGCGGCTCGTATTTCCCGCTGACGGTGAAGAAGCACCTGCGCGCGCAGGAAGTGGCGGAGCAGAACCACCTGCCGTGCGTCTACCTCGTCGACTCGGGCGGCGCCTTCCTCCCGCTCCAGGCCGAGGTCTTTCCGGACCGGGAGCATTTCGGCCGGATCTTCTACAACCAGGCGCGCATGTCCGCGAAGGGGATCCCGCAGATCGCGGCCGTGATGGGCTCGTGCACCGCCGGGGGCGCGTACGTCCCGGCGATGAGCGACGAGACGATCATCGTCCAGGGCACGGGCACGATCTTCATCGGCGGTCCGCCGCTCGTGAAGGCTGCGACCGGCCAGGACGTGACCGCCGAGGAGCTCGGCGGCGCCGACGTGCACACCCGGCGGTCGGGCGTCGCCGACCATTACGCCGCCTCCGACGAGCACGCACTCGCGCTCGTCCGCCAGATCGTCCGCAACCTGCACCGGCGCAAGGAGCTGCCGTGGGACGTCGCGCCGGCCGAGCCGCCCGCACTCGACCCGGACGAGCTCTACGGGCTCGTCCCCGAGGACTTCAAGCACGAGATGGACGCGCACGAGTTGATCGCGCGAATCGTCGACGGCTCGCGCTTCGCCGAGTTCAAGGCGCTCTACGGCGAGACGCTCGTCTGCGGCTTCGCCCGGATCGAGGGCTACCCGGTGGCAATTCTCGCCAACAGGGGCGTCCTCTTCGCCGAGTCGGCCCAGAAGGGCGCACATTTCATCGAGCTGGCAGCGAAGCGGAAGGTGCCGCTCGTCTTCCTCCAGAACATCACCGGCTTCATGGTCGGCAAGGAGTACGAGGAGGGCGGGATCGCCCGCGACGGCGCCAAGCTCGTCACCGCGGTCGCCTGCGCGGACGTGCCGAAATTCACGGTCGTCACCGGGGGGTCGTTCGGCGCCGGTAACTACGCGATGTGCGGCCGCGCTTACGGGCCGAGGCAGCTCTGGATGTGGCCGAACGCGCGCATCTCGGTGATGGGCGGCGAGCAGGCCGCGACCGTGCTGACCATGGTCGGCGACGCCGACCCCGAGGAGATCAAGGCGACCTACGAGGCCGAGGGGAATCCCTACTACTCGACCGCGCGCCTCTGGGACGACGGGATCATCGACCCGCGCGACACGCGGCGGGTGCTCGCGCTCGGGATCTCCGCGGCGCTGAACGCACCCGTGCCCGAGTCCACGTTCGGCATCTTCCGGATGTAAGAGAGAGGAGAGTCATGGTGTTGACGGAGGACCGATTGCGCACACTGCTCCGCGTCGCGGAAAGCGCCCACGCGGCCTACGAGCAGGAGCGAGGCGAGCCCGACGACGACTGGCCGACGTGGTACGCCGCGTTCATCGTCAAGCGGCTGAACGAGGACACCGCCGAGGCCGCCTACGAGTTGCGGCTCGACGACGAGGAGCGGCGCCTGCTCGAGTCCGCGGTGCACTCCTACCTCGACGACTTCGGGCACGAGGAGGCGGACATGCTGCGCAGGCTGAAGGACTTGCACGCGAAGGTCCGCGACGCCTGACTCATGGTCGTCCGGATCGCGCTCTGGAGCCTGGCCGACTCGAAGACGACGATCGAGGAGCTGCGCCGTTACCTCCGCGACGAGTCGGTCGACGAGTTCGCAGAGGTCGAGGGTCTCCGCTTCAAGGCCTGGATCTCCGATTCGGCCGGCGAACGGTGGGGCGCGTTCTACCTCTTCGAGTCGCCGGAAGCGGCGGAGCAGCGGCTGCCCGGACGCGCCCGCGAGCTGATCGGCAAGGACCCGGACGTCGTCGAGATCTTCGACCTCGAGGCAACCGTCGAGGGCCGCTACGCCGACGAGGAGCTCTCGCGCCTCGGTCTCGCGTTCGAGTGACCGCTCAGCGCTTGACGGAGAACGTGCTGGAGCCGAGCACCTTCCCGTAGACAGGCTTCGCGCGCGTGCCGCGCGCGCCCCAGACGTACCACGTGTAGACCCCCGGCACGAGCCGTTGGCGCTTGCCCGCGTAGGTCCAGGTCCGGGCGAGCTTGAGCTTGGCCGCGCCGGGCCATGTGCTCAACAGCTTGCGGCCGTTCCTGTACACCTGGACGTTGTAGAACGTGGCGCCCTTCACCGCCTTCCAGCGGAGCAGCGGCGGAGCCTTCACGACGGAGCCCGCCGCGGGCGCAAGGAGGGACGTGCTCTTCTTGGCCGCAGTCGCCGCCGTCACGGCCTTCGTCGTCACGTTGCCCGCCAGGTCGGCAACGCTGATCTCGTACCGGTACCGGACACCCGCCTTGACGGTCTTGTCGACGAACGCAGCGCCGTTGCCCCTGTAGACGATCGTCGACTTGGCGCCGTTGATGCCTGGACTGCGGACGAGCTCGACTTCCACCACGTCGCCGGCGCGCTCCCAGCCGATGCGCGCGACACCCTTGTCGACCTTGGCCTCCGTCTTCGCGAGCGCTGGGGCGGTCGCGTCGTACTGGAACGTCCGGCCGGCAGCGGCGGAGTTGCCGGCCGCGTCGCGGCAGGATCCGACGACTGCGGCCTGCGGCAGATCCGGCCCGGCGTACCGCGTCGGGGCGGTGCAGGCCGCAATCCCGGACGTAAGGTCGGTGCCTGCGAAGCTGACTGTGACGGGCTTCCGGTACCAGCCCTTCGCGTCGGGCGGCCGGTCGACGGACGGCGTCACCGTCGGCGGGGTCGCGTCGTACTTGATCGCGACGCTCGCGGTGGCCGTATTGCCCGCGTTGTCCGTGCACGTTCCGGAAAGAGCCGCCGAGGCGCTGTCCGCGCCCGAGTACGTTGACCCGGCGCAGCCCGCCATCCCGGAGACCGCGTCCTGGCCGCTGAACGACGCCGAGACGGGATGGTTGAACCATCCATCCGAGTCCGCCGCGCGAGCAAGCGAGCCGGAGACGCCTGTCGGCGCCGTCTTGTCGATCTTGATCGTCACGATCGGGCTGCGTGATGCTGTGCCCCACGTGAACGTCAGCCCGTGCACTGGCGCGTCGTAGTTCCCTCGGCCGTGATCAGCTCGGCGACTGGGCAGCCGACGGTGCTCTGAGCAAGTCCGTTCTGGTCGACGACGTCCACGCGAATCGTGACGTTGCTCGTGTACCAACCGTTCGCGCCAGCGGTGCCGACGAGCGTGTACCAGGTACGGCGGCGCAGCTGCGCCGGCCGCCGGAACGCGAACACAGGAGCAGCCCGAGCGCCGCGAGGAGCAGCTGGCGCCGCGCAACCACGAGCAGCATCGCGCCGCCGAGCGCAACAAGCAGTAACGCGAAGCCGGCGAACGCGAGCAAGCCCCGGTCGAGCTCATCGGCCGCAACGAGCGCAGCGACCGGCAGGCGCGCGCGGTCGTGTGGCACAGCCGCGACGGTCTTCGCCGCGACGGGTCGCTTGACCGGCGTCGTCTTCGCGACGGGCTTCTTCTTCGCGACGGACTTCGGCGTCGCCGCCGGCTTTGGCACCGGCTGGGTGCGCGTGACCGGCGCGGCCCGGCGAACGACCGGCGCCGCCGTCACGATCACTGGGGCGCTGCGCACCGGCGCGGGCTGCGTCCGCGCCACCGGCGGCGCCTCGGGAGAGACGGCTCCCGGGGGCGGATCTGGAGCCGGTGTCGCCGCCTGCGCCGGCACGGCGAGGACGACGCACAGCAGCGCGAGCCCTCCTGCCGAAGTGCCCCGACGTCGCAGCAACGACCATCTCCCCCGTCGTGCCATTTCCCCCCGATCTCCGGGCCTTTTCTCGAAGCTACTGCGGATTTTCGGGTGTGTCAACGAGGCGCACCGCCCCGCAGGCCGGTTCGGAGCCGGTCTGCGGGGCGACGCCTTTTGTCTACTCCGCCCGTGACCTCCCCATCGCGTTCGTCGCGGCGAGCTGCAGCGCCGCCGACAGGCCGATCGCGTGCTGGGCGTTCTTCGCCGACTGGCCGATTGCCTGCTTCCCGCCGCCGCTGGACTGAGCCTGGCCGGCGCCCTGGGAGAGCGCGTTCAGGTTCGGTGCCAGCGCGGACGAGCGAGCCGCGTTCGACTGGTCGACCGAGCCGCCGGAGCCGTGGCTGCCGACGCCCACGGGCGTGCTCGAGTTGCCGCCCGACGGGCAGCCGCACTTGTCGCGTCCGAAGGCCTGGATGGCCAGCGAACCGGCGAGTGCGCCCTGCTCGTTCTTCGCTTCCTGACCGATCGCCTGGATGCCGGTCTCGTGGCAACCGCACTCCTTGCTGCTGCGGCCGCCCTGAGTCTGGTCGGCGTCCTGCTTGGTCAGGTTCAGGTTCAGCGCCGTCGCCTTCGACTCAGCGCTGTTCGACTGCGAGACGTCACCGCCGCCGGCCTTGCGGCCGTCGGCCTTGTGGCCGTCCTTGCGGTCGTGCTTGCGGTCGTGCTTGCGGTCCTTGCCGCCGACCGCGACCGGGCTGTTCCGATTCGAGGCGCCCTGCTGCAACGCCGCCGAGAGCCCGACTGCAGCCTGCTCGTTCTTCGCCGACTGGCCGATCGCCTGGATCGCGATCCCGCCGCCGCCACCCTGCGTCTGATCCGCGCCCTGTCCGAGCGCGTTCAGGTTCGCAGCCGTCGCGGCAGAGCCGACGCTGTTCGACTGGTCGACCGACCCGCCGCCGCCCGAGCTGTCCACGCGGACAGGGGCGTTCTCGTTGCTCGCGCCATCCTGAAGTGCCAGCGAGAGGGCGCCTGCGCCCTGCTTGCTGTACGCCTCCTGGCCGATTGCCTGGATGCTCTTCGAGTCGCATCCGCACGAGTGACCGCCCTGGGTCTGGTCGGCGTCCTGCTTGGTCAGGTTGCCGTTCAGCGCCTTCGCCTGCGAGTCGACGCTGTTCGACTGGGTGACGTCGCCGTCATCACCCTTGCTGTCCACGCGCACGGGGGTGTTCTCGTTCGTTGCGCCGGACTGCAACGCTGCCGAGAGGGCCAGCGCGTCCTGCTCGTTCTTGGCCTTCTGGCCGATCGCCTGCGTGCCGCCGGCACCGCCCTGGCCCGCGAACTGCCCGGCCAGGTTCAGGTTGCCCGCAGCAGCCTTCGAATCGACGCTGTTCGACTGCTCGACCGAGCCGCCGCCGCCGTCGCTGTCGACCCGGACGGGAGCGTTCGTGTTCCCGCTCGAGCCACAGCCGCACCGGTGACGGCCGCCGGACTGGGCCGCCAGCGACGCAGCCCCTGCGGACTGGTCGTTCTTGGCCTCCTGCCCGATGGCCTGGCTGCCGCCGGACGTGCAACGGCAGTCGCCGGCCTGCTCCTGATCGGCCTTCTGGCCGGTCAGGTTGGCGTTCAGCGCGGTCGCCTTCGACGCGACGCTGTTCGACTGTGAGACGTCGCCGTCGGCGCCCTTGCTGCCGACGCGAACCGGGGTGTTCGTGTTGCTGGCACCGGACTGCAGCGCGACCGAGAGGGCACCGGCCTTCTGCTTGCTGTCGGCATCCTGGCCGATCGCCTGCGTACCGCCGGCTGCGCAGCATGCGTCCTTGCCACCCTGTGCGCCCTGACCCGCGTACTGCTTCGTCGCGTTCAGGTTTCCGGCTCCCGCCGACGAGTCGACGCTGTTCGTCTGCGTCACGTCGCCGCCGGAGCCGTCACTCAAGACACGCACGGGGATGTTCCGGTTCGTTGCGCCGTCCTGCTTGGCCGCTGAAAGCGCAGTTGCCGACTGGTCGTTGTCAGCATCCTGGCCGATGGCCTGGGTCCCGCCCGAGCCGCCTGCCTGCCCGGCCTTCTGCCCGGTCAGGTTGATGTTGGCGGCCGTCGCCTTGGAGGCGACGGTGTTCGACTGCGTCACGTCGCCGTCGTTCCCGGGGCTGAGCACCCGCACGGAGATGTTCGTGTTCTCCGCGCCCTTCTGCTCCGCGGCCGAGGCGGCGGCGGCCTGCTGCTTCGACTCCGCCTCCTGCCCGACCGCCTGAGTGCCGGAGCCGCCCGCCGCAGCCTGCTCGGCGGACTGGCCCGTGGCGTTTCCATTCGCAGCCGTCGCGCCGGACTCGACGCTGTTCGTCTGCGAGACGTTGCCGTTGTCGCCAGGGTTCAGGACCCTGACGGGGGTGTTCGTGTTGCTCGCGCCGGCCTGCTTCGCGTACGACAGCGCGATTGCGGCCTGGCTGGAGTCAGCCTCCTGGCCCACCGCTTGCGTGCCGCCGCTGCAGCCGCACGAGCCGCTCTGCGTCTGATTCGCCGACTGGCCGGTGACGTTCGCGTTGCCCGCCGTCGCGTTCGAGCTGACGGTGTTGGACTGCGAGACGTTGCCGTCGTTGCCGGGACTCAGGACGCGAACGGACACGTTCGTGTTTGACGGGCGACTCTGGGAGGCGCCGGACTGCGCGCCTGCTCCCTGGGCACTGGCGGCAGCTTGCCCCGCCAGCTCCAGAGCCGAGTCACCCGGTGCAGCCGCCGCCTGGCTCGCGCTTACAAGAAGCGCGAGCGCTGCGACGACTACAACGATGCGTCTCATCGATCCTTCTCCTTCCCACCTTGGATGAACAGGGCGGACTCGACCTTGTCCGCCGGAACCGGGAAAGCGGGACGCAGCTAGCCCGGGCGGGTGGGTGGAGGGTCAGGATCCTCGCCTCGTGCACGCACCTCGGCGGCGACCGAGCGCGATGCGTCGGCGAAAGCAATGGCGAACGCGAAGGCCACGACCAGGAAGGCGAGCTGGCCGAAGCGGCTGTCAGGCGCGTTCAGGGGAGCCAGCCCGGCCGCGCTGAGCGCGGCGGCGCGCTCGTGGGCCGGGGCGGAGGTGTGGGGCGCCGGGCGGAGCTGCGCCGGCTTCGGCGCGGGACGGGCGCTGCGCGCGACAGCCTCGGACGCCCTCGCGAGCCGCAGCGTGACGGCGACAGACGCGCGGAAGCGGCCCTGCGGGGTCAGCTCCTGCTCCGCTGGCCGCGGCGCCTCCGGCAGCAGCATGCTCTCGGGCTCGGGAGCGGCCGTGGCGGGGTCGCTCGGCTCGCGGAGCGGACAGCAACCGTCCTCTGCCGGCACCGCTTCGGGATCATCCACGAGGAGCTCGCCGAAGACCGCGACCAGAGCGCCGAGCGGCGTGCTCGCCTCGGCGGCGCCCGACGCCGTCTGAGGTTGGTTCGCGCTCGGCGTTGCCGACTCGACGCGGAGCTGCGGCAACGCGGGCGGTGTCACAGCCACCGCGACGTTCGTCTGCATCACGGGCCCATTGTTGCCGGGACTGTTGATGCGAATGGAAATGTTGATATTGATCGGCCGATACTGCCTAACGGCAGGTTGATACTGTGGCGGTTTTTCTCCTGCGCTATTCGCAGTAGCCGAGTCTGGCTCTCCGCAATTCCAGTTCCAGTTCCAGTTCCAGTTCTCCACACCGACGTTCGCCGGGACGGGAATCTCCGAGGCAGCATCACTGCAGTCCCACTCCCACGTCCAGTTCGAGCCGCCGGCTTCGGCAGCCGGCTCGGACGCGGCGGGCTGGGACGTCAGAGCGGCCTGCTGGGCGTCCGGCGACGGTATCGGCTCCTGATACTGCGTTGGCTCCGGCTGATACTGGGCGGCAGGCTCTGCCACGGCTGCGTTCACCTGCTCGACCGCGCCGTCGTCGCCGGGGCTGTCCACCCGCACCGAGACGTTCACGTTTCCCGGCGCCGTCTGCGAGACCGCTCCGGACGGCGGTGCGTCCGGGGTGGGGATCGCAGCGGGCGCGGCTTCAACCGGCGCTTCTGCTGCCGGTGCGGGGGGCGGTGCGGCGACCGCCCCAGCCGGTACCGGCTCCACGGCAGTCGTTTGGGCGGGTACTGCCGGAAGCGTGATCGGGAGGACGTCGACCGCGGTCGCAGGATCGAGCTCCTCGAAGCCCGACTCCTCGAGAACCGCGGTCGCGACGTCCATCAGATCGGGAACGGACGCGATGGGCGCGTCCGGCATGCCGCTCTCGGCCAGAGCAGGGGAACTCGTGGTCGCGGCAAGCCCGAGCACCGCCAGGCAAAGCGCAACCCGGCGGGCAGACGTCCCCGATCGTGAACCTGTCACATCAAGAGCAATACCCCGTTGCGATCCGGCTGATCCATTTCTTTTCCTTTTTTTGTGTTCTGACAAGAATGCCCGAGAACTCATCGTTGAATTTGCTCGAATGGAACGGTAGTCTCGATTCATGGCGGCAGACACTGCGGAACTCCTGCGCGCGTGGTGCGACGACCGCGACCGCGATGCCCGCCGGCGGTTGATCGAGCTCCAGCTGCCGCTCGTGCGGGCGCTCGCCCGCCGGTTCGCATGCCTCGGCGAGCAGTTCGAGGACCTCGTCCAGGTCGGGGCGGTCGGGCTGATCAAGGCGATCGACCGCTACGACCCCGAGCGCGGCTCCTCGCTGACCGCCTACGCCGTGCCCACGATCGTCGGCGAGATCCGCCGTTACCTGCGGGACAGCACCCAGCCGCTCCGACTGCCACGCCCGAACGGTGGCGAGCGTGTCGTCGTCCGATCGGTGGCGCTCGACGCCGATGCCCCCTCCTCCCGGGACGAGGACGCCGACCGGGGGCTCGAACTCGGTGAGGAGCGCGCCTTGATCGAGGCCGGCCTGCGGGCCCTGCCGCGGCGGCAGCGGCGAATCGTCCAGCTGCACTACTTCGCGAACCTGAGCCAGCGTGGTATCGCCAGCGAGCTCGGGCTCTCGCAGGTGCACGTCTCCAGGCTGCTCCAGGACTCGCTCGGGAAGCTGCGGCAGGAGATCGGCCAGACCTGAAACCGTGATATCACGTCCGCCGTTGTGCGTTTCGGCTCGAGAATCTAGAATCAGGCCATGTCCGCCGCGCCGTCCGCAACAGAACAGTCGAAACGCGGGAAGAAACCGGCCCCGAGCGGCCGTCTGCTGCTGCGAATGCCTGCGGCCCTCCACGCCGAGCTGGCGCGAACGGCCGAGCGCGAAGGCGTCAGCCTGAACCAGTTCATCACTGGGGCGCTGGCGAGCAAGATCGGTTGGGGAACCGACGCCGACGACGGCTCGGACAGCGCCGTGTCGCCTCCGGACGGACGCGGCAGGCTGATCGCCGTCGCGCTCGTCGTCAACGCGATCGTGATCGGACTGGCCGCGCTGGCCGCGATCGGCGTGCTCGTCCTCGCCTGGCGCGGCTAAACCCTAGAGCACCAGCGTCTCGGGGTAGATCTCGTCTCCGGCGAACCGCTCGAGCCGGTACGGGGTGAGGTCGAACGGCGGCTGTTCGCCGAGCAGCTCCGCGGCAACGGCGTCGCCCACCGCCGGCGACTGCATGAAACCGTGGCCGGAAAAGCCGCAGGCGGCATAGACGCCGTCGCCGACCCGGCCGATGATCGGGTGCGCATCCGGGGTCATGTCGTAGAAGCCAGCCCAGGCACGCCGCAACGGCGCACTCGCCGCGCGCGGATAGCGATGCGCGAGCCGTTCGCGCCAGTCCTCGATCAGATCGTCGCGAACCTCGTCAGGCCCGTCCCAGCGCGGCGCGGGCTCACCCATCGCGAGCCGGATCCTGTCCGCACCGACCCGGCGGAAGTGGAAGCCGTTCTCCTCGATCGTCATCGGCAGGTCGGCCGGGATCCCGGCGACCGGGCCGACGTCCGCGAGTTGACGGACGAGCGGCCGTACGGGCAGGTCGACGCCTCGCCCGCCGGCGACGGCCGCGGAGGAGGCGCCGCAGGCGAGCACGAGCGTCTCGGCCTCGAGCTCGATCGCGTCGGTGTGCGGGCGTACGTCGACACCGAGCGCGGAGGCGCGCCGCACGAGCTCCCGCGTCACGCCGGCGGGATCGGCGATCCCGTCCTCACGGCAGATCGTCGCCCCGAGCACGTCGTCCGTGCGTAGACCGTCGACGAACGCGGCGTCGACGCGCTCGACGGGAACGCCGAGCGCCGCCTGAGCCGCACGCCGCTGCTCGAGCTCGTCCAGGCCCGGCTGGGTCGTCGCGAGGAAGAGGTACCCCACCTGCTCGAACAGCGGCGCGCCGAGCTCCTGGAAGAGGCGCACGCTTGCCTGCGCGAGCCGCACCTCCGCCTCGGTCGTGAACTGTTGCCGGACGCCGCCCATCGCCTTCCCCGTTGCGCCGCCGGCGACCTCCCCCACGTCGGCGAGCACGACGTCGTCCGCGCCGCGTAGGGCGAGGTGATACGCGATCGAGGCGCCGATCGCGCCCGCGCCCGCTACGACGATTCCAGCCACCCGCGCAACTCCTCCCGCTCGCCGTCGCTCAGCTGCCGCAAGGGTCGGCGGACGTCCTCCCGGACCGGGACGCCGCGGAGGCCCAGGACGAACTTGAGCGCGGCGTGCCGCGGGAAGCGCTCGACGGCCGCGCGCAGCTCGCCGAGCTCGATCGCGCCCGCCTCGGTCGGCTCGCGCACGACCGCCGCGACCCGGTCCGGATACGCCGCGGCCAGACCCGAGACCGCGCCGACGGCGCCGGCCCGGATCCCGTCGAAGATGAGCGCCTCCGGCCCGACGAACACGTCGAGCCCCTCGACGAGGTACGGCGCGAACCGGTCGAACGGGGCGTCCGAGACCTTCAGCCCTGCGAGGTTCGGGGCGCGCTCGCGCAGTTCGAGCAGCACCGGGACGGGAACGGCGTAGCCGCTCGCGCGCTCGAACTCGTAGACGTAGAACGGCACCGGCGCGCAGGCCCCGGCGGCCGCTTGGAAATGATCGAGCAGCGAGCGCTCGTCGAGCTGGAAGTACGGCGGCCCGATCACCGCGACCGCGGCCACACCGGTCTCGGCGGCGTGGGCGGCGAGCGCGACCGTGTCCGCCGTCGTCTGGGCCCCGCAGTGCGCGGCGACCTGGAGCCGGTCGCCCGCGGCAGCGGCGAACAACTCGAGCGCCCGCTGCCGTTCGGCCCGGTCGAAGAGCAGCCCCTCCCCCGTGGTCCCGAGTGCGAGCAGGCCGTCGAGCCCGGCGTCCGCGAGGAAGTCGACGTAGGGGGCGAACGCATCCTCGTCCAGCCGCTCGCCGGCGAGCGGCGTCACGGCCGCGGCTAGAGCTCCGCGCAGCATCCCGCGACTCTACTTGTGTGCGGCTACGTGTCCTCGACGTTCGCCAGCTTGTCGAAGTAGCGGTCGATGCGGGCGCGGTCGACGCCGGGTCCCCCGTCCAGCACGTCGGGCTGGCCATCACGCGAGTGGAGGTAGTCCGATCCCGTTCCGCCCGAGAAGCGGTCGAATCCCATGGTCCCGGTCAGATAGTCGTCGTTCGCGCCGCCGTAGAGAGCATCCGCGCCGTCGCCGCCGTCGAGCAGGTCGTCTCCGGCGCCGCCGAGCAGCCGGTCGTTGCCCTTGTTGCCGAGGAGGACGTCGGCGCCGCCGAGCCCGCAGATCACGTCCGCGCGAAAGGTTCCCCGCAGCGTGTCCGGTCCGGCCGTACCGACGATCGTGCACCCTGCCGCCGAACCGCGCAGCGCCCCGCCAGCTCCGGTGGCGGCGACGAGAGCGACGAGTGCGACGGCTGCTGCTCTGACGAGCATGCCCTCAGGGTTATCGATCCCGCGCGTAGGATCATCCCCCGATGGGGGCGCTTCGCATCGAACGTGACGACGACGTGCTTCGTGTCACACTGGCGCGTCCCGAGACCCGCAACGCCTTCGATGCCGACCTGATCGCCGAGCTCTCGGAGGCGTTCGTCGACGTCGGCAAGGCGCGCGCCGTGCTGCTCGCGGGCGACGGGCCGAGCTTCTGCGCCGGCGCCGACGTCGAGTGGATGCGGACGTCGGTGGACCTCGAATTCGACGCCAACGTCGCAGACGCGAACGCGCTCCGAGGAATGCTCGAGGCAATCGATCGCTGCCCAGCTCCCGTTGTCGCCCGGATCCAGGGCCACGCCCTCGGCGGCGGCGCCGGGTTGGTCGCGTGCTCGGACATCGCGATCGCGGAGCCGCGGGCCGTCTTCGCCTTCTCCGAGGTGAAGCTCGGGATCATTCCCGCCGTGATCTCGCCGTTCGCGCTCGCCAAGATCGGCCCGGGCTGGGCACGCCGCTACTTCGTCACCGGTGAGCGCTTCGACGCGGCCGCGGCGCTTCGGATCGGCCTCGTCCACGAGGTCGATGCGGAGCTCGACGCTGCGGTAGAGCGCGTGCTCGCCGAGCTGGCGAGCGCCGGGCCGCGTGCGGCGCGGCACGCGAAGCGGCTCGTGCTCGAGCGGCCGGACGGGCCGGAGACGGCGCGGCGGATCGCCGAGCGGCGGACGAGCGCCGAGGGCCAGGAGGGGCTGCGCGCCTTCCTCGAACGGCGCTCGCCGGACTGGTCCTAGCGCTACAGGAGCGGCCCGCGACGCGGCCGGCCGCGCCGGTACCAGAGCCGCAACGGCTCCGTCAGCGCGGCTGGACGGTGACCGCACCACCCGCGACCGACCGGGTCGCGAGGCGGAAGCTGGTCGCCCGCCGTGCGGTCACCGTCACCGTGAAGCGGCCGTCCGGACGGGTCTTGACGCGCTTGACCGTCGTCCACGTGCCTCCGTTCACCTGGCGCTCGAGCCGCACGCCGCGGAGCCCGCGGACGAACCCGCGCAGCTGCACCGGCCGGTCCGCAAGCGCGCGGGCGAGCGGCGGGTCGAGGTTGAGGACGCGGACGGTGAACCACGTCGAGCGAAGGTCGAGCGCGCGGCGGAAGTCCTGCGACTCGAACTGCCGCACACCGCCGCCCAGCTTCAGCCTCACGTCGGTCACCCGGCCCGACGGGCCGCGGTCGACGAGGAGGTCGCGCACGGCGCTGACGCCGAGCTTGGCTGCGACCTCGGCCGGGGTGAGGCGGAACGGCCCCCAGCGGTGGTGCTTCGAGAGGTTGTCGTGGGGATCGGCGACGGAGACGAGATACGGAACCGGGTTTGCACGCGGCCATGCTTCTGCGATCGAGACCGTGCGGCCGCCCGACGTCGAGTGGTAGAAGGTCGTCGCGATGCGGCCCTTCCAAAAGAGCACCTTGCCGGCCGTCGATCCGATCGCCCGGTTCGTGGTCGGCTCCTCTGCCCGGACGCCGCCGTAGACCTGGCTGCGTGTGTCGGCGTAGAGGTCGAAGAGCGTCGCCGGCTTCAGCGTCGCAAGAGCGTAGGAGCGCGCCACCACGGACTGCGCGCGCAGCGCTTCGGGATGCCAATCGTCCGGCATCTCCCACGGGACGACACCGCGGAGGTAGCGGTCGAGCGGCAGGCGGTTGACGATCGTCAGCTTGCCAGCGCGCTTGTGGACGAGGAGCGTGCCGCGGTAGGCGTCGGCGCCGAGACGGAGCGGCGCCGCACCGGGCACGAACCGCAGCGGCGAGCGCAGCTGCGCGAGCTTCGTGGCGACGACGTTCTGCGTCCCCGGCCGCAGCTTCCGCACCTTGCCGCGGGCGTCGACGACCTTGAAAGGCTTCGACGAGCCGATCTTCACCGCCGCTCGGCCCTCGGCCAGCAGCACGCGCACCTGCCTGGCAGGAACCGCCTGCAGCGACGTTCCACGGTAGTAGTGCTTGAGGATCCGCTGGTAGCGCCAGCCTGCCTCGGCGTAGCCGCGCGCGCCGTACTGGCTCATGCCGACGCCGTGCCCCCAGCCCCGGCCGTCGATCACGAAGACCGTGCCGGCACCGGCCTCTGCAGGCACGGCGAGGAGGACGAAGCCGATCAGGACGAGCAACCGCCGCATCGAGCGGGCCAGCGTACCATCCGCAAACCATGGCGATCGGAAAGCTCCTGGTGGCGAACCGCGGCGAGATCGCCGTGCGGATCTTCCGCACCTGCCGCGAGCTCGGGATCGCGACGGTGGCCGTCGCAGCGCCAGACGACGGCCGCTCCCTGCACGCCCGCACCGCCGACGAGACTGTGGCGATCGGCGGTTACCTCCACTCCGAGGAGCACATCCGCGCGGCCAGAGCGTCCGGTGCCGACGCGATCCATCCCGGCTACGGCTTCCTCGCCGAGAGCGCGGACTTCGCCGAGGCGGTCGAGGCGGCAGGGCTGACGTGGGTCGGCCCACCGGCGGCGGCGCTCCGCCTCGGCGGTGACAAGCTGGCGGCGAAGCGAATCGCGACCGAGGCGGGAGTCCCGGTCGTGCCCACGGGCGATCCTGCCGAGCTCGGCTACCCGCTGCTCGTCAAGGCCGCCGCGGGCGGCGGCGGTCGCGGGATGCGCGTCGTCCACGAGCCGGCCGAGCTCGAGGAGGCGCTCGCGGCCGCAGCCCGCGAGGCGGAGGCTGCGTTCGGCGACGGCACCGTCTTCTGCGAGCGGTATGTCGAGCGGCCCCGGCACGTCGAGATCCAACTTCTCGGCGACACTCATGGCACCGTCGTCTCGCTCGGCGAGCGCGACTGCTCGGTACAGCGGCGCCACCAGAAGGTGCTCGAAGAGGCCCCCTCCCCCGCGCTCGACCCCGAGCTGCGCGCCGAGATGAGCGCCGCGGCCATCGCATTCGCGCGCGCGATCGGCTACGTCAGCGCGGGCACGGCGGAGTTCATGCTCGCCGGCCGCGAGTTCTGGTTCCTGGAGCTGAACGGCCGGATCCAGGTCGAGCATCCGGTGACCGAGCTCGTCACCGGAGTCGACCTCGTCCACGAGCAGCTGCGCGTCGCGGCCGGCGAGAGGCTTCGTGTTTCTGAGACACAACGTCCCTCCGGCCACGCGGTCGAGGTGCGGCTCTACGCGGAGGATCCGCGCACCTTCCTCCCGCAGGCCGGGACCGTCGAGCGGCTGCGGCTGCCGGTGGGCGTCCGCGTCGACGCGGGCGTCGAGGCGGGCGACGAGGTCGGCACCTCCTACGACCCGATGATCGCGAAGCTGATCGCGCACGGGCCGACGCGCGCCGAGGCCTTCGCGCGGCTGGCGGACGCGCTCTCGGAGACCGAGGTCGGCGGCGTGACCACGAACCTCCCCTTCCTCCGTTGGCTCGTCGCCCATCCTGTGGTGCACGCCGGCGAGGCGACGACGGCGTTTCTGACCGAGCATCCGGCCCTGTCGGAGCCGCCGTTGCGGCTGCCGGACGCGCCGTGGCGCGGCGGCTGGCGGCTCAACCTGCCCCCCGCGCCTCCCGCTCCCGCGCCCGACGTCGACAGCGCCGCTCACGACCACGGCGCCGGCGGCGGGAGCAGCCGTGTCACGGCGCCGATGCCCGGCACCGTGATCGGCGTCCACGTCGCAGCCGGCGACCGGGTCGAAGCGCGCCGGCCGCTGCTCGTGCTCGAGGCGATGAAGATGGAGACGCCGCTCGCGGCGCCCTACGACGCGACGGTAACGGCCGTGCACGTCGAGGAGGGCGACCGCGTTGTCGGCGGCGCCCTCCTCGTCGAGCTGGAAGCCGATTAGTCGGCGGGGAGCGCCGCCGGGCCTTCCGGGGAGCGCGCGCGGAGCGGCGCCAGGAAGATAGCCGTCAAGGCGATCAAGACGGCCGCAGCGACCAGGATCGTCCAGCCGTCCTCGCTCGTCGGCTTCACCGTCATCGCGAACACGATCGCGTACATGTAGGCGAGGTCGATCCGGAGCACGCTGAAGAGGCGGCGGATCAACTCCTGCCCGGCAGGCGTCGCCGGGCCGACGACGGGAATCTTCTTCGCCATCGGCGTGATCACGAACAGCCCGGTCACGAACGACGCGGCGAACGTGACGAGCGCGAAGACGACCCAGAGCCGGCCCCAGTCCCAGTTCCCGTCGATCATCAGCCCGACGCCCGCGAGCACGACGACGAGCGAAGCCGGAACGAACATCCGCTCGCCGAGCACGCCCGCCCGCCCGGCGAACCGCGCGATCTCGTCGACGTCGCCTCCGCGGCGCACGACCGCGCCATACATCTGGAACGTGAAGCCGCCGCCGAGCCAGATCACCGCGGCGGTGACGTGCAGGAACAGCAGGAACTCGTACCAGGTCAAATGCGACCCCTCTCGGGCGGGTGACAGGCTGAGTGAGGTTCTACAAGGCTAGAAGAGCTTCTGCAACTTCATCGCCGCGCCCATGTCCCCTTTGATCTTCAGCTTCCCGGTCATGTAGGCGGTCGTCGGGTTCTGCTCGCCGCGGACGACGGCCATCATCGTCTCCTCGGAGGTGGAGATGGTCGTGTCAGCCTCACCGCCGCCTTCGGTGACGCTCACCGCGCCGTCGGTGACCGCGACGAGCCACTGGCCCGCGCCCTCGATGTCGAACAGGTACGAGTTGTTCATGCCCGCGGTCTTCTCCGAATCGGCGCGGGCCGGAAGCTCCTCGAAGAACTCCTGCACGGTGTCTGCCATTTCCTGTCGCTCCTTTGTCGGTTGGAGTGGCGAATCTACCGGGTAGGGTTCGGCCGCGCATGGACCTCGACCTCACCCAGGAGCAGGCGCTCGTCCGCGACACCGTCCGCGACTTCGCGGTCGAGAAGGTGGCGCCGGTGGCCGAGGAGCTCGACCGCGAGTCACGCTTCCCCTACGAGCTCGTGACCCAGCTGGGCGAGCTCGGGCTGATGGGGCTGCCGATCTCGGAGGAGTACGGCGGCGCTGGAGGCGACACCGTCTCCTATGCGCTCGCGATCGAGGAGCTGACGCGGATCGACTCGTCGGTCGCGATCACGGTCGCCGCGCACACCTCACTCGGGACGATGCCGATCTACCTCTTCGGCACCGAGGCGCAGAAGCAGCGCTGGCTGCCGGACCTTGCCTCCGGCCGGAAGCTCGCCTCGTTCGGACTGACGGAGCCGGGAGCCGGCTCCGATGCCGGCAACACGCGCACGACCGCCGAGCTGCGCGACGGGAGCTGGATCGTCAACGGCTCGAAGATGTTCATCACCAACGCCGGCACCGACATCACCTGGGGTGTGACGCTGACCGCGCGCACCGGCGAAGACGAGATCTCGAACGTCGTCGTCGAGAACGGAACCCCCGGCTACGAGATCTCGGCACCGATGAAGAAGCTCGGCTGGAAGGCGTCCGACACCCGCGAGCTCTCGTTCCGCGACTGCGCCGTGCCCGAAGGGAACCTGCTCGGCCCGCGCGGCCAGGGCTTCCAGCAGTTCCTCGAGATCCTCGACGGCGGCCGCATCTCCGTCGCCGCGATGGGCGTCGGGCTCGCCCAGGGCGCCTACGACCTCGCCTTCGCCTACGCGCAGGAGCGAGAGCAGTTCGGCAAGCCGATCGCACGCTTCCAGGCGGTGCAGTTCCGGCTCGCGGACATGGCGACCGAGATCGAGGCCGGCCGCGCGCTCGTCCTCAAGGCGGCATGGCTGAAGGACCAGGGCCGGCCGTTCGCGCGCGAGGCGGCGATGGCGAAGCTCTACACCGGCGAGCTCTCGAACCGGGCCGCCAACTGGGCTCTCCAGATCCACGGCGGCTACGGCTTCATGGACGAGTACGCGATCTCGCGCCTCTATCGCGACCAGAAGATCCTCGAGATCGGCGAGGGGACGAACGAGGTGCAGCGGATGGTGATCGCGAAACAGCTCGGGCTCTGACCCGTCGCGACCGCCGCTTCCTCCTCGATCACCTCGGCGATCCGCCCGTCGCGGACGAGCCGGACGAGCGCGCTGTGACCCCCGTTCGGGGGAACGCCTTACGCGGGCTCGGCCAGAGCGTGGCGGAGCTTGCGTCGCGCGGCCTTGCGTTCCTTCATCGCCCGCGGATCGGGGACGGGCACCGCGGACAAGAGCGCCTTCGTGTAGTCGTCCTGCGGATTCGTGTAGACGTCCTCGGCCAGGCCGATCTCGACCAGCCGGCCGCGGTTCATCACCGCGATCCGGTCGCTCATGCCGCGGACGACGGCGAGGTCGTGGGCGATGAAGAGATACGTGAGCCCGAAGTCGTTCTGCAGATCCTTGAGCAGGTTCAGGATCTGGGCCTGGATCGAGACGTCGAGCGCCGAGACGGGCTCGTCGCAGACAATCAGCTTCGGGCTCAGCGCGAGCGCGCGCGCGATCCCGATTCGCTGCCGCTGGCCGCCCGAGAACTCATGCGGGTAGCGGTTCGTGTAGCTCGGGTTGAAGCCGACGACGTCGAGCAGGTCGCGGATCCGCGCGGAGCGATCCTTGCGCGTGCCGATCCCGTGCACGACCAACGGTTCGCTGACGATGTCGCCGACAGTCATGCGCGGGTCGAGCGACGAGTACGGATCCTGGAAGACGATCTGCATCTCGCGGCGCATCCGCCGCAGATCCTCGCGCCCGAGCTCGGTCAGCTCGGTGCCCTCGAACCTGACGGAGCCGGACGTTGGCTTCAGCAGCTGCAGGATGCAATAGCCGGTCGTCGACTTGCCCGAGCCGGACTCGCCGACGAGGCCGAGCGTCTCACCGGGCGCGACATCGAAGGTGACCCCGTCGACCGCTTTGACTTCGCCTACCTTGCGCTCGATCAGGAAGCCTTCGCGGATCGGGAAGTGCTTGTGCAGATCCGTCACCTGGAGCAGCGGAGCCTTGGCCGAGCTCACGAGCCCACCTCCTGGGGTCGGCGAGCGCCGGTGCGCTCACTCGCAGGGTGCGCCGACCGGACCCAGTGGCCCGTCCGGATCTCCCGCAGCTGCGGCTCATGCTTGGTGCAGTCGTCGTCGCCCGCGTACCGGCAGCGGGGGCCGAAGCGGCAGGCTGCCGGGGGGTCAACGAGGTCGGGCGGGCGACCAGGGATCGCGGTCAGCCGTCCGTCGCGGAGGTTCGCGCCTTCGATCTGGGGCAGCGCGCCGAGCAGTGCCTCGGTGTACGGATGCTCAGGGTTGTCGAAGAGGTCGAGCGTCGAGGCGTGCTCCACGACCTGGCCCGCATACATGACGATGATGTCGTCGGCCGCCTCGGCGACCACGCCCATGTCGTGCGTGATGATGATCATCGACATCTCGTACTCGTGCCGGAGGTCGTCGAGCAGGTCGAGCACAGACGCCTGGACGGTGACATCGAGCGCGGTCGTCGGCTCGTCGGCGATCAGGAGCTTCGGGTCGCAGGAGAGCGCGATCGCGATCATCACACGTTGCCGCATGCCGCCCGAGAAGCGGTGCGGGTAATCGAGTAGGCGCTCGTGGGCGCGCGGGATCCGCACCTTTTCGAGCAGTTCGACCGCCTTCTTGTTGGCCTGCTTCTGCGAGACGTCGTAGTGGCGCCTGATCGTCTCGGTGATCTGCGTCCCGATCGTCAGCGTCGGGTTCAGCGACGTCATCGGATCCTGGAAGATCATCGCGATCTCGCGGCCGCGCACGTCCTCGAGTTCGCGCTCGGAGAGGTTCGTCAGGTCGCGGCCGTCGTAGAGCACGGAGCCCGAGACGATCTTCGCCGGCGGCTTGGGGATCAGGCCCATGATCGAGAGCGCCGTCACCGACTTGCCGCACCCCGACTCGCCGACGATCCCGAGCGTCTTGCCCTTCTCGACGGCAAAGCTGACCCCGTCGACGGCTCGGACCGTGCCCTCGCGCGTGAAGAAGTGTGTGCGCAGGTCGTTGACTTCGAGCACGGCCATTACGACTCCCTCGTGCGCGGATCGAGCGCGTCGCGCAGGCCGTCCGCGATGAAGTTCGCGCAGAGGACGAGGCTCGCGATCGCGACCGACGGGACGATGATCTCGATCGGGTGCGTGCGGTAGGTGGCGCGGCCCTCCTGGGCCATCGCGCCCCAGGACGCGTCGGGCGGGCTGATCCCGAGCCCGATGAAGGAGAGGAACGCCTCGCCGAGGATCACGGCGGGCAGCTCGAGGAAGATCGCGATGATCAGAATGCCGAGCGTGTTCGGGAGCAGGTGCCGCCCCAGGACGCGGTACCAGCGCGCGCCGACCGCCTTGGCCGCGCGCACGTAGTCGTTCTCCTTCAGGGTCAGCACCTGGCCGCGGACGATCCGCGCAGTCGTGAACCAGCTCGCGATCGAAAGCGCGATCATCATCGTCCACATGTCCGTGCGGCCGATGATCGCGAGCGTGATGATCGCGAAGGGCAGGTACGGGAGCCCGTAGAGCGCATCGAGGAACCGCATCATCCCGTTGTCGAGCCGGCCGCCGACGAAGCCGGAGATCGAGCCGTAGAGGACGCCGATCAGCAGGATTGCGAGCGTGGCGCCGAAGCCGATCAGGATCGAGACGCGCCCGCCCTCGGCAGTGCGCGTGAAGAGGTCGCGGCCGAACTTGTCCGTGCCGAAGGGGTGCTCGAGGCTCGGGTCGAGCTTCGCCTGCGAGTAGTCGACCGCGTTCGCATCGTAGGGCGAGATGATCGGCCAGATCAGGCAGTAGAGGAGGATGAGGATGAACGCCGCACCGGCGACCACTGCGCCCCGGTTGCGGATGTAGCGGCGCCATGCGTCCTTCCAGAGGTTCGACTGCCTGATCGGGCCGGCGGAGACGCCGAGCGCCGCCTCGGAGACGAGCCCCTCGTCACGGACGTCGGTGGGAGTCGAAGCCACTAGGTTCTCGCGTCTCGCGTGCGCGGGTCGAGGATCCCGTAGAGGATGTCGACGAGGAGGTTCGCGAAGATCACGATCCCCGCGAGCAGGACCGTCAGCCCCATCACGACGGAGTAGTCGCGCGAGCTGACGGCGGTGATGTAGTACTGGCCGATGCCCGGGATGTTGAAGATCAGCTCGATCACGAACGAGCCGGTGATGATGAAGCCGAGCAGCGGGCCGGCGGCCGTGATCACCGGGATCAGCGAGTTCCGCAGCACGTGCAGTCCGACGACGCGCCGGTAGCGAAGGCCCTTCGCGCGCGCGGTGCGGACGTAGTCCTGCTGCAGCGTCTCGAGCATCGACCCGCGCACGAGCCGGGCGAAAAGCGCCATCGGCGCGAAGCCGAGCGCGATCGACGGCAGGATCTTGCTCTGCCAGGTGTCCCAGCCGCTCGTCGGTAACGCGTTCGCCTCGAGCGCGACGAAGTAGATCAGGAGCGTCGCGACGAGGAAGCTCGGGATCGCGTGGAAGACGTTCGAGAAGAACATCGCTCCGTAGTCGATTGTCGTGTTGTGTTTCAGCGCCGCGAGCATCCCGAGCGGCACGCCGACGACGAGTGCGAAGAGAAAGGCGTAGATCCCGAGCTCGATCGACTTCGGGAAGTGCTCCTTGACGATGTCGTTGACGTCGCGGCCGCGGATCACGAGCGACGGCCCGAGATCGAACGTCGCCACACCTTTGACGTAGTAGAGGTACTGGACGAACCAGGGCCGGTCGAGGTGGAACTTGCGCTCCAGGTTCCGCTGGATCGACTCGGGGACGTTCCGCTCGGTCTGGCGGAAGGGGTTGCCTTCGATCTGCCGCATCATCATGAAGGTCAGGAAGATGACGACCAGCAGCACCGGGATCGTCCAGAAGATCCGCCTGACGATGAACTTCAGCATCGGCTAGTCCCTACCCACCTCGAGTATTCCCGAACGGGGGCGAGGCGGCAGCCCCACCCCCGTTCGGACGCAGCGGGTTACTCCTCGGTAACGACGACCTGGGTCAGGTCGACCTGGTCGAGCAGGTTCAGGTTGAAGCTGTCCCTCACCGAGAGCTTTTCCAGGTTGTTGTACGTGTAGAAGTAGACCGGGATGATCGGCAGCTCGCCGTCCTCGCCGAACAGGATCTCCTCCGCCTCGCCGTAGAGCTCGTAGCGGGCGTCGTTGTCCTCGGTCGTGCGGGCCTCCTCGATCTTCGCGTCGTACTCCTCGTTGCAGAAGGTCGTGTTGTTGTTGCCCGAGTCGCACGTCCAGAGCTCGAGGAAGTTGATCGCGTCGACGAAGTCGCCGATCCAGCCGAGCCGGTAGACGTCGACGTCGTTGTTCGGCGGCGGCCCGAGGAACTCCAGGTACTGCTGGAACTCCTGCTGCTTGATCGTGCTCTCGATCCCGAGCTCCTTCCACTGCGCCTGGACGGCGACCGCCGCCTCGCGGTGGCCGGGCGAGTCGTTGACGTAGAGCGTGATGTTCGTCTTCGGGTTGTGCGACCTCTTCCATCAGCTGCTTCGCCTGCTCCATGTCCGCCGACTCCGGCGCCCACGGCGATTCCGGGTTGATCGCGTCGAAGCCCGGCATGCCCTTCGGCGTCATCCCGGTCGCAGGCAGCTGGTCGCCCTGGAAGACGTTGTCGATCAGCGTCCGCCGGTCGACTGCCAGCGACATCGCCTTGCGCTGGTTGAGATCCGGGATGTTCTTCAGGTTGAAGCCGTAGTAGTACGTCCCGAGCCCGGTGTACTGCTCGTACTCGGGCAGCTCCTTCAGCCGCGACATCTCGTCCGTCGGCAGGCCGCCGTTGAGCACGTCGATCTCGCCGGCCTCGAAGGCCTGCACCGGCGGTGAGGCCGTCGGAGATCATCCGGCCGTTGACGCGCGTCAGCTTGACGTCCGCTGCACCGCGCCACTCGTCCCACTTGACGAGGTCGATGTTGGCGTTGTGCTCCCACCGCTCCAGCTTGAAGGGGCCGTTCGTGACGATGTTCGCCGCCTCGGTCCACTTGTCGCCGAACTGCTCGACGGCCTTCTTGTTCACGGCCAGGAACGAGTGGTGCGCGACCTGCTGCACGAACCACGGGGTCGGGCTCTTCAGCGTCACCTCGAACGTCTTGTCGTCGACCGCCTTGACGCCAACCTTGGCCGCGAGCGCCTCGCAGTCGTCCTTCTTCGGGTCGCAGCTGTTGTACTCGTCCGCGCCGACGATCGGCGAGAACTGGTAGGCGTAGTCCGCGGCAAGCTCAGGCGAGATGGTCCGCTTCCACGAGTACTCGAAGTCCTGCGCGGTGACGGGGTCGCCGTTCGTCCACTTGCAGTCGTCGCGGAGGACGAACGTGACCGTCTTGCCGTCCTCGCTCGTCTCGAAGCTCTCGGCCGCGCTCGGCACCGGGTTCAGAGTCGTCGTCGAGCTTGACGAGCGGATCCATGATGTTGAGCAGGATGTTGGCGGAGGTGGTGTCACTCGCGAGACCGGGATCGAGCGAGGGGGGCTCGCCGATCCAGTTCACGGTGATCACCTGTTCGGCGGCTTCCGCGCCGCCTTCTGCCGTCGTCGCGCCGGTGCCGCCGGCCTCGTCGTCGTCGCCGCCGCAGCCGGCCGCGACGAGAGCGAGACTCGTGACGAGCAGCGCGAGCGTCGTCCAGAGGGTCTTCGTCCTCATCGGGGAGATCCTTCCTTCGATTGCGATGTGTGCAGCGGCGCTTGAGGGAACGCCATCTGTGATCCTTGCCAGGTATACCGTTCGCAAACCTATGAATCGGTGGTCTTTACGCGTCGCATACGCGAACGTAACGCTAGCTGTGCTCTTCGGGGCCCTGCAGACGAAACCGGCGCTCGCACATGTCGACCTCCGGCCCCGTCTCGTCGTCCAAGGCGCCCTGACCGACGTCCGCGTCGAGTTGCCCCAACTGCGGCCCGGAGCCCCGCCCACCGGGCTCGAGGTCGAGGGTGAGGAGATCGACGTGCGTACGACCCGGCTGCAAGAGCTGCTCGGGTCGGAGACGGTCTGGACCGTTCGCCTCCGGGCCGAGGGGGAGCCGGGCATCGTCCCGCTCCTGCTCCGGGCGGTGTACGACGACGGGCGGTCGGTCGAGGTCGACCAACAGCTGACGGTCGTACCCGCTCCGGAGAGCTCGAGCTTCCCCTGGCCGGCGGTGACGGTCGGCGCGTTCCTGGCGGTCGCAGCCGCGGCCGTCTCGCTCCGCCTCGCCCGCCGCGGGAGGGCCTGATAGGTTCACAAGCCGTGCTGTTCCAGCAGTTCGTTGACGACGACCTCGGCTGCGCGTCGTACCTGGTCGGCGACGAGGATGCGGGCGTCGCCGCCGTCGTCGATCCTCCATACACGATCGAGCCGCTGCTGGCGGAGGCCGAGCGACGCGGCGTCCGGATCGTCCGGACGGTCGAGACGCACACCCACGCCGACCACCTCGCGGGGCACGGACGGCTCGCGCTCGAGCACGGCGTCCCGATCTCGATCCACCCGGCCGCCGAGGCCGAGTACGAGCACGATCCGCTTGACGACGGCACCGAGATCGAGCTCGGCGACGTGGTGCTGCGCGCGATCCACACTCCGGGCCACCGCCCGGAGCACACGTGCATCGCGGTCGTCGACCGCTCCCGGGCCGATGAGCCGTGGCTCGTGCTCACGGGCGACTCGCTCTTCGTCGGCGACGCGGCCCGTCCCGATCTCGCGATCGCGGCGAAGGAGGGGGCGGAGGGCCTCTTCCACTCGCTGCGGCGCTTGCTCGAGCTCGGAGACGGCGTCGAGGTCTTCCCCGGCCACGTCGCCGGCTCGCTCTGCGGCAAGGCAATGAGCTCGAAGGCGTCGTCGACGATCGGCTTCGAGCGGCGCTTCAACGCCGCACTTCAGATCGAGCTCGAGGCGGACTTCGTCGCCGAGTCGGCTTCGGTGTCGGCGCCGAAGCCGCCGAACATGACCCGGCTCGTCGAGCTGAACCGTGGGCCGCACGTCGGTGCCGCCGCGGACGTGGTCGAGCTGCCGGCGGCGCCTCCCCGGGCAACGGTGCTCGACGTCCGGCCCGCGCACTCCTATCTCGAAGGTCACGCCCATGGAGCACTGAACGTCCCCGTCTCCGGCAGCTCGTTCGCGACCAAGGCGGGGTTTGTACTCGATCCCGAGTCGCCGATCGTCGTGCAGGCGGCGACCGCGGCCGAGGCGGAGCGCGCCGTCCGCGGCCTGCGCTCGATCGGCTTCCTCGACCTGGAGGGCTACGTGCTCGGCGAGGGGCCGGAGCGGATCGAGCCGGTCGAGCTGGACGAGCTCGACGAGCTGCTGAAGGAGGGAGCCGAGCTGATCGACGTTCGCGAGCGCGACGAGCGCGACGGCGGCTACATCGCAGGCAGCCGCAACATCCCGTATCGACTCCTCCCCGTCGCCGGCGCGGATGTGCCGACCGACAGGCCCGTGGTCACGATCTGCGAGAGCGGTGCGCGCGCTGCCGTCGCCGCGTCGATCCTCGCCGCGAAGGGGATCGACGCGCGGCCGGTGCTCGACGGCGGGATCACGGCCTGGGCCGCCCGCGGCGGTCACATGGTGGAGTTCCGCCGCTGCGGCTAGACGATTGCCCGCGCTCGGGACGCGATCTGGCTAGCTGACCACCTCGGCCGGGTAGCCCTGCTCGGCCAGGGCCGCCAGCAGCTCGTCGCAATGAGCCTGGTCGCGCAACGCGAGCGTCAGCTCGACCTCGGTCTGCCCGATCGGGAGCCGCATCCCCTCGCGGTGGTGCTCGACCGAGACGACATTTGCACGCTCCTCCGCGACGAGCTGCAGCAGCTTGATCAGCTCGCCCGGCCGATCGCCGAGCCTCGTCCGGACGACGAGGAAGCGGCCCGCCTGTGTCAGCGCGTGCCGCATCACCTGGATCAGCAGGGTCGGATCGATGTTGCCGCCGGAGAGAAGGACGCCGACCTCGTCCTCGCCGCCGGCCTTGCCGGCGAGGACGGCAGCGACCGAGGCCGCGCCGGCGCCTTCGACCAGGAGCTTCGTTCGCTCCAGCAGGAGTACGATCGCGTGGCCGATCTGGTCGTCCGTGACTGTGACGATGTCGTCGAGCGCGTCCGCGAGGATCGCGGCGGTCAGCGTGCCCGGCTGCTTGACGGCGATTCCCTCCGCGATCGTGTAGCGGTGGTCGGTGCCGCCGGCGAACGGGCACATGTTCTCGGCCTGCACACCCACGAGACGAACGTCGGGGCGGAGGGCGCGCAGCGCGATCGCGATGCCGGATCCGAGGCCGCCGCCGCCGATCGGGATCACGAGCGTCCGCATGTCCGGCAGCTGCTCGGCCAGCTCGAGCCCGATCGTCCCTTGTCCCGCGATCACGCGCTCGTCCTCGAAGGCGTGCACGAAGGTGGCGCCGGCCGCGTCGACGTGCTCCTGCGCCGCCGCCATCGACTCGTCGAAGCCGGCACCGACGAGCTCGACCCGCGCGCCGTAGTTGCGCGTCGCGTCGACCTTTGCCATCGGCGAGTCCTGCGGCATGAAGATCGTCGCCGCCATCCCCGCCTCGCGGGCCGCCCAGGCGACCGCCTGGCCGTGGTTGCCCGCGCTCGCGGCGACGACGCCTGCGCCGCGCTCCTCCGGCGTCAGCGAATGCAGCGTATTGACCGCACCGCGGATCTTGAACGCGCCGGTCCGCTGCAGGTTCTCCGCCTTCAGCTGGACGGGCCGGCCCGCGAGCCGCGACAGCGTCTCGGAAGGGTAGACCGGCGTGACGCGCGCGATCCCGGCGATGCGGGCTCGCGCAGCCTCGAGGTCAGCGAGTGTGGGTGCTTGTGCCGTCGTCATCGTCGATGCCGTAGACGTGCTCGAGAATCTCGCGAACCGCGGAGAGCGGGTCGAGCTCGCGAGACTGGACGCGATCGAGCAGCAGCGCGAGCTCCGGCTTCTCGGCCACCGCCGCCTGGAGGTGCGTCTTCGCCCGGCTCGTCGCGGCCGCGAACACCTCGCCGGCGAGGTTCTTGCGTCGCCGCTCCTCGAGCAGACCTTCGTCCTCGAGGAAGGCACGATGCTGCTCGAGCTTCGCCCAGAGCTCGGGGACGTTCTCGCCGCGCACGGCCTCGGTCAGCACGATCGGCGGCCGCCAGGCGCGGTCGCGATCGAGCGCGAGGATCGAGCGAACCTCGTTCAGCATCGTCTTCGCGGCCGGATGGTCCATCTTGTTGATCGCGATCACATCGGGAATCTCCATGATCCCCGCTTTCAATGCCTGGACGGAGTCGCCGGAGCCGGGCATCAGCACGAGCAGCACGGTATCCGCGATCCCGATCACCGCGACCTCGCTCTGGCCGGCGCCGACCGTCTCGAGGATGACCAGGTCCCTGCCGGCCGCGTCGAGCAGAAGTGCGGCCTGCAGCGTCGCCTCGGCGAGCCCACCGAGATGGCCGCGCGTCCCCATCGAGCGGATGAAGACCCCGGGATCGAGAAAATGATCGGAGAGCCTGATCCGGTCGCCGAGGAGCGCGCCCTGGGTGAAGGGGCTCGAGGGGTCGACCGAGATCACGCCGACCGTCGTCTCCCCTTCGCGCACGTGCCGGACGAGCGCGCTGATCAGCGACGACTTCCCGACCCCCGGCGGCCCGGTCACGCCGACGACGAAGGCCGAGCCCGTCTCCGGATACAACGCGCGGACGAGCGCGTAGGAGAGCGGGTCGCGGTTCTCGACGAGCGAGATCGCACGCGCGAGCGCCCGCCGGTCGCCGCTGCGCACGCCGGCGGCGAGATCGTCGAGCGTCCAGGCCCGTCGGCTCACGCGAGCACCTCTTCGGGCTCGCGTCCGCGCGGCGCGAGCACGACCGTGAAGAGCGCGCCGAGGAGGTAGACGAGCGCGGCGGCTCCCCAGACCCAGCGGGCGCCGTAGAGGTCGGTCAGCCAGCCGGCCGCGATCATCCCGATCCCGAGCGTGGCGTAGCTCGAGGACATGATCACCGTGAAGGCGCGTCCCCGCAGCTCGTCCGGCGCGCCGCGCTGGATGAAGAGCGCGTTGCAGACGACGGCCGCGCCGTTGCCGAAGGACGCGATCACGACAGCCGGGACGGCGATGTAGATCGTCGATGCGAGCGCCGCGATCGCGTAGCCGCCCGCCATCAGTGCGATCCCGTAGAAGTAGACGCGGCCGATCCCGAGCTTGTCGACGAAGTGGCCGGAGACGAAGCTCCCCACCGTCAGGCCGAGCCCGCTGGCGCCGAGCAGGACGCCGAAGCCGATGTTGCCGGCGTCGAGCGAGACTTTCGCCAACGCGACCTCGGCGACGTTGATCGCACCGACGCCGAGCGTGACGATGTTCCAGACGACGAGCACGGTCAGCAGGGCGCGCGAGCGAAGCACCACCCTGAAGCCGTCGGCGACGTCGCCCCAGTGGCCGCGGCTTTCGACGTGCCCGACCTGGAGCCGCGCCGCCGGGATCCGCGCGAGCAACGCGGCCGAGAGCACGAACGTGACGGCGTTCACCCAGTAGGCGAGATCCGGCCCCTGAACGCTGAGGATGACGCCGCCGACCACGGGACCGACCATCCAGGTCAGGTTCTCGACCGTCTGCAGCAGCGAGGTCGCGGAGGGGAGCTGCTCGTCGTCGACGAGGTTCGGCATCCCGGCGTACACGGCCGGCCGGAAGAACCCGGTCGCGACCCCCTGGATCCCGGCGAGGACGACGATCATCGTCGCGCTGCCGACGAAGGGAAGCGCGCAGAAGACGGCGGCGCGGACGAGGTCGGAGACGATCAGCAGCCGCCGCCGGTTGAGGCGGTCGACGAGCGGCGCCGCCAGGATCCCGATCAGGATGATCGGCAGGAAGTCGACGAGCAGGAGCGCGCTGACCCACTTGCCCGAGCCGGTGCGGTCGAAGACGTCGACGGTGAGCGCGATCGCTGCCAGGTAGGTCCCGGCTCCGGAGCCGAGCGTGGCGAGGAAGAGGCGCCGGAAGTCGGGCGCGAGGCGGAGGACGGCGAGGCTGAGGATGCGCGAGACGCTAACAGCCGGGCTTTGGAGCGCGTTTCGGAATGAGGCCTCGTCGGCGGGGCGTGGTGGGTGGTGCGATGCAAGGACTCAGGGAGCGCCGATATGCGGGCATATCGGCGCGACCGAGGACGCCGCAGCGCGCCGCACAGCGCGTTCCGCCGACTCAGCGCTTCATTTCGAGACGCGCTCTTAGAAGCCCGCGACCTTCATTCGCTCCGCGAGGAGCTTCCCGAACCCGCGCAGGTCGGCGGCGGCAAGGCCCGGGGACGGCGCGAACGTGAGGAAGCCCGCCTCTGCCCGTCCGCGCCCGACGATGACGATGTGCAGGGTCAACGGCACCGTGATCGTCTGCCCGGCCTGGGTCGCAGTCAGCTTCAAGGCGATCTGGAACGCGGCCGTGCGAGGCGCGACGCGCGGGAACGCGATCGCACCGTGCTTGACGACGGTCACCTTCGTCGAAGGATCACTCGCCGCCTCGCGCTGGAAGAGCTCCGCGAAACAGCGCGCCGCCGCGGGCTTGACCGTCCTTGTCCACGCCGCCGCTGCATCCTTCGCGGTGGCGTAGACGTCTGCATACGAGTACACGGACGGAAAGCCGCTCGAGCGCTCGAACTCCGCGTCGGCGTCCCCCGTCATGGTCAGGTCGGAGCCGTTGGGCTTGTAATACGAGCAGCTGGGATCATCGTCGTTGTCCGGCGAGCTCGTGCGCTTCCAGCCGGCCGCGAAATCCGAGCCTTTGAGAACGATCGACGCCGCCTTCCGCTCGTCGGCGGCGGTGATCTTCCGCATCGGATCGGTCGTCGCAGCCAGCGCGAGCGCGGGCGCAGCGAGAGCGACAAGGAGGAACAGAGCGAGGCGGCGGCTCACGCGCGGATCCTAGTCAGACGTGAAAGTGGTGCAAATCACCCTTCGGGGTCATATGAGAGGTTCGGCCGGAGCCAGCGCTCGGCCTCCGCGCGGCCGATCCCCTTGCGCGCCGCATAGTCCCCGACCTGGTCGCGGTCGAGCCGCCCGACCGCGAAGTACTTCGACTCCGGGTGCGCAAAGTAGAGCCCGCTGACCGCGGCGGCGGGTGTCATCGCGAAGCTCTCCGTCAGTGCAAGCCCGGCCGACTCGGCTTCGAGCAGGTCGAACAGACGCCGCTTCTCGGAGTGGTCGGGGCACGCGGGATAGCCGAACGCCGGCCGGATGCCGCGGTAGCTCTCGGCGATCAGCTCCTCGCTCGTCGGCGCCGCGCCCGGCTCGTACCATTCGCGCCGCGCCCGCAGATGGAGCCACTCTGCGAACGCCTCGGCGAGCCGGTCGGCGAGCGCCTTGGCCATGATCGAGCGGTAGTCGTCGTGCTCGGCCTCGTAGCGGGCCGCAAGCTCGTCGGTGCCGTGGATGCCGACGGCGAAGGCGCCGATGTGGTCGCCCGCGGGCGCGACGAAGTCGACCAGCGAGCGGTTCGGCCGCGTGTCGCCCCAGTCCGACTGCTGGCGCAGCATCGGGAAGCGCACGCCGCTCTCGAGCACGACGTCGTCACCCTCGGCGTGCGCGGGCCAGAAGCCGTAGACGCCCTGCGCGTGTAGGAGGCGGTCGCGCACGATCTCGTCGAGCAGCTCGGTCGCGTCGTCGTAGAGCTCGCGTGCCGCCGGCTGGTCGAGGATCGCCGGGAACTTTCCCTTCAGCTCCCAGGCGTGGAAGAAGAACTGCCAGTCGACGAACCGCACGAGCTCCTCGAGTGACGGCTCGACGCGTCGCGTGCCGGTGAACGCGGGCACAGGCAGTTCGTCGTACTCGAGCGGCTGGCGGTTCGCGCGCGCCGCATCGAGCGCGAGCAGAGGCCGGCGCTCCTTCTCGGCATGCTGCGCACGCAGCCGCTCCTGCTCCTCCCGGTTGTCGGCGTCGAGCGTGCCGCGGCGGACGGGGTCGAGCAGGTCGGAGACCACGCCGACGACCCGGGAGGCGTCGAGCACGTGCACCGTCTCGCGGCCGTACGCCGGCGCGATCCGCACCGCCGTGTGCTGGCGGGAGGTCGTCGCGCCGCCGATCAAGAGAGGAAGGCTCAGCCCGCGCCGCTCCATCTCCTTCGCCACCTGCACCATCTCGTCGAGGGAGGGTGTGATCAGGCCGGAGAGCCCGACGGCGTCGGCGCCGGCTTCGACGGCGGTGTCGAGGATCGTGTCGCCCGGGACCATGACGCCGAGGTCGATCACCTCGTAGTTGTTGCAGCCCAGGACGACGCCGACGATGTTCTTGCCGATGTCGTGCACGTCGCCCTTGACGGTCGCGAGCACGATCGTCCCCTGGGCGCGGCCGTTGCCCGACTTCTCGTCCGCCATGTACGGCTCCAGGTAGGCGACTGCGCGCTTCATCGCGCGCGCGCTCTTGACGACCTGCGGCAGGAACATCCGGCCGGAGCCGAAGAGGTCGCCGACGACCTTCATTCCGTCCATCAGCGGGCCTTCGATCACGTCGAGCGGCCGCGCCGCTCCCGCCCGCGCCTCCTCGGTGTCCTCCTCGATGAAGTCGACGATGCCGTGCACGAGCGCGTGCTCGAGCCGCTTGCCGACCGGCGCCTCGCGCCACCTCAGGTCGAGCTCCCGCTTCGTCGCCGACCCCTGCACCGTCGAGGCGAACGCGACGAGACGGTCGGTCGCGTCGGGTCGCCGGTCGTAGATGACGTCCTCGACGTGCTCGAGCAAGTCGGGTGGGATGTCCTCGTAGACAACCAGCTGACCCGCGTTGACGATGCCCATGTCGAGACCGGCGCGGATCGCGTCGTAGAGGAAGGCCGAGTGCATCGCTTCACGGACGACGTCGTTGCCGCGGAACGCGAACGAGAGGTTGGAGATGCCGCCGCTCGTGCGCGAGCCGGGACAGCGTTCCTTGATCAACGGCAGCGACGCGATGAACGCCTTCGCGAAGCCGTTGTGCTCCTCGATCCCCGTCGCGACGGCGAGCACATTCGGGTCGAAGACGATGTCCTCGGGCTCCCAGCCGTCGCCGACGAGAAGGTCGTAGGCACGGCCGCAGATCTCGACCTTGCGCTCGACCGTGTCGGCTTGCCCGATCTCGTCGAACGCCATCACGACAACGCCCGCACCGAAGCGGCGGACCCGGCGTGCCTGCTCGAGGAACGACTCCTCGCCCTCCTTGAGGCTGATCGAGTTGACGATCCCCTTGCCCTGGACGCACTTCAGCCCCGCTTCGAGGACGGAGAAGCGCGAGCTGTCGACCATGATCGGGATCCGTGCGACTTCGGGCTCGGTTGCGAGCAGGTTGAGGAAGGTCGTCATCGCCTGCTCGCCGTCGAGCAGGTCGGCGTCCATGTTCACGTCGAGGAAGTTCGCGCCGCCACGGACCTGCTCGAGCGCGACGTCGACCGCGCCCTGGTAGTCGTCTGCCTCGATCAGCCGCCGGAAGCGCGCGGAGCCGGTGACGTTGGTGCGCTCGCCGATCATCACGAAGCCGGTATCGGGGCCGATCTCGAACGGCTCGAGGCCGCTGAAGCGGGGACGTGCCGGCCGCTCCGGGACCTGTCTCGGGGACTGTCCCTCGACCATGTCTGCAATCGCCCTGATGTGCTCGGGAGTCGTCCCGCAGCAGCCACCGACGACGTTGACGAAACCTTCGCGCGCGAACGATCCGAGCAGCTCGGCGGTCTGGTGCGGCTCCTCGTCGTAGCCGCCGAACGCATTCGGCAGCCCGGCATTCGGGTGCGAGCTCGTGTACGTGCCGGCGAGCCGTGAGAGCTCGGCGACGTGTGGACGCATCTCCTTCGCGCCGAGCGAGCAGTTGACGCCGACGATCAGCGGCTTCGCCTCCTCGATCGAGTTCCAGAACGCCTCGACCGTCTGACCGGAGAGGGTTCGGCCGGAGAGATCGACGATCGTGACCGAGATCCAGAGCGGTAGCTCGGGCGCGACGTCCTTCGCCGCGGCGATCGCCGCCTTCGCGTTCAACGTGTCGAAGATCGTCTCGATCAGAAGCAGGTCGACGCCTCCCTCGCGCAACCCCCGAACCTGCTCCGCGTACGACTCGACCACCTGGTCGAAGCTGACGGCGCGGAAGGACGGGTCGTCGACCTTCGGTGAGAGCGAGAGCGTCACATTCAGCGGCCCGAGTGAGCCGGCCACGAAGCGGTCGCCCAGCTCATCGGCGGCCCGGCGGGCGAGGAGGGCTCCCGCGACGTTCATGTCGTGCACCGCGCTCTCGAGCCCGTAATCCGCCTGGCCGATCGAGGTCGCCGTGAACGTGTTCGTCGTCGTCACGTCGGCGCCGGCCGCAAGGTAGCGGCGGTGGATGTCGAGCACGACGTCGGGCCGCGTCAGATTGAGGAGGTCGGGGTCGCCGGCGACCTCGCGCGGGTGATCGGCGAAGCGCTCGCCGCGGTAGTCGGCGTCCTCGAGCCCGGCCCGTTGCAGCATCGTCCCCCAAGCGCCGTCGAGGACGACGATCCGCTCGCGGAGAAGTGCTTCAAGTCTGTTGCGCGTATCGCTCACATGTCGCTCCCGTGCCCAAAGAGGTGGGAGCCGGAGGCTCGCGGGCTCTTTAGGCGTTTTTTAGCCTGGTCGCCAAGCTGCCTTCAAAGCTTTCCAGGTCGGTTCAGGCTAGCACTTAGTAGCCGGAGAACTCGTCCGCGAGGACGCGGTCGTCGGGCAGCCCGGCGCCTGTGAGCGAGCCGGCGACCGCCTCGGCCATCCGGGGCGGGCCTGCGACGAGAAACATCCTTCCCTCGAGCCCGCCGAGGAGCTCACCGAGGACGCCGGCGTCGAGATGACGGGTCTCCCCCTCCCAGCCCGGCTCGTCGGTCATCGTCAGCACGACGCGGAGCCCCTCGATCCGCCGTTCCAGCTCCTCGACCTCGTCCAGGAACGCCGACGACTCGCGGTCGCGATTCGAGTAGACGAGCGTGACGCGGTACGGCAGCTCCTCGTCGGCGATGAAGCGCAGCATCGAGCGGAAGACCGTGATCCCGATCCCTCCGGCGACGAAGACGTACTCCGTTTCGGTGTCCTCGGGGAGCAGGAACGAGCCCTTCGGCTCCTCCACCTGCACCTCGTCGCCCAGCTCGAGCTCGGCGAGCGTCTGCTTGAACGCGGTGTCCCGCAGCCGGGTCGCGAGGCCGACGACACCCTTCTCGGTCGGCGAGGTCGCAAGCGAGATGTGCCGGCGCAGGCCCTTCTCGTCCGAGTGCCCGCGATCGGGGAGCTCGACCCAGAAGTAGGCGCCGGGCCGGTAGTCCGGGTAGTCCTCGACGGCGAAGCGGACGAAGAGCGTCCCCTTCGCAACCTCCCGCTTCTCGGCGACGGTCGCCCGCATGCTTCTAGGTACGGCCGGCGACGGTCAGCTGGTTTTCCGCGTGCGCGATCCGCTGCTCCAGCTGCCAGCGGTCGGCGTTCGACTCGCCCGCGTCGACTTTCTCGAGCTCCGCCTTCGCGGCCTCGAGCTGCTCCTGCGCGCGGGCGTCGTCGATCTCCTTCACGTTGACGGCGTCGTCGACGAGCGCGATCGCGTTGTCGAGCTCGACCTTGAAGAACCCCGGCCCGGTGGCGAACTCGAGCACGTCCTCTGCCTCGCGGTCGCGGTAGATCCGCGTCGAGCCTGCCTTCAGCGTCGCCACGAGCGGCGCATGCCGCGCGAGCACGCCGATCTCACCGGCCGCGCCGGGCACGACGAGCATCTCGGCCTCACCCCGGAACGCCTCGCCCTCCGGGGTCACGAGCGCGATGTCGAACTTGGGATGGACGTCGGCCATTACGCGGCGGCCGCGGTCTTCTCGGCCTTCGCGACGGCACCCTCGATCGTGCCGACCATGTAGAAGGCCGCCTCGGGCAGCTCGTCGTGCTGGCCCTCGATGATCTCGCGGAAGCCCTTGATCGTGTCCTCGAGCTTGACGTACTCACCCGGGGTGCCGGTGAACTGCTCGGCGACGAAGTTCGGCTGCGAGAGGAACCGCTCCACCTTGCGGGCGCGCGAGACGACGAGCTTGTCCTCGTCGGTGAGCTCGTCCATGCCGAGGATGGCGATGATGTCCTGCAGGTCCTTGTAGCGCTGCAGCACCTGCTGCACCGACGTCGCGACGCTGTAGTGCTCGTCGGAGACGATCCCGGGCTGGAGCGCGCGGGAGGTCGAGTCGAGCGGGTCGACGGCCGGGTAGATCCCCTTCTCGACGATGGCGCGCGAGAGCACGGTCGTGGCGTCGAGGTGCGCGAACGTGTTCGCCGGGGCCGGATCGGTGAGGTCGTCGGCCGGGACGTAGATCGCCTGCACCGAGGTGACCGAGCCGGTGCGGGTCGAGGTGATCCGCTCCTGCAGCTGGCCCATCTCGGTCGCGAGGGTCGGCTGGTAGCCGACGGCGCTCGGCATCCGGCCGAGCAGCGCCGAGACCTCCGAGCCCGCCTGGACGAAGCGGAAGATGTTGTCGATGAAGAGGAGCGTGTCCTGGCCTTGGTCGCGGAAGTACTCCGCCATCGTCAGGCCGGAGAGGCCGACGCGCAGGCGCGCTCCCGGCGGCTCGTTCATCTGGCCGTAGACGAGCGCGACCTTGTCGATCACCTCGGACTCCGTCATCTCGAGGAAGAGGTCGTTGCCCTCGCGGGTGCGCTCGCCGACGCCGGCGAAGACGGAGACGCCGCCGTGCTGGCGCGCGATGTTGTGGATCAGCTCCTGGATCAGGACGGTCTTGCCGGTGCCGGCGCCGCCGAAGAGGCCGATCTTGCCGCCCTTCACGTATGGCGCGATCAGGTCGACGACCTTGAGGCCGGTCTCGAAGATCTCGATCGTCGGCGAGAGGTCGCGGAACGTCGGCGGGTCGCGATGGATCGCCCACCGCTCCGTGCCCTCGGGCGCGTCCTCCTTCTGGTCGATCGGCTCGCCGATCACGTTCCAGATCCGGCCGAGCGTCGCGTCACCCACGGGAACCGAGATCGGTGCGCCCGTGTCGACGACGTCGACGCCGCGGGCGAGCCCGTCCGTCGAGTCCATCGCGACGGCGCGGACGCGATCGTCGCCCAGGTGCTGCTGGACCTCCGCGATCAGCGTCCGGCTGCCGCCGTCGCCAGTCGGCACCTGGATCGCGAGCGCGTTGTAGATCCCCGGCAACTCGTCCGGGAAGACGGCGTCGATGACGACGCCCTTGATCTCGACCACCTTGCCTGCGGTTCCCTGCGCGTGCTCAGACATGACTCTCCTGGGAAAAGATTTCGATGAGGAAGTGCGACGCGCGGCGCCGCAAACGCGCTCCGAGTCTAGCGAAGCGCCGGTTCAGGCCGGTTGGGTGCCGAACGCCCGCGAGGGCCGATCCGGGTAGCCCGGCGTCGCCAGGAGCGCCTCGCGACGGAGCAGCCGGATCGTGCGCTGCTCCCCGTCCTCGACGTCCGCGGGGGCGGCCTCGCGCGGCACCGCCGAACCGTCGCCGTCACTCGGGAGCGGAGCCTGCGTCGCGAGCCCGAGCGCCATCGCGGCGACCGCGGCGAACGCGCCGGCGCTGCGGAGCCGGACGTAGACCGAGCGGCGAACCGGCGCCGCCGGTAGGACGACGTGGCGCGACGGCCGCTCGGCCGCTGCCGCCCTCAGCTCTGCTGCAACGTTCGCGACCAGAGTCGCGAAGCAGCGGCATGCTGCGCAGTTGGCCAGATGCGCGTCGAGCAGCCTCCGCTCGAGCAGCCCCAGCTCGCCGTCCGGCGCCAGCGCCGCCCAGGTGCGGGCGCGCTCGCAGCGGCTCTCGCGCACGACGACGCTCACAGGAGCCTCGCATTCGAGTCGACAGCGGCACCGAGCGCCAAGAGGACGATGCCGGCGACCACGAGCAGCCCGGTCATGTTGAACGACTCCGACTGCTCCTCGCCCGAGGCCACCCGCAGGCCGCGCGAAACCCGAAGCCCGACCATCCCCTCCTCGTTCGCAACCCGGAACGGGCCTCGGTTGCCGACGAAGAAGCCGCCGAGCAGGAGCGCGCAGCCGACCAGGTAGAGGCCGACCGCAACGGATCGGCTCGGGGTCGCCCCGAGCAGCGGGCCGAGCAGCAGCGAGAGCACTGCCGTGGCTGCAACCATCGACGCCAGCAGCGTGACGAGGCGGCGGGCGGCGGCGGCGAGCACCCGTCCTACCCTGTCGCGACGGCTTCTTCGTCCGCCTCCGCCCGGTGGAGCTCGTCGCCGGTCATCGGCCAGCGCTCGAGCGGGTAGTGGCAGGCGGCACGGTGGTCGTCGCCGAAGCCGCGGAGCTGGGGCTCGTCGACGTCGCAGTGACCCGGCCGGAAGCGCGGACAGCGCGGATGGAACCGGCACGCCTGAGGTGGGTTGATCGGGTTCGGAACGTCGCCTTCGAGCACGATCGGCCGCCGCAGCCGGCCGAGCTCGGGATTCGGGATCGGCACGGCCGAGAGCAGCGCGCCCGTGTAGGGGTGCTTCGGCTCCGCGTAGAGCTGGTCGCGCTCGGCGAGCTCGGCGATCTTGCCCAGGTACATCACCAGCACCCGGTCCGAGATGTGCCGAACGACGTTGAGGTCGTGCGCGATGAAGACGTAGGTGAGCCCGAGGTCGCGCTGCAGGTCCTTGAGCAGGTTCAGGATCTGAGCCTGCACCGAGACGTCGAGCGCGGATACCGGCTCGTCGCAGACGATCAGCTTCGGGTTCACCGCCAGCGCGCGAGCGACACCGATCCGCTGGCGCTGCCCGCCGGAGAACTCGTGCGGAAAGCGGTTGTAGTGCTCGGGGTTGAGCCCGACGATGTCGAGCAGCTCCTGCACGCGCCGCTTGATCTCGGCCGGCGTCCCGATCTTGTGCACCTGCAACGCCTCGGCGACGATGAAGCCGACTCGCTTGCGCTGGTTCAGGCTCGCGTACGGATCCTGGAAGATCATCATCAGCTCACGCCGGATCGGACGCATGTCCGTCCGACTCAGATGGGTGATGTCCCGCCCTGCGAAGATGATCCGGCCGCCCGTCGGGTCGAGCAGGCGCATCAGGCAGCGCGCCATCGTCGACTTGCCGCAGCCCGACTCGCCCACGACGCCAAGCGTCTCGCCCTGCTTCACGGTGAAGCTGATCCCGTCGACCGCCTTCACGCTCGCGATCTGCTTCTGAAAGACGATTCCGCGCGTGACCGGGAAGTACTTGACGAGATCCTCGACGACGAGGAGGTCGTCGCTCACGACGCCGCCAGCGTGCCGGTCGCAAGCCTCAGCACCTCGCGGTCTTTCGTCTCCTCGTCGAGGTGACAGGCCTGCAGGTGTTGCGGCGAGCTCGAGACGGGCAGCAGCTCGGGCACGACCGAGTTGCAGACGTCGAGCACAAAGGGGCACCGCGGGTGAAAGCGGCAGCCGCGCGGGGGGTTCAGGAGCGAGGGCGGCGAGCCCTGGATCTGGACGAGCCGGTCGACGTCCGCGTCGAGCCGCGGCAGCGAGCCGAGCAGCCCCCACGTGTACGGATGGTGCGGTCGCGTGAAGATCTCGTCGACCGTCCCCTCCTCGGCGACCGTGCCCGCGTACATGACGACGACGTCGTCCGCGACTTCGGCGACGACGCCGAGGTCGTGCGTGATCATGATGATCGCGGTGTCGAACTCCTCCTGGAGGCTCGTCATCAGGCTGAGGATCTGCGCCTGGGTCGTGACGTCGAGCGCCGTCGTCGGCTCGTCGGCGATCAGCAAGTCGGGCTCGTTGATCAGCGCCATCGCGATCATCACGCGCTGGCGCATCCCGCCCGAGAACTGGTGCGGGTAGTCGTCGATCCGGCTTTCGGCACGCGGGATCCCGACCGCTTTCAGGAGCTCGAGCGCGCGGAGCCTCGCATCCCGCTTCGTCACGTCTCGATGCAGCATCACCGCCTCGATCAGCTGCTTCCCGATCGAGTGCACGGGGTTCAGCGACGTCATCGGATCCTGGAAGATCATCGCGATCCCGTTGCCGCGGAGCGCGCGCAGCTTCCGCGGGCTCAGCTGCAGCAGGTCGCTGCCGTCGAAGATCGCCTCGCCGGACGAGATCGTGTTGCTCGGGTTGTTCAGCCCCATGATCGTCAGGCAGGTGACGCTCTTGCCACAGCCGGACTCGCCGACGATCCCGAGCGTCTTTCCCTTCTCGACCGAGAAGCTGACGCCGTCGACCGCCTTGACGATGCCGTCGTCGGTGCGGAAGCTCGTCCGCAGGTCCCTGACCTCCAGGACCGCCATCAGGTGAGGCGGATCCGCGGGTCGATGACCGCGTAGAGCAGGTCGACGAAGAGGTTGAAGATGATGATGCAGAGGGTCGAGAAGACGACGATCCCCTGGATCACGGGCAGATCGAAGTTCTCGTAGCTCTGCAGCACCTGCCGGCCGAGCCCCGGGAGCGAGTAGATCGACTCCGTGAAGATGGCGCCGCCGAGCGCGATCCCGATGTCCATCCCCAGGATCGTCACCACCGGGAGCATGCTGTTCCGGAGCACGTGCGATCGGATCACCTGGCCCTCGGGCGCGCCCTTCGCGCGCGCCGTGCGCACGTAGTCCTCGTTCAAGGTCTCCATCACGTTGGCCCGGATCAGGCGCACGTAGAGCGCTGCGAAGAGGATCGCGAAGGTCATCCAGGGCAGGAGCATGTGATAGGCCCACTGGACGGGCCCGCCCTGCTCCTGCGATGGGTTGAAGAAGTCGACGTAACCCGTGATCGGCGTCAGCTCCAGCTTGAAGCCGATGAAGTAGGCGAAGATCAGCCCGATCCAGACCGGGTGCGCCGAGAGCCCGATCAGGACGAAGACCATGCCCGCACGGTCGACGAGCGATCGGGGTCGCAGGGCCGAGTAGATCCCGATCGGGACCGAGAGCATGAGCCAGAAGACGACACCGCCGAAGACGAGCGCCGCCGTCACCGGCGCAGCACGGAAGACGATGTCGTTCACGTCCTGGCGGTTGACGAACGACTCGCCGAGCGACTGCTCGCCGACCAGCTGCCAGAGAAAGCGGCCGTACTGCTCCCAGACGGGCTCGTCCAGATGGAGCCGCTCGGCGACCCGCTGCACGTCCTCGGCCGTCGCTCCCTGGCCGGCAGCGAGGCGGGCCGGGTCGGACGGCGTCACGTAGAAGATCACGTACGTGACGATCGTGACGCTCAGGAAGAGCACCATCGCCCACAGGAGTCGCCGGATCAGATACTGGAGCAGAGCGGGCCTTTCGAGAGTCGGGAACCGGTGAGGCCGGGCGGAGCGCCGGAACGCCCCGCCCGAGCTCGGGTCGGCCTACTTGATCGCGAGCGCGTTGATGACGGCGCCGGCGTAGACCGGGTGGTGGATGTAGTTCGTCACCCGGGCGGAGAGAAACTCCCGGGAGTTCGGGTTCGCGAACGGCGCCCACGGGGCCGCGTTCCGCATGATGTCGACGTCGAGCTTGCCGTACGACGCATAGCGGTTCGGGCCTGAGAGCTTCGCGAAGTCGTTCATCTGCTTGTTGAACTTCGCGTCGTTGAAATACGCGTAGTTCGAGTTGTTCGACTCCTGGATGTTGCCGCCGTCGAGCAGCACGTTGATGAAGTCGAACGGGTCGGGATAGTCGGCGACCCAGCCGCCGACATACGCGTCGAAGTCGGCACCGCGGGTGCCCACCGTCCGCAGGGCGACGGCGAACGGGAGCGGCCTCGTCTCCGCCCTCAGCCCCATCTGCTCCAGGTTGAACTTGAGCACCTGGGCCTGTGCGGTGCGCAGCGCGGTCGTCGAGTGGATGATCGTGACCGTGCTCCCCGCACCCCCGCTCAGCTGGCGGGCCCTCGCAGGGTCGGCACCCTTGATCGGGTACAGGTTCGCCTCGCGGTAGCCCTGCAGGCTCGGCGGCAGGATCTGGTCCGTCCGCTTGCCGTAGAACTTGCCGGAGACGCGCACGAGCGCCGGGCGGTCGATCGCGAAGTTCGCCGCCTTGCGGATGTTGACGCGGTTGAACGGCGCCCGCGACGTGTTCAGCGCCACGTAGCCAACGCCCATGTAGGGGTTGACGAAGTAGCGCCCGTTGCCGCCCTTCTTGACGCCGTACTGCTGCGCGAGGTCGGAATGAGCGGTCGGCGGCACGCCCGAGGCGTCGTAGTCCGCCTGGCCGGCGCGCACCTGGAGCAGGCTCTGGTTCTGGTCGGTGTTGACCGTGTAGACGATCCGGTCGGCATTCGCCGGACGGTTCCCCTTGTAGTTCGGGTTCCGCGCCAGCGTCAGCGACTGCGCGATCGTGCGGCTGACGATCCGGTACGGCCCCGCGGACGGGTAGACCGAGATCCCCTTCGGGTCGATCGCCATGCTCGGCTTGACGGCTCCGAAGAACGGCATCGCCAGCTCGGCGAGGAACGTCGGGTTCGCCCGGCGGAGCTTGATCACGAGCGTCTGCCCCTTGGCGGTGACGCCGGTGACCGAGCGGGCGCGGTTGAGATTGCGTGCATCGGCGCCGACGACGTCGTGCAGGAACGCGATCGCCGGCGACGCCTGCTGCGGGTCCGCAGCCCGCTCGATCGCACGCTTGAACGCCGCCGCGGTGACGGGCGAGCCGTCGCTGAACTTGAGCCCGCTGCGCACGGTGAACGTGTACGTCGTGCCGTCACGCGAGACGCGCGGGAAGCCGGTCGCGGCCTCCGGGACGAGCCGCGTGCCCTCCGGCGCCGGCTTGTCCGGGTAGTTCAGGAGCGTGACGTTGACGGCGTAGAGCATCTGCCAGCCGATCGCGTCGTACGCCATCGCCGGATCGGTGAACTCGAAGTCGGTCGTCGAGACGTTCAGGCGCAGCGTGCCGCCGCGCTTCGCCTCGCTCGATCCCGCCCGCTCCGGGCGTGCACTCGCCGCACCAGCGAAGCTGGACGACACGAGCAAGCCGACACCGAGAGCGGCCATGGCGAGCGAAAGCGTGAGCCTCCTCCTGTACATCAGATTCCTTCCGTCGACGTTGCCATCCGCACGCTGGGACGAGGGCATCGACAGAATGTTAGTGAAAGTAAACAGAAGCTTATTCACGGCGAACGACTCAGCGCACGGACCTCGGATCGAAGGCGTCCCGAAGCCCGTCCCCGAGCAGGTTGAACGCCAGCGTCGTCAGCAGGATCGCGAGCCCGGGCCAGACCATCAGCCACGGCTGAGTCAGGTAGTAGTTCGGCCCCTCGGCGAGCAGATTCCCCCAGCTCGCGGTCGGCGCCGGGATGCCGAGCCCGAGAAACGAGAGCCCTGCCTCGGCGATCACGTTCGTGGCGACGATCAGGGTCGAGAAGACGATCAGCGGCGCGACCAGGTGCGGGAGCAGATGCGACCGCATGATCCGCCAGTCGCCGGCGCCGGTCATCCGGGCCGCCTCGATGAACTCTTTCTCCCGCAACGAGAGGATCTGCGAGCGGATGATCCGCGCCGGGTAGAACCAGCCGAAGATCCCGAAGATCATCACGAGCGTGAACACCCCGGGATGGAGCAGCCCGCCGAAGGTGATCCTGTTCAGGCGCTCCCCCACCGTCGCGGCGACGGCGATCACGAAGAGCAGGTACGGGAACGCCATCACGATCTCGGTCAGGCGCGAGACGACGGTGTCGGTCGTTCCCCGGTAGTAGCCGGCGATCAACCCCATGATCAACCCGATCGACACGGACAGGAGCGTGGCGAGGATCGCGACTTGGAGCGACGTCTGCGCGCCGTAGAGCAAGCGCAGGAACATGTCGCGGCCGAGCTGCGAGTCGGCGCCGAGGATGTAGAGCGTGTCCTCCCAGCGTCCGGGCGCGCCGGGGTACGGCTCGGTCGTGACCGTCGTCCAGGGACCGACCGGAAGCTGCGACGACGGATCGAGGCCGCCGGATGTGTTGACGTCGTTCGGCCCGTGGCCGAGCGCCCGCTCCGCGAGCGGGGCGCCGACGAACGCGACGAGCAGGAGCACGACGATGAAGATGCCGCCCGCGATCGCGACGCGGTCGCGACGGAGGCGGAGCCAGACCTGCTCCCAGTACCCCCGCGCCTTGACCTCCACGTTCTCGCCGAGCTCACCGTGCACCTCGACCGCGACCGTGGCTGCCAGGCCGGCGCCGGAGGAGAGCAGATCGGACTGATCGCGCGCCGCCACGCCACCTTAGACGGAGCGAACTCAAGTTTAGTTAGGTCGAACTAGGGGACGTGCTTGGCTAGACCGGGCGCATGACGACGCCGGGCTTGCGCGGGCGGAAGCGAGTGCTCCCCGCCTTCTCGTTCTCGACGCGGCGGTTGATCAGCTCGACCTCCCGCTCCGGCGCCTGGTTCGCGAAGTTGGTCACCCGCGGCAGGTCGAATGTGCCCTGGTCGCTCGTCGTCAGCGGGCCGCGCGAGGCGATCCCGAGCGCCATCACGGCGACCGCAGCCGCCGCTCCGACGGCGCGGAAGCGCGCGTAGACCGGCCGGCGGCGCCAGACGGGCACCACCAGCGGGCGCGGGAGCGGCCGCAGTGCGGCAGCACGCAGCTCCGAGGCGACCGCGGCGACCTCGACGGCGAAGTGCGCGCACGCAGCGCACCGCTGTATGTGGGCGGCGAGGAGCTTGCGCTCGAGCTCGGAGAGCTCGCCGTCGGGTGCAAGCGCTGCCCAGGTTCGAGCACGTTCGCACAGGATTCCGGTCGGAAGTCGCGCCATGGTCATTCTGACGAGTGTTATCGGCCGGAAGTTAGAAATCCCAAGCTGTCGCTACAATTCGCGCCGTGTTGCGGCGGCTTCCGGTAGTCCTCGTTCTCGTCCTCACGGTGCTCGTTTCGGCGTGCGGGGGCAGCGATGCCTCGAAGGAAGAGTTCGGGAGCGCGATGGTCACGGCGCGCGACGACACGGATGCCGGCCTCGCACAGATCGTCCTGGCGGACTCGTGGGAGGACCTGCTCGAGCGGATGAAAGTCGCCGCCGTCGAGGTGCGCGGCGCCGCCACCGACGTGCGGACGGCCGACGCGCCGGAGGACCTCGAGGACGAGCGAGACCTGCTCGCCGTGCGCCTGGTCGCACTCTCGGACGAGATCATCTCGACGGTCGAGACGTTCGAGTCGTTCCCCGAGGCGCAGTCGACCTCGGCGCTGAACTTCGAGCAATGGAACACCGTGCAGGCGTCGCTCGCGACGCTGCGCCGCGAGGGGATCAAGGTCAAGGCGCTCGAGCGGCACAAGCCCGAGATCCAGCGCCAGTAGCGACGCTCCGCTAGATCGTCGTCGTCGGGGCGTCGGCTGGCGCCGCGTCCGCGGAGAGCTCGAGCGGCCTGACGACTTCGGCGAAGTGACACGCGGAGAGGAGCTCGGGCCTGGCCGGATCGTGCGCGACGAGCGGCGGCTCCTGCTCCGCGCAGAGCTCCTGCGCCTTCCAGCAGCGGGTGCGGAAGCGGCACCCCGAGGGCGGGTTCGCCGGGCTGGGGACGTCGCCCTCGAGCACGATCCGGCTCCGCTTGCCGCGCTGGTTCGGCGACTCGATCGGCACCGCCGACAGCAAGGCCTGTGTGTACGGATGCATCGGCGCCCGGTAGATGTCGTCCCGCGGGCCGACCTCGACGATCTTGCCGAGATACATGACCGCAATCCGGTCGGAGACGTGGCGGACGACGGAGAGGTCGTGCGCGATGAACAGGTAGGTGAGCCCGAAGTCGTTCTGGAGGCTGGCGAGCAGGTTCACGACCTGCGCCTGGATCGAGACGTCGAGCGCCGAGACGGGCTCGTCGAGCACGATCAGCGACGGGTTGAGCGCGAGCGCGCGGGCGACGCCGATCCGCTGCCGCTGGCCGCCCGAAAACTCGTGCGGAAAGCGGTTGCCGTGCTCAGGGCTCAAGCCCACGGTCCGGAGCAGCTCGCCGACGCGCTTCTTGCCCTCCGCGCCGCGGTAGATGTTGTGGATGCGCAGCGGCTCCGCGACGATCTCGCTCACCGTCATCCGCGGGTTCAGCGACGCATACGGATCCTGGAAGACGATCTGGATCTCGCGGCGGATCGGACGCATGTCGCGGCGCCTGAGGGCGGTGATGTCGCGGCCGTCGAAGCGGATCGAACCGGCCGTCGGCTCGATCAGCTTGATGATCGTGCGGCCGAGCGTCGTCTTGCCGCAGCCGGACTCGCCGACGACGCCGAGCGTCTCCCCCTTGCGGACGGAGAGATCGACGCCGTCGACCGCGCGGACGGCGCCGACGGTGCTCTTGAAGATGCCGGCCTTGATCGGGAAGTGCTTGACGAGCCCTTCGATCCGGAGCAGCGCGTCGTCCTCGGCCACCGGAGAGTGCTCCGGGGCCGGACTCTGGAGCCACTCGCCGCTGCCGCCCTCGCCGGTGGCCCCGTCGGTGCTCACGTCCCCTCCTCCAACGCAGCCGCGCCGGCGACGACATGCGCCTCGGCGAGCTCCTCCGCGTAATGGCAGCGGGAGACGTGCAGCGCGGTGTCGCCGATCTGGCGCAGCTCCGGGACGTCCGTGCGGCAGGGCAGACGGCCCCGCGAGAACGTGCAGCGCGGATGAAATGCGCAGCCAGGCGGCGGCGCGATCATGCTCGGCGGCTGGCCGGGGATCGGCTGCAGCCACTCCTGGTCGGCGTCGAGCCGCGCGAGGCTGTTCATCAGACCCACCGTGTAGGGATGCCGCGGCTCGTTGAAGATCGTGAAGACGTCGGCGAGCTCGACGACGCGACCGGCGTACATGACGACGACTCGGTCGGCCAGCTCGGCGATCAGACCGAGATCATGGGTGATCAGGACGATCGCAGCGTGCGTCTCCTCGCGCGCCGCTTTCAGCACCTCGACGATCTGAGCCTGGATCGTGACGTCGAGCGCTGTGGTCGGCTCGTCGGCGATCAACACACTCGGGTCGTTCGCGATCGCCATCGCGATCATCGCACGCTGGCGCATGCCGCCCGAGAACTCGTGCGGGTACTGGTCGATCCGGCGCTCGGCGAACGGGACGCCGACCACCTCGAGCAGCTCGATCGCGCGCTTCTTGGCCGACGCATCGCTCATGCCGTCGTTGTGCACGAGCAGCGCTTCCATGATCTGGTCGCCGACCGACAACACCGGGTTCAGCGACGTCATCGGGTCCTGGAAGATCATCGCCATGTCGCCGCCGCGGATGCCGCGGAGCGTCTTCTGCGACATCTTCAGCAGATCCTTGCCCTTGTAGATCGCTTCCCCCTTGGGGATTCGGCCCTGCGGCGACAGGCCGAGGATCGAGAGCATGGAGACGCTTTTGCCCGAGCCCGACTCGCCGACGACCCCGAGCACCTCGCCCGGCATCAGGTCGTAGCTGACGTCCGTGACCGCCTGGACGATTCCGTCCTCGGTGTTGAACTCGACTGTCAGGTCCCGGATCGAGAGGATCGGATCAGGCACGAACTCTCCGCTGCGTCGGGTCGAGCGCGTCGCGCAGCCCGTCACCGATGAAGTTGATGCAGAGGGCGATCAGCACGATGACGAGGCCGGGGAAGGTGACGAGCCACCAGGAGCCGAAGCCCTCGCTCTGGCCGGCCGCGATCAGCGAGCCGAGGGCCGGGTTCGGCGGCTGGATCCCGAAGCCGAGGAACGACAGCGCCGCCTCGACGAGGATCGCCGCCGCGATGATCAGCGTCGTGTTGACGATAATCGGCCCGAGTGAGTTCGGCAGCATGTGGCGCAGGATGATCCGCACGTCGCTGGCGCCGCTCGCCTTCGCCGCCTCGACGAACTCCTTCTCGCGGAGCGAGAGGAAGACGCCCCGGACGATCCGCGCGATCCCCGTCCAGAAGAGGAGCGCGAGGATGACCCCGACCTTGAGCGGATCGCCGGTGCCGAAGAACGCGGCGGCGGTCAGGAGCACGGCAAGGCCGGGCAGCGTCAGGATCAGGTCGGTGAAGCGCATCAGCAGATTGTCGGTCGCGCCGCCGTAATAGCCGGCGAGCGCCCCGACCGTCGTACCGATCGTCGTCGAGAGGAACGCGACGAAGAACGCCACCCAGAGCGACGTGCGGAGGCCGTAGATGACGCGGCTGAGATAGTCGCGGCCGAGCAGGTCGGTGCCGAACAGGTGCTTGTCCTCGAGAGTCGGCGGCGAGGTGATGTTGAAGAGGTCGAGCTCGTCGAACGCGTAGGGCGCGACGCGGTCGGCGAAGAGCGCCACGAAGCAGATTCCGAGCAGCACGAAGAGGCTGATCACCGCCATCTTGTGCCGGAAGAACCGGATCCGAGCGTAGGCCCACTGGCTGCGCGCCTTCGGCTCGACCCCGGCCTGCTGCGCGACCAGGTCCGCGGCGGGCAGCTCGATTGCCGCCCCCGTCGGGCTGACGGCGAAGGAGGGGTCGACGATAGCGCCGGGCGACTCCTCCGGCAGGGCAAGGCTGCCGGGGTGGCCGTGCGCGGACGCCGGCTGGCCGACGCTCAAGCTGTCGAGCGGGACGTCCTCCCGGTCCTGAGCGCGCGTGTCGTCGCCGGGCGCCATCTCAGTCATAGCGCACGCGCGGATCGAGCAACCCGTAGGCGATGTCCGCGATCAGGTTGAAGATGATGATCATCACAGCGGTCACCATCAACCAGGCCATGACCGGATAGGGGTCGTTGCTGAAGAGGGCGTTGACGAAGTAGAGGCCCATCCCGTCCAGCGAGAAGACCGTCTCGGTGACGACCGCACCTCCGAGGATCGTGCCGAAGTCGAGCGCGACGAGGGTGACCAGCGGGATCAGCGCGTTCCGAAGCGCGTGCTTCATCGTCACGCGACGCTCGTTCAGGCCCTTGGCGCGGGCGGTGCGCACGTAATCGGAGTTGATCACCTCGAGCATCGCGGCCCGCATGTAGCGCGAGTAGCCGGCGATGCCGGCGACCATGAGCACGAAGACCGGCAGCACGAGGTGGTGCGCACGGTCGATCCAAAAGTCAATTCCGGTCCCCGGGTCGACCGAGTTGAGGTTGGCGATCGGGAACAGTCGGTGCCCCGTACGCTCGTAGATCTGGACCACGGCGACCTGAACCATCAGCGCCAGCCAGAAGACCGGCGTCGCGAGGCCGAGGAAGCTGAAGCTCGTCATCGTGTAGTCGAAGCTCGAGTACTGCCTGATCGCGGAGTAGACGCCGATCAGGACCGCGAAGAAGACGACGAGTATCTGGGCTATCAGCACGAGTTGCAGCGTGTTCTTCATCACGCGCCAGAGCTCGGGCAGGATCGGCCGGTTGTCGAGGAGCGTCGAGCCGAACTGGTTCGTGAACGCGTCCTGGACCCAGTAGAGGTAGCGCTTCGGCACCGGATCGTCGAGGTGCTTGCGGTCGATCACGTTCTGCACCGTCTGCTCGGAGACGTTCGGCGAGATCCGGAGCCCGGCGAGCGGGTCACCCGAGACGGTCACGAACGTGAAGACGAGGAAGCTCGCCAGCACCAGGACGACGGAGCTGTACAGCAGTCTGCGGATGATGTACGTCAGCACGGGAGTCCTTGGTCCTGCATTCGGTTCGGGATCCTAATGGCCGAGTCCCGCCCCCGCCAGGAGAGGCGGAGGCGGGACCCGGTTGTTCCCTCAGAGGCTGGGAACGGGTGGTTCTAGGCTGCCCAGTCCCCGATATTCCAGGGGCTGCCTTCCTGCGTCGGGTTCACCGCGACACCCTTCACCTTCGCCTGCGCGATCGTGTAGAGCGGGCGGGCGAACATCGGGATCGACGGGATGTCCTTTGCGACGTACTTGAGCTCGGCTGCGTTGAGCAGCTGAGCGCGCTTGGTCGCGTCGAGAGTCGTCGCGACCTGGTTCAGGACCTTGCTCAGGGCCTGGTTGCAGTAGGCGCCGTCGTTCTGGTCGCCACCGCAGCCGAGGATGTCCTTCACCGTGATCGACGAGGACGGCGAGCCGACCCAGGCGAACAGCATCAGGTCCCAGTCCCGCGACGGCAGCGTCGTGCCGAACATGACGCCACCCGTCTGGAACCGCGGCACCAGCTCGATGCCGACGGACTTGAGCTGCCGCTGGATGATCTCGAACGTCAGGGCGCGGAGCTGGTTGCCCGTCGTCGTGTGGAACCGGAACGACAGCTTGCCGACGTTCGGGCACGAGAAGATCTTGTCGTTGCCCGCGCTCGGCTTGTCCGGACCACCGGTGCAGCCCTTGCCCTTGAGCAGGCTGATCACCTTCGTCTGGTTGAACCTCCACGCTGCGAAGTTCTTCTTGTACGGCAGCTCGAACGGCTTGTAGATGAGGCTCTGCAGGGCCGGCAGGCCCTTCGAGATCTCACCGTAGAGCGCGCCCGCGACCTGCGTCCGGTTCATGCCCTGGATCAGGGCCTGGCGGACGTACGGCTGCTTCAGGGCCGGGTGGCCCTTGGCGCCGAACTGGAAGTCGATGTGCTCGTACGTGTAACCGACCTTCGTGTTGACCTTGAACTTGCTGTCCTTCATGAAGTCGGCGATCTGGAGCTGCGGCTGCGGCTCCATGACCTGACCCTCGCCGGCCTTCAGTGCCTGGAAGCGCGAGTTCGTGTCCAGGATGTAGCGGAACACGAGCCGGTCCAGCTTCATCGCCGGGCCCGCCTTGAAGCGGGTGTTCTTCACGACCGTGATCTGAACGCCCTTCTGCAGGCTCTGGAACTTCCACGGACCGCTCGAGACAGGAACGGAGTTGAGGAACATCTCGTTCATGTCCTTGCCCTTGACGATGTGGGCCGGGTACGGGCCGCTCGAGACGAGCGCTTCCCAGTCCGCGTACACCTTCTTGAAGACGACCGTGACGGTCTTGGCGTTGCCACGCGTCACGCTCTTGATGTCCTCCCAGCCGGTGCGGCTGATCGGGTTGTGCTTCGGGTTGATGAAGACCTGCCAGGTCGCCCAGAAGTCCTCGGCGACGACCGGCTTGCCGTCACTCCACACCGCTTCCTTCTTGTACGTGAACTTGACCGTCAGCGGGTTCGCCTTCGTGACGGTCGGCCGCGCCGTGCACAGCCGCGGCACGAACGCTGCAGAGGCGTTGCGGATCTGGCAGCCGTACCAGATGTTGTTGAGCACGAGGCTCGTCGCATACAGGTTGTTGCCGACCCACGGGCCCTGCAGGTTCGGGGGCTCCTGATCGTGGATGAACACGATCGTGCCGGCGTTCGTCTTCGCCGGCGACGCGGTCGCGCCAGGGCCGACGATCAGGCTTGCGACGAGCACCAGGCCCGCCAGAAGCCAAAGTGAGCGTTTGCTCATGTATCCCCTCCGTTAACGATTCTTCCTGCCGACTCTCCCGTGCCGAGTGCTGGCCCGTGCCGCGGTTCGAGTGCAGGATCATGATGTGTGACGTTGTGGAGCCCGAATAGTTAGGAGACGGATATGAAACTTCCGGATAGGACGCCGGGACCTCTGAAGCCTTCGGACGACTTCGTCGCCGCCGAGGAGGCGGGACGGCTGTCCGAGCGGGCTCTGGACGCGCTCGGGCGTGCCGACGGCGTCGACTGGTACGAGGAGAACGGCACCGCAATCGACGAGGCCGCGTTCGCACTTGCTCGGCTCCGCCGCGCTCAGGCCGGCTTCAGCGGCGGGATCCGGAGCGGCGACGATGCCGTCCGACGCGTCCTCCTGGACGCGAGCCCCGAGTCCGTGCTCTGGCTTGCGAGTCGCGGGATCTCGTACATGGACGAGTCGGGCTATCCGGAGGCGGTCGAGCTCTGGTTCCAGGATCTCCTGGATCCGCAGGGGTAGCTGGCAGTTGGGCCGCGAAGCGGCCCCTTCAGGGATCTTCGCGCGCTGAGTATCCGCTCCTGCGGATGCTCAGCTTGCGCAGCAAACACAGCTCAGCGGTCGCGGCGCCAGAGGAGGAGCGCGAGCGGGAGAAAGACGGCGCCGGCGAGATAGGGCGCGAGCGCGATCCGGTTCCGCTTCTCTCCCTGTACGACGGTCGTGCCGTCACCGAGGGCGTTCCGCGCCGCCGCGATTGCGCGCTCGAGCTCGCCCTCGGCGAAGACCTGGCCGCCGAGCGTGTCCGCCGCGCCGTCGAGGATGCTCCGCGAGCGGGGGTCGGGGCTGTACTGCGGCTCCGGCTGACCGCCGTTGAAGACGCGCTCGTCACCGTCCCAGACGTGCAGGAAGATCGTGTCGACGCCCGGTGACCGGCGGAACGCGGCGGCGATCTTCGCGCCGGAGATCGGGACGCTCTCGCCGTCGGTGATCACGAAGACCAGCCGCTTGCGCACGGTCGGCGTGAAGAAGCGGCGGCTGACGATCGTCTCGAGTGCCGAGAGGCGGGTCGCAGTCGAGATGAACGCGCCGTGCGGCGGCGGCCGGTCGATCCCCATCGAGCGGTTGAGCGTCGCGACGAAGACATCGTCGTCGGGGCTCGGGAAGAGATGCGGCAGCACACGGTCGGTGAACGAGGCGATCCCCATCGGCACGTCTTCGAAGGCCGAGCGGAAGCGCAGCGCCGCCTCGGTCGCCCGCGTGTAGCGGATCTCCGAGCGCGGGCCCGTCCGCGCCAGCATCGAGCGCGACGTGTCGATCACGATGATCACCTCGGCGTCGTCGCGGATCCGCTGGTCGGAGGTCCACTCGAGCCGCGGCTGCATCGCCGCAGCGCCGAGCAGGACTGCGGCGAGCACGACCGCTGCGACGGCTGCGCGGATCACCCGGGCGCTTGGCTCCGGGAGCCCGATCGAACGGCGGACGGCCGTGCCGCGGCGATGCACGAGCGCCAGCGCGACGAGCGGCAGCACGACCGCGAGGGCGAGCAGCGCGCCCAACGGAGTCAGGAAGCTGAGGTGCATCAGATGGTCGAGGCCATGAAGCGGCCCGTCTCAGGACGTGAGCTGGCTGCTCTGGGACGCGGGTGCAGGCCGTTGCCGATGCCGGTGGCATCGGTGACGGCCTGAGCACGCGAAGCGGACGGCTCGGCTGAGCGGACGCCCGTCCGATCAGTCGGGCCGGGAGCGGCCCGGACACGGCAGATCGCGTCATGAGCGCGCCGAATCGTGGCCTCGACCATCAGTAGCCGCCGCCGGGCGCGCCGGCGCCGGCGCCGCGCGACCCTTTGCCGCCCGGAGACGGGTTGCGGCCCGCGGCGGCCTCGGTCGGGAGCAGGCCCTCGCCGCGCTGGAGCATCAGCTGCAGGTTGTACTTCGCGTCGTCGTTGTCGGGATCGAGGCCGATCGCCTGCTCGAAGCTCGCGACCGCCGCGATCAAGAGCTCGGAGCGGTCCTGCTGCTGGGTCCCCTGCGGCGGCGTCGAGTTCCAGGAGACGACGCTGACGATGCCGAGCAGGCTGGAGGCGCGGGAGCGGAGGGCCGGATCGGGATCGTGGACGACGATCGACTCGAGCCGCTCCGCCAGCTCGGTGCGGTGGATGGCCAGCATCGGGTCGGACACCGTGTAGTCGAGCAGCTTGCTCAGCCGCAGCAGCCGCAGCGTCTCCCGGAAGGCGAGGTCGTCGCGGACGCCGAGCACACGCTCGCCGGCGTCGAACGGCGCCAGCGCCCGCGGGCGCCAGCCAGTCGTGGGAGCGCCGGCGGTGAAGCGGACGTCGTCTGCCGAGATCGTGTCGCGCGAGCGCGCGACGTCGACCGCCACGAGAGCGAGCAGGACGGCGCCGACGACGCACGCGCCGGCAACGACGAGCAGGAGCTCGCGGGGCAGGTGTGGCAGCCGCCGGCTCATGCGACGGCCTTCCGCCGCGGCAGCGTGGGCAGGGCGAGCCGCCCGGCGTAGCGCTCATGGCCGGCCAGAGCGACGAGGAAGAGCAGTCCGAGCAGCAGCAGCGTGCGCGGTAGCGGCCGCCGGCGGGCGTCGGGCGGTTCCGGCTGGCGGACTGGGCCGTCCGCGAGCGGCGTGAACGCCTCCGTGCCGAGGATGCCGCCGAACAGGGCGCGGGCGTCGCTCGACGGCCCGAGCGCGAGGAGCCGGATCGGTGTCCCCGAGCGCTTGATCGACCGCAGCACCTTCGCCGTCTCCGGCACGTCGTCGGGCGCCGTCTCGAGGTCGCTGACGAGGAGGATCGAGCCGTCCTTCACCCGGTCGCCCTCGAGCATGTCCTGCGCCAGCTGCAGCGCCGTCGAGATCCGGGTGCCGGCACGGAACGTGTCCGACCAGGGGCTGACGACCTTGCCCGAGCCGGTCGGCGTCAGCAGGCGGATGATCGGCCGCAGCTCCCGCGCCGGCGTTCCGGGCGGAAGCAGCTCGTAGGGGACGTCGGAGAAGATGACGACGCCGACGGGCTGGTCCGAGTCGACGAGCGACTGGAGCGTGCGTCGGACGACTCCCGACTGGTCGTCGAGAATCGAGAGCGACAGGTCCATCACGACCACGCCGGTCGTTCCGGTGGGGAGCAGGCCGCGGTCGCGCGGGTCGAGCTCACGCGCGCTGAGAACGGCCGCGGTCAGCAGGACGATCGCCCCGCCTGCAAAGAGGATGCGGAGTGCGAGCGTCCGCCTGCCGGTGGACGTGAACGAAGCGGTGTCGTGCGTGTCGACCGCCGGGCGTCTACTCAGTCCGAGCACGTGCCTCCTCCGCTCGCCGCCGGCGTTCCTCTTCCTCACGCAGACGCTCCTCCTCGAGCTGGCGCAGCTCTTCCTCGAGTGCGGCGCGGACGCGGGCGGCGAGGCTCTTCGTCTTGTCGGGCCCCGGCGCCGTCGGCGACCACGCGAGCGTTCGCGCCGCCTCGGCCAGGCCGTCCTCTTCCCCGCGCTCCGCGAGCACCTCGGCGACGAGCTCGAGCGAGCGGCGCTGGTCGGCGGCGCCGTTCGCACGCGCGGCGTCCTCGAGCAGCTCGAGCGCCTGCTCGAGCGGTGTGGGCAGCAGGTCTGGCTCCGGCTCGGGCTCCGGGTCGGGCTCGACGTGCCGCCGAGGCCAGCCGACGTACGCGAATGCGCCGCCGCCCGCGAGGAGGATGAGGCTGCCGCCCACCAGAAGCGCCAGCAACAGCCCGGGCGAGGTGCGGTACGACGGCTCGGGCACCCCGGTCGAGTCGAGGCGCCAGGGCGCAACGGTCGCCAGATCGCCGGCCTGGATTCGCGTGTGCACTGTCAGCGTCGGGAACGGCGCCCGCAGCGCGCCGCGCCCGCCCGCGCGGTTGTCGAACTCGACGAGCGCCGGATCGAACTCGAAGGGGAGGATCTCGCGCTCGGGCACGCACGCCTGTTTGACGCAGCGGAGCACGTACGTCAGCCGCAGATGGGAGCTGGAGCCCGCATCGGTCCGCTTCACCTCGACCGGCTCGACGCGGCGCCAGGGATCGAACGCCACTCGGACCTTCACGGCGCTCGGGTCGATCTGGCGCAGGTCGAGCGTGACGTCGACGCGCGCCTGCACGGTGTCGCCGAAGCCGACGATCCGGTCGGAGAGCGCGGCCCGCGCACGCAGCGGCCGCAGGCCGGACTCGTCGCCGCCGTCGTCACGCAGGAGCAGGAACGCCACACCCGCGGCGGCGATCGCGACGAGGACGAGCGCGGCGACGACCGCTGCCCGCCTCGCGCTCATGCCACCACCCCGCGCCGCGCACGCCGGTACTCGTTCCAGTCGAGAAACGCTGCGAGCACGTCGGAGGGCTCGCTCGACGAGAGCAGCACCGGATCGAGGTCGAGCAGTGTCAGCTCTTCCAGGAGGGCCCGCAGCCGTTCCTCGTTCTCGCGCCGCCGCGCCGCCACCTCCTGCTTCGAAAGGCGGACGTGGGTGATCCGGCCGCTGCGCGGATCACGGAGCGGGACGACGATGCCGCTGACGTCGGGAAAGCTCTGCTCCCACACGGGATCCTGGATCACGATCGGTATGACGTCCCAGAGGTGCTCGACGGCTGTCAGCCACGTCTCGCGCGAGGGCGGGTCGAGGAAGTCGGAGAAGACGAAGACGAAGCTGCCGGCGGTGACGTTGCGGCGGTGCTCGAAGAGGTGCTCGAGCGCGCGCTCGACGCCGTCGGCCGGCGCATCCCAGCCGGCGTCGCGCGCGCGCTCCTCGCGCAGGTAGGCGAGCCGGCGCTCGCCGCGCGGCGGCAGCCAGAACGGCTCGCCGTCCGCATAGTCGAGGTAGCCGACGAAGCCACCTGCCTGCGCGGCGCTCGCGACCACGATCTCGGTCGCCTGGCGCATCGCCGCGGCCTTGTCGAGCCACGGCAGCGGCGGCGAGAAGAAGGAGAGCTCGGGGCTGCGGTCGGCGACGACGACGACGCGCGGGCCCTCGTCGGCGTAGCGCTCGCGGACGACGAACTCGTCGGCGCCGCGGGCGGACGACATCCGGGCCGAGGCGGCCCAGTCGATCGAGCGGATGTCGTCGCCGGGCCGGTAGGCGCGCGAGCCCGCGACCTCGGTGCCGCGGCCGCGCCGCACGCTCCGCATCGTCCCGTGCGTCAGGCCGATCAGCCGCCGGCGCGAGATGAGTTGGAAGGTCTGGCTGCCGCTCAAGTGCTGCGCGTGGGCTCGACGGGGCGCTCGTGGAAGAGCGGATCCTCGTCGGAGCCCGGGCGGGGCGCGAGCTCGAGGCACGCCTGGCGGAACTCCTCGATCGCGGCCGGCCAGCCGGCGGCGCGCGCGCGGGCGACGAGCGCAGGCGTGAAGACGACGCGGTGCACGAGCACCGGCACGAAGAGCCGCTCGACGTCCTCGGGGACGACGTAGCCGCGGCCGTTCAGGAGCGCCCACGCACGGGCGACGCGCTCGACGGCGAGGCTGCCGCGGACGGAGCTGCCGATCGAGACCACGTCGAGCTCGCGGGTGGCGCGGACGAGGTCGACGATCCAGTTGTGGAGGACGTCGTCGACGTAGACGTGCTGCGCGGCGTCACGGAGGACACGGATGTCGTCGAGGCTGACTGCGGGCTGCAGGTCGCCGAGTGGATGGCGGTAGCGCTGCTCCTCGAGGATGCGCCGCTCCTCGAGCACGCCCGGGTAGCCGAGAGCGGTGCGGAGCAGGAAGCGGTCGAGCTGCGCCTCTGGGAGCGGGAACGTCCCCTCGTACTCGATCGGGTTCTCGGTCGCGAGCAGGAAGAACGGGCTCGGCAGCTCGCGGGTTTCGCCGTCGACCGTCACCTGGCCCTCGGCCATCGCCTCGAGCAGCGCGGACTGCGTCTTCGGCGTCGCCCGGTTGATCTCGTCCACGAGCAGGACGTTCGTGAAGATCGGCCCCGGCCGGAACTCGAAGTCGCGTGACTTCTGGTCGAAGACGGACATGCCGGTGACGTCGGTCGGCTGCAGGTCGGGCGTGCACTGGATCCGCGTGATCGAGACACCGTCGATGCTGCCGCCGATCGCCCGGGCGAGCACCGTCTTCGCGGTGCCGGGCACGTCCTCGAGCAGGACGTGGCCGCCGCACATCAGCGCGGCGAGGACGAGCTTGACCTCCTCGCGCTTGCCGTAGACGACCGTCTCGATGTTGTCGAGCAACCGGGTCGCGACGTCGATTGCCGGCGCGAACCGGTCCGGCTCTTCCTTGAGGTCGACCCCCGCTTCCATCCCGCCGATCCTAGACGGACCGCCGGAAACCCTTGTTAAGCGGCAGTTATGAGAGGGCTTCGGCGCCGGCGACGACTTCGAGGATCTCCTGCGCGGAACACGGGGGAACCCATGGTTCCCCCGTGGGCCCCTCCTTCATCGTGCGCTCGAGTCAGCCGCCGCCGGCCTCCGGCCGGGCAAAGCCCGGCTCCGGCCACGGGACCGCGTCGACGTGTCGCCGGAACTACGAAAGCGCTTCGGCGCCGGCGACCACTTCCAGGATCTCCTGCGTGATCTCGGCCTGGCGGGCGCGGTTCATCTGCAGCGTCAGCGAGTCGATCAGCTCGCCGGCGTTCTTGGACGCGTTCCGCATCGCGGTCATCCGCGCGCCCTGCTCGGACGCGGCCGATTCGAGCAGCGCGCGGTAGACCTGCGTCTCGAGGTAGACCGGCAGGAGCCGGGCGAGGATCTCCTCCGGCTCGGGCTCGAAGATGAAGTCGCCGCGCATCGCGTCGTCACGGCGCTCCTCCTCGTCGGTCTCGAGGATGTCCGCCGAGATCGGCAGCAGCTCGAGCTCGGTCACGGTCTGCACGAGCGGCGAGACGTAGGCGTTGAAGACGAGCACCGCGCGATCGATCTCGCCCGCGATGTAGAGCTCGCCGACGCGGTGCGCGATCGTCTGGGCGTCGGCGTAGGCGGGCCGGTCGGTGAAGCCGACGTACTCCCCCGCTGTCTCGTAGCGGCGGAACGCGAAGGTCGAGCGGCCCTTCTTGCCGACGGCGATGAACGTGACCTCTTTCCCCTCGCCGCGGAGCTGGCGCTCGAGGGCGAAGGCACGGCGGATGATCTGCGCGTTGAACGGCCCGGCGAGACCGCGGTCGCCGGTGAGCGCCACGACGGCGACGGTCTTCTCCTCGTCGCGCTGCTGCAGCAGGGGCAGGCCGCGCACCGATGCGCTCGCACGCCCGACGCCCGCGATCAGCTCGCGCATCGTGTCGGCGTACGGGCGCATCGCCTCGATCCGGGTCTGCGCGCGCCGCAGCCGGGCCGAGGCGACGAGCTCCATCGCCTTCGTGATCTTGCGCGTGTTCTTGACGGAGCGGACGCGGCGTTTCAGGTCTTGGACGGAGGCCATCAGTGGCCCGCCCGGTGACGGCTTCGCGTTCCTGCCGCGCGAGCTGCAAGCGAGGCAAGGACGCAGGGAGCGTTCATACCCGAAGGTATGGACGCGACTGAGGACGCCGCATCGCGCCGCAGATCGCGCGGCAGGGACGCACTAGTTGTCGCCGGGCGGGCCATTTAGGCGACGAGGCCCTTGTCCTCCTCGACGTTGAAGCTCTTCTTGAACTTCTCGAGCTCCTGGTCGAGCGTCTCGACTGTGTCGTCGGCAAGGTCCTTCGTCTCCTCGATCGCCTTGTAGACCGAGCCCTCCGTGCGCAGGTGCTCGCGGAGCTCGTCCTGGAAGCGCGGCACCTGGGCGACCGGGACTCCGTCGAGGTGGCCGTTGATCCCCGCATAGAGCGCGACGACCTGCTCGCCGTGCGGCCACGGCTTGTACTGCGGCTGGTTCAGCGTCGCCACCATTCGCTCGCCCCGCGCCAGGGTGTTCTGCGTCGCCTGGTCGAGCTCGGAGCCGAACTGGGAGAACGCCTCCAGCTCGCGGTACTGGGCGAGCTCGAGCCGCAGACGCCCGGCGACCTTCCGCATCGCCTTCGTCTGCGCGGAGCCGCCGACGCGCGACACCGAGGTGCCGACGTTGATCGCGGGCCGGATGCCCGAGTAGAAGAGATCGGCCTCGAGGAAGATCTGGCCGTCGGTGATCGAGATCACGTTCGTCGGGATGTAGGCGGCGATGTCGCCGGCCTGCGTCTCGATGATCGGCAGGGCGGTCAGGGAGCCGCCGCCGAGGTCGTCGTTCAGCTTGCAGGCGCGCTCGAGCAGCCGCGAGTGCAGATAGAAGACGTCGCCCGGATACGCCTCGCGGCCCGGCGGGCGCCGGAGCAGCAGCGAGAGCTGCCGGTAGGCGTCCGCGTGCTTGGAGAGGTCGTCGTAGATGATCAGCGCGTGCTTCCCGTTGTAGAGGAAGTGCTCGCCGATCGCGGCGCCCGCGAACGGCGCCATCCACTTGATCGGCGCCGCCTCGTGCGCGGCCGCGGAGACGATGATCGTGTAGTCCATCGCGCCCTCGTCCTTCAGGCGCTCGTACACCTGCGCGACCGTCGAGCCCTTCTGGCCGATCGCGACGTAGATGCAGACGACGTCGGTGTCGCGCTGGTTGATGATCGCGTCGATCGCGACCGCAGTCTTGCCGGTGCCGCGGTCGCCGATGATCAACTCGCGCTGGCCGCGGCCGACGTTCGTCATCGAGTCGATCGCCTTGACGCCGGTCTGGAGCGGCTCCTTCACCGGCTGGCGCTCGATCACGCCCGGCGCCTTGAACTCGAGCGGGCGCCGCTCGGAGGACTCGATCGCGCCGGCCCCGTCGAGCGGGTTGCCGAGCGGGTCGACGACGCGGCCGAGCAGGGCATCGCCGACGGGGACGTCGACGACGGCGCCGGTCCGCTTGACCGGCTCGCCCTCCTTGACCTCCTGCCACTCGCCGAAGAGGGCGACGCCGACGTTGTCCTCCTCGAGGTTGAACGCGATGCCGACGACGCCGTGCTCGAACTCGAGCCGCTCGAGCGAGACCGCGTTCTCGAGGCCATGGACGCGCGCGATGCCGTCGCCGACCTGAAGCACGGAGCCCACCTCGGAGAGGTCGGTCTGGACGTCGTACTGCTCGATCCTGGACTTGAGGATCGACGTGATCTCTTCCGGGCGTAGCTTCACATTGGCTCCTTGCGGCTCAGGTGATCGATCGGTGGAAAGCGGTTTTCGCCACCCGCTACAAGAGCAGCCCGTCGGCCGGCGGAGCCGGGCGTTGCCCGGGAGCCCAGCAGTGCGCCGTCAGAAGCGCCGCGGCGAAGGAGGCGGCTCATGGGGGAACCATGGGTTCCCCCATGCTGATCTTCGGGGCGTCGCTTCAACTTCAGCTCCTTGTCACGAGTTCATGGCTAAACGGTTCAGGCGGCCCTTGACGCTGGCGTCGAGCCGGTGCGAGCCGACCTGGAGGACGATGCCGCCGATCAGCTTCGGGTCGACCGAGCGGGTCGCCTCGACGGTGCGGCCGGAGGACTGCTCGATCTTCTTCACGATCGAGGCGGCCTCGTCGTCCGAAAGCTCGTAGGCGGTGGTGAGCTCGACCGTCAGCCGACCTGCCTCGGCGGCGACGAGCGCGTCGAACTCGCGGTAGACCTCGCCGAGCTGGGCCGTGCGGCCCTTCTCGGAGAGGAGAAGGACGAAGTTGCGCAGCAGCTCGTCGGCGTCGGCGAGGATCTCGCGCAGCGCCGCCGAGCGCTCGTCGCGCTCGATCTGCGGGTTCGAGAGCAGGCCGCGCAGCTCGGGCACCTCGTCGACGGCGGTCGCGAACTCGCCCAGCTCGGCGTGGACGGTCTCGAGCGAGCCCGTCTCCTTCGCCGCCTGGAAGAGCGAGCGCGCGTACATGCGGGGCGCGACGGCCAACTAGTGGCTCTCCAGGTGACGGTTTCGCGCCAGCGGCGCCCCAAATGTTGCCCGGGGGGCCACTAGACCTTTTCCGTCTCCAGGGCGGAGAAGTCGAGCTCGCCGATCGCGTCGTCGATCAGCTTCTTGTGGTCGGCCTTGTCGAGCACCTTGCTCGTCACCTTCTGGGTCGCGATCAGGGTCAGGTCGGCGACCTCGGAGCGGATCTGCTCGAGGGCGCGGACGGTTTCCGCCTCGATCTGCTTGCGCGTCTCCTCGAGCCGGCGCTGCCGGTCGACCTCGACCTCCTCGCGGGCGCGCTCGCGCTGCGCCTCGCCGTCGCTCCGCGCCTGCGCCAGGATCGCCGATGCATCGCTCTTCGCCTGCCCCATCAGCTGCTTGTGCTCCTCGAGCAAGGCCCGGGCCTCGCGCCGAGTGTTCTCGGCCTCTTCGACGGACGAGCGGATCCGCTCGCGCCGGTCGTCGATCGTCTTCTGGATCGGCCCGAACGCGAACTTGCGCAGGACGAAGAAGGTGATCGCGAAGCAGACGAGAGTCCAGATCATCAGACCCGGGACGACCTCGATCAGTGGTGACGCGGCGACGATCATCCCTAGACCAGGACGAAGGCGAGCAGGCCGCCGATCAGGCCGTAGAAGACGACGGCCTCGGTCAGAGCGAACCCGAGCCACTGGATGCCCGTCAACTCGCCCTTGAGCTCCGGCTGGCGCGCGACCGCCTGGATCATCGAGCCGAAGATATTGCCGATGCCGATGCCGGCACCGAGCGAGCCGAGGCCGATGCCGAGCGCCAGCGCGATCGCCTTGCCGGCGTCGACGTTGCCCGCGGCCTCCTGTGCAATCAAGTTGAACACTTCTTCCTCCTTAAACTAATGCTCCGGCTCGATTGCCGAGCCGATGTAGATGGCGGACAGTGCGGCGAAGATGAACGCCTGGATCGAAACGACGATCACGACCTCGAAGAGATAGAAGGCGGCGGCCGCCGGAACGGCGACGATGCCGACTGCAAGGCTCTCGAGCACGAAGATCAGGCCGATGAAGGTCAGGATCAGCATGTGCCCGGCCAGCATGTTCGCGTAGAGACGAACCGACAGGCTGATGAGGCGCATGAACTGGCCGAGGATCTCGAGCGGCACGATCAGCGGATAGAGCGCCTTCGGGACGTCCGGGATCCAGCTCTTGAAGTACCCGACCGCGCCGTTGTGACGGACACCCTCGACGTGCGTGAAGATCCAGGTCATCAGCGCGAGCGCGAGTGTGACGCTGATCGACGACGTCGCCGCATAGATGGCCAGCGTCGGCAACTCGACGCCGAAAAGTTCGAACGTCTCATTTGACAGCGGCAACGGGACGAAGCCGATCATGTTGACCACCCAGATGAAGAGCATCAGCGAGGCCACGTAGGGGAACCAGCGTCTCATCGCCTTGTGCGGCAAGCCCTGCTCGGCGACCTGAGTCTGTGCGATGTCGTAGATCATCTCGCCGACCGCCTGCCTCCTGCCGACCTCGTTCTTGGAGCCGATCCGGGCGCGCATCAGGAAGAGGCCGAGCGCGATCGTCAGGACCGTCCCGAGGATCAGATAGGCGACCGTCTTGTTGATCGAGAGGTCGAGCGGGCCAAGGTGAATCGGAACCCACTCGCCGGGGTCGAAGTCGTGCTCAGGGTTGAACTCCTCCTCGCCGTTCTCGGTCGTCGACGCGAGCGCGAGCGACGGCAGCGCGAGCCAGAGGCCGACCGCGAGGAGACTAAGCCGTTTCACGGGTTTCTCCGGAGAAGTAGAGGGCCAGCGAGACGGCGAGCTCGAGGGTGTAGGCGAGGGCGTACAGGAGCGTGACCGCGAGCGCGAGCTCCGGGTCGGTTGCCGCGAGCGCGACGACGACGACCATCACCGCGAGCGCGCGAAAGGTCATTCCAAAGCCCACCACGCCTGAGCCGGCGAGGTTACCCATGCCCGACCGCAGGTGCGTCAGTAGCGCAGCGAGCCCGCGCGAGGCCGCCCAGACGGTCGCGCCGATCACCCACGCGCGCAGCTCCCAGCCGGCGGCGAGGAAGATCGGCAGCGCGAGCGCGATCACGGCGGCGCCCGCGACGAACGGCAGCTTCTGGTCCGGCATCGGCCGCGGGGTGGCGAAGACGCCGGCCACTTCAGATTGCGTGCCCGTAGCGCTTGTAGGTCATGAAGACGCCGACCGGGATCCCGAGGATGGCGCCGATCAGGAAGCCCCAGGCGGCCGAGCCGAAGAGCCAGCCGATCAGGATCCCGAGCACGATCACCGCCGCCGTCGTCCCGATCAGGAACGAGCCTGCTGCCGCGAGGCTGATGTTCGGCGTTTGCTGCGGCTCCATCGGCGCGGCGAGCATAGCAAAGCTTGTGACAGTCGAAAGCCGCCTACTTTCAGGGAAATGCGGCGACTTTGTACGGGTGGTCGTGCTACGCGGAGCGGCGCTGCTCGACCTCGTCGTGGCGGCGCCCGAGCCGGAAGCGGCGCGGGTTCGTCGACTTGACGATCTCGAGCACGTAGACGACGTAGAGCGAGAAGGCGAGCGCGACGAGCGCGATCGCGAGCACAGCGACCGTCTCCCAGAAATGCCAGTGGCCGCCCTCGCGGAAGGGGATAAACCGCGTCGCGAGCGCGGCACCGGCGAGCGTCGCGCACCAGGCCCACATCGTCATGGCGGCGCGGCGCTGCGAGAAGCCACGGCGGAGGAAGCGGAAGTGCAGGTGCGCCTGGTCGGGCGAGGAGATCGGCTGGCCGTGCTTGAGCCGCCGGGCGACGACGAACGAGGTGTCGAGGATCGGCACCGCGAGCACGAGCAGCGGCAGCAGCAGCACGACCGTCGACGCCGTCTTCAGCAGGCCTTGCACGGACACCGCCCCGAGCAGGAAGCCGAGCGCGAGCGCACCTGAGTCACCCATGAAGATCCGCGCCGGGAAGAAGTTGTGCCGGAGGAAGCCGACGCAGGCGCCGGCGACGATGGCGGAGAGGATCGCCGGGTCGATCTTCCCGAGCGAGAGCGACAGGATCGCATAGGTGACCGCGGCGATCCCACAGACGCCCGCGGCGAGGCCGTCCATCCCGTCGAGGAAGTTGACCATGTTCATCACCGCGACGATCCAGACCATCGTCAGCGGCACGCCGACCACGGCCGGCAGGTCGACCGGGCCGACGAACGGGAACGTGAAGTGGTCGATCCAGACGCCGAAGAAGGGCGGGATCGCGGCCGCGACGATCTGCCCTGCGAGCTTGCGGCCGGGCGCGAGGACGCGGAAGTCGTCGATCGCGCCGACGACGGTTGCGACGGCGGCGCCGAGGAGGACGCCGCGCGTCTCGCGGCCGAGCTCGAGGAACGCGAGCGCGGGCACGAAGATGCCGAAGAAGATCGCGATCCCGCCGAGCCGCGGAATCGGGTTCGGGTTCAGCCGCCGCGCCTCGGGCCGGTCGACGACGCCCAGCAGCCGCGCCATTCCGCCGACCGCAGGCGTCAGCAGGATCACGATCACGAAGGCGGCGATCGCGCCGTAGAGGACTTCCGGATGGTCGCGCAACGCGTCCATCAGCCCTGCCTCACTTCGTCCCGTAGAGCCGGTCGCCTGCGTCGCCCAGGCCCGGCACGATGTACCCCTTGTCGTTCAATTCGCGGTCGATCGCGGCGCAGACGATGTGGACGTCCGGATGCTCCTCGTGCACGCGCGCGATCCCGACCGGCGCCGCCACGAGACAGACGAGCGTGACCGAGCGGGCGCCGGCCACCTTGACCGCCTCGACCGCCGCCGCGCTCGAGTTGCCCGTCGCGAGCATCGGGTCGAGGATGATCGCGTCACGCTCGGACAGGTCCTCGGGCAGCTTCACGTAGTACTCGACCGGCTGCAGCGTCTCCTCGTCGCGGTAGAGGCCGATGAAGCCGACGCGCGCGCTCGAGATCAGGGAGAGGACGCCCTCGAGCATCCCGAGCCCGGCACGCAGGACCGGGTTGACCGCCACCTTCTTCCCCGAGATCCGCTGCGCCTGCATCTTCTCGAGCGGCGTCTCGATCTCGACCGGCTCGGTGGTGAAGTCCTTCGTCGCCTCGTAGGTGAGCAGCAGCGTCAGCTCGTTGACGAGCTTGCGGAAGTGAACGGTCGGCGTCTCCTTGTCGCGGAGGTAGGAGAGCTTGTGCTGGACGAGCGGGTGCCTGACCTCCGTCACGCGGCCGGTTCCTGCTCCGGCACCGACAGGGCGGGTGCCGCCGCTCTCGGGCGGCTCCGTCAAGCCGACGCCGCTCATGCGTATGCGGTGTAGCCGCGGAAGCCCGGGTAGAGGGGCCGCTTCGCACAGAGCGCCTCCGCGCGGTCGCAGAGCTCGCCGAGGTCGCCGTCGCCGAGTGCGCCGGCGATGATCCGGCCGACCTCGCGGAAGTCCTCCTCGTCGAAGCCGCGCATCGTCGCCGCGGGGGTGCCGATCCGCACGCCGGACGCGACCGTCGGCGGCCGCTCGTCGAACGGCACCGTGTTCCGGTTCACGGTCAGCTTCACCTCGTCGAGCCGCTCCTCGGCGTCCTTCCCCGTCCAGTCGGTCGTGCGCAGGTCGAGCTGGAGCAGGTGCGTGTCGGTGCCGCCGGTGACGATGTCGAGACCGTCCGCAATCAGCTGGTCGGAGAGCGCGTCGGCGTTCGCGCGCACCTGCTCCTGATAGGAGCGGAACGCGTCCGAGCCGGCGATCTTGAAGCACGACGCCTTCGCGGCGACCGCATGCATCAGCGGCCCGCCCTGCATGCCCGGGAAGACGGCCCGGTCGACCGCCTGCGCGTGCTCCTGCCTGCAGAGGACGAAGCCCGAGCGGGGGCCGGAGAGCGTCTTGTGCGTGGTCGAGGTGACGATGTCGCAATGCTCGACCGGATTCGGATGCAGCCCGGCGGCGACGAGGCCGGCGAAGTGGGCCATGTCGCACATCAGGAGCGCGTCGACCTCGTCCGCGATCCTGCGGAACTCGGCCGTGTCGACGGTGCGCGGATAGGCGGAGCCGCCGCAGACGATCAGCTTCGGCCGGTGCTCCTTCGCGAGCGCGAGCACCTCGTCGTAGTCGACCATCTCGGTCTGCCGCGAAACGCCGTAGTGGGCGATCGTGTAGAGCCGGCCGGAGAAGTTGACCTTGAGGCCGTGCGTGAGGTGGCCGCCGTGGTCGAGGCGGAGCGAGAGGATCGTGTCGCCGGGCTGCAGCAGCGCGAAGTAGGCGGCCATGTTCGCCTGCGCGCCCGCGTGTGGCTGCACGTTCGCGTGCTCGGCGCCGAAGAGGTCTTTTGCCCGGTCGATCGCCAGTTGCTCGATCTCGTCCACCACCTCGCAACCGCCGTAGTAGCGCTTGCCGGGGTAGCCCTCCGCGTACTTGTTCGTCGGCACCGAGCCGACGGCCTCGAGCACGCTCGGCCACGTGAAGTTCTCCGAGGCGATCAGCTCGATCTGACCGCGCTGGCGCTCGAGCTCGCGGCCGAGCAGCCGAGCGATGTCCGGGTCGATCTCCTCGAGGCCCGCGGTGCGGAGCCGGTCGAGCGTTTCCTGGGCGACGGCCATGTGCCGTTCCTCCTTAGCCGGGCGTCGTCCCGATGCTAGAGGACGGAGGCGACGGCCCGGAGCGCCTCGCCGGCGGAGACCGCCCCTTCGCGGAGGACGAGCGGCTCGGAGCCGGTGAGGTCGATCACGGTCGAGGGAGTGCCGGGAAGCGGTCCGCCGTCGAGGAGAGCGGCTGCCGCTGCGCGCAGCTGCTCGGGCACCTCCGCGAGCGTCCGTGGGTCCGGCCCGCCCGGCAGGTTCGCACTCGTGCCGGCGAGCGCGCCGATTCGGGCGAGCAGGTCTCGACCCACGCCTTCGACGGGTGGAACGCGGACCCCGATCGCATCGCGCCGCGTGCCGGTCAGCCATGGGAACCGCTCTCCCGGATTCGGGAGGATCAGCGTGTAGGCGCCCGGAAGGAGCGCGCGTGCGATCGCCTCGCTCGCGTCGGGGAGCTCCGGCAGCAGCTCGCGCAGCGTCTCGAGGTCGGAGACGACGAGCGCCGTCGGCTGGGAGCCTTCCCGGCCCTTGGCGCGGTAGAGCGCACGGACCGACGCCGCCAGGTGCGGCGTCGTCGCGAGACCGTAGACGGTGTCGGTGGGGACAATCGCCAGCTCCCCGGCCTCGATCGCGGCGACTGCGTCGTCGACATCGGTCACGCTCGGCCCTCGACGACGCGGTCGCGGCCGGCGAGGTCGGACGTCGTGACGACGTCGGCGTAGCCGAGCGCGCCGAGCACCGCAGCGGTCGCGAGCGCCTGCCCGTCGCCGATCTCGAGCACGAGGTGCCCTCCCGGGCGGAGCACGTCGCGCGCCGCCCGTGCTACTACCTCGGGCATCTGGTCGCCGACGAGCGCGACGTGCGGCTCGAAGTCGCGTACGTCGGGCATCAGCGTCGGGAGCTCCGCGCGCTCGACGTAGGGCGGATTCGACACGACGAGGTCGTACGGGCCGCCGGGGAGCCCGCCGGCGGCGTCGTGCTCCAGCAACTCGACGGCGAGCCCCGTCCTGGCGGCGTTCTCGCGCGCGAGGTCGAGCGCGTCGGCAGAGACGTCGATTGCGGTCACGCGCGCACCCGGGTGCTCGTCGGCGATCGCGAGCGCGATCGCACCCGTCCCGGTACCGACGTCGAGCACGACGGGAGCGTCGAGGCCGCGCAGGTGCGCGAGCGCACGCTCGACGACGATCTCGGTCTCGGGCCGCGGGATCAGCGCCCGCCTGTCGACGTTCAGCGTCAGCCGCCGGAAGCCCCACTCGCCGAGGATGTAGGCGACGGGCTCGTGTCGGGCGCGGCGCGCCACCAGCTCGCGGTAGGCGTCGAGCTCCTCCGAGCTCAGCGGCCGGTCGAAGTCGGTGTAGAGCTCGATCCGCCGGAGACCGAGCGAATGCGCGAGCAGGAGCTCGGCGTCGAGGCGGCCCGTCTCGGAGGTCTTGCCCAGATGTTCCGAGGCACGCCGGAGCACGTCACCCAGGCTCAACGCCGTCGCCGTCACTCCTCGAGCCGGCGGCGCCGGTCGTCCTCCTGCAGCGCGGCTGTGAAGTCGTCCAGCCCGCCCTGGAGCACCTTTTCCAGGTTCACCGTCACCTTGACGCGATGATCGGTGGCGCGGCTGTCCGGGTAGTTGTAGGTGCGGATCTTCTCGGCGCGCTCGCCCGAGCCGATCTGCGACTTGCGCGTGGCGGAGAGCTCGGCCTGCTGGCGCTCCCGCTCCGCCTCGTAGATCCGCGCGCGCAGGACCCGCATCGCCTTGGCCTTGTTCTGGAGCTGCGACTTCTCGTCCTGCATCGCGACCACGATCCCGGTCGGGAGGTGCGTGATCCGGACGGCGGAGTCGGTCGTGTTGACGCTCTGACCACCCGGGCCCGTCGACCGGTAGACGTCGATTTTCAGGTCGTGCTCGTCCAGCTCGACCTCGATCTCCTCCACCTCGGGCATGACCGCTGCCGTCGCGGTCGAGGTGTGGATCCGGCCCTGCGACTCGGTCGCCGGGACGCGCTGGACCCGGTGCGTGCCGCCCTCGTACTTGAAGACCGAATAGGCGCCGCCGCCCTTGACGGCGAAGACGACCTCCTTGAAGCCGCCGCCCTCGCTCTCGTTCGCGGACAGGAGCTCCGTCTTGAAGCCACGACTCTCCGCGTAGCGGGTGAGCATCCGCAGCACGTCGCCGGCCCAGATCGCCGCTTCGTCGCCGCCGACGCCCTGCCGAACCTCGACGATCACGTCCCGGTCGTCGGCCGGATCCTTTGCAACGAGCGCGAGCATCAGCTCCTCCTCGAGCTCTGCGAGGCGCTGCTCCGACTCGGCCACGAGCTCCTTCAGCTCCGGGTCTGCGAGCGACGCCTCGACGTCCTCGAACACCGTCCGCCACTCCTGCGCGAGCTTGTAGGCCGGCTCGAGCTCCTTCAGCCGCCGGCCGACATCCGCAGCCTCCCGCTGGTCGTTGTAGACCGTGGGATCGGACATGCGCTCCTGCAGCTCGATGTAGGAGCGCTCGAGGTCGTCGATGAGGGTCTCGATCGTCGCAGCCATGCGACATAGGGTAGTGGAGCGATGACGCTCGAGGACGTGCTGCGCGCACCGCTGCCCGGGCGGGTGGACGACGTCGTGGCGCGTCTGCGGGCGATCGAGGAGGCGCTGCCCGCAGGGGACGGAGTGCGAGCGTTCACCGCCCTCTACCGCGGGGTGACGGAGGCGGTCGACGAGCGCGTGCGGCCGGGGACGTTCGCCGACGCGCGCTTCACGCGGTGGCTGGACGTCGTCTTTGCGAACCTCTATCTCCGCGCACTGCGGGCGCAGGTTCTCGGCCCGAAGCGGCCGCCGCACGCATGGTCGGCGCTGTTCGAGGCCCGCTCGCGGCGTGGAGTCGCTCCGATCCAGTTCGCGCTCGCGGGCATGAACGCCCACATCAACCGCGACCTGCCCGTCGCGCTCGTCGCCACCTGCCGCGCTCTCGACGTCGTCCCGAGGCGAGGCTGTCCGCAGCACGTCGACTTCCGCGCAATCGACTCGCTCCTCGCGGAGACCGAGGCGCGCGTCCGGGCGGACTTCGCCACGGGCCTCGTCGGCTGGGCCGACGACGCGCTCGGCGAGCTCGACAGCGTCGTCGCGATGTGGAACGTGCGCCGGGCGCGAGCGGCAGCCTGGGTGAACGCGGAAACGCTCTGGGCGATCCGGGACGTCCCGTTCGCAGGCGCGCGCTTCCTCGTCACGCTCGACCGGCTCGTCGGACTTGCGAGCCGCGGCCTCCTCCGCCGAGTGGTCTGACTACGGTGCGAATCCGGCGAGCACGCTCGGCCGACTCCGAGGCGGCAGCGGCAGTCGTACAGGCCGTCTACGACGAGTACGGCTTCACCTGGGACGCGCACGGCTACCACGCCGATCTCCGCGACGTCGAGACCGCCTACGCGGCGTTCTTCGTCGCCGAGCTCGGTGGCGGGATCGTCGGCACCGCCGGACTCACCGGCCACGGCTCGCTCGAGCGCCTCTACGTCCTGCCTGCCGCCAGGGGAGCGGGCGCCGGCTCGGCGCTGCTCGCCGCCGTCGCCGACGAGGCGCGTCTACTCGGTCACACGCAACTCGCGATCTGGTCGGACAAGCGCTTCGAGGACGCACACAGGCTGTATGTGCGTCACGGGGCACGCGTCGTCGGCGAGCGCGTCCACGACGACCCCGACTCGAGCCACGAGTGGGGGCTGCTGCTCGACCTCTAGGGGTTGAGCGCCGCGTCGAGCGTGATCTCGGGGACGGCCGCCAGCGCCTGCGCGACCGGGCAGTTCACCTTCGCGTTCTCGGCCGCCGCCTGGAATGCAGCGGCATCGATCTCGGCCACCGACCCGCGCACCGTGAGCGCCACTTTCGTGATCCCGGTGCCAGGCACGAAGGTCACGCTCGCCGAGGTCTGCAGCTGTTCCGGCGCGGTGCCGGCCTTCGCCAGCACGTTCGCGAACGCCATCGAGAAGCAGGCGGCGTACGCGGCTGCGATCAGCTCCTCCGGGCTCGTCTTCCCGCCCGAGGCCTCCTCCGAACGCGCGGCCCAGCTGACCTCGAGCGGCCCGAATGCACCGGACCCGACCTCGTCGATCGTCCCCGACCCGCTCAGCAGATCGCCGTTCCACGTCACCGAAGCGCGCCGCTCGGCAGCCATCGAATTCCCTCCTAGCTCGCGAGTGTGGCGCGGACGCTAACGGAAGCGCTGGCACGGATCAGGGCGGAGAGTGTGCAGCCCTCGTCGGCGGCCCGGGCGACCCGCTCGAGCCCGGCCTGGTCGATCCCCTCGGCGCGCGCCTCGACGTCGAGCTCGGAGGCGACGATCAGATGTCCCTTCCCCTCCACCTCGTCGAGCGTGATCGTGCACGCGACGTCGAGCCGCTCGACGGTGCCGCCCGCCCGCGCGATCTCGCCCGCGAGCGAGGTCGAGTAGCAGCCTGCGTGTGCGGCGGCGAGCAGTTCCTCGGGGCTCGTCTTCCCGGGCTTGTCGGAGATCCGCGACGGCAGGTCGATCGGCAGCTCGAACGCTCCCGACGAGGTCGCGGTCGCGGTGCCGGTGCCGCGCGACAACGAGCCCGCCCACGCGACGGCGGCCTGCCGCACGACCCGCGGCATCAGGCCATGACCTCGACCTTGCGCTCGTCGGGAGTGATGCCGCCCTCGCGGCGGAGCACCTCCTGGAGCGCGCGGATCGAGACTTCGATCTGGTCGAGCGTGGGTGGGCGGGTCGTCAGGCGCTGCAGCCAGAGACCCGGTGCCAGCAGGGTCATCAGGATCGGGTTGTCCTGGTGCTTGCCGGCGAAGCGAATCAGCTCGTACGCGATCCCGGCGATCACCGGCAGCAGCAGGATTCGACTGAGGATCAGCCAGTACCACGCGGGCTGGCCGACGAACGCGAAGACGAAGATTCCGATCACCATCACCCAGAGCAAAAACGCTGTTCCGCAGCGCGGATGGATCAAACTGAACTTCTGCACGTTCTCCGGCGTGAGCTCCTCGCCGGCCTCGTAGGCGTTGATCGCCTTGTGCTCCGCGGCGTGGTACTGGAAGACGCGCCGGAGGTCGGGCAGGAGCGAGATCAGGAGTAGGTAGAGCAGGAAGATGCAGACGCGAATGATCCCCTCGATCACCACGAACGACCCGGTCGTGTCGATCGGCAACCAGTTCGTGATCAGCGCCGGCGTCACCTTGAAGAGCATCAGGGCAAAGCCGATCGCGATCGCGAACGAGAACAAGATCTGCCCGCGCGTGATCTCCGTCTGGACCTCGCCCTCCTTCGCCTCCGGGTCCTGCGCGGCGTAGTTCGCGGAGATCGCGAGGGCCCGGAAGCCGATCGCGAGCGATTCGCCGAGCGCGATGATCCCGCGGATCACGGGGAGACGGAAGATCTTCTTCCGCGCCATCGGCGAGCTGATGTCCTTGACGACCTCGGCGATCTCGCCATCGGGCTTGCGTACCGCCACAGCCCACTTCGAAGGGCTGCGCATCATGACGCCCTCCAGGACTGCCTGGCCCCCGATGTTGTTGGCCAACCGGTTACCCGCGGCGGGCGCCGCCGGCCTTTTCGAGCCGGCGCTGGAAGCGCTCGACCCGGCCGCCGGAGTCCATCAGCTTCTGCTTGCCCGTGTAGAACGGGTGGCACGCGGAGCACACGTCGACGTGGATCTCCGCCTGCGTCGAACGGGTCTCGAACTCGTTGCCGCAGGAGCAGCGGACATGCGTGCTGACGTACTCGGGATGGATACCGGTCTTCATCGCCGGGCCAGGATAGCAGAGGCGGTTTGGGTGGCCACGTTGCCTCCTGAGACAACAGCCGCGGTCGGACCGTCGCCCACCTTCCCCGCCAGGATTGCCGCGACACCGACAGCGCCGGCCGGCTCGCAGGCGAGCTTCGCGCGCTCGTAGAGGAAACGGAAGGCAGCCTCGATCTCCTCCTCGCTGACGAGCACACTTTTGACCTCGTGGGCCTGGAGTACGGCGAGCGCGTGCTCGCCGGCAAACGGCGCCGAGAGCCCGTCCGCGATCGACAGCGGCGTCACCGGCACGGGCCCGCCGGCGGCGAGCGCGGCGTGGACCGCCGTCGACCCCTCGGGCTCGACCGCGACCACGCTCCGGTCGGGCGCCGCCGCCGCGATCCCCGCGACGAGCCCGCCGCCACCCGTCGGCACCAGGATCGTCTCGACCTCCGGCACGTCCTCGAGCAACTCCAGCGCAAGCGTTCCCTGGCCGGCGATCACGAGCGGGTCGTCGAAGGGATGGACGAGCGTGCGACCGGATCGGCGGATGTGCTCGTCGAGCCGCTCGAACGCCTCGACCGCGTCGGCCGCCTCGAGATCGACGGCGGCCCCGTAGCCCCGGGTCGCGGCCACCTTCGCCGCGCTCGCGCTCGCGTACATGACGACGAGGCAGTCGATTCCCTCCAGCGCCGCGCCCCAGGCCAGCGCCTGGGCGTGGTTGCCGGCCGAGATCCCGATCACGCCGCGTGCCCTCTCGTCCGACGTCAGCGAGGAGAGCTTGTTCAGCACACCGCGCGCCTTGAACGACCCGGTCTTCTGGAACAGCTCCGCCTTCAAGTACGTCCGCGCTCCGAGCGTGGCGGAGCTGAACGTCGGCGTCCGGTGGACGCGACCGCGAATTCGTTCGGCTGCCAGCAGCACATCGTCGCGCGTGAGCGCCATCCCGCGCCCATCGTAGACTCGGCCTGTGCCTGATCACCCCGTGCAGATCTCGCTCGACGACGACCTCCAGCGCTCGAGGCTGACCGTCTTCTTCCGGCTCCTGCTCGCGATCCCGCACATCGTCTGGATCGTCCTCTGGTCGATCGCGGTCTTCTTCGCGGTGATCGCCGGCTGGTTCGCGGCGCTCTTCACGGGCTCGCTGCCGGAGGGGCTCCACGGCTTCTTCGGCCGCTACGTCCGCTACGCGACGCACCTCGGCGCGTACCTCGCGCTCGCCGCCAACCCCTATCCCGGGTTCACCGGCGACGCCGGCTACCCGCTCGACGTCACGATCCCCGACCGGCAGCGGCAATCGCGCTGGACGATCGGGTTCCGGCTCTTCCTGGCGCTCCCTGCGCTCCTGCTCGCCGCCGTGCTCGGCTCCGGCTTCGGCGGCGGCGGCGGCGGCTCGCAGGGCGCCGGGACGGACGACGCCTCGAACGCACAGTGGCTCTTCTCGTCCGGCGTCGGCGGCGTCGCCGCCGTCTGCGCGATCCTCGGCTGGTTCGCGATTCTCGCGATCGGCCGGATGCCGCTCGGCCTCCGCAATCTCGCCGCGTACGGGCTCGGCTACACGGCGCAGGCCTACGCGTACGGGCTCCTGCTCACCGACCGGTATCCGAACTCCGACCCCGAGGCGATCGGGCCGGTGTGGGAGCTGCCGCCGCACCCGGTGGAGCTCGAGCTGAACGACGACCAGCGCCGCTCGCGGCTGACGGTCTTCTTCCGGCTCCTGCTCGCGATCCCTCACTTCGTCTGGCTGGCGCTCTGGAGCATCGCCGCGTTCCTGGCCGCGATCGCGAACTGGTTCGTCGTGCTCGTCCGCGGCCGCTCGGCCGCCCCGCTGCACCGTTTCCTCGCCGCCTACGTGCACTACGACGCCCACGTGACGGCCTTCGTCTGTCTCGTCGCGAACCCCTTCCCGGGCTTCGCCGGCACGCCGGGCTACCCGGTCGACATCGCGGTCGCTCCCCCGGAGCGGCAGAACCGTTGGCTGACGCTCTTCCGGCTCTTCCTCGCGATCCCGGCGTTCGTGATCTCGAGCGCGCTCACGGTCGTCCTGGGCGTCGTCGCGGTTCTCGGCTGGTTCGCGTCGCTCGCAACCGGCCGGATGCCAACCGGCCTGCGTAATCTCGGCGCCTACGCCGTCCGCTATCTGGCGCAGGTGCAGGCGTACTGGTTCGTCCTCACCGACGTGTACCCGCACGCGAGCCCGGCGCTTCGGCGGCCGCCGGAGCCCGAGCCGCTGCCGGTCTTCGTGCCGGAGGCCGTCTGACGGGTCGGCGCCGCGTTGCGTGGGCCGTCGTCGTACTCGCGCTGGCCGGGATCTGGGGAACGGCGGCGTGGTCGCTCTGGCAGAGCGTCGTTCCGGGCGAGCTCGAGCTCCCGGAGGGGTCGCTGGCCGGCATTCCGCCGGCGACGCTCGACCGGGCAGACCGGTACGAGCTCTTCTTCCGGATCGAGTTCGTCGTCTCGCAGCTCGTCCTGCTCGGCGTGCTCGTGGCGTACGCGAAGTACGGGATCCGCTTCGCGAAGGAGTCGGCGGCCGGACGGATCGGCACCGGAATGCTGCTCGGGATGATCGGGTTCGCGCTCGTCTGGATCTCGCAGGTTCCGTTCCGGCTCTCCGAGGTCTGGTGGGACCGGCGCTACGACCAGACCGACAGCGGCTACGTCGAGACGCTCTTCGCGAACTGGATCGAGCTCGGCGCCGAGTTCCTGTTCGTCTGCTTCGCGCTGCTCGTGGTGATGGCACTGGCGGGGCCGTTCCCACGCCGCTGGTGGCTCGGCGCAGCCCCGATCTTCATCGGCCTCGCCTTCCTCTTCGGGTTCATCTATCCCTACCTGACCCCGACAGAGCGGCTGGAGCGGGCCGACCTGCAGGCGGCCGGGCGAGAATATGCCGCGAAGCAGGGGATCGACCCGATTCCGCTCCGCGTCGAGGACGTGACCGACTTCACGAGCGCTCCGAACGCGTATGCGGTCGGCTTCGGCCCGAGCAAGCGGGTCGTCTTCTGGAACACGCTCCTCGACGGCAGCTTCACGGACAACGAGGTGAAGGCGGTCCTCGCGCACGAGGTCGCGCATCATTCGAGCAACCACCTCTTTGAGGGCGTCGCGTGGTACGCGCTCTTTGCGCTGCCTGGTGCGTGGCTGATCGCGCGCGTGACGCGCCGCCGCGGCGGGATGGCGAGCCCGGCCGCGGTGCCGCTCTCGCTGCTCGTCGTCGTCGTCCTCAACCTCCTCTCGCTGCCCGTCTACAACGTGATCTCGCGGCACATGGAGCGCGAGGCCGACTGGAAGGCGCTCGAGACGACCCGCCGGCCGGAGCCGGCGAAAGGCCTGTTCCGCGCGTTCACGATCCAGTCGTTGAACGACCCGGATCCGCCGACGTGGTCGTATCTGCTCTTCGACAGCCACCCGTCCGTGCGGGACCGGATTGCCATGGCCGAGGCCTGGCGGACCCGCCGCACCGACGGCCGTTGAGAGCCAGGGCGGCGCGCAGCGCTCCTTCAGGGTTTCCCATCACGTCAGCGTGTACTCGGGGCCGGACCCGCCCTCGGGCGGGGTGAGCCGGCCGCCCTTGGCCGAGATCGCACCGCACTGGACGCAGTTCGACGGGTTCACGTCCACGTGCACGAGCCCGCCTCCGGCGTCGGGGCCGAGCTCGTAGACCTGCGCCGGGCACATGTGCGCCCACGCTTCGGCGAGGTCTCGTGGGACCGTGCGCCGGATCCGAATGTGGTCGGGTTGGTCGTCGCGCGTCCGGTTCCCCGAGAGGAAGACGGATGAGAGCTTGTCGAACGTGAGCTTGCCGTCGGGCTTCGGATAGCGAGCGGCGCGGCCGGTACGGATCAGCGACCGCTCGGCGTTCGCCTCGCTGATCATGTCGAACGGCGGCAGCTTTCCTTTCGTCACCGTCATCGCGCTCGCGAGCCCGCCGCCGACAAAGAAGCCCTTGTCGAACGCCTGGCGCATGTTCCGCACCTCGCGCAGGTCACCGACAACGTAGCTCGACCGCAGCTCCTCGTCGTAGGAGTCGAAGGCGCCATGGCGCGTCGGCGACTCGCCGCGCTGGAGCGAGCGGAATGCTGCCTCCGCCGCCATCACCCCGGACTCGATCGCGTAGTGAATCCCCTTCAGCGTCGGCACGTTCACGAGCCCAGCGCCCTCGCCGGCGAGCAGCAGACCCGGCGCGTGGAAGCGGGTCGGCAGGGCGTGGTAGCCGCCCTCCGTGATCGTCTTCGCGCCCCAGGCCATCCGCTCGCCGCCGGCGAGAAGCTTGCGGATCAGCTTGTGGGTCTTCAGCTCCTGCAGCACGTCGTGCACGGAGAACTCGACGTCGCTGGCCTCGAGCCCGGCGACGAACCCGAGCGAGACCATGTCGTCGCCCATCGGGTAGATGAAGGAGCCGCCGAACTCGCCGTACTTGGCACGCTTGCGCAGCGGCCAGCCCATCGTGTGGACGATGCGACCGAGCGGCTTCGCGACCTTCCAGACCTCCTTGACGCCGAGCGCCCAGATCTGCGGCTGCTCGCCTGAGAGACCGAAGCGGTCGATGGCGGCGCCCGTGAGATGCCCCTGCGTCCCCTCGGCCAGGACGGTCACCCTGGCGGCGATGTCGGAGCCAGGCTCGTGTGCGCCGAGCGGCCTGCGGTCGCGGCCGAGTCCCTTGTCGCCAGTGCGGATGCCGTGGACGCGGCCGTCCGCGACCAACAGCTTCTGGGCGTCCGTCTCCGGCAGCACCGCGGCCCCCATCGCCTCGGCCTGCTCGGCGAGGAAGCGCGCGAGCTGGGAGACCGAGACGACCCAGTTGCCGTGGTTGCGCATCGTCGGCGGGGGCGGGATCCGCATCGACCTGCCACCGCTCGAGAGCAGGTAGACGGCCTCGTCGTGCACCTGGCCGTAGCTCGGCACATCGCGCATCGAGAGGCGGTCGGCGAAGAGCCGGCGGAGCCCGCGTGGATTGACGACCGCCCCCGACAGCAGGTGCGAACCGGGCCCCTTCCCCTTCTCGACGACCACGACCGGAACCTCGCCGAGTCGCTCGGCCGTCTCGGGCGACTCCTCCAGCAGCTGCCCGAGGCGGATCGCGCACGCGAGTCCGGCCGGCCCGGCGCCGACGATCAGGACACCGACGTCGATCCGCTCGGCTGCCGGATCGGTCGGCGGCGCGATCACCTCGGACGGCGAGAACGGTGGCGGGTAGTCCGCCGGGCGGACACCGCCCTTGCTCATCCTCTGCGGGCCTGGAGCAGCTCGGTCAGCTTCGGCACGATCGTGTGCAGGTCGCCGACGACACCAAGGTCGGCGAACTCGAAGATGGGTGCGTTCGGATCCTTGTTGATCGCGACGATCGTCTTCGAGCCCTGCATCCCGACCTTGTGCTGGATCGCGCCGGAGATCCCACAGGCGATATAGAGCGTGGGCGAGACCGACTTGCCCGTCTGGCCGACCTGCGCCGAGTACGGGTACCAGCCGGCGTCGACGACTGCGCGCGTGGCGGCGACGGCGCCGCCGAGCGCCTTGGCGAGCTCCTCGACCAGCGCGAACTTCTCCGGCTCGCCGAGCCCGCGGCCCCCGGCGACGATCACGTTCGCGTCCTCGATCGACGGGCCGCTCTCCTCGGCGTGCGCCTGCTCGACCATCTCAGCCGCGAGCGAGTGCTCCTGCAGCTCCGGCGTGAACGCCTCGACGGTTCCGGACGCGGCCTGCTCGGCCGGATCGAAGGCACCGGCGCGGAAGAGGCCGATCCGCGGCGTCGAGCGCCAGCCCACGTCGACGACGACGGAGTCGCCGAGCGCGGACTGCTTGCCGACGAGCGTGCCGCCGTCGTTCGCAAGGTCCGTGAGTTGCCAGTTGAGGCCCGCGTCGAGCCGCGCGGCGAGGCCGGCGGCGATGTCTGCTGCGAGGATCGACTGCGCGAAGAGCACCGTCTCGATCCCCTTCTCGGCCACCAGTTGCGCGATCGCGTCGACGCGCGGTTGTGGCAGCGGCGCCTCGAGCTTGGGGTCGTCGGCGACGAAGACGGTAGCGGCGCCGAACGCACCCGCCTGTTCGGCCAGCCCGTCGAGGCCGGAGCCGACGATGACGCCGGCGACGTCGCCGCCCAGGCTCGCGGCCTTCGAGAGGACGGCGAGAGAGCCCTTCTGCAGCTCGCCGCCGTGATGCTCGAGGAAGACGAGAGTGCTCATATCAGCCGCTTCTCCGCGAGGAACGCAACGATCTGCTCTGCCGCGGTGCCGTCGTCCTCGAGCTTGCGCGTGTCGCCGCGCGGGGGCGGATCGGAGAGCGCGAGCACCTCGGTGTGAGAGCCGGGCTCGCCGGCGCTGCCTCCGTCCACCCCGAGATCGGCGAGCGTGAGCGTCTCCTGCGGCTTCGACTTCGCGCCCATGATTCCCTTGAGCGACGGGTAGCGCGGCTCGTTGATCGAGTCGGCGACGGCGACCACGGCCGGCAGCGGCGCGCGGATGACGTCGTAGCCGAACTCGGTCTGCCGCTTGCCGGTGAGCGACCCGCCCTCGAGCGTCAATTCGGCGACCTGCGAGATCACAGGGCGCTTGAGGCGCTCGGCGACCGCCGCCCAGAGCACTGCGCCGTCGGAGTCGGAGGACTGCTGCCCGAAGAGGACGAGATCCGCGGCCTCGCGCTCCAGGGCCTTCGCGAGCGTGAGGCTCGTGGCGACCAGATCGGATCCGGCTGCGCCGTCGTCCGCGATGAGCACGGCTCGGTCTGCACCCATCGCCAGGGCCTTGCGCAGCGAGTTGAGCGCGCGCTCGGGGCCCATCGAGACGACGACGACCTCACCCTCCCCGGTCGCGTCCTTCAGCCGCAGCGCCTCCTCGACCGCGTTCGCGTCGAACGCGTTCAGCGCGCCCTCGCCGGAGCGGTCGAGCCGTTTGGTGCCCGGGTCGATCCGCTTGTGCGCGGTCGCGTCGGGCACCTCTTTCACACAGACGGCGATCTTCATCGCGCGGACTCTAGCTAGCCGCGCAGGATCGGATTCCGCCAAGCGGACTCCGATCGCGCACAACCCCTCAAGTGTCGCTTCGCTCCCGCCGATGAGACCGCGAGGCCGGAGTTTTTACCCCTTTCGGGGAGCATTTCGCCGATTCCCCTGCTAGGGTTCCGCCCTTCGAGCTCGACCCGGTTCCCATGACCCCCGTCCGGACGACAGCCCGAGGCCTGCTCCTCACCGTGATCGCACTCCTGCTCGGCGCAGGGGCGGCGGCCGCGTCGGCGTCCGCGGAGGTGCCGCGGCTGGTCTTCCCGATCCTCGGCGAAGCGACCTGGACCGACGACTTCGGCGACCCGCGTGGGCAGGGCGGCCACGAGGGGAACGACATCATGGCGCCGCGCCGCGCGCTCGTCCTCGCCGCCGAGGCCGGGACGGTGGAGTTCCACACGACGTCCGCGCGCGCCGGCTGCATGCTCTACCTGAACGGCAAGAGCGGCACGCAGTACCTCTACATCCACCTCAACAACGATCTCACCGACGGCAACGACAATCAGGGCAAGTGCGTTGCCGGCGTCGCCTATGCGAAGGGGCTCAAGAACGGCGCGAAGGTCAGAGCCGGCGAGGTGATCGCCTTCAACGGCGACTCGGGCGACGCGAACGGCATCGACCCCCACCTCCACTTCGAGGTGCACCCCAACGGCGGCGGCGCGGTGAGCCCGCACCGCTTCCTGAAGCAGGCGCGCCGGCTGCTCTTCTCGGCCGACGGCGGGAACGACGTTCACGCTCGCGCTCAGCGGCAAGGTCGCGAACGCGGCCGGCGAGGATCTCCAGGTCACGGTCGACCACGTCCGCCAGTGGCCCGGTGGCCGCAAGGTCAAGCAGCCCGGCCAGAAGGTCCCGGTGACCGTGCCGGAGACGGCGAGGATCGAGGGACTCGGCGCCCCGGCCGCGGAGCTGTCGGCCTATCCCTCGCTCGAGCTGCTGACGAAGGGGCTGCCCGTGACCGTCTGGACGGCGCCGGCCAAGGTGACCCCGGCTGCACTCTTCGGCGCCAAGGGCACCCTTGCCGCCGCGCGCGTCGTCGTCAAGCCCTGACTCTTCTGCGCAGGATGAGCATCCGCGGGAGCGGATGCTCATCGCGCGAAAACCCCTGAAGGGCCGCTTCGCGGCCTGTGCGCAGAACGAGCATCCGCAGGAGCGGACGCCCATCGCGGAAGAACCTAAGGGCCGCTTCGCGGCCTGCGACGCCTCTCTCAGGCGGGAATCTTGGAGCGCAGGAACTCGACGATCTCGCTGGTCGGCGCGCCGGGGGTGAAGACGGCGGCGACGCCCTTGCCCTTGAGCTCCTCCGCGTCGTCCGTCGGAATCGTTCCGCCGACGAGGACGAGCACGTCGTCGACGCCGTTCTCCTTCAGCCCCTCGAGGATCCGCGGCACGAGCGTCATGTGCGCGCCGGAGAGAATCGAAATGCCGACGGCGTCCGCATCCTCCTGGATCGCCGTCTCGACGATCTGCTCGGGTGTCTGGTGCAGACCGGTGTAGATCACCTCCATTCCGGCGTCCCGGAGGGCTCTCGCGATGATCTTCGCACCGCGGTCGTGACCGTCCAGGCCGGGCTTCGCGATCACCACTCTGATCTTCCGGGCCATGGCGTCGGCAGTATACGGCGGTGCGTCTCACGGTCATCGGCTCCTCCCCGGCCTGGCCCAACCCGGGCGGGGCATGCTCCGGCTACCTCGTCGAGGGCCGTCTGCTGCTCGACTGCGGCCCAGGGGTGCTCGCGAAGCTGCGCGAGCGGGAGCCTTGGCCGACCGTCGAGGCGATCGCGATCACGCACCTCCACCTCGACCACTGGGGCGACCTCGTGCCCTGGGTCTGGGGGAGCCTGTTCGGCCCTGGGGAGGCGCTGCCGCGGCCGGAGCTCTGGCTGCCGCCCGGAAGCCGGGAGCAGCTCCGGCCCCTGCTCGCGGTGCTCGGCAGCGAGGACATGTTCGAGCGTGCCTTCGACGTGTCCGAGTACGAGTCGCGCGTGCCGTTCACGGTCGCGGGTCTCGAGGTGACGCCGGTACCCGTCGACCACTACGACATGCAGGCGTTCGGCTTCCGCGTCAAGGGCGACCGGACGCTCGCGTATTCCGGCGACAGCGGGCCGTCGGACGCGCTCGCCGAGCTGGCACGCGACGCCGACCTGCTCCTCTCAGAGGCGACACTCGAGAACGGTGGCTACGACGGGCCCGAGCGGGGCCACCTCTCGCCCGAGGAGGCGAAGGCAGCCGCCACCCGCGCCCGCGCCCTCCGCATCGTCCTGACGCACCGGCCCTTCGAGCGGGAGGCGCCGGCGGGGGTCGAGCTCGCTTACGACGGGCTCGAGCTCGAGTTCTAGAGCCTGCGCGAGGCCTCGTAGGCTCGCTGCGCGCGCCGCGAGCGGCTCCGCTCGATCAGAAACAGCGCGGCCGGCACGAGCAGCGCCAGTACAACCAGAGCGGCGGGAACGAGCAGCCAGACGGCGCCGAGGCTCGTCGACGCACTCGGAGGCGGCGCCAGGTCGGCACGGAACGGTGAGCCCTCGGAGCGGCTCGGTCGCGCGCCGCCGCCGCCTCCCCGCGGCGACCAGGAGTCGACGAGCCAGCGGCGCGTCGAGCCGGAGCCGACTGAACGGAGGGCGAGGTTGAAGACCGCGGGCCGCACCGCCGCGCCCGGGTGCGGGAAGACCGCGACCTGGAGCCCGATCTCGTTCGCGTAGGAGTAGTCGAACTTCCAGCGGGCGTCGTCGACGGGATACGGCACGACCGGGATGTCTCCCGACCGCCACTCGTCGAGGGTGGTGGTGCCGCGCAGGTTCGGGCCCACGAGCTCGTACGCCCGCTCGGCGTGCTCGCGCCGCACGGCCGTCTCGACGAAGAGAGCCGCGGTCGCGATCACGGCCCGGCGCTCGGCAGGCGCCATCTCGACCGGGATCGGCGCGACGTAGACGTCGGCCTTCCCGTGCAGCGGCGTCTCGACGACCGTCGCGGTGTTCCAGAAGAAGATGCTCACGAGCGCCGCCGCCACGACGACGGCGAGGAGGACGCCGACCTTGAGCGCTCGCCGCCGGAAGCGCGGCGACGACCACCGGCCGACCACCTAGTCGCTCGCGCGGAGTCGGGCCTTCGGGCCGCCGGAGCCGGCCCCTTCAGGGGTCTTCGCACGATTGGCATCCGCGGGAGCGGCTGCCAATCCCGCGCCAGCAAACATCAGTCGCGGGCGCTCGGCACGGCGGGAGCCGCGCGGGGCACCCAGTAGTTCACGCGCCAGCGGTTCCCTGCCTTCTTCAAGCCGATGAAGAAGATCTGGGGCTTGACCTTCGCGGACTCCTTCGGCAGCAGCGCCACTTCGAGGATCGCCTCGTCCGGATACGACTCGTCGACCTTGAAGGTCGCGGTCTCGATCGCCTGCGCCGGGTAGTAGACGACCGGGATGTTCCCCGTCAGCCACTCTCGCTTCGTCATCCCTTGCCGGAGCTCCGGGTGGGCGAGGTCGTACGACTCGCCGAGGTTCTCGCGGGCGACCGCCGTGAGGATGAACCGCCCTGCCACCTTGCGCGCCTCTGTGTCCAGCGGGACCTGCGTGCGCGGAGTGAACACCTGCGCAGGCTGGTTCGAGAGCGGCCTCTCCTGCGACGTGCCCGTACCGCCGAAGTAGGCGACGCTGAACGCGACCACCCCTGCCGTCAGGATCAGGGCGGCGAGAAGCGACACTCGTCGCTGCAGGCGTGCGCTCACGTCACCACGTACGACGCGCTTGGCCCTGTTCAGTTAGATGAAGGCGAGGTTAAGCGTCAGAACACAGGGGTCTCGCGCCAGGTGCCCCACACCTCGCGCCACGCGTCGCACATCTCGCCCATCGTCACGTAGTCGCGGGCGGCGTCGAGGATCGCCGGCATCAGGTTGACGCCGTCGGTCGTGGACGCCAGCTTGAGCGCTGCGAGCCGTTGCTCGACCCTGGCCGAATCGCGACGACCCTTCAACGCCGTCACGCGCTCGATCTGCTGCGTCTCGAGGGCGGCATCGATCTTGAGGATCTCGAGCGGGGTCTCGTCGTCGAGCTGATAGCGGTTGACGCCGACGACGACGCGCTCGCCGCGCTCGACCTCCTCCTGATAGCGGAACGCCGAATCTGCTATCTCTCTTTGCGGAAAGTTCTGTTTAATCGCCTCGACCATCCCGCCCAGCTTCGCGATCCGGTCGAAGTACTCGTACGCTTGAGCTTCGATCCTGTTCGTCAGCTCCTCGACGTAATAGGCGCCGCCGAGCGGGTCGATCGTGTTGACGACGCCGGTCTCGTGGGCGATCACCTGCTGGGTGCGCAGCGCGATCCGGACCGCGTCCTCGGTCGGCAGCGCGAGCGCCTCGTCGAACGAGTTCGTGTGCAGGCTCTGCGTCCCGCCGAGCACCGCCGCGAGTGCCTCGATCGCGGTGCGGACGATGTTCACCTCGGGCTGCTGCGCCGTCAGCGAGACCCCGGCGGTCTGGGTGTGGAAGCGCATCAGCCACGAGCGCGGGTTACGGGCCGCGAAACGGTCGCGCAGCTCGCGCGCCCAGATCCGTCGCGCGGCCCGGTACTTGGCGATCTCCTCGAAGAAATCGAGGTGCGCGTTGAAGAAGAAGGAGAGCCGAGGCGCGAAGTCGTCGACGTCGAGCCCGCGCTCGACCGCCCACTCGACGTAGGTGAAGCCGTCGGCGAGCGTGAAGGCGAGCTCCTGCGCCGCCGTCGAGCCGGCCTCGCGAATGTGGTAGCCGGAGATCGAGATCGGATGCCACTTGGGCAGATGCGTCGAGCAGTACTGGACCATGTCCGTGACGAGCCGCATCGACGGCTCGGGCGGGAAGATGTACTCCTTCTGCGCGATGTACTCCTTGAGGATGTCCGTCTGGATCGTCCCGCGCAGATGCTCCGCCGGCACGCCCTGCTCCTCGCCGACGGCGACGTAGAAGGCGAGCAGGATCGCCGCCGGCGAGTTGATCGTCATCGAGGTGGAGACGTCGCCGAGCGGGATGCCGCGGAAGAGCGTCTCCATGTCCTCGAGCGAGTCGATCGCGACGCCCTCGCGGCCGACCTCGCCCTCGGAGCGCGGGTGGTCGGAGTCGTAGCCCATCAACGTCGGCATGTCGAATGCCGTCGAGAGCCCGGTCTGGCCGTGGTCGAGCAGGTAGCGGAAGCGCTCGTTCGTCTCGGCAGCGGTCCCGAAGCCGGCGAACTGCCGCATCGTCCAGAGCTTGCCGCGGTACATCGACGGATAGACGCCGCGCGTGAACGGGAAGACGCCGGGATAGCCGAGGTCGCGGTCGTAATCGACGGCGACGGTGGCAGGCGTGACGAGCGGCTCGTTCTCGAGCCCCGAGATGGTCGAGAAGAGCTCCCCCTGGCGCTCCGGCGTCCGGTCGTACAGCTCCTCGCGCCACGCCTGCGTCGCGTCGAGCGAGTCGCGATCCTCGGTCGTAGCCATGCCGCCGATTGTATTTGCCGCGGGCACCCTCCGGTGCCGCGGGCGCCACCCTACTTCGGTCTCCTGGTCGACGGCGGCCGGCCGCTAGACCGCCGCCTGAACGGCGAAGGCCGCGCCGACGACGACCAGCACGGCGCCGAGCGCGAGCCGCAGCGCGTTCTCGTCGATCCTCCCCGTCGCCCGCGCGCCGAGCCAGCCTCCCGGGATCGCACCGGCCAGCCCCGCGAGCAGGAGCGGCCAGTCGACGCCGAGCTCGCCGGCGTGCGCAGCGAAGCCGGCGACGCCGAGGAGGAAGCCGACGACCAGGTTCGTCCCCGCCGCTCGCTTGACGTCCATCCCGACGCCGCGGACGAGCGTCGGCATCCGCAGCGTGCCAAGGATGACGCCGACGGCGCCGCCGAGGGCGCCGATCCCGGCACCGCCGGCGACGGCGGGCCAGAGCCGCAGCCGCTCACGCGTGCGCGGGCGCACCGGCCGGAGCGCGAGATCGATCCCGCTCCAAACGAGCACGGCGGCGATCACCGCGTAGAGCAGCCGCTCCGAGACGTCGTCGGCGACGAGCGCACCGATGATCGCCCCGAGGACCGAAGGCGGCGCCATCCACGCGACCACGCGCCAGTCGACGCGGCGTTCGTGGGCATGCCGGATGGCTCCTGCACCGGCCGATGCGGCCGAGATCGCAATGTTCGTCCCGGCCGCGGCCAGCGGGCTGCCGGTCAACGCGACGATCAACGGCAGCCGCAGCGTCCCGAGCACGAGCCCGAGCATCGAGCCGACGTACCCGGCGACGAACGACCCGGCTAGCCCGAGCGCGAGCTCCCAGGCAGCCACAGTGGTTCCTCGCCGCCCGCATTCGCCGCGCGGGCGAGAATGAAGAGCAGGTCGGAGAGCCGGTTCAGATAGGCGAGCACGAGCGGGTTCAGCTCGACCTCCTGGGCTCCGAGCAGGACGTCGCGCTCCGCGCGGCGGCAGATCGTGCGCGCGACGTGCAGCCGCGCGGACGTCTCGGTGCCGCCGGGGAGGACGAAGCTGCGCAGCTCCGGGAGGTCGGCGTTGAACTCGTCGCAGAGCTGCTCGAGCCGGTCGATCATCCGCTGCTCGACGCGCAGGCGGTCGCCGACGCCCCACGGCACCGAGAGATCGGCGCCGACGTCGAAGAGCTCGTTCTGGATCCGCTCGAGCGGCTCGCGCATCACCTCCGGTACGTCGCCGGCGAGCACGACGCCGAGCGCCGAGTTGAGCTCGTCGACGGTGCCGAACGCGCCGATCCGGCAGTCGAGCTTCGACACGCGCGAGCCGTCGCCGAGCGAGGTCTCGCCCTCGTCGCCGGCGCGCGTGTAGATCCGCGTCAGCCGGACGGGTTCATCGCGCCGTCGCGGGCTCACGCTGCAGCTCCAGGATCCGCCTGGCGATCACGAGCCGCTGAATCTCGCTCGTGCCCTCGTAGATCTCGGTGATCTTGGCGTCGCGGTAGTAGCGCTCGACCGGGAACTCCTTCGTGTAGCCGTAGCCGCCGAGGATCTGGATCGCCTCCGCCGTCTGGCGGCGGGCCATCTCGGAGGCGAAGAGCTTGGCCTTGGCGCCGGCCTCGGTGTGCGGCTCACCCTGCTCCTTCAGCCACGCGGCCCGGTACACGAGCAGCCGCGCGGCGTCGATCTCGGTCGACATGTCTGCGAGCTTGAACTGGATCGCCTGGTGCTCCGCGATCGCCTTGCCGAACGTGCGGCGCTCCTTCGCGTAGGCACGCGCGACGTCGTAGGCGGCCTGCGCGATCCCGAGCGCCTGCGCCGCGATCCCGATCCGGCCGCCGTCGAGCGTCGACATCGCGATCGCGAAGCCGCGCCCCTCCTCGTGCAGGAGCCGGTCGCGGCCGACCTGCGCGCCCTCGATCACGAGGTCGACGGTCGAGGAGGAGTTGAGGCCGAGCTTCTCCTCCTCGCGCGTTACTCGCACGTGCTCCGCGTCGAGCAGGAAGGCGGAGACGCCGCGCGCGCCCTCGATCTCCGGTTCGCTCCGGGCGAAGGTGAGGAACGTCCCCGCGTAGCTGCCGTTCGTGATCCACTGCTTTGCGCCCGTGATCGCCCAGCCGTCGCCGTTGGCGTCGGCACGCGTGCGGAGCGAGCCCGCGTCGGAGCCGGCTTCCGGCTCGGTGAGCGCGAAGGCGCCGATCGTCTGCCCGCTCGCCAGCGGCGGCACGAACCGCGCCCGCTGCTCCTCGGTCCCGAACGCGAGGATCGGGAGCGTGCAGGCGCTCGTGTGCACGGCGACCGTGACGCCGACGCCGGCGTCCGCCCGCGAGAGCTCCTCGAGCACGAGGATGTAGGAGAGGAAGTCGGCGCCCGCGCCGCCGAGCTCGGCCGGGACACAGACGCCCATCAGCCCGAGCTCCGCGAGCTTGACGTAGAGCTCGGTCGGGAAGCGGTGCTCGCGGTCCCAGGCGGCTGCGTTGGGCTCGATCTCGGCCTGCGCGACCTCCCGCGCGAGTGCCTGGATCTCCCGCTGATCCGCGGTCAGGGCGAAGTCCATCGGCTGCCCAGTCTACTCGGCGACTCGCGGCACGAGAGCCTTGTGTTCCAGTCACACAATCCTCTCCAGCCCGCACGGTTCCTGCGCTGGATGACCTTGTGTTACAGGAACACAAGCACTCTTACGCGGCGGCGAGGAACTCGCGGCGGATCTCGTGCAGCACGTGCTCGCGGTCCTGGAACGCCTCGACGACCAACGGGTCGAACTGCGTTCCCTTTTGCGCGACGATCTCGCGGCGGCAGTCGCGCCAGCTGCGGGCGGCGCGATACGGACGGTGGTTCGTGATCGCGTCGACCGCGTCGGCAACGGCGAAGATCCTGGCGCCGAGCGGGATCTCCTCGCCTCCGAGCCCGTCCGGGTAGCCCCCTCCGTCCCAGCGCTCGTGGTGCGAGCGGACGACCTCGACTCCCGCGTCGTGGAGGAAGGCGACCCCGCCGATCATCTGCGCGCCGAGCAGCGTGTGCGCCTTCATCACCCGCCACTCCGCCTCGTTCAGCTCGACCGGCTTGAGCAGGATCTGGTCGGGGACGCCGATCTTGCCGATGTCGTGCAGGAGGAAGCCGTACTCGAGCGCGGGATCGGCGGCGAGTTGCGGGTCGATCGCGCGCGCGAGCTCCAGCGCATACCGCTGGACGCGCTGCGAGTGCTGCCGCGTCCCCGTGTCCTTCGTCCCGAGTGCACTCGCAAGTGCCGAAACCGTCTCCTTGTAGGCGGCTTCCAGCAGCCCGCGCTGCGCCCGCTCGATCTCGACGAGGTGGCGGAGGTCGCGGGCGTAGAGGACGAGCTGCTCCTCGTCGGAGCGGCCGTTGCTGCGCCGGATCGGCGCCCCCACGCCGACTCCCGCGAGGCGCTCGACGACGCCGAGCAGCTCGAGTGGCCGGAACGGCTTCAACAGCAGCGCGTCCGCGCCCGCGGCGCCGGCCACGTCCTCCACGTCTTCCATCCCCGTGAGGAGAACGACGCGGATCCCCCGCGTGTCCTCGCTCGCCTTCAGCTCCCGGCAGAACGCGAGCCCGTCCATGCCCGGCATGCCGACGTCGAGCACGATCACGTCCGGACGGGACACCGAGATGCGACGCTCGGCCTCGGCCGCGCTACCGGCCTCGTCCACGTCGACCTGAACGTCCTCGAACGTCGTCCGCAAGAGCTCGCGGAACCCGGCATCGTCGTCGACCAGCAGCAGGCGCATTCGTTCCCCCCGAATCGAAAAGCCTTGTCGACCAAGGTATCGGCCGCTGGGACCAAACCTTTAGCCGAGACCTACCCCGTTCGGGGGAGCCGGCGAAGCCAGTGCGGCGCCCGACGGCGCGCCGTGCGCTCGATGCCGTCCGGACTGAGGAGCCGGCGGAGCCGTCGCGGCGACAGCTCCGCGCAGAGGACCGCCGAGGCCGCCGGGCCGCGCTCGCCGTAGCGGAGGCCGTTCGTGTCGAGCTCCGGCGAGGCCCGCCAGCCTTCCTCGGTCAGCTCGTAGAGCTCTTGCTCCTCGACGAAGAAGCCGGCGTCGGTGAAGAGCCCCGTCCAGCCTCGGACGTCGTCCTGGTGGAACCAGCCGTACTCGCCCGGCTCGCCGCAGGGAACGGTGATCAGCAGCCGCCCCTCGGCCGCGAGGACACGGCGCAGCTCCCGCAGTGCCGTCCGGCGCGAGCCGCCGTCGTCCTCGGCCTCGAGCCCGTACCCCGTGTTGTCGGCGCCGACATGCTCGAGCGTCGAGACGCAGAGGACGAGGTCGAAAGCGCCGTCGTCGAACGGCAGGTCGCGGACGTCCGCCTGCACGCCCGTCAGGCCGGGGACGTCCGCCGCGGCGAGGTCGACGCCGACGAGCTCGTCGAAGCTGGCCTGGAGGAGCGCTGCGAGGTACGGGGGCTCCGCGAAGGCGTAGCCGACCTCGAGCGCCCGGCCGCGCGTGATGCGCGCGAGCACCCACGGGATCTCGACCACGCGCTCGTCCGTTCCCGGCGGCCCCTGGAGCCAACGCGGCCGCTCGCCACGCTCGCGCGCGCCGCGGGCGAATGCGATCCCGTCGTCGAGCAGCCGGATCCGCTCGAACTCCGGCGCCGCCGCGAGCTCGTGCACCAGCGTCGCGCGCGACAGCGTTCCCTCGCGGAGCTTCGCGAGTGCCCGCCCGCGCGCGTCCGGCTCGGCGTCGCGGCGCAGGACGAGCGCGAAGACGGCATCGACGAAGTCCTCGTCCGAGCCGTCGGCCGCTTCCAGCCAGGCCCGCAGCTCGCCGCTCACGAGTACGAGTAGAAGCCCTGCCCGGACTTGCGGCCGAGCCGCCCGGCCTGAACGTATTGGCGCAGCAACGGGCACGGCGCGTACTTCGGATTGCCGAGCCCGTCGTGCAGGACCTCCATGATCGCAACGCATGTGTCCAGGCCGATCAGGTCCGCGAGCGCAAGCGGCCCCATTGGATGCGCGAAGCCGAGCTTGGCGATCGTGTCAATCGCCTCCGGCTCGGCAACCCCCTCCAGCAGCGCGTACGCGGCCTCGTTGATGAACGGCATCAGGATCCGGTTCGAGACGAAGCCGGGGAAGTCGTTCGCCTGCGCGGGCACCTTGCCGAGCTCCTCGGCGAGCGTGGTGATCGCGGCGGCCGTCTCGTCGGACGTCTGGACGGCGCGAATCACCTCGACGAGCTTCAGCACCGGCACAGGGTTGAAGAAGTGCATCCCGATCACGCGGTCCGGCCGGCGCGTGACCGCCGCGAGCGAGGTGATCGGGATCGAGGAGGTGTTCGACGCCAGCACGGCGCCGTCCGGCAGCAACCCGTCGGCGCGCCGGAAGATGTCCTCCTTCACCGCCGCGTCCTCGATCACCGCCTCGATCAGCAGGTCGGCGGCAACGAGGTCACCGACCGCATCGACGCGTGCGAGCACGCCGTCCGGATCGGCCCCACCCTTCTCCGCCAGCTTCTCCAGGCTCGTGCGCATGCCCGCGAGCCCGCGCTCGGTCGCTCCGGGAGCCGCGTCGTAGAGCGAGACGCGCCGCCCCGAGGCAGCGACGACCTGGGCGATCCCGGCGCCCATCTGGCCCGCGCCGACGACGAGTACGTGCTCGAAGTCCATGGCGGCAGAGGCTAACGTCATCGCCGTGGTCACCGTGCGACTGGCGAGGGCGGACGACGCCGATGCGATCGGCCGAATCCAGGTCGAGACCTGGCGAGCCGCTTACACGGGCCTGATGCCGGACGAGGCGGTCGCGGGCTTCGACGTCGAGTCGCGTCAGCGGTTGTGGCGCGAGTGGTTCGATCAGCCCTGGCCCGGCAGCGTTGTCTTCGTCGCGGAGAACGACGATCACGTGGTCGGCTTCGCCAACTCCGGCCCGTGCCGAGAGGAAGAGCGAGCCGGAGAGGTGTACGCGATCTACGTGCTGCCGGCGTCCTGGGGTACCGGAGCCGGCCGGGCGCTGATCGAGCGGGCGGAGGCGTCGATGCGCTCGTCGGGCTTCAGGCGGGCGCTGCTGTGGGTGCTGGAGGGGAACGAGCGCGCCGAGCGCTTCTACCGGGCGGCCGGCTGGGAGCAGGACGGCAGCAGGGAGGACGAGTTTCAGGGCGCGACCGTGACCGAGCTCCGTTACCGCAAGGATCTCTGATCGCGCAGGCGCCGGACGAGGAAGAACGCGCCGGCACCGAGCACGAGGATGCCGACGACGATTCCGCCCCAGTTGAACTCGGGGAGCGCGTTGTCCTCGACCTCGGTCAGCGCCAGGAAGTCGGCCGGGTCGGCCTGCGAGCAGAGGCCGGATGTCCACGTGTTGCCCTCGCGGGTGAGGAGCAGGCCGAGGCGGTCGCCGACCTGCGCCTCCAGGCCGCACGCCGCCCCGCTCGCCGGGGTCACGACCTCGGCGCGGCTGTCGACGTCGCCCTTGTAGACCTGCTCGACCCGGAAGCGATAGGTCGCCGTGCTTCCGTCGACGGTGCGCTCGAGGACGGTGCCGATCATGGCGGCGTCCGCCAGGGGCAGGTCACGTTCGAGGTCGACGGGCCGGCAGGAGCAGGCGAACGCGTCGGCGGCGGCCGCGAGTGAGAGCACCGCGAGGAGGACCAGCTTCCTCATGCGGCGCCAGACTAGACGTCGAGCAAGAGCGCGTCGCCCTGGCCGCCGCCGGAGCAGATCGCCGCGAGGCCGAGCCCACCGCCGTTGCGGCGCAGCTCGTGCACGATCGTCCCGACGATCCGGCCGCCGGACGCGCCGATCGGATGGCCGAGCGCGACGGCGCCGCCGTTGACGTTGACGATCTCCTCGTCGGCGCCGAGCAACCGCGTCGAGTTGAGCGCCACGGAGGCGAACGCCTCGTTGATCTCGACCCGCTTGACGTCGTCGATCGTCTTCCCTGCTTTCGCGAAGGCCTTCGCCGCCGCGTTGGCCGGCGTGCGCACGAGGTATGCGAACTCGTCCGCGACCCACCCCTGCGAGACGATCGTCGCCAGGACCTCGAGGCCGCGCCGTTTCGCGAACTCCTCCGAGGTGACGATCACGCACGACGCTCCGTCGTTGACGCCGGGGGCGTTGCCGGCGGTCGTCGTCCCTTCCGGGTCGAAGACAGGCTTGAGCTTCGCGAGCGACTCGCCGGTCGTGTCGCGGCGGACCGCCTCGTCCGCGACGACATCGCCGACCGGGACGAGCTCGTCCTCGAAGCGGCCCTCGTCCTGCGCCGCAGCCGCGCGCTGCTGCGAGCGGAGCGCCCACGCGTCCTGCTCGTCGCGGCTGATCCCGAGCTCGCGCGAGACGAGCGAGTTGTGCTGGACCATGTGCAGCTGGTCGTAGGCGTCGGTGAGGCCGTCGAAGATCATCGAGTCGATCAGCTCGCCGTGGCCGAGTCGGTAGCCGAAACGGGCGCGGCCGAGCAGGTACGGCGCGTTCGACATCGACTCCATCCCACCGGTGACGATCGCCTCGGCGTCGCCGGCGCGCACCATCGCATCGGCGATCTGGACGGCGCGGATCGAGGAGGCACAGACCTTGTTGATCGTGTCCGCGGGCGTCTCCTTGGGCAGGCCGGCGCCGATCGCGGCCTGGCGCGCAGGCGCCTGGCCGGCGCCGCCCTGGAGCACCTGGCCCATGACGACATACTCCGGCTCGTTCGCCTCGAGGCCGATCCGCTCCATTGCCGCCTTGATCACGATCGAGCCGAGCGCGGTCGCCTGATGGCCGGCGAGGCCGCCGCCGAGCTTGCCGAAAGGCGTGCGGACGGCCGAGACGATCACTGCGCGGGGCATGCGCTGAATCTACCGGGCGTACGTCTCGTCCGGCTGCAGGCGCTCCGCGAACGCCGTCAGCACGCGGATGCACGCCTCGAGGTCGCTCAGCTGGACGATCTCGATCGGCGAGTGCATGTTCCGGAGCGGAATCGAGACGACCCCCGTCGGGATCCCCTCGCGGGACGCGAAGGTGACGTCCGCGTCCGTGTACGTCTTGGCGCCGGCCTCGATCGTGTGGTCGATCCCCTCCTCGCGAGCCGCCTCGACCAGAAGCTCGAAGACGCGCGGGTTCACCACGGGCCCGCGGAAGATCGCGGCACCGCCGCCGAGCACATGGTGACCGCCCGTCGCGGCGTCGTCGGCCGGGACGTCGGTCGCGTAGGTGACGTCGATCGCGATCGCGACATCCGGGCGGAGCCCGTGCGCCGCGGCCATCGCGCCCTGCGCACCGAGCTCCTCCTGCGCGGCGGCGACGACGACGACGTTCGCTCCTTCGGCACGACGCAGAGCCTCGAGCGCGACGTAGACGCCGGCGCGGTTGTCCATCGTCCGCGAGGCAACGCGTCCGTTCGCGAGCTCGAGCGGCGGCGCGACGAGCACCATCGGGTCGCCGGGCGCGACGAGCGAGCGCGCCTCCTCCCCGTCCTTTGCGCCGATGTCGACGTAGAGCTGGGCCCACTCGACCTTCTCGTTGTCCTTGACCTTGCGCGCGATCACGCCCGCGACGGCACCGACCTTCGTCCGGATCTCGACGCGCTGGCCGTAGGCGACGTTCGCGCGCCAGTTCCCGAGCTGGTGCACGGCGATCAGCGCGTCGTCGGAGATGTGCGCAACCGCAGCGCCGATCACGTCCAGGTGCGCAAAGAGCGCGAGCAGCGGCCCCTCGCCCGTGCGGCGTGCGACGAGATTGCCGACCGAGTCCGTCTCGATCTCGGCGAGGTCGCCGACGGCGTCTCGGATCGCGTCGAAGGCGAGCTGCTCGTGCCCGGAGGGCCCGTGCGCGCGCAGCAGGCGGTCGAGGAGCTCCGGGAGGGCCATCGTGCGGGCAGTCTATGGCCGTGCGGATCCCGACAGACCTGCTGACGCCGCTCGGCGCGTACCTCCGCCTGCGCGAAGGCGCGGCGGCGAGCTTCCTGCTCGAGTCGGTCGAGCAGGGCCGCCTTGGGCGCCACTCCTTCATCGGCTCCGGCACGCGGCTCGTCTCCTTCGAGGAGGCCGAGACGCTCGACGTCCCGGTCGTCGGCTACCTCGCCTACGATCACGTCGCGAAGCTCGAGCCGACCGTATGGCTTCCAGCTGTCGGTCCCGCCGTGCCGGAAAGCCGCTTCGTCGTCGCCGAGACGCTCGTCCGCTTCGACCACGGCAGCGGCACGGCGGAGGTGCTGGCGGGCGACGGGGATGCGGTCGCCGCGAGGCTCGAAAGGGAGCTTGTGTTACAGGAACACAAGCCCTCCTCGAAGCGCGCAACCATGCGGCGGACGCCCGACCGGGCCACGTACGAAAAGGGCGTGGAGCGGATCCGCGAGCACATCCGCGCCGGTGACGCGTTCCAGGTCGTTCTCTCGCAGCGGGCGGAGCGCCAGACGTCCGCGTCCGCGCTCGAGCTCTACCGGGCGCTGCGCCGGATCAACCCGTCGCCCTATCTCTTCCTGCTCGAGCTCGGCGGCCTCGCCCTCGTCGGCTCCTCGCCGGAGACGCTCGTCAAGTGCGAGGACGGCCGGGCGAGCCTGAACCCGATCGCCGGCACGACGCATCCCGGCGAGGGCGACGCCGAACGGCTGCTCGCCTCGGAGAAGGACCGGGCGGAGCACGTGATGCTGGTCGACCTCGGCCGCAACGACCTTTCGCGCGTGTGCCGGCCCGCGAGCGTGCGCGTCGCCCGCTTCCTCGAGCCCGAGCGCTTCTCGCACGTGACCCACCTCGTCTCGGAGGTGACGGGCGACCTCCGCGACGGCGTGACAGCGTTCGACCTCCTGCGTGCCTGCTTCCCGGCCGGCACCGTCTCGGGTGCCCCGAAGGTGCGCGCGATGCAGATCGTCTCCGCGCTCGAGGACTACCGCCGAGGCCCTTACGCGGGTGCGGTCGGCTACGTGCTCCCAGGCGGAACGATGGACACGTGCATCGCGATCCGGACGATCGTCCTCGCGGACGGCGTCGCGCGGCTGCAGGCGGGCGCGGGGATCGTGGCAGACTCGGAGCCGGCCGCCGAGCACCAGGAGTGCCTGTCGAAGCTCGCTGCGCTCGAGGCCGCGATCGACCTCGCCGAAGAGAACCTCCAGAGATGATGATCGCCACCAACGCCCCTTCGCGCTCCTGGGCCGCCGCAGGCGGCGGCGGAGCCGGGCTCCGCCCGGCGGGAGCCGTCGCCGGCCAGGAGTGCGAATGCTGCTGATGCTCGACAACTACGACAGCTTCACCTACAACCTCGTCCACCTTTTCCAGGAGCTCGGGGTCGAGGTTCGCGTCTTCCGGAACGACGCGATCACGGCCGACGAGGCCGAGGCGCTCGCACCCTCCCACCTCGTCGTCTCCCCGGGTCCCGGCAGGCCCGGGGATGCAGGCGTGTCGGTCGAGCTGATCCGCCGCCTCGGCCCGACCGTGCCGACGCTCGGCGTCTGCCTCGGCCACCAGGCGATCGTCGAGGCGTTCGGCGGCGAGATCGGCCAGGCGAAGGCGCTGCTGCACGGCAAGTCGTCGCCGGTCGAACACGACGGCAAGGGCGTCTTCGCCGGCCTGCCGGCGACGATCGAGGCGGGCCGCTACCACTCGCTGGCCGCACTCACCGTCCCGGAGGAGCTCGAAGTGACGGCCCGCACGCCGGACGGCGAGGTGATGGGTGTCCGCCACCGCGCGCTGCCGATCGAGGGCGTCCAGTTCCATCCCGAGTCGGTGCTGACGCCGCTCGGCCCGGCGCTCGGGCGGAACTTCCTGGAGCGGCGTTGATCCAGGAGGCGCTCGCCGACCTGCTCGACGGCAAGGAGCTCGGCCGCCCGCGCTGCCGCGAGGTGATGGGCGCGATCATGCGCGGTGACGCGACGCCGGCCCAGATCGGCGGCTTCCTCGTCGCGCTCAGGCTCAAAGGAGAGACGGCGGACGAGATCGCCGGCTGCGCGGAGGCGATGCGCGAGCACGTCCTGCCGGTGCACCCGCAGCGAGACGACCTCGTCGACACGGCCGGGACGGGGGGCGACGGCGCCCACACGATCAACATCTCGACTGCGGCTGCGATCGTCGCCGCAGCGGCTGGAGCGGGCGTCGCGAAGCACGGCAACCGCGCCGTCTCCTCCGCCTCCGGATCGGCGGACGTGCTCGAGGAGCTCGGCTTCCGGCTCGAGCAGCCGCCGGAGCGAATCGCGCAGTCGATCGACGAGCTCGGCTTCGGGTTCATGTTCGCGCCGTCGCACCATCCGGCGATGCGGCACGCGGCGCCGGTCCGGCGCGAGCTCGCGGCGCGTACCGTGTTCAACGTGCTCGGCCCGCTCACCAATCCCGCCGGCGCGCGTGCTCAGGTGATCGGCGTCTACTCGAAGCCGCTCGTGCGCACGATCGCGGACGTGCTCGCTCAGCTCGGCGCCCGCCGCGCGTTCGTCGTCCACGGCGCGTTCGGCGTCGACGAGCTCTCGCCGGCGGGGCCGAACGACGTCTGCGAAGTCGTTGACGGCGAGGTGCACACACGGGTGCTCGATCCGCTCGACCTCGGCGTCGAGCGCTGCAGCCCCGAGGAGCTCGTGGGCGGCTCGCCCGCCGACAACGCGCAGGCGATCCACGACGTCTTCGCGGGCGCTGGCGGAGGCCGGCGTGACGCGATCCTGCTCAACGCCGCCGGCGCCATCGCGGCGGCCGGGCACGCCGTCGACCTGAGCGAGGGGCTCGCGCTCGCCCGTGACGCGATCGACTCGGGCGCTGCCGCGACGCGGCTGGACGAGCTGGTGAGGTTCACACATGCGGTTTAGGGACGCGCTCGGCGGACCCGGCCTCGGCGCGATCGCCGAGATCAAGCGCCGATCGCCCTCGCTCGGCGACATCCGACTCGACGCCGACCCGGCGCGGATCGCACGCGAGTACGCGCTCGCGGGAGCCGCGGCGGTCTCGGTCCTCGTCGACGAGCGCTTCGGCGGCAGTTGGGACGATCTCCGCGCCGCGCGTGCGAGCTCGGGCGTGCCGCTCCTCGCCAAGGGCTTCTTCTCGACCGAGGAGCACCTCCGGACGGCGAAGGAAGCAGGGGCCGACGCAGTCCTGCTGTTGCTGCGCGACCTCGACGACGAGCAGGTGCGGCGGCTGATGGCCCTGGCCGCCGACCTCGAGCTGGAGACGCTCGTCGAGGCACACGACGCCGACGAGCTCGAGCGGGCGGTCCTGCTCGGCGCACCCGTGATCGGCGTGAACGCCCGGGACCTGACCACCTTCGAGATCGACCGCGACGCCCAGCTCGCCCTCGTCGCCCGGATCCCGGCCGACCGGGTCGCGATCGCGGAGAGCGGCATCCGGACGCGAGCCCAGGGCGCCGCCGCGGAGCTAGCGGGCGCCGATGCGATCCTGGTCGGCTCGGCGCTGATGCAGGCTTCCGACCCCGCCGCGACGCTGCACGAGCTGCTGCGGCGCCCGCTCGTCAAGGTCTGCGGCCTGACGCGGGCGGAAGACGTCGCGGTCGCGGCGGAGGCCGGCGCGGACCTGGCCGGCTTCGTCCTCGCGCCGGAGAGCCCGCGCGCAGCCGCCGACGTCCTGCCCGTCCCGGACGAGCTGCTGGCCGTCGCAGTCTGGGTCGGCGAAGCGGGTGCGAGCGCCGCGCCGGTCGACCAGGTGCACGAGCGTGAGGAAGGACGTGTCCGCGGCCGCAACGGCGTCCTCCTGCGCGACGGTGAGCAGGTCGCGCGGCTGCTCGACCTGCCCTGGGAGGAGGAGGACCCCGGACACTGGGAGCGCGCAGCTGCCGAGCCGGGACGGGTGATGCTCGCCGGCAGGCTCGCGGCCGACAACGTCGCCGAGGCGATCCGTCGCGTCTGCCCCTGGGCGGTCGACGCGTCCTCGCGGCTGGAATCGGCGCCGGGAATCAAGGATCCCGCGAAGGTGCGCGCCTACGTCGAGGCGGCCCATGCCTGAGACCTACGGGGCCTACGGCGGCCGCTACGTCCCCGAGACGCTGATCCCGGCGCTCGACGAGCTCACCGCCGCCTGGGAGGACGCGCACGCGGACGAGAGCTTCCGCGCCGAGCTGGACGAGCTGGCACGAACCTACGCGGGCCGGCCGACACCGCTCACCCCCGCCGAGCGCTTCGCGCCCGACCGGCGCCTCTACCTCAAGCGGGAGGATCTGCTTCACACCGGCGCGCACAAGCTGAACAACGCACTCGGCCAGGCGGTGCTCGCGCGCAGGCTCGGCAAGCGGCGGATCGTCGCCGAAACCGGGGCCGGCCAGCACGGCGTCGCGACCGCGACGGTGTGTGCGCGCTTCGGCCTCGACTGCGTCGTCTACATGGGCGCCGAGGACATGCGCCGGCAGAAGCCGAACGTCGAGCGGATGGGCCTGCTCGGTGCCGAGGTGCGCCCGGTCGAGTTCGGGACGCAGACGTTGAAGGAGGCGACCAGTGAGGCGATCCGGGACTGGATCACGAACGTCGAGACGACGCACTACCTGATCGGCTCCTGCGTCGGGCCGGCCCCGTATCCGGCGATCGTGCGCGAGCTACAGGCCGTGATCGGCCGCGAGGCACGGGCCCAGGTCCTCGAGGCCGAGGGCCGGCTCCCAGACGCGGTCGTCGCCTGCGTCGGGGGTGGCTCGAATGCGATCGGCATGTTCGCGGGCTTCCTCGACGACACGGAGGTCGAGCTCGTCGGGGTGGAGGCGGCAGGTGCCGCGAGCCTCGGCACCGGCCGCGCGGGCGTCCTCCACGGCTCCCGCTCGTCCGTGCTCGCCGACGAGGACGGTCAGATCGCCGATGCGCACTCGATCTCGGCCGGGCTCGACTACCCCGGCGTCGGCCCCGAGCACGCGCACCTGCGCGACACCGGCCGCGCCCGCTACGTCGGCACCACCGACGAGGAGGCGCTGGCGGCGTTCCGACGGCTGACGCGCACCGAGGGGATCATCCCCGCGCTCGAGCCCTCGCATGCGCTCGCGCGGGTCGCCGAGCTGGACGCCGAGCTCGTCCTCGTCTGTCTCTCCGGGCGCGGCGACAAGGACCTCGCCGAGGTTCTCGCCCGCGGCGAATGACGAAGACACTCGCGATCTACCTGATGTCCGGGCCGGATACGCCCGAGCTCGCCGAAGCTGCGGTCGACGGCGGCGCCGACCTCGTCGAGCTGGGCTTCCCTTTCTCCGATCCGCTCGCCGACGGGCCTGTGATCCGCCGCGCCGCGGAGCGCGCGCTCGCCCAGGGAATGCGGACACACGCGTGTCTCGACTGCCTCGCCGCCGTCCGCGCGCGGGTCGACGTCCCGCTCGTGCCGATGACCTACTCGTCGCTGCTCGAGGCCTACGGCTGGGACCGCTTCGCGGAGGACGTTCGCACGGCCGGGGCCTCGAGCCTGATCGTCGCGGACCTCCCGGCCGGCGACCGTCCCGAGCTGAGACGCATCCAGCTCGTTGCGCCCACGTCGACCGACGAGCGGCTCCGGCTCGCGGGCGAGCACACCGACGGCTGGCTCTACCTCGTCACCGTGACCGGGACGACGGGCGTCCGCTCGGGGCTGTCGTCGGCGCTGGCGGGGCTCGCCGAGCGCGCTCGGGCAGCGGCGCCCGGCGTCGCCCTCTACGCCGGCTTCGGGATCTCGACGCCGGACGACGCACGCGCCGCCGCCGAGCTCACCGACGGCGTCGTCGTCGGCTCCCGCGCACTCGAGGCCGCCGAGGGCGGGCCGGACACTCTGCGGGCGTACGTACGCTCGCTTCGGGACGCGCTCGAGTCCTAACCCGGATCGGCGATTCCCACCACGCCCCACGGGGGACTCGCCCCACGCCGTTTCGGGGATACAGGCATTGTCAACTCTCGTCAAAACTGGCGCAGTCGTCACATGTGCCGAGGGGCACATGCGCAAACAGCAAAGGGGACCCCCATGGGAAAGATCGAGCCGCTGGCTCCGTCCAAGCGTGTACGGATCGTGCTCTGCTCCGCCGTCGTCGCGGCCGCCGCGATCGTGCCGGGAGCGGGACTCGCCGCCGACTGGTCGTCCGGCGTCACGTCGCCGAGCGCGGACTGGTCGTCCGGCAAGCGGGCGCCGAAGGCTGACTGGTCCTCGGGCAAGCTCGCCCCGAAGGCTGACTGGAGCTCGCGCTACCGGGCGAGCGCGCTCCGCTAGGACGGCCACGGAAGGGGGAGCGCGACTCCCCGAACCGACGTACGCGGCGGTACCCCGCCTGAGGTACCGCCGCCCCCTTGCACAGCCGAATTGCCAGACGGGGCGCCGGCGGCGCGTGGATCGCCTGGTTACCTTGACGAGGTGCAGGAGCAGATGAGCGTGCCGGCAGTGGCGGAGCAGGCGGGCTGGCAGTCCAGGCGGGTGCGCCGACTGCCGGCCTCGGCATCCGCGTACGCGGCCCTGATCGAGACGCTTGCGCTCGCTGCCGCAGCCGCGGCGCTGAGCGAGGGGATCCCGTCCGGAGACGCGTGGTTGCGCGCCGCGCTGCTGCTCCCGCTCGCCGCTGTCGCGCCCATGTTCCGCGTCTCCGTCGGCCGCAACCACAGCCTGCACGCTGCGCCGGCCTTCGTCGTCGCCGGCGCGCTCGTGCTGCCACCGGCGCTGCTCGTCCCCCTCGTGCTCGCCATCGTCGTCCCGCAGTGGATCCGCGATCGCTACGTCTGGTACATCGGGCTCTTCAACATCGCCAACTACCTGCTCAGCGCCCTCGCCGCCTGGGTCGCCGCCGACCTCGTCCGGTTCGAGGGCGACCGCGGCTTCGCCGCCGCAGGGCTGGCGGCGGCGGTGACGTTCGTCGCCGTCAACCACCTCCTCCTCGCCGTGATGCTGCGGCTCGGGCGCGGCCACAGCTTCCGCCAGAGCGGTCTCTTCTCGGCGACCGGCCTCGCGATGGAGCTCGTCCTGGCCGGGCTGGGGATCGCCGTCGGCGCGTTCACGATGTTCAACCCGTGGATCCTGCCCGTGCTGATCGCGCCGCTCGCGCTCGCTCACCGTTCGCTCTCGACGATGGCCCTGCTGCGCGAGAGCGAGGAGCGGTTCCGGACGATGTTCGCCGCAGCGCCGACCGCAATCATGCTCTTCGACCGGGACGGGCGGATCCTCGCCGCGAACCGCTCGGCGGAGTCGATGTTCGGCTACCCCGAGCAGGAGCTCGTGGGCAGGCTGCCGACAGCTTTCCGGCACCCCGAGGACGTCGAGGCCGGCGACCAGGCGTTCGCCGAGGTGGTCCGGGGTGAGCGCGACTCCTATCGGCGCGAGGCGATCTTCGTGACGAAGTCGGGCTCGACAGTCGTTGCCCACCTCGCGACCGCGCTCGTCCGCGACGGGGACGGGAAGCCCGGCTACCTGATCGGCATGGCCGAGGACGTGACCCAGCAGCGCCGGCTGGAGGAGCAGCTGCGCCAGAGCCAAAAGCTGGAGGCGATCGGGCGGCTCGCCGGCGGCGTCGCCCACGACTTCAACAACATGCTGACAGCGATCGGCGGCTATACCGCGCTGGCGCTCGACCAGGCCCCGACGGGCTCGCCGCTCGAGGGCGACCTCGACGAGATCCGCAAGGCGACCGACCGCGCCGCGCTGCTCACGCGCCAGCTGCTCGCTTTCAGCCGCAAGCAAGTGCTGCTGCCGGAGCTCCTGAACCTGAACGGCGTCGTGCTCGAGCTCGAGTCGATGCTCCGGCCGCTGATCGGCGAGGACGTCGCGCTGACGACGCAGCTCGACCCAGCCCTCGGGCCGATCGAGGCCGACCCGGGCCAGCTCCACCAGGTCGTGATGAACCTCGTCGTCAACGCCCGCGACGCGATGCAGGCGGGCGGCGTGATCACGATCGAGACGGCGAACGCCGAGGTGGATGAGAACGACGACGCGATCGAGCCCGGCCGCTACGTGACGTTGACCGTGCGGGATACCGGCGAGGGGATCGACGAGTCGACCCTCGGCCAGATCTTCGAGCCGTTCTTCACGACCAAGGAGGCAGGCAAGGGAACCGGGCTCGGCCTCGCCACCGTCTACGGAATCGTGAAGCAGAGCGGCGGCTACGTGGCGGTGGACAGCGAGCTCGGCGTCGGCTCCGCCTTCACGATCTACCTTCGCCGGGCCGACGGGGCCGTCGTGCAGACCGTCGAGCGACCGAGCCCGACCCCGTTGCCCTGCCCGCGCCGATCACGACCCCGACGCGGGTGCTCGTCGTCGAGGACGAAGAGGTGATCCGAGGGCTCGTCGACCAGGTCCTCCGCGGCGAGGGATACGAGGTGCTCCTCGCCGCGGACGGCGAGGAGGCGATCGCGCTCGCCGACGGCACCCCCGTCGACGTCCTCCTCACCGACCTGGCGATGCCGGGGATCGGGGGCGACGAGCTGGCGGACCGGCTGCGGGCGAGAGCGCCGGGGCTGAAGGTGCTGTTCATGTCCGGCTTCGCCGAGGGCGGCGACTTCTCCGCGAGCGCGCTGCCGCCCGCGACCGCGTTCCTGGAGAAGCCCTTCACCGTGGCGATGTTGAGCGAGCGGATCCGTGAGCTGATCTCGCGCTAGTCGTCAACCACGCGATCGACCGGCCGTCGCTCCTGCGGGTCGCGGGCAAGTACGCGGGCAAGCGGACCGATCAGATCCTGCCGCCGAACATGCAGGGGTTCCGCGACGAGTCGCTGTACCCGATCAAGGGCGCGAATCCCGTCCGCGGACGTGCGCTCGCGAACGGGGCGCGGGACGACATCACGCTCCTCTTCACGACGAGCCCGACGTCCGTCGCCCGCGCACAGATCCTCAAGTACAACCTCGAGCAGATCGGACTCGGTGTCACGCTGAAGCCGCAGCCGTTCGCCGTCGCGCTGCGCACGGCAGGCACCCGCGGCTCCGACTTCGACATGTTCCTGATCGCGTGGTTCGCGGACTACCCGGACCCGTTCGACTTCATCAACGTGCTGCTCGACGGACAGAACATCCAGGAGTCGAACAACTCGAACTACTCGTACCTGAACAGCCCGAAGTACAACCAGCTGATGGCCGACGCGGCCAAGCTTTCCGGCGCGGCACGCTACGACGCGTACGGGAAGCTCGACGTCGACATGATGAGGAACGCCGCTCCCTGGGCGCCGCTCTCGAACGGCAACATTCGCGAGTTCATCTCGTCGCGCGTCACGAACTACCTGTTCCACCCGGTCTACGGTGGCGCGATCATGAACGCCCTGGCCATCAAGTAGCGGGACACGCACTGGAGCGGAGGCCGGCACGCTGGCCCCCGCCTCCGCTCCAGGGCGCTACCTTTCGACGATGAGCGAGACGCTGCGCGGGCAGCTCCTGGTCGCCGCACCGATCCTCAGCGACCCCAACTTCCACCGGACGGTCGTGCTCGTCGCCGAGCACGGCGAGGAGGGCGCGATGGGCCTCGTCCTCAACCGGCCGACCGAAACGTCCGTGGGTGACGCGCTGCCGGAGCTGTCGCCGATCGCAGGCGAAGAGGAGCCGGTGTTCGTCGGCGGGCCGGTCTCGACCGGCTCGGTGCTCGCGGTCGCCGAGCTCGACGACCCCGACGACGCCTCCGAGCTCCTCTTCGGCGCCGTCGGCTTCGTCCAGGAGCCGGACGTCCCCGTTCTCCGCGGCCGCGTCTTCGTCGGCTACGCAGGTTGGAGCGCCGGTCAGCTCGAGAGCGAGCTCGAAGAGGAGTCGTGGCTCGTCCTCCCAGCCGAGCCGGACGACCTCTTCAGCAACGACCCGGACGGGCTCTGGAGCGCCGTCCTCCGCCGCCAGGGCGGCCCGTACGCGCTGCTCTCGCTGATGCCGCCGGATCCGTCGCTCAATTAGCTCTTGACGCGATCTTGACCGCAGCTTGATTCACTGACGGTGGGCACCCGACGGAAGGAGGCCCATGGAAGAGGCACCGAAGACACGTCGTCACCCGCTGCTCGTCGTGCTCGCAGGAGTGATCCTGCTCGCGGCGATCTGGGCGACGATGGCGCTCGCGGGAGGCTCCTCACCGGCTGCGAAGCCGGCGGCGAAGGCTCCGGCGGCCAAGACCCAGTCCGCGAAGGCGCAGCACGGGTACGCCGGCTTCTCCGGCGACGAGGACTGCCCGAACAAGGACCGGGGCACGTCGTCGAGCGACCTCTGACGGGCGGAGCCCGGCCAAGGTCGGGCTCCGTTCCCTAACCCGGCAGCGCGGCGCTGACCGACGCCGTCGGGCCGCGGAGCTTCCCGTCCGACGGAGTCACGGCGCACGTGAGCGTCTCGCCCGGCCGCGCCGCGTTGTTTCTGAGCGCGTCCGAGAGCGCGGCACTCGTCACCTGGCGGACGAGGCGCCGGCCGGAGCGCCAGGTGTAGCGGTAGCGGACGATCTCGAAGTCGGGATCCTCGGTCACGAGCGACGTCGCGACGCGGCAGACGACGACCTCGCCCGCACGCGGCGATGTGGGTTCGAGCGCCGCCGCCACGGCGTTCGGCGGGCGGTTGACGACGCGCTTCTGCGTCGCGACGACATCGAACGGCGCGTCGGCGACGACCCTCGTGCCGAGTTCGTACGTCAGGCGCCAGCGGCCGAGCTGCGCCAGGCTCAGCTTCAGCCGCCGCTTCGCCCAGCCGGCGCGTGAGCCCGATGCGGAGAGCGCGCCGGTGTAGGCGACCGTGCCGTCCGGCCTCCGGATCGTCAGCCTCCCCTCACCGGCCGCGGCGAGGTTGCGCAGCTCGACCCGCACGTTGACGAAGCGCACGCCGCGCACGAAGGTGCCGGTCCTGATCGCCTCGTCGTAGGGCAGGTCGGCCTTGCCGCTGAAGGCGTTGGCGCTGAGCGCAACGTCGGCGACCCAGGCGTCCTCCGGAATCGCCGGCTGCCGCGCCCAACCGGACGTCGTCCTGCACGCCCCGGCGAAGGGCTCGTACGGCGCGAAGCTCTGGCGGACCGTGAAGTGCAGGTGTGGCCAGCTCGAGTTGCCGCTCGAGGCGGTCAGCCCGATCTGGGTACCGGCCGCGACCCACTGGCCCTTCTTGACGCTGATGCTCTTGCTCGCGAGGTGCCCGTAGACGGACTGCTGCTCGCCGCCGTGGTCGAGGATGACGTGGTTGTCGAAGTTGGAGACTGTCGCCCCCCAGTTGAGGTCGCCGCCGAGCGCCTCCTGGACGCTGAGCACGCGCCCGTCGAGCGCGGCATAGACCGGCACGCCGATCCTGACCTCGCGGAAGCTGCGGATGATCGAGTCGATCCCGGTGTGGCCGTCGTAGCTGTGTGCGCCACAGCCGAAGTCCCTCACCCCCGGCCCGTCCTGGAGATCGACGAAGTTGGTGACGTACAGGTCCTGGCCGATCGTTCCCGCCTGCGGATAGAACGCGAGCAGCTGGGCGGGCGCGCTCGCCGCGGCAGGGAGCGCGGCGGAAAGCGCGAAGGCGCTGATCAGAACGGTAATGGTCTTTTTCACTCTAGAGCGTTACAGTATTCCGGTCATGCGCGCCGGTCAAGGCATGGAGGACTTCGACGCGGCGCTGATCGCGTTCCTCAACTCCGAGGACGAGCCCGCGCTGATCCGCCGGCTCGCCGACACGGCCGCCGCCGGGCGGATGCTCGACACCGCCGAGCTGGCAGAGCTGAACGAGTTGCTGGCGCGCACGCCGGTGACTGCGCGGCTCGTCGACGGTGGTGGTGGACGCTATGCGCTCGACATGCGGGCGGTCGCAGACGACCCGGAGCGCGAGCTGGCCGGCTCGTTCGCATCGCTGCTCCGCCGCGCGCCCGACCGGCTCAAGCGCTGCGAGGAATGCCGCCGCTTCTTCCTCGACTCGACGCGCAGCCACACGCAGCGCTGGTGCACCCCGCAGTGCGGCGACCGCGCCCGTGTCCGCGCGCACCGTGCACGCGCTTCGCAATGATGTCTGCGTGTTCGACCACGTCACGATTCGCGTCTCGGGCCGCGAGGCGTCGGAGCGCTTCTACGCGACGGTGCTGCGCTCGCTCGGGATCGAGGCGACCCACAGCGGCGAACACTTCGCCGAGTGGGACGACTTCTCGCTCGCAGCAGCCGACGCGGGGAGCCCGGTGACGCGGCGCCTTCACCTCGGCTTTGCCGCCCCGACGCGAGGACACGTGGACGAGTTCTGGCAGGCCGGCACCGCGGCCGGCTACGAGAGCGACGGCGAGCCCGGGCCGCGGCCGCAGTACAGCGACGACTACTACGGCGCGTTCCTGCTCGACCCGGACGGGAACAGCGTCGAGGCGGTGCACCACGGCTCGCTGCGGGACGGCGGCAACGTCGACCATCTCTGGATCCGCGTCTCCGACGTCGAGGCGTCCACGCAGTTCTACGAGACGGTCGGGCCGGCCGCCGGCTTCAGGGTCGGCAGCGAGCTCGCCGACCGGACGCAGTTCGCGTGCGTGAGCGGCTCCTTCTCCGTCGTCGCGGGTGCGGAGCCGTCGGAGAACGTTCATCTCGCCTTCGCCGCCGCGGACGACGAGACGGTCGACCGCTTCCACCGCGAGGCGACGGCGGCCGGCTACCGCGACAACGGCGCCCCCGGCGAGCGCGCGGCCTACCACGAGGGCTACTACGCCGCGTTCGTGCTCGACCCGGATGGCAACAACGTCGAGGTCGTGAACCACAACCGATGACGAAGCGGGAAGACGCGGCGAAACGGCGCGGCGAGCGCGAGCGTCAGGCCGGGCTCGATCCGGACGACGATGCCGCCCGCTGGCTCGAGCAGCAGGATCCTCCGGCGGCGCCGCCGGCCTCGAAGTCGAAGTTCAAGTCGAAGGAGCTGCACCGCTGGCGGGAGCAGCAGAAGCGCGGCGGCTGACCTCCTCGCGCACGATCGGGGCGACCTCCCTCCCGAGCAGCTCGATCGCCTTCAGCGTCTGCTCGTGGGGGAGCGAGCCGACCGTGAACTGGATCAGGAAGCGGTCGTGGTGGAAGAGCTCGTGCTGGAAGAGGATCTTGCGCGCCACCTCCTCCGGGTCGCCGACGACCGTGGCGCCGCGGAGCGTCCGCCCTGCGTCGTAGTCCGGCCGCTCGAGCGGGCGCCAGCCGCGCTCGGCGCCGATCCGGTCCATCATCGTCTTCAGCGGCACGAAGTAGTCCTCGGCGGCCTGCGCGGAGCTCTCGCCGACGAAGCCGTGCGAGTTGATGCTGAGCGCCGGCTGCTCGTGACCGTGCTCGACCGCGGCACGGCGGTGGATCTCCGCGAAGGGAACGAACCGCTCCGGCATCCCACCGATGATCGCGAGCGCCATCGGCAGCCCGAGCGCGCCCGCCCGGTGCGCCGACTCGGGCGTGCCGCCGACCGCGATCCACACGGGTAGCGGATCCTGCACCGGCCGCGGGTAGACGCCCTGCACCTCTTCGCGCAGCTCGAGCAGGCGGACGAGCTTCTCGTGGAAGAGCCGGTCGTAGTCGGCGAGGTCGTAGCCGAAGAGCGGGAACGACTCGATGAAGGAGCCACGGCCGGCCATGATCTCGGCGCGGCCGCCCGAGAGCAGGTCGACGGTGGCGAACTGCTGGAAGACGCGGATCGGGTCGTCGGAGCTGAGGACGCTGACGGCGCTCGTCAGCCGGATCCGCTTCGTCCGCACGGCCGCCGCGGCGAGCACGGTCGCGGGCGACGAGACGGCGAAGTCGGGCCGGTGGTGCTCGCCGACGCCGAAGACGTCGAGCCCGACCTCGTCCGCAAGCTCGATCTCCTCGACCAGGTTCCGCAGCCGCTCCGCGGGGCCGAGCCCGGACGTCAGCTCCGCGAAGGTGTAGACGCCGAGCTCCACCGCGCCATGGTCGCAGCTGCGTGCAGAGTGAGGAGGCATGAACGAGCGCGAGACCCTCAAGACGGTCAGCGAGGCCGTGCTCGGCGTCGCCGCCGCCGAGCTCTCGGTCGACGAGGTGCTGCAGCGGCTCGTCGAAAGCGCGCGCGAGCTCGCGGGTGCGAGGTACGCGGCACTCGGCCTACCCGACGGGGACGGCGGCTTCCGCCGCTTCCTCACCGCCGGCATGAGCGACGAGCTGATCTCCTCGCTCGGCCCGCTGCCGCGTCAGCACGGCGTCCTCGGAGCGATGTTGGAGAGCCGGGAGCCCTACGCGGCGACGGACATCCACGAGCATCCGCGCTTCCGGGGCTGGTGGCCCAGGGGCCATCCGGACATGCGGTCGTTCCTCGGCGTCCCGATCGTCGCGCCGGAAGGTGTCGTCGGCGCCTTCTACCTGACCGAGAAGCTCGACGCGGCCGACTTCACGCGCGAGGACGAGGAGCTGATCACGCTTCTGGCCGCTCACGCCGCGATCGCGATCGCGAACGCGCGGCTGCACGAGGAGACGCGTGAGCTCTCGATCGTCGCCGAGCGCAACCGCCTCGCCCTCGACCTGCACGACGCGATCAGCCAGAAGCTCTTCGGGCTCGTGCTCGAGGCGGAGGCGGCCGCGACGCTGCTGGAGCGCGACCCGCAGGCTGCGCGTGAGCGCGTCGGGCGGCTACAGACGCTCGCCCGCGAGGCGCTCGACGAGCTCGGCTCGCTCGTCTTCGAGCTGCGGCCGCCCGACCTCGCACGCGACGGGCTCGCAGGGGCGCTGCGCAAGCACGTCGAGGTGCTGCGGCGGCTCGGGCACGAGCAGGTCGAGCTGATCGTGACGGAGATGCGGGAGCACGACGAGCCCCGCGACGCCGACGTGCTTCGGATCGCGCAGGAGGCGCTGCAGAACGCGCTCAAGCACGCACACGCCGGCCGGATCGTGATCCGTCTCGGCGGCGACGACGCCCGCATCGAGCTCGAGGTCGTGGACGACGGCGTCGGCTTCGACCCCGCCTCTGCCGACGTGCGCTCCCGCCGGCTCGGCCTGACCTCGATGGAGGAGCGCGCCCGGCGGATCGGTGGGACGCTCGAGATCGCGTCGCTGCCCGGCGCCGGGACGACCGTGCGCCTGGAGGCGGGCGGTGGCTGAGCCGATCCGAGTCCTCGTCGTCGACGATCACGCCGTCGTCCGCGCGGGCCTCCGCGGGCTGCTCGAGCTCCAGGACGGGATCGAGGTCGTCGGTGACGCCGAGAACGGCGCGGCGGGGGTCGAGGCCGCGGTACGGCTGAGCCCCGACGTGATCCTGATCGACCTCGTGATGCCGGAGCTCGACGGGGTCTCCGCCATGCGGCTGCTGCGAGAACGGCTGCCCGAGGCGCGCGTGGTCGTCCTGACGAGCTTCCTCGACGACGACAAGCTGCTGCCGGCGCTCCGGGCCGGCGCGGCCGGATACCTGTTGAAGAACGCGGAGCCGCAGGAGGTCGTGCGCGCCGTCCGCACCGCTCACGCCGGCGAAACGCTGCTCGACCCGGTCGTCGCCGCGCACCTCGTCGAGACGCTCGCCGCGGACGATCGGGGCGATCCGATCGACCGGCTGACGCCGCGCGAGCGTGAGGTGCTCGTGCTGATCGGTCGCGGCTACGCCAACAAGCGGATCGCGCTCGAGCTCGGGCTCGCGGAGAAGACCGTGAAGACGCACGTCGGCCACGTGCTCGCGAAGCTCGGCGTCTCGGACCGGACGCAGGCTGCGGTCTGGGCGGTCCGGGCCGGGCTCGTCCCGCAGAGGTCCTAAGACCAATTGCGTCTGGCGCTCGGGACTCCACCGCGGCGACCATGAGAGCACCCGACGAAGGAGCGATGATGAGCACGGCGAGCGAGCAGATCACGGCCGAGGTCACATCCTGGCCCGGCGTGCAGGCGCTACACGGCACGCGCGGCGAGTTCGCGTTCAAGCTCGGCGGCCGCGAGCTCGGCCACCTGCACGGCGACCAGGTCGCGCACTTCGGCTTCCCGAAGGAGGTCTGGCGCGAGCTCTACGGCGAGGAGCGGATCGACTATCACCCGGTCTTCCCCGGCCGGCCAGGATTCGCAGCGCGCCGGATCGAAACCGACGAGGACGTCCAGGACGTGATCGCGCTGCTGCGGCTCAACTACGACCGCGCAGTCGCCCGTCACGGCTTCCCAACGGTGGCGGCATGAGGGGCGTCGTCACCGGGGCGTCGCGCGGCCTCGGGCTGGCTCTGACGAGGGCGCTCGCCGAGCGGGGCTGGGAGCTCGTCGTCGACGGCCGCGACGAAACGACGCTGCGAGACGCGGTCGCGGACTTCCCGCGCGTCGCCGCCGTCCCGGGCGACGTCGCCGACCCCGAGCACCGCGCACGCCTGCTCGAGACCGCCGGCACGGAGCTCGACCTGCTGGTCAACAACGCGAGCAGTCTCGGCCCGACCCCCTTGCCGCCGCTCTCGCACTATCCGCTCGACGAGCTGCGCCGCCTCTACGAGGTCAACGTCTTCGCCCCGCTCGCGCTGGCCCAGCTCGTGCTGCCTCGGCTGCGCGCCGGCGGGCGCATCCTCAACGTCAGCTCCGACGCGGCCGTGGAACCGTACGAGACCTGGGGCGGCTACGGCTCCTCGAAGGCGGCCCTGGCGCAATTGACGGCAATCCTCGGCGCCGAGCAGCCCGCGCTCCGCGTCTACGCCGTCGACCCGGGGGACATGCGCACGCAGATGCAGGAGGATGCGTTTCCCGGCGAGGACATCTCCGACCGGCCGCCGCCGGAGGAGAGCATTCCCGGCCTGCTCGCGCTGATCGAGGGCGACCTGCCGAGCGGCGTGTACCGCGCCCGCGAGCTCGTCGGAGTGTCGGCGTGAGTGCGCTCGCGTTCGAGCTGCCGGACGGGCTCGAGGCGCACGAGCCGCCCGAGGCGCGCGGCGGCCGGCGCGACGACGTCCGGCTGCTCGTCTCGGACGTGGAGCGGCAGGAGATCGCGCATGCGCGCTTCGCCGAGCTGCCGCGCTTCCTCGCCCCCGGCGACCTCGTCGTCGTCAACACCTCCGCCACGCTGCCCGCCGCACTGCCGGCCACGCGGACGGACGGCACCGAGCTCGAGCTGCGGCTCTCGACGCCGGCGCCCGGCCGCGACGACGACGTCTGGATCGTCGAGCTCCGCCGCGGCGACGCCACGTTCGGGGGCGCCGTCGTCGGCGAGACGATCGCGCTGCCCGCAGGTGCGTCTGCAGAGCTTGTCGCCCGCTACGCCGGTGTCCGGCTCCTCGTCGCGCGGCTCGAGCTGCCGGCGCCCCTCGCCGACTACCTGGCCGAGCACGGCCGGCCGATCCGGTACGGGTACGTTCGAGAGAGGTGGCCGCTCGACGCCTACCAGACCGTCTACGCGCTCGAGCCGGGCAGCGCCGAGATGCCGAGCGCCGGCCGTCCCTTCACGGCCGAGCTGATCACCCAGCTCGTCGCCCGAGGCACCCTCGTCGCGCCCGTGCTGCTGCACACCGGCGTCTCTTCGCCGGAGCGGCACGAGCGGCCCTACCCGGAGCGCTATCGCGTCCCCGCGCAGACGGCGCGGCTCGTCAACGCCGTCCACCTCTGGGGCGGGCGGGTGATCGCAACCGGGACGACGGTCGTCCGTGCGCTCGAGACGGTCGCGCAGCCCGACGGCACCATCGACGCGGGCGAGGGCTGGACGAACCTCGTCGTCACCCACGAGCGCGGGCTCTGGACGGTCGACGGCCTGTTGACGGGGTTGCACGAATCGGCGTCGTCACACCTCGCGATGCTCCGGGCGGCCGCCGGCGACGACCCTGGTCGCCCGCAGCTACCGCGAGGCGCTCGCGCACGGCTACCGCTGGCACGAGTTCGGCGACAGCCACCTGATCCTGGCTAGACGATCAGTTTCCGCGTCATCGCGCGGATCGCGATCCGCCACATCAGCACGCCGAAGACGACGAGAACGCCGACGCTGACGACGTCGCTCCAGCCTTCGAAGCCGAAGGCCGCGTGCCGGACGAGCTCGACGCAGTGGTGGAGTGGGTTCAGCTTCGCGAGGAGCTGCGCCCAGTCCGGCAGCTCGTCGATCGGGAAGAACGTCCCGGCGACGAGGAAGAGCGGCGTCAGCACGGCGCTGACGATGTAGCTGAAGTTGTCGATCGACTTCGCGAAGCCGGCGACCGAGATCCCGAAGCAGGCCCAGCCGAAGCCGGAGAGCCAGGCGATGAACGGCACCGCGAGCATCCCCCAGGAGGGGTCGAGGCCGAACGCGATCGCAACCAGGAGCGGCACGTTGCCGTAGACGCCGGCGCGCGTGGCGATCCAGAGCGCCTCCGCGGTGACGAGCTCCTCCGTGTCGACCGGCGCGGCCAGGATCGCGTCATACGTGCGCTGGAACTGGTACTTGACGAAGGTGCCGAACATCGCCGGGAACGCGCTCGAGAAGAGCACCGCCGTCGCGACGATCCCCGTCCCGATGAACTCGATGTAGTCGTAGCCCGAGACGGTGCTGACGAGCGAGCCGAAGCCGAAGCCGAACGCGAGCAGGTAGATCGTCGGCTCGACCGTCGACGAGAACGTGGCCGCGCGCCAGTAGGACGAGTAGTTGACGACCTCGCGGACGAGCACGCCCATGATCGCCGAGCGCTCGAGCCGGCCGAGCCGCCGCTCGCGTGGGCGGTCGGCGGTGACGGCCATCAGCCGATCTCCTCACCGGTGAGGAGGACGAAGACGTCCTCGAGGTTCGCGGGCCGCCGCTCGCCGTCGATCCCGATCCCGTTGCCGTTCTCGATGCCGAGGATCGAGACGCTCGTGCCCGTGCGCCGCGTGCGCAGGCCCTTCCCGCCGGCCTCCGCCTCGACCTCGGCCAGCCGTGCCGGCGGGCCGTAGACCTCGAGCACCTCCGAGCCGGCATGCTCGCGGACGAGCTGCGACGGCGGCCCCGCGGCAACCGCTTTCCCGTGCGACATGATCATCACGGTGTCCGACAGGCGCTGCGCCTCCTCGATGTAGTGCGTCGACATCAGGATCGTCGTCCCCTCGCTGCGGAGGGCGTCGATCAGGGCCCACAGCTCCTGCCGGACCTGCGGGTCGAGCCCGACCGTCGGCTCGTCGAGGAGCACGAGCCGGGGACGGTGGACGAGCGCCCGCGCGATCAGGAGCCGCCGCCGCATCCCGCCGGAGAGCTCGTCGACGCGCGCGCTGCGGCGCTCGACGAGCCGCGCCAGCTCGAGCGCGCGCTGGACTGCGTCGCGCCGCTCCGCGCGGCCGATCCGGTAGAGGTACGCGAAGACGAGCAGGTTCTGCTCGACCGTGAGCGTGACGTCGAGGTTGTCGAGCTGCGGTGTCACGCCGAGCTGAGCCCGCGCCTGCTTCGACTCCCGCGGCAGCTCGAAGCCCAGCAGCTCGAGCTCGCCCGCGTCGGGGAGCGCCTGCGCCGTCAGCAGCCGCATCGTCGTCGACTTGCCGGCGCCGTTCGGCCCGAGCAGGCCGACGCAGGTGCCCTCGGGCACATCGAGATCGAGCCCGTCGACGGCCGTGATCTCGCCGTAGCGCTTGACGACGCCGCGAAGGCGGATCGCCAGCTCGGTCACATGGCCTCGAGCACCGAGAGGACGTTGCCGGCCGGATCGGTGAACCACGCGATCGTCGGGCCTTCGTCCCCGCGGGCGATCCCCTTCTCGTCCTGGTCGAAGCCGTCGTAGCGCTCGAACGTGACGCCGGCCGCGGTCAGCCGCTCGACCGCCTGCTCGACGTCGTCGACCGGGAAGTTGAGGATGGTGAACACGGCAGGGGTGTGATCCGCCTTCGGGTAGATGAACACCTCCGTGCCGCCGGAGAGCTGGAGGACGAGTCCGTCCATCTCGTCACGGACGTCGAGCCCGAGCGTCTCGCCGTAGAACTGCTTCGCCTTGGCGACGTCGTCGACCGCGAAGGTCGAGAACGCCTTGCTGTCCTTCAACATCAACCCACCTCCGTTGCGGTTTCACCCATCGCATGCGGGTCCAGCGCCGGCGCCGGCCCACCGCGCAGGAAGACGCCGGCGACGATCGCGGCAGCGACGGCGAAGAGGGTGCCGATCACGAATGCCGCCTGGTAGCCATCGACGAGGGCGGCCGGCGAGGTGTCGCCGCCCGTGACCGACGCCGCGACGCTCGCGAGCACCGCCAGGCCGAGTGCGCCGCCCATCATGAACGACGTGTTGACGACGCCCGACGCCACGCCCGCGTCCGCCGGCTGCACATCGCCCATCGCGGCGAGGAAGAGCGGATTCATCGCCATGCCCATGCCGACGCCGAGGATCAGCATGCTCGGGAGCGCGTCCATCGCGAAGCTGCCGTCGACCGGCACACGCGCGAAGAGCGCGAGCCCGATTGCGACGAGCGTCATCCCGACGACGAGCGGCACCTTGACGCCGTAACGCATGACGAGCTTCGCCGAGAGACCGAGCGAGAAGGCGCCCATGATCAGGTTCGCGGGGAGGAACGCGAGACCCACCTCGAGCGGGCTGTACCCGAGCACGAGCTGCAGGTAGAGCGCCGCGAGGAAGAACATCGCGAACATCGCCGCCGACCAGAGGATCCCGACGACGTTCGAGGTCGCGACGCTGCGCAGCTTGAAGAGCCCCAGCGGCATCAGCGGCGACTCGACCCGCGACTGGCGCCAGACGAAGAACGCAACGCCGGCGACGGCGAGGCCGAGCAGGCCCAGCGTCCGCGCGGACGTCCAGCCCTGCTCGTTGCCGTTCACGATCGCGTAGACGGCGAGCATCAGCGACGCGGTGACGGTGATCGCGCTGGCGATGTCGAGGCTCCGCGAGGCGCCTTCGAGCCGCGTGCCCGGGATCAGCACCAGGCAGGCCGCGATCACGCCGATCCCGATCGGGATGTTGACGAGGAAGATCCAGCTCCAGCTCAAGAGGTCGGTGAGGATGCCTCCTGCGAGGACGCCGATCGAGCCGCCGCCGGCAGCGACGAAGCCGATCACTCCCATCGCCTTCGCGCGCTCGGCCGGCTCGGTGAACAGCGTCATGATCAGCGAGAGCGCGACGGCCGCGACGACGGCGCCGCCGATGCCCTGGATCGCCCGGCCGGCGACGAGCATCTCCTGCGAGGTGGCGAGCCCGCAGAAGAGCGAAGCAAGCGTGAAGAGGCCGACGCCGAGCACGAACACGCGCCGGTGGCCATAGATGTCGCCGAGACGTCCGGCCAAGAGCAGGAAACCCCCGAACGTGAGCGTGTAGGCGTTGATCACCCACGCCAGCGACGACTCCGAGAAGCCGAGGTCCTCGCGGATCGACGGCAGCGCGACATTGACGATCGAGATGTCGAGCACGATCAGCAGGTCGCCCAGGCAGAGGACGTAGAGGGCAAGCCACTTCTTGCGGGCGTCGGCGATGGTCATCGAATCCTCCTCATCGTTGCGTTCTACCTGTCCGACCCCGCGCGACGACGGAACTCATCGGTCGGCTGCCGATGAGTTCCCGGGACAAAACCGGTCCAGCTGGTGATGGACTTCTCGATCTGGGGCCCGATCGCCCGGGATGACCTGCCCGGGCTTTGCGACCGCGTCTGCACGTTGCTGCGCCAGCACGAGCCCGAGGTGGCTCGCTGCGACGTCCGCAGCGTCGACGTCGACGCGGTCACAGTCGACGCGCTCGCGCGGCTTCAGCTCGCGGCCCGGCGACAGGGCTGTCAGGTCCAGCTACGCCACGCGACCACCGAGTTGCGCGAGCTCGTCGCCTTCATGGGGCTCGCCGACGTGCTGCCGGAGTGACTAGGCCGTCGTGCCGCCCCACTCCTCCGGGGCGACGTCCGCGATCGTCTCGGAGAACGTCCAGTGGTTGCCGTCGAGATCCTCGGCGGTGTACTGCCGCTCGCCGTAGGGATAGTCGGCCGGCGGCTGGACAATCCTCGCCCCATGCTGACGCGCACGTTCGTGGTGGCCGTCGACGTCGTCGATCCTCACCATCACCTCGGCCGGGCGCCGATCTCCGCGCCGCTCCGCCACTGCGACGGCGCCGTCACCGACCGCGAGCTGCGCACGATGCGCCCCGGCTCGCCAACGCTCGGTGAAGCCGAACCGGCTGCAGAGCCACTCGATCGCCGCCGGAACGTCCTCGTAGACGAGCACGGGAATGACCGTGCTCGTGGGCATCGACCGGTTGCTACGCGTCAAGTCGCAGCGGCAGCCCGAACAGCGGGAAGACCGTCTCGGTCTCGAGGAAGAACGTGAACTCGACGATCCGGCCGTCCTCGATCTCGAGCACCTGCAGCGCCCAGGGATCGAAGCCCGAGCCCGACTCGCTGGGCTTGTACTGACCGAACGCCGGCGAGCCGTTCGCCGACACGGTCGGGATCACGCGCGAGCCGCGGCACCCGATCCCGGGGCCGAACCACCAGCTGAAGACGTCGTCGCGCCCTTGCAGCCACATGTCGAAGGGCGGCATCGACTGCGTCGCGTCCTCGTGGATCAGGGACGTGAGCGCCTCCATGTCGTAGCGCTCGAACGCGTCGACGTAGCGGGCGAGCAGCTCCGCATCCGCCCCGTCGACGACGGGTGGCGTCTCGAGTGCGGCGACGTTGCCGGCCTCGAGCGTCGCGCGGGCGCGCTGCAGCGAGCTGTTCACCGACGCAACGCTCGTCTCGAGCAGCTCCGCGACCTCGCTCGCCTTCCAGCGCAGCACCTCGCAGAGGATCAGCGAGGCGCGCTGACGCGGCGGCAGGTGCTGCAGTGCGGCGACGAACGCGAGCCGAATCGTCTCACGCGACTCGACCTCGACCGCGGGGTCGGGGATCGGCTGAATCCACGTCACCTCGGGCAGGACGTTGAGGTTGGAGGCAAGCGGCTCCTGCGCCGGGCCGAGATCCATCGGCCGTGCGCGGCGCTCCCGCCCGTTGAGCATGTCGAGACAGACGTTGGTGGCGATCCGGTAGAGCCAGGAGCGCAGCGCCGCGCGGCCCTCGAAGCGCTCGTAGCCGCGCCAGGCGCGGATGAACGTCTCCTGCACCGCGTCCTCGGCCTCGAACGAGGAGGCGAGCATTCGGTAGCAATACGCGGTCAGCTCTCGTCGGTGTTGCTCGAGGCGTGTCTCGAGGTCAGCGGCTGCGGGATTCGCCGTCGGCGTCGACTCCTGCATACAGGTCATGGTACGGATCCGGGCCGCGCGCCGTTCATCCGAGCATCGGACGGCGCGGCGACCCGGAAGTCATCGCCGGCGCTCAGTCTCCGAGCAGCGCCCTGTCGAAGAAGCCGATCACCCGGCGCTCGTACTCGGCGGGCTCGGTCGTGATCCCGGCGATGTGCTGGCCGTTCGGGACTTCCCAGAGCTGCTTCGGCTCACGGGCGGCGGCGTAGAAGCCCTTGTTCGGCTTCTCCTCGGTCCCGCCCTGGCCGTTCTCGCCGTAGATGAAGAAGGTGGCGGTCGACGCGATCCGAGCAACCTCGCTCTTCAGACTCGGCGGCGGCAGCGTGCTCGTGAAGACGGCCGTCGCCGCGGTGACCGCGGAGTAGCCCACGATGGCGTCCAACACGCTCGTGTTGTGCAACTGGTCGCGGACGGACTGTCCGCTCGCCCCTTCCGAGACGATCGCCCGGAACGCGTCCGAGTGCGCCGCGGCGTGGATCAGCATCTCGCCGCCCACGGAGAGGCCGATCGCGCCGATCCGGTCGGGGTCGACATCAGGGCGGCTGCGGAGATACGCGGTCGCCGCGTGGAGGTCGCGGTCGCCGACCCAGCCGAACGTGTTCGGGTCGCCCTCGCTCGCTCCCTCGCCGCGGCGGTCGAAGAGGAGGACGCCGTAGCCGTTGGCGACGAGCATCCGTGCGTGCTTCTGCGGCCCGGATCGGCCGGGGAAGGCGATCACGGTGGCGCCGTTGCGCGAGGGGACGAACCAGCCTTCGAGCTGCAATCCGTCGCTCGTCGTGAACGAGACGTCTTCCGGCGTCGCGCCGAGGTTCGGGGCCGGGACGCCGGCCCGCGCCGTATGGGTGACCACATGGGCGATCGAGACCGGGAACAGCACGAACGCGACCAGCAGGACGACACCCGCCAGGACGAGGCCGCGGCGGAGGTATCGAACGAGGAGGCGGTCATCCGTACGCCGCGTCCGCCAGAGCGTCCTGATGCCGGTGCCGAGCAGGAGGAAGCCGCCGGCGAGCGACAGGAAGCCGGTGAAGTCGTCGCCGGATGGGGCGTCCGCGACCGCGAAGTAGACGGCCTCGGTTCCGACGAGGACGCCGAGGAACCCTGCGAGCAGCGCGATCGCCGCGCGCGCACCCGCCCGGACGCGCGGATACGCCCAGGCGCCGGCCGCCACCAATGCGAGCAGCGCGAGCCCGCCCGGCAGGTGGTCGACCGCGGACATGCCCGGCTCAGGCTGGAGAAAGTTGTCGTCGACGACGTGCAGTCCGACGAGGCCGATCGAGGCGACGGCAAGGCGCCGTCCGGTGACGAAACTCAAGACGGCGCTGCGCGAGGGGAAGGGAGCAGCTGCGACGCTCATGCGTGGTCGGTCCTCCTGTGCGGGGTGGATACGATGCGTCCAACCTCGCAGCCCGGCAGAGCGCCGGAAAGGCGGTACGCCCGCGGTTACGGCGGGTTCACCCGCATCGTCGGAGTGCGGTTGTCCGCCGAAATCCCCGCTCTCACGCGATCCATCCAGTACGATCAAGGGGATCGGGGCCGGTCGCTTCCTGTCCTGACAAGCGATTGCCGCGTCTCTTCGATGCGGAGGGAGGCAGCATGGGAGTCAAGGAAGAGAAGGTCGAGCTGGACGGGGAGATCCTCGAGGCATTCGGCGGCGGCATGTTCAAGATCGCCTTCGAGAACGGCCACGAGGCGATCGGCTACACGTCGGGCAAGATGCGCCGCTACCGGATCCGGATGGCGCCGGGCGACAAGGTGAAGGTCGAGCTCTCGCCGTACGACCCGACACGCGGCCGGATCGTCTACCGGGAACGCTGACGTGCTCGGGCGGATGCGCTGGTTCAATGAGGAGCGCGGCGACGGCATGATCGAGTGCGAGGACGGCGACCCGTATCACGTACTCGCGGCCGACTTCGTCACTGCACCCCCCGTGGGCCGCTGCGCCGGCGTCGAGGTGACGTTCAGTGCCGCCGAGCCGGGGCACGCGGTCGAGGTTGTGCTGAGCGAGGAAGGCGCAACGCGCCGTGCCCGCTTGCGCTCCCACCGCGTCATGCGCGGCCCTTCCTGAGCCTCATGCGCGTGAACGACGACAACGAGGTGCGGCTGATGTTCCATCGCGCGCTGGCCGGCGATCCGGTCCTGCTCGACGTGCGGCTGGAGAAGCTCGTCGGCGAGATCCTGCAGCTCGCCGAGGAGGTCAAGCGCGAGCAGCCTGAGAAGTACGCTGCAGTCAAGGTCTGGGAGACCGCTCCCGGCCAGATCTGCTTCCTGCTCGAAGACGCCGCCTAGCGCCCCGGATCAGACGTCGAGCGAGTGCTTCTGCTTGGCGGCCGCGCGCTTTTCGCTGCGGCGTTCCTTCAGCGACTTCTGAGCCGGCTTCTTGCCCGCCTTCTTCGGCTTCTGCTGACCCTTCATGGCGTGAGTGTTGCACAGCGGCGTCAAAGAGCAAGTTCGGCCGTGACGAGCCGCGCGCCGGCGACCATCGCCTCGAGCTTGCTGAACGCCCGCTCGCGTGGGAGATACTTCATCCCGCAGTCCGGCGCGGCGACGAGCCGCTCCGGCGGTACGACCTCGAGCGCGCGGCGGAGCCGCGCCGCGACCAGCTCCGGCGTCTCGACCTCGGGCGAGCCCAGGTCGAGCACGCCAAGGACGATCGTCTTCCCCGGCAGCGCCAGCAGCAGCTCTGGGCCGAGCTCCGGCTGCGCCGCCTCCAGGGAGATGTGCGTCGCGCTGCAGTCGGCGAGCTCGTGCAGGAACGGGTAGCCGGGCAACCGCTCGTGGACGATGTGCGCGTAGCCGAAGCACGTGTGCAGGACCGTCTCGCCGCGGATCCCCTCCAGCGCGCGGTTGATCGCGTCGACCGCGTACTCGCGTGCGGCCTCCGGTCGCGCCTGCAGGTACGGCTCGTCGATCTGCACGAGGTCCGCCCCGGCCGCCGTGAGATCGCGTAGCTCCTCGTTGACGGCCTCGGCGTAGGCGAGCGCGAGGCTCCGGTCGTCGGCGTAGTGGTCGTTCTGGGCCTGCTGGGCCATCGTGAACGGCCCCGGGACGGTGATCTTGATCCGGCGGTCGGTGAGCGAGCGGAGGAACTCGACGTCGCGCACCTCGACCGCCCGCGTCCGCCGCACCGGTCCGACGACGCGCGGGACGGGGTTCTCGTGACCGGTCCGGTCGAGCGCGACGCCGGGCTCGTCCAGGTCGACGCCGTCGAGCGCCGTCGCGAAGCGGTTCGAGTAGCTCTCGCGCCGCATCTCGCCGTCGGTGATCACGTCGACACCGGCCCGCTCCATGTCGGCCACGGCGAGTCGCGTCGCGTCGTCCTGCGCCTGCTCGAGGAACGGCTCGGCGACGCGCCAGAGCTCGCGGGCACGGACGCGGGGCGGCAGCCGCTCGCCGAGGCGCTCGCGGTCGATCAGCCAGTCGGGCTGCGGGTAGCTGCCGACGACGGTGGTGACGATTCCGCTCACGGCCGCTCCAGCAGCTTCGACTTGTACTCGCTCCGCTGCAGGCTCCCCCACGGCACCAGCTCGACCGTCGTCCGCACGAGCAGGGTGTCGCGCAGGCGGTCGCCGATCGCCTCGGCGAGCGAAGGTGCGGGGTCCATCCCACGAGCCAGCTCCACCCTGACCGGCAGCGGCGGCTCCTGCTTCACGCCCGCCGACTGCGGCCGGACGAGGATCTGGCCGCTCACCCCGGGCTCGAACGCGCTCACGACCTCGCGGATCGCGGCCGGGAAGACGTTGACGCCGCGGACGATCAGCATGTCGTCGGTGCGTCCGATGCAGCGGATCCGCGGGCCCGTGCGGCCACAGGGACACGGGCTCGTCCGCAGCTCGACGTGGTCGCGCGTGCGGAAGCGCAGGAGCGGCGCAGCGCGCTGCCGGAGGTGGGTCAGCACGAGCTCGCCCGTGGCGCCGTCGGCGAGCTCGAGCGCCTCGCCGCTGTCCGGGTCGATCACCTCCGCGTGCACGAAGCCGCGCGCGCCGAGGTGCATCCCATCCTGCTCCTCGCACTCGCCCCAGAGCGAGACGCCGATGTCGCCGATCCCCATCGCCTCCGTCACCCTCGCAGCCCAGCCCTCCTCGAGCCTGGCCCGGAATGCGGGCTCGCCGCCGCCGGGCTCGCCGGCGACGAGGACGCGCTCGACGCTCGAGTCGCGGAGGTTGTGGCTCTCGGCCAGATAGGCCGCATACGACGGAGTCAGCACGGCCGCGTGCGGGCGGAGCAGCTCGATCGCCCGCACCAACCGCTCCGTGTTCCCGGTGCCGAGGGGGATGTGGCAGAGCCCGATCCGGTCGAAGGACGCGAGCGCCGCCCCGGCGACGAATGGCCCGGCGTTGTAGGTCGAGACGATGCGCTGACCTGTCGCGACGCCCGACGCGGCGTAGCTCCGGGCGGAGCCGGTGATCCAGTTGTCGAGATCCGCCGCGGTCAAGGGGATGTAACTGGGCGTCCCCGTCGTCCCGCTCGTCGAGTAGATCCGGACGATCTCGTCCTCCGCGACGCACAGGTGAGCGCCGACCGGATTCTCGGCCGTGCGGGTCTGCCGCAGCTCGTCCTTCTCGGTCAGCGGGAGCGACGCGATCCCGGCGAGGCCCCCGCCGGTGTCGATTCCGGCAAGCTTCTCGCGGTAGAACGCGGAGCGGTCGAGCAGGTAGGCGAGCTGCACCCGGAAGCTGGCGTCGTCGACGGCGAGCTGCTCCTCCCAGGGCAGCGTCTCGACCTCGGGCGCGAGCATCAGCCGCTCGTCCGCGCCGCCCGCTCCGCGAGCTCGAAGCCGATCGGGTGCTCCTGCTCCTCGGCGAGGTGGGCCAGCAGGCCAGCGGTCCGCGCGAGGATCGGCACCGCCTTCGCGGCCACGACCGGGAAGCCGAGGTCGAGCAGGACGGCCGCCATCGGCATCGCAACGTTCATCGTCAGCGGCTTCCCCAGCTCCGCGGCGACCGCGTCCCGCAGCGAGCGCGCGTACGCGACGTGCGGCCCGCTGACGCCGCGCTCGTCCGCGAGCTCGAGGATCCGCTCGGCGCGCGGATCGACCGGCTTGTGCAGCGGGTGGCCGAAGCCCGGCACGCGCTCGCCGGCGGCCTGGAGCTCGCGGGCAACCTCGGCCGGGTCGCGGCCCGCCGCGACCGCCTGCTCGAGCAGCCGCGCACACTCCTCCGAGGCACCGAGCACGACCGGCCCGGCGCCGAGGATGCCGGCGGCGACCGCGCCCTGCAGCGAGCGTGGGTCGGCCGCGAGCGTCATCCGCGCCGCGACGTTGCTCGGCATCAGGCCATGCTCGGCGATCGAGACCAGCAGCAGGTCGAGAAAGAAGCGCTGGTTCTCCGTCGGCTCCTTCCCGGTCAGCAGCAGGTGGACGAACTCGGTGAAGCCGACGCGGCCCATCAGGTCGCCGGCGAGATCGCGGCCGCGTACCTCGACGCGGTCGGGGAACGCCTCGCTGATCTCGGTCAGCCGCGGCTCACCCACCCTGCGAGCGCACGTAGTCGATGTAGCCGCGGACGTCGGCGACCGGTTCCGAGTACGCGTCGCCGAGCGTCTCCTCGATCCGACCCATGTACTCCTCGGTCCAGTCCGGGAACGGATAGTCGATCGCGCGCAGGAACTCGAGCGTCGCCGCGAGCCTCAGGTCCGCGATCGACGGCTCGTCGCCGCCGATGAACGGCCGGTCGGCGAGGAAGAACGTCCGGTAGACCTCGAGCGGCCCGGCGAGCGCCGCCTCCGCGTCCTTCGCCGCTCTCGCCTTCGCCTCGTCGTCGGCGTCCGAGGTGGCTACCTCGCCCGGGTACTGGCCGAAGCCAAGGGTCGGGTACGTCGCCCGCGCCAGCAGCGGATAGAAGGTGCCGATCAGGTAGAACATCGCGCTGTCGACCATCGCCCGCTCGCCCGGATCGGTCGGGTAGAAGCGGTCGAGGCCGTGCTTGTTGCAGAGGTACTGCATGATCGCGCAGCTCTCCCAGAGCGCGCCCTTCGGCAGGCCCTCCTCCTCGAGCAACGGCGTCAGGTCGGCGGGGTCCTTGGCGAGGAACTCGGGCGTGCCCTTCTTGCCCCAGACATCGAGCTCATCGAACTCGAGGCCGGCGGCCCGGACGAAGATCCGCACGGTCAGGTTGTTGACGCTCGGCTTCAGGATGCTCAGCGTGTGCGTGGCCACGATCTCCTCCTAGCGGTAGGGGTTCTTCGGCGAGCGGTCGTCCGAGAGCGAGCGCGACTGCGCTGCGAGCGACTCGATCGCATCTGCGAGGTGACTCTGGTCGATGTTGTAGTCGCCGTGCTCGACCCGGAGCAGGTGCGCCGCGAGCAGGACATCGGCGTGCGTGTGGCCGTGCGGCGGCTCGAAGCGGTACGACGCCAGCTCGATCAGAAGGCCGAGCGGATCCTCGAAGTAGATCGAGTCCATGAAGCCGCGATCCTTGACGCCGCTGTGCGTGATCCCCCGCTCGTCCAGCCGCTCGACCGCCTGCCGGAACGTCGCCTGCGAGAGCGAGAAGGCAACGTGGTGGACGGCGCCGATCTCCGTCGACGTCCGCTCCGGATCCGGCGTTCGCTCCTCGTTCGTGAAGACCGTGATCAGGCGGCCGTCGCCCGGGTCGAAGTAGAGATGGCTCTCGGACTCGTTGTCCAGGTTCGGCTGCTCGAAGACGAACGGCATCCCGAGCACGCCCTCCCAGAAGTCGATCGACGTCTGCCGGTTCGCGCCGACGATCGTGATGTGGTGGACGCCCTGGCTCTGCAGTTTCCGCATCGGCTTCGCCGAGTTTCGCGCGAACCCCGGCCTCTCCGCAAGCAGGATCCCACTCTGACCCGAACGGGCGGGCAGCAGGATCGCGGCCCGCCCGTTCTGCGTCAGTGTCGGTCAGCAGTTATCCACCGTGCACCCGCTCGAAGAAGTGCCCGTCGCGGTAGTGCGCGACTTGCCGGCCGATCTTCGCGCCCTGCTCGTCGGCGGTGCGGAAGTGGATTCCCGACCAGACACGCGCGTCGACAACCTCGTCGATCGCCTGCGAGAAGCGCGTGAAGCTCCTGGTCAGGCCGGCGTTGTTCGTGTCCGTCCATCCGATCTTATCGGTGCCGAAGAAGGCCTGGAACGTTGCCACGATGGAGCCGCTGAGGCCGCTGTGGCCCGAGGCGTTCTCCGGGTAGGGCGGCGTCGCGATCAGCGGCAGCCAGGCTGGATCCGCCAGGGTGTGCGGGTTGCCGTCGCTCCCGGCCTCCCGGATCGCGGTGATCGGCCGCCAGAACGAGTAGTGCGCCTTGTCGTTCCAGACGGCGATCAGCGCGTCGGCGGCGGTCAGGTAGAGCATCGCGAAGAGCCGTGCGTTGTCCGCGAGCGACAGCCCCTGCTGAGTCGAGATCGTCCGGAAGACGCGGGTCCACGTCAGCGGCGGGTTCTCCGCCCAGTAGCGGGCCATGTGGGTCTGGTCGACGCTCCGAGCC
>CAWATM010000016.1:0-275702 GCA_963784895.1 uncultured Gaiellaceae bacterium | reverse complement strand
GAGGATCGTCCACCAGAGCCCCCACCGCCAGAGCGGCACGGGCGGCTTCTCAGGCATGCGCCTCCTGCCGCCGCCGGTCGACGAGCCGGACGATGCGGTGCGCCGTCTCCTCGATCGAGAGGCCGGTGACGTCGATGACGGGGCAGCCGAGCCGCCGGTGCAGGGCCGCCGCCTCCTCGAGCTCGTCGTAGATCTCGAGCAGCTCGGCGTAGCGGCGGTTGCCGCCGCCCATCCCGCGCACGCGCGTCGCGCGGATCTCCGCCAGCCGCTCGGCGTCGATCGTCAGGCCGACGATCTTCAGCGGGTCGATCTCGTGGAGCTCGGGCGGCGGCTTGATCCCCTTCACGATCGGCACGTTCGCCGCCTTCTGGCCCAGATAGCCGAGGTAGATCGAGAGCGGCGTCTTCGACGTCCGCGAGACGCCGACGAGGACGACGTCGGCCTCGCGCAGGCCGCTGCCGACGCCGTCGTCGAACTTGACCGCGAACTCGATCGCCTCCATCCGCTTGAAGTAGGCGGAGTTCAGCGGCGGCCGCGCGCCGGGCGTCATCCGCGCGGCCATCCCCGACACCTTCGCGATCGACTCGATCGGATGGCCGAGCAGGTCGCAGTAGTGGAGCCGCGCGCTGCGGCAGAGCGTCCGCATCGCCTCGCGCATCTCCCGGGCGACCAGCGTGTAGACCATCACCGCAGGCCGTCCCTTCGCGCGGCTGACGGCGAGCTGGAGGTCGTCGAGGGTCTGGATCTGCGGGTGCCGAATCTCCTCGAACGGCTGCTCGGGGAACTGCGCCTCGAGTGCCGCGACGAGGCGCGCCGCGGTCTCGCCGGTCGAGTCCGAGACGATGTGGAGCTCGACGACCTCGCGCGCTGGGTTCATCCGCCGTGCTCCGCTCCGGAACTCCATCGCTGCGCTGCGGAGTGGCCGGGCGTGATCTGGCGGTGCACGGTGCCTGCGCGCGTGCCGGTGGCACGTGTGCAGGCGCCGGGTGCAGCCAGGCACGGCTGGACGCACGCAGAGTTCAAGGGGGTTCCGGAGCGGAGCACGATTGTGAGGCTACAGCCGCCACGCGCGCATCGGTCAGGCGGACGAGGTCGTCCGGAGCGAGCTCGATCTCCAGCCCTCGGCGGCCGGCGCTGACGAAGATCGTCTCGTGGCCGAGCGCCGACGCGTCCAGCATCGTCGGCAGCCGCTTCCGCTGCCCCAGCGGGCTGATCCCGCCGAGCACGTAGCCGGTCGCCCGCTCGGCGGCCGCGCGGTCGGCGAGCGCCGCCCGCTTCCCGAGAGCGCGCAGGTCGAGTTGACCCGCGACCGGGACGATTGCGACGGAGAGCGCGCCGTCCTGCGCAACGACGAGCGTCTTGAAGACGCGCGCCGCGTCGACGCCCGTTTTCTCCGCCGCCTCGAGCCCGTACGCCGCGCCCTCTTCGTGCTCGTACTCGTGCAGGGTGAACGGGATCCCGGCCCGCTCGGCCGCCACGACTGCGGGGGTCATCCCGGTAGCCTCTGCGGACTCATGAGCGTCGACGCCGTCACGATGGACAAGATCGTCTCACTCTCGAAACGGCGTGGGTTCGTCTTCCCCTCGTCGGAGATCTACGGCGGCCTCGGCAGCGCCTACGACTACGGCCACTACGGCGTCCTGCTCAAGGACAACGTCAAAGCACGCTGGCTCGAGGCGATGGTGCGCGAGCGCGACGACATCGTCGCGCTCGACTCCTCGATCATCCTCCACCCGAAGGTCTGGGAGGCGTCCGGGCATGTGAGCGGCTTCAGCGATCCGCTCGTCGACTGCCGCACCTGCAAGCAGCGCTTCCGCGCCGACCACATGACCGACCCCGAGCACGAGGAGATTCGCTGCGGCAAGCGTCCGTCGAAGCGGCCGGGCGAGACGCCGGACTGCGACCTGACCGACGCGCGCCAGTTCAACCTCATGTTCCGGACACGCGTCGGCGCGGTCGAGGAGACCGGCGTCGACGTCTATCTCCGCCCCGAGACCGCGCAGGGGATCTTCATCAACTTCAAGAACGTTGCCCAGATCGCGCGGCGCAAGCCGCCGTTCGGGATCGCGCAGGTCGGCAAGTCGTTCCGGAACGAGATCACGCCGGGGAACTTCATCTTTCGCACGCTCGAGTTCGAGCAGATGGAGATGGAGTTCTTCGTCCCGCCCGCGGAGGCGGATGAGTGGTACCGCTACTGGGTCGACGAGCGGTTCAACTGGCATCTCCGGTACGGCGTCCGCCCAAGCCACCTGCGCGTGCGCCCACACGAGGCGGAGGAGCTCTCCCACTACTCGAGCGCCACGAGCGACATCGAGTACCTCTATCCGATGGGCTGGTCGGAACTGGAGGGGGTCGCCAACCGCGGCGACTTCGACCTCACCCAGCACACGGAGGCGGCCGGGACGAAGCTCGAGTGGGTCGACGCCGGCAGCGGCGAGCGGTTCGTGCCCTACGTGATCGAGCCGGCGCTCGGCGTCAACCGCTCGATGCTCACCTTCATGATCGACGCCTACGACGAGGAAGTCGTCGGCGAGCGCGAGCGGACGGTGCTGAGGCTTCACCCGCAGCTGGCGCCGGTGAAGGCCGCGATCCTGCCGTTGATCGGCAAGGACTCCGGCATGGTCGAGAAGGCGCGTGGGCTCTACGAGGAGCTGCGCCGGCACTTCACCGTCGAGTACGACGACAACGGCGCGATCGGCCGCCGCTACCGGCGCCAGGACGAGATCGGAACGCCGTACGGGCTGACGATCGACGAGCAGACGCTCGAGGACGACACGGTCACGGTGCGCGATCGCGACTCGCTCGCGCAGGAGCGGCTGCCGCTCGGCGGCGTGCGCACGAAGCTCGCAGAGCTGCTCGCCGCCGACTGGCGCTCGCCGAAGTCCGGCTAGCGCCCTTTCCGCTCGAGCAAGCGCTCGCCCGGCCCAAAGCCGAACTTCTCGTAGAGCCCGTGCGCGTCGGCGGTGTGCAGCACCCAGCGGCGCTTCGCGTACGGGCCCTCGTCGACCGTGAACCGGATCAGCTCGGCGCCGAGGCCCCGGCCGCGGTGCTCGGCCAGGACGAAGACGTCCGCGAGATAGACGAGCCAGGCGTCGGCGGCCTCGACGGTACGCGAGTAGCCGACGAGCGCGCCGTCCGGCGCGTACAGGCCGACGTTGCGCGCCGCGCGGTCGATCAGTCCGTCCATCACCTCGCGCTCGCGCCGGAAGCCCCAGTACGACACCTCCGAGATGAACCGATGGACGACGTCGCGGTCGATCCGCGCCGGATCGTCGTCGAGCTCGTAGCCGTCTCGGAGCGTCCGTTTCACGCCGACAGCGTTCGCAGCCTGAAGCCGCCGTGGTGCTCGTAGCTCGCGGTCACGAGCGCCAGAGCCTCGCGCGCGCCGCGGTCGGTGAGGCCTGCGTCCTGCGCGTCAGCCATCGGCGTGGCGACGAGCGTCGTGATCCCGCGCAGCCCGTCGGGCGAGAGCGCGATCGAGCCGCCGCCACAGTCGCGGCAGACTGCGCCGCCGGCGGCCGGCGCGTAGCCGACGAGCCCCTCGGCCGCCCCGCACTCGACGCAGCCGTCGAGATGCGGCATGTAGCCGGAGAGCCAGAGCAGCTTCAGCTGGAACGAGAGCACGAGCGGATCGAGGGCCGGCCGCGCCGGCGCGCGGGATGGGAGGACGTCGAGCCGGTCCAGGAAGCGCGTCAGCGCCGTGAACGCACGCTCGTTCGCCTCCTGCTCGGTGAAGAGCTTCAGCATCGCCTCGGCGCCGATCAGCCCCACCGCGAGCCGATACGGCTCCTCCCGCGTCTCGTGATGCGACGCACGCAGGTCGGCGCCCGTCACCGTCTGCAGCTCGCCGGAGCCCTGGTGCAGCATCAGCTCGACGTGCGACAGCGGCTCGAGCCGTCCGCCGAAGCGCGACTTCGTCCGCCGCACGCCCTTTGCCACGGCCCCGACGCGGCCGCGGTCTGCGGTGTAGACGTGCAGCACGCGGTCGGCTTCGCCGAGCCGGAACGAGCGGAGCACGACCGCTTCGGTTCGGTAGGTCCGGGCCACCGTTCGAGTCTAGAGAGGGCGGCCGACGGGAACGATCCGGCGCTCTTGCGCGTTGTACGACCGATGAGCAGGATCGTGATCTACACGACTCGCTGGTGCGGCTACTGCGTGCGCGCCAAGGCGCTCCTCGACGGCAAGGCCCTCGCGTATGAGGAGATCACGCTCGACGACGATCCCGCCTTCCGACGCAACCTGCAGGAGCTGACCGGCGGCTGGACGGTGCCGCAGATCCTGATCGACGGGACGCCGATCGGCGGTTACACCGAGCTCTGGCGGCTCGACCGCTCCGGCCAGCTCGACGCCCGGCTCGCCGCCTAGCGTCGAACCTCCGGACGCGTTCCTAGACTGTCCGCGTGTCCCGGTGGGCAGCACCCGCCGCCTTCCTCGCCGCCTTCGCCGCCGTCGTTGGCCTCGGGGCCGCGGACGGAGGCTACTTCCCGAGCGAATGGGGGCTGGCCACGCTCGGATTTGTCGTCCTCGGGGTGACCGTGCTCGTCGTCGCCGATCCCTCCGCGCCCGACGGGCGCGAGCTCGCATTCGTCGCTGCTCTCGCCCTCGTCGCTGCCTGGGCGGCACTCTCGACGCTGTGGTCACCCGGCGCCGGCGCGCCGGTGCTCGAGGCGGAACGCGGGGTTCTCTACGTGGCGGTCGCCGCCGCCGCGCTCCTGCTGCTCACATTGCCCGGCGCGGCGCCGGCCCTGCTGGGCGGCGTGGTCGCCGGCGTCGTTGCGCTCTCGCTCTACGGACTTGCGACGAAGCTGTTCCCGGGTCGCGTCGGCGGGGCCTACGACCTTGCTGACTTTCAGCTGGCCGAGCCGATCGGATACGCGAACGCGCTCGCGATCCTCACCGTGATCGCGATCCTGCTCTGCGCGGGATTCGTCGCCCACGGCGGCGTCCGCGTCCGCGTGGCCGGGGCGACAAGCCTCGTGGTGCTGCTCCCGACGCTCTACTTCACCGTCAGCCGCGGCGCGATCGGCGCTCTCGTCGCCGCCTTCATCCTGCAGGCGACCATCGACCCCGCTCGTCGACGTCTGCTCACGCTCTCGGTGCCGCTGGCGGCGCCTGCGGCCGTCGCAGTCCTGATCTCGTCACAACTTCCCGCGCTGACCCGTCATGGTGCCGAACTCGAAGCGGTGCAACGCGAGGGGGCCCGATTCGCCGTGTCACTGCTCGTTCTCGGCGCCGTGGCAGCCGCCGCGGCGGTCCTCGTCGAGCCGGGCGCACACCGCGTCTCCGGGTCGATCCGCACGCCGCGCCGGCTCCCGGCGGCCGCCGCGCTTCTCGTTGCGGTGGCAGCGGTTCTGCTCGCCGTGGTCGGAGCGGGCCGGAATGACGGCCTCGTCAGCCTCGCGGGCACCGGCCGGGGCGAGTGGTGGCGAGTCGCGGCAGAGATGGTCGCCGACGAACCGCTACTCGGAACGGGAGCGGGCAGTTTCGAGGCGCGCTTCCTGCGCGAAGGCTCGCTCGAGCTTCCCGCGCGTGACGCCCACAACCTCTACCTCGAGACCCTGGCCGAGCTCGGGCCTGTAGGCCTCGTGCTCCTGCTCGCCGCCGTGGCGGTGCCGCTGACCGCGATCCCGCGCGCCAGGCACAGCGCGGTCGGCCCCGCCGCCGCTGCGGCGTTCGGGGCATACCTGCTCCAGGCAGCCCTCGACTGGAATTGGGAGATCCCCGTCGCGACGGTGCCTGCAATCTTCTGCGCGGCCGTTCTCCTCGCGGCAGCCCGCGAGCCCGGCGGAGAGCCGCTCGTGGGACGACGCCGTGTCGTCGCGCTTGCACTCGCTGCACCGGTTCTCGCCGTGGCACTCGTGGCACACGTCGGCAACCGAGCCGCGGCCGCCAGCGCAGACGCGGCGAGCCGCGACCAGCCCGCGCGGGCGCTGCGCGAGGCGAAGCGGGCGATCGCGTGGGCCCCATGGGCCGAAGCGCCGTGGCAGCTGCGCGGCGAGGCCGAGCTCCTCCTCGACGACGACGCGGCCGCGAAGCGGAGCTTCGAGCGCTCGCTCCAGTTGAATCCGGAGAACTGGGCCGCCTGGCTCGATCTTGCCGCGGTCACCGAGGGCGCGGCGCGCGCCCGAGCCCTCGATCGGGCCGAATCCCTCAACCCCGTTGGCGTCGAGCCCGATGAGCTTCGTACAAAACCTTAACGTTTGCGGCGCATGACTTGGGCCCTCGGCGCATCAGCTCCAGCAGAGGAACATGCATGCACGCCAGTTGAAGGGAGCCCCCACTTGACCAAGTCACGTCTGCGCATCGCTGTCGCCGCAGTACTCGCCACGAGCCTCCTGGCGGCGTTCGCCGCTCTCGGCGGCGTCGGCGTCGCCCAGAGCGCGATCAGCGCTTCCCAGTACCAGTACGGCAAGAAGGTGACGATCTGCCACAAGGGCAAGACGATCAGCGTCGGCAAGGCCGCAGAGCCGGCCCACGTCCGCCACGGCGACGCCGTCGGCACGTGCGCGGCCGCCGCGGCGAAGAAGGCCAAGGCCGCGAAGGCTGCCAAGGTCGTGGCCGAAGCGGCGAAGGCAAAGGCCGAGCAGAAGAAGGCAGAGAAAGAGACCGGCCACCCCGCCAAGGGCAAAGGCGGTAAGGGCTAGCCCCAGCCCGACGACGGATACCCGCGAAGAGGCCCGGCTGAGTCCGGGCCTCTTTGTGTTCTAGGGCAGGATCTGGCAGTGCGGGCAGTACCAGGTGCCGCGCCCGCCGACCCGCGTCTTCTCGAGCGGTGTCCCGCAGCGGTCGCACGGCGCGTCGGTGCGGCCGTATGCCCTGAACTCCCGCTGCATGCTGCCGCTCGAGCCGTCCGGGAGACGGTAGTCCGAGAGCGTCGAGCCCTGGCGGGCGATTCCGAGTTCGAGCGCCTTCCGGATCGCACGGTGCAGGCGCCGGAGCTCGTTCCGGTCGAGCGAGCCGGCCGGCCGCAGCGGGTGCAGCTTGGCGTACCAGAGCGCCTCGTCGACGTAGATGTTGCCGAGCCCTGCGAGTGTCCGCTGGTCGAGCAGGGCTGCCTTGAGGGGCGCGCGGCGGCCCTCGAGCCGCTTGGCGAGGCCACTTGCCGTGAAGGCGGCGACGAGCGGCTCCTCGCCGAGCCGCGCGCCGAGGTAGGGCTCGAGCTCGCCGGGCTCGAGCAGGAGCCAGGTGCCGAAGCGCCGGACGTCGCGGTAGCCGACGGTGGTGCCGTCGTCGAGGCCGAGCATCGCGCGGATGTGAGACGACTCCCGGGGCTCGCGCAGGAGGCTGCCGGTCATCCGCAGGTGGATCAGGAGGGCCCGGCCGGAGGCGAAGCGGACGATCAGGTACTTGCCGCGCCGATCGACGCGCTCGACCCGCTCGCCCGTGAGCTCTGCGGCGACCACGAGCGGGTCCTCGGGCCGGGTCAGGCGAACATCGTCGATCTCGACGCGCTCGAGCCGCCGGCCCTCGAGCGCCGGCGCAATCTGACGCCGGACGCTCTCGACCTCAGGCAGCTCAGGCACCCAGCGGCCCCTGGGCGGCGACGCCTCCCGGCCGGCGGAGCCGGCCTCGGGCGTGCGCCTCACGCTGCTCGCGGCGCTCCAGCCCGCGGCTCGTACCTCCGTACTGTTCCGCCGGCCTACGCACCGCGAGCAGCGTGCCAGGAGCCGCTGGGTCAAACATCGGGCGGCGGCGGGAAGAAGTCCGGGTAGACGACCCGCCCTGCGACGGCCGGGTCGTAGGCAGCGAGCGGCAGCGCCATCCACGCGCGCTCCGGGATGCGTGGATCCGGCCGCTCGAAGCCGAGCTCGCTCGCCGAGCGGAAGCCGAATTGCGGATAGTAGGACGGCACGCCCTCGACGAGGAGGACGGGCTCGCCGCGCGCGTCGGCGGCCGCGATCGCCGCGCCAACGACCTGCTTCCCCACCCCGGCCCGCTGCCGGTCGGGCCGCACCGCCATCGGCGTCAGGATCAGGACGTCGCCTCCGCCGGCCGCGACGTAGCTCAGCATCGTGAAGCCGACGAGCTCGCCGCCGTCGTCCGCGACGAACGTCAGTTCCGGGACGTAGCCGCGCGAGGCGCGGAGCTCCGCGGTGAACGCCGACGTCACGGTGTCGCGGAAGGCGGCGTCGATCAGCGCGGCGAGCTCGCGCTCGTCCTCGTTGCGCTCCTGCCTGATGATCACGCGACGACGTCGAGCAGGATCGGATGCTCGCGCGGCGGCTCGTCGCCGAGCTCGTACGCAGCGAGGACGGCTTCGATCGCCTCCGCCCCACTCGCCTCGTCGCCGGCATGCACCTCGGCGAGCACGTCGCCGCCTGCGACGCGCGCGCCGCGCTTGACCCGGCAGAGGACGCCGACGGCGTGGTCGATCGAGTCCTCCTTCGTCCGCCGGCCGGCGCCGAGGTGCAGCGCGGCCATGCCGACCGCGATCGCGCCGAGCCGAACGACGGAACCCTCCCGAGGTGCGCGCACCTCCAGGACCACCGGCGCCCGCGGCAGGACGGCGGGATCCGGGTCGCCGCCCTGCGCCCGGATCCAGCTCTCGTAGACGGTGAGCGCCGACCCGTCCGCGACCGCTGCCTCGGCACGGCGCCGCCCCTCCTCCTCGTCGATGCCGAGGTCGGAGAGCGCGAGCAGGCGGGCACAGGCGTCCAGCACGAGCTCCGTGAAGTCGGGCGGCCCTTCGCCGCGGATCGTGTCGCGCGCCTCGGCGATCTCGAGCGCGTTGCCGACGGCGGCGCCCAGCGGCTGGTCCATGTCCGTCAGCAGACAGACGACCTCGCGGCCGGCGTGCTCGCCGAGCTCGAGCATCGCCTGCGCCAGCGCCCGCGCGTCCTCGAGCGTCTTCATGAAGGCGCCGTCGCCGACCTTGACGTCGAGCACGATCGCGTCCGCGCCACCGGCGATCTTCTTCGACATGATCGAGGACGCGATCAGCGGCAGGATGTCGACGGTGCCGGTGACGTCACGGAGCCCGTAGAGCTTCTTGTCCGCCGGGACGAGGTCGTCGGTCTGGCCGACGATCGCGAGCCCGACCTGCTTGACCTGCCCGATGAAGTCGTCGACGGAGAGGTCGACGTTGAACCCCGGAATCGACTCGAGCTTGTCGAGCGTGCCGCCCGTGTGGCCGAGCCCGCGGCCGCTCATCTTCCCGACCGGAACGCCGCACGCGGCCACGATCGGGCCGACCGCGATCGTCGTCTTGTCGCCGACGCCGCCGGTCGAGTGCTTGTCGACGACCTTGCGGCCGAGCGCCGCGCCGAGGTCGAGGGTGCGGCCGCTGCGGATCATCGCGTCCGTGAGGGCGTACGTCTCCGCCGACGTCATCCCACGGAAGTAGACGGCCATGCAGAACGCGGCCAGCTGGTAGTCCGGGATCTCGCCGCGCGCGTAGCCGAGGATCAGCTCCGAAATCTCGTCCGCCGGAAGCTCCTCCCCGTTCCGCTTCCGCTCGATCAGCTCCGCAGGGTGGATCACGGCTGCAGGATCGGCGTCCCCGGGATGCCGCGGCCGGGCGCCTTGCCGCCGAGCCACGCGTTCACGGTCGCGCCGACGTCGCCGAACTCGCCCTCGTGCACGGCGCCCTTCGCGTTTCGGCCCGCCGCGTAGGCCAGCAGCAGTGCGTGCTCACGCGAGTGGTCCGTCGACGGCGTCGTCGGGTCGCACCCGTGGTCGGACGTGATGATCAGCAGGTCGCCGGGCCGGAGCGCCTCGAGGATGTCCTCGAGCCTGCGGTCGAAGTCCTGCAGGCAGCGGTGGAAGTTGACCGGGTCGTTGCGGTGCCCCCAGAGCATGTCCGTCTCGACGAGGTTCGTGAAGACGAGCCCGCCGTCGATCGCCTGCAGCAGCTCGACCGTCTTGTTGATCCCGTCCACGTTCGACTTGGTCGGAAACGACTCGTCGATGTCGCAGCCGGCGTAGATGTCGCTGATCTTCCCGACGGCGTGCACCTGGTTGCCGGCATCTCGGATGAGCGAGAGGTAGTTGGGCCGACGCGGCTCGAGCGAGAAGTCGTGCCGGTTCGGAGTCCGCTCGTAGCTCCCGGGTACGCCGATGAACGGCCGCGCGATCACGCGCCCGACCGCGTGCTTGCCCGTCAGGATCTCGCGCGCGATCCTGCAGCCTTCGTACAGCTCCTCGAGTGGGATCGTCTCCTCGTGCGCCGCGATCTGGAAGACCGAGTCGGCCGACGTGTAGACGATCCACTTCCCCGTCTTCTGGTGCTCCTCGCCGAGCACCTGGATGATCTCCGTCCCCGACGCGGCCTTGTTGCCGAGGACACCGCGGCCGGTCTTGTGCATGAACGGGTCGATCACGTCGTGCGGGAACCCATGCGGATAGGTCGGCATCGCGTTCGGAGTGACGACTCCCATCAACTCCCAGTGGCCGGTCGTCGTGTCCTTGCCCTTCGAGCGTTCGAGCAGCCGGCCGGCGACGGCGGGTGCGCCGGGCTGCGGCGGACAGCCCTCGAGCTCCATCACGTTGCCGAGGCCGAGCGCCTCGAGCGCGGGCAGGTCGAGGCCTCCGACGGCGCGGGCCACGTTGCCGAGCGTGTTCGACCCTTCGTCGCCGAACGAGGCCGCATCGGGCAACTCTCCCGCGCCGACGGCGTCGAGCACGATTACGCAGGCCCGCGGCACGGGGTCATTCTACGCTGCGCGTCTCGCAAGTCCTCGCACCCAGGAGGGCAGGCGCGAACCACCCGGACGATCAGCGCGCGCCCTCCGGCTCATCGCCTACAACACGGGAATGGAAGAGCACCACGAGCTCGGGGACCTGATCGCGCGCCTCGGCTCGGATCAGGAGCTTGCCGACGAGCTCCTGCGCCGCTGGCTCGACGATCCCGACGCGGAGGCGAAGTGGCAGCGGCTCGCCGCGGATGTGCGGGTCGACGAACCGCTCAACTGACCGCCGGTAGACTGCGGCGCGGATGGAAACAGTCCTCGGTCTGATCGGCCTGCTCGTGTACATCGTCGCGATCGTCTCGCTCGCGGCCGGTGTGACGTGGATCGTCGTCAAGCTCAGCCCGTCGAAGAGCCAGAAGCAGCTGGAGGCGCGGCGGGCGAAACAGTCCGCCGGCTAGCCACGTGGACTGGCGGCTCGAGCTGGTGCAGGTTCCCGTCTCGGACGTCGACCGCGCCAAGCGCTTCTACACGGAACAGGTCGGCTTCGTGGCCGACCACGACCACCATGTCACCGACGAGCTGCGTTTCGTCCAGCTGACGCCGCCGGGATCCGCGTGCTCGATCGCGATCGGAACGGGGCTCGGAAAGATGAAGCCCGGCTCACAGGAGGGTCTCCAGCTGGTGGTGGCAGACATCCACGCCGCGCGGGCGGAGCTTGTGGAGCGCGGCGTCGACGTCAGCGACGTGCAGGTGTTCGACTGGGGCTCGTTCGTGTTCTTCAGCGATCCAGACGGCAACAGCTGGGCCGTGCAACAGCTTCCCGCCCGCGGCTAAGTCTCGACGGCGGAGGCGCCGAGAACGTCCTCGAGCGGCGTGTAGTCGAGGTTGTGCGCCTCGGCGACCGCCTCGTACGTGAGCTTGCCGTCGGCGACGTTGACCCCGCCGGCGAGTGCCCTGTCGCGCGCCACCGCAGCGGCGAGTCCCTGGTCGGCGATCGCCTCCACGTACGGCAGCGTCACGTTCGTCAACGCCTTCGTCGACGTGATCGGCACCGCACCGGGCATGTTCGCGACGCAGTAGTGGATGACGCCGTCGACCTCGTAGACCGGGTCGTCGTGCGTCGTCGCGTGTGACGTCTCGGCGCAGCCGCCCTGGTCGATCGCCACGTCGCAGAAGACGCTCCCCTGCTTCATCCCCTTCACCATCTCGCGGGTGAGCAGCTTCGGCGCGAGCGCGCCGGGGATCAGCACGGCGCCGATGACGACGTCGGCATCCTGGACCGACTCCTCGATTTGGAGCGTCGAGGACATGACGAGGCTGACGCGACCGTGCAGCGTCTCCTCGAGGTGGCGCATCCGGTCGACCGAGCGCTCGAGGATGGTCACCTGGGCGCCGAGCCCGAGCGCGATCACGGCGGCGTTGTAGCCGACGATGCCGCCGCCGATCACGACGACCTTGCCCGGCGCGACGCCTGCGACGCCGCCGAGCAGGAGCCCACGGCCGCCCTTCGGGCGCTCGAGGTAGTGCGCGCCCGCCTGCGCGGCCAGCCGACCGGCCACCTCGCTCATCGGCGCCAGCAGCGGCAGCCTCCGGTCCTCGGTTTCGACGGTCTCGTACGCGACGCCGGTGATGCCGCTGTCGACGAGGGCGCGCGTGAGCGGCTCGTCGGCCGCGATGTGCAGGTACGTGAAGAGGACGAGCCCTTCGCGCAGCCGCGGGTACTCGACCGCGATCGGCTCCTTCACCTTCAACAGCAGCTCCGCGTTCTCCCAGACCTCGTCGACCGACGCGATGCGAGCGCCGGTGGCGAGGTACTGCTCGTCGGGGAACTGGCTGCCGGCACCGGCGCCTGTCTCGACGACGACCTCGTGCCCGCGCTGGACGAGCTCGCGGGCGCCCGCAGGCGTCAACGCGACTCGGTACTCCTGCGGCTTGATCTCCTTCGCGACGCCGATGCGCATGGCGCCGAGACGATACCGCTAGAGGAGGCGTGGCTGAGCGGCCCTCAGGCCGAGCAGGTGGGCCGGGGAGCGGCCCAGACAGGCCAGCAGCTCACGCACCGAGCGCACGGAATCGTGGCAGCAATCATCCGGCGCCCGCGAGCCGTTCCACGAGAGCGCGCTCGTCCGGGCCGAGCCAGGGCGGCTCGCCGGCTGCGGCGTTCTCGGCGGTGCGCTCCGGCTTCGACGTCGCCGGAATGGCGAGGTCGACGCGCGGGTCGGAGAGAGCCCACTTCAGCAGCGCCTGCGGCCACGTCTCGATCCCGAATTGGCGCAGCGGGGCAAGCTGCTCCGGTCGTGGCGGCCGCCGCAGCAGCGAGCCCGAGTCGAACGGCTCCATCACGATCACGGCGACGCCGAGCTCGGCCGCCAGCGGCAGGAGCTCCCGCTCGGCCGTCCGCCCGCGCGGGTTCAGGGGAATCTGGAGCGTCTGGAAGCGGCCGGTGCGCAGCGCCCGCCCGAGCTCGCCGAACGAGGAGGGCGAGTAATGCGTGACACCGAGCCTGCCGACCCGCCCCGCAGCCCGCTCCTCCTCGAGCCACGGCAGGTGCTGCTCCCAGGCGACGAGGTTGTGCACCTGCTCGACCTCGACGCGCCCGAACCAGACGAGCTGGTCGGCGAGCTGGCGGCGCGCCTCCTCGGGCGAGGGCGACCAGATCTTCGTCAGCACGATCGTGTCCGCGCGGCGTCCTTCGAGCGCTGCGCCGAGAGCCTGCTCGGAGCCGTACATCGGCGACGTGTCGAAGCTACGCACGCCGGCGGTCAGCGACGCCGCGACGACCGTTCGGGCGAGGCGAGCGTCGCCGCGGAACGTGTTCCAGGTGCCGAGGCCGACGACGGGGCCGAGGCGACGCTCCTCCATCAAAACAGGTGCCGGGCGGCGACACCGGCGGCGTACGCCGCGCGGAAGAAGCCGGGATCCTCGTCGGGGCCGCGGCCCATGTGCGACAGCGGCAGCCCCGCGCAGGCCTCCTGCCAGCCCTCGCCGTCGGCCTCTTCCGGGACGGTCACGTCGCCGAGTGCCAGCGTGAGCACCGCCTCGGCGTGGTGCGAGACCCCCCTGTGTCGCTCCCGGTCGTCGGCGTCCGAGCGGCGAACGGCTAGCACGGGCACGCCGCCGAGCACGCTCGCAGCATTCGCTGCATCCGCGAGCGCGAGCGCCCCGTGGCCGAGCGCCGTTCCCGTCCCGACGATCCCAGGGCCGACCGAGCAGACGATCGCATCGCAGCCCTCCCGGACGGCGAGAGCGAACGCCGCGGCGGAGGTGACACAGTCGACGTCGCCGTCGAGGCACGGGGCGACGGCGATCGCGACCGCGAGGAGACCGCGCTCCTTGAGCGACCGCACCGTGTCGGACAGCGAGACGGGCAGGGCGCCGCCCTGGACCTGCACGTAGGCGACGTTCGTTCCGGCAAGCGCCGCGCACACCGGTGCCACCTGGCCGTGCACGGTGCAAAGGACGACCGGCGTCCCGTCGAGGTCGACCGGCAACTCACCGTCTTCCTCGCCCCGCCGGATCGCAAGCTGTCCAGGCGTGTAGGGCAGCGCGATCACGTGCGCGCCCTGTTCGGCCGGGAGCCGGAGTCCGCGCGTCAGGTTCGCGTAAAGGACGTCGAACCCGCCGGAGCCGAGCTCGAGCAGCCGCGCCTGCTCGTTCACGACGACGTCGTCCCCCACTTCGACCTCGCCGGTCAGCCGCAGGTAGGCGATGCACGGGATCCCGTCCACCTCGAGCCGGATCAGCCCGTCCGCGCGCTCCGTGACGGCGGTGACGGATCCGCGCCTAAGCCCGAGCGGCATCGACCAGCGCCAGCGTCACCTCGACCATCGCGTCGAGGTCGGCCGCCGCGATGTGCTCGTCGGCGGTGTGGATCTCCATCATCCCGTTCGCCAGGTTCAGGCACGGCAGCCCCTTCGTGTTGAAGACGTTCGCGTCGGCGCCGCCGCCGGTGAGGGTCGGCACGAACTCGTAGCCACAGCGCTCGAGCGCCGTCCGCGCGAGCTCGACGACCGGGTCGGAGTCCTTGAAGCGGTACCCCTGGTAGGTCTCGCTGACCTCGGTCTCGAGCGTGCAGTCGGCCGTGCTCGCCGCAAAGGCGAACGTGTCGAGCATCTCCTGGACGAGGTCTGCCAGCTTGCGCGGGTCGTGCGAGCGCGCTTCGGCTTCGAGCGTGCACCACTCCGGGACGATGTTGCGCCCGCTGCCGCCGTGGATCAGGCCGACGTTGGCGGTCGTCTCCTCGTCGAGCCGGCCGAGGCGGAGGTCGGCGATCGCCTTCGCTGCGGCCGCAATCGCAGAGCGGCCCTCCTCCGGAACCATCCCCGAGTGCGCCGGACGGCCATGGAAGCGGACGAGCATGGAACGCTGGTACGGCGCGCCCATGATCACGTCGCCGATCGGCGCCGCCTGGTCGTAGACGAAGCCGAGCTCAGCCTCCAGCTGCGAGATGTCGAAGGCGCCGGCGCCGATCAGCCCGACCTCCTCCTTGGGGGTGAACAGCAGCTCGACCCCGGTGTGCGGCCGGCCCTCGCCGACGATCCGGCGCGCCGCCTCGATCATCGCCGCGACCGCCGACTTGTTGTCTGCGCCCAGGATCGTCCCGCCCGCGTTGCGCACGAACCCGTCCTCGCCGACCACCGGCTCGAGCGGCCCCTGCGGCGGCACCGTGTCGAGGTGCGCGCAGAAGAAGATCGGCGTCCCGCCCTGGGCGCGGCCCGGCAGGCGGCAGAGCAGGTTCCCGATCGTGGAGCCGATCGCCGCCCCGGCGTCGTCCTCCTCGACCGCGAGCCCGAGCGAATGCAGCTCCCGGATCACCCGGTCGGCGACGGCGCGCTCCTCGCCCGGCGGGCTCGGCAGCGCGCAGAGCTCCGTGAAGAGGTCGAGGACGGCCGTCACGCAGCGATCCTAGATCCCCCGGATCCGTGTGTCCGAACCTGCTCGAACCTTCTATAATTTGACTCGTGTCCGCCGCTGTTGCCCACGACCTCGTCCAGAAGAGCCTCGTCGGCGAGGCGCTCGACACGGGGCCTGTGGCCGTGTTCGTCGCGGACGACGACGGCAAGTACCTCGCCGTCAACACGTACGCCTGCGAGCTGCTCGGCTACGACCGGGAGGAGCTGCTGCTCCTGCGCGTCACGGACGTCGCGGTCAACGAAGGCGCTGCGGCGGACTACGAGGCGCTGCAGCGCGGCGGGACAATCGCGGGCACGACCACCTTGCGGCACAAGGACGGCCGCGACCTGCCGATGCGCTATCGCGCCTGCACGACCACGGTCGGCGGGATGCACCTTTACATCGGCGTCTGCTGGCCCGTGGACGAACCGGCCTAGCCGGCGGCGGTCGCGCGCAGCGGAGCGCCGGTGCGGGCGCGCGCACGGTCTCGCGCGGCGCCGACGAACTCGCGGAAGAGCGGCGCCGGCCTCGTCGGCCGCGACTTGAATTCCGGGTGGAACTGGCTCGCGACGAACCACGGGTGCTCGGGCAGCTCGACGATCTCGACGAGGCGCCCCTCCTGGAACGTGCCGGAGACAACGAGCCCGGCGGCGATCAACTGGTCGCGGTACTGATTGTTGACCTCGTAGCGGTGGCGATGGCGCTCGTGGATGACGGCCTCGTCGTAGACGTCCCGCGTGCGCGTACCCTCGGCGACCTCGACCGCCTGCGCACCGAGCCGCATCGTCCCGCCGAGATCCTCGATCTCCTTCTGCTCGGGGAGCAGGTCGATCACCGGGTACGGGGTCTCGGGATCCATCTCGGTCGAGTTCGCGCCCTCGAGCCCCGCGACGTGCCGCGCGAACTCGGACACGGCGACGTGCATGCCGAGGCAGATGCCGAGGTACGGGATCCCCCGCTCGCGCGCGACCTGGCAGGCGAGGATCTTTCCCTCCCATCCGCGCGACCCGAAGCCACCGGGGACGAGGACGCCGTCGACCCGCTCGAGCAGCTCGGCCGCCTCCTCGTAGGACATGTTCTCTGCGTCCACCCACTGGACCCGCACACGCGCGCCCTGGTGGACCCCGGCGTGCTTGAGCGCCTCGTGCACCGAGAGATAGGCATCGTGGAGCTTCACGTACTTGCCGACGAGTGCGATCGTGACCTCCTCGCGCGGCTCTCCGATCCGGTCGATCAGGTCCTGCCACTCGCCGAGCACGGCCGGCGGCGCGTCGATCCCGAGGCGCTGCACGACGAGCTCGTCGAGCCCCTGCTCCTGCAGCACCGCCGGGACGAGGTAGACATCGGAGACGTCCGGGGACGCGACGACCGAGCGAACGTCGACGTCGGCGAAGAGCGCGATCTTGTCCTTGATGTCCTGCGACAGCTCCTCGTGCGAGCGGCAGACGATCACGTCGGGGTGGATACCGATCCGGCGCAGCTCGTTGACCGAGTGCTGCGTCGGCTTGGTCTTCAGCTCGCCCGCCGCCTCGATGAACGGGACGAGCGTGCAGTGGAGGTAGAGCACGTTCTCGGGGCCGACCTCGCGCCGGAACTGGCGGATCGCCTCCAGGAACGGCAGCGATTCGATGTCGCCGACCGTGCCGCCGATCTCGGAGATGACGACGTCGACCGGCGCGGCCTTCGCGGCGCGCTTGATCCTCGCCTTGATCTCATTCGTGATGTGCGGGATCACCTGCACGGTCGCGCCGAGGAACTCGCCCTTGCGCTCCTTCCGCAGCACGGCGTCCCAGATCGCGCCGGCGCTGTGACTGGCGTTGCGGGACATGTTCTCGTCGACGAAGCGCTCGTAGTGGCCGATGTCGAGATCGGTCTCGGCACCGTCCTCGGTGACGAAGACCTCGCCGTGCTGGAAGGGGCTCATCGTGCCGGGGTCGACGTTCAGGTACGGGTCGAACTTCTGCGCCTGGACGCGCAGGCCGCGGGCCTTCAGCAGCCGTCCGAGCGAGGCGGCGACGATGCCTTTCCCGAGCGCGGAGACGACCCCGCCCGTGACGAAGATGTACTTGGTCTGCCCGCTCTCGTTCGCGCTCATTGGTGGGCCACCTAGGGTTGCCTGCCCCAGCCGTCGACCGTGCGAAACACCGGCGTCCGCTCGATCAGCGCGCCGAGCGACCGCCGCTCGCCGAGGAGGGTGAGACCCGCGAGCGCCACGATCGCGCTCCAGCGTTGCCTCTCCGTGAACTTGCCCACGGACTCGAAACCTAGCATGGCGCCGAGCGCGTTCGAGCCGGAGTCACCGAGCATCGCCATCTCTCGAAGATCGTAGGGCGCGAGCAGGACGGCCATCGCCTTCGGCGCCCGGAGCGGCACCGATGCCGCCAGGTACGTCTTCAGCGCCCGCCCCGGCTTGGTGTCGAGCTGGTTCAGGACGTTGGCGGCGAGACCGACGAGGATCGCGCCGGAGAGCGAGCGCGTCCGCCAGAGCGCGTACGCCGGGATCCCGACGAGCTTCAGCACGCCGGTCGTCGCGCCCGAGCTGAGGTGCGCGCGGAAGCCGCGCTCCGCCCCGCTCCAGAGGTCGTCCGCGACCCCGATCGCGGCAACCGGGAGCAGGCTCGGCTGTGCGACGGCGACGACCCAGCCGACGAGCGGCAGCCGCAGGCCGCGATGGTTCCGCCCCTGCGGGCCGAACGCGAACAGGATGTCTCGAAGCTGGCGGCCCCGGTGGAGGAAGCCGCGCAGGTCGCGGCCCGTCGCACGGTGCTCGAGCTCGACCTCGGTCTCGGTGACCGTGAGGCCGGCCCGCACAGCGTCGGCGGTCATCGCGGTCTCGCAGCCGAAGCCGGCGGCGAGTGGGAAGACGGCGGCGCGGGCCGCCTGCGTCAGCCGTCGCTGGCCGGAAAGCGGCTCGCGGGCGCCGTAGCCGGACGTGAGCCGGATCAGCCGACGCGCCGCCTGCTTCGCGATCCCGAAGCCGCCGCCTTGCTTGTGCGCGAACGCGGCGACGGTCACATCGCCCGGGCCGGTGAGCAGCGGCCGCAGGTCGCCGCGGAGGTCCGCGTCGCAGAGCAGGAGGTCGCCATGAGCCGCGACGCGCTCGCCGAGGGTGAGCGCCTGTCCCTTGCCGCGGTGCGGCAGGCGGAGGACGAGCGCGCCCGCGGACTCCGCGACGGCAGCGGTCGCGTCGCTCGAGCCGTCATCGGCCACGATCACCTCCGAGCCTGGAAAGAGTGTCCGCAGCTCTCCGATCGTCCTCCCGACCCGCGCCTCCTCGTCGCGCGCCGCGATCAGGATCGTCAGCGGCCTACCCACCCGCAGCGGGGAGCGGCTCGATCGGCGGCAGAATCCGGTCGGCCGTGTCGCGCACGCCGTAGTCTCCGGCCGCATCCGGATCGGCCAGGACGAGCAGCATGGCGAGCGCGCCGACCGGCGTGTCCACGCCGTCGACGGTCGAGAGGCGGTAGCGCTGGAAGATCGGGATCGCGCTCTGCTCGACCCCGCTCGGGTCGACGCCGACGACCGGGACGCCGGCACTGCCGAGCCCCTGGTAGAGGCCCGCGAGGAAGCGCGAGCTCTCGGCCGCCTGTGGTTCGGCGGTGCGCGTGACGACGACGCCGTCGACGGGCTCGGCGAGACCGCCCTCCCGCACCTCGACGATCTCGGGCTCGAGCGCATCCCAGAGCGGCGTCGCGCCGCCGGCTGCGAGCTCACGGCCGAGGTCGCGGCCGAGGTTGCCGAGCTGCTCGTCGCCGACGTAGCCGCCGAGCTCCGGTTTCCCGCTCAGCGCCGCTTCCACGGCCTCGACGCGCAGCGGCAGCTCGAGCGCCCGCATCCGGGAGACTCGGCCGTCGGCATCCTCTTCGATCGCACGCTCGACCGAGTTGACCGTCGGATCGACCGGACCGAGCCCGAGGATGGCGATGTTCTTCCCCTGCAGCCGGCTTGCCGCGAGCGCCGGGTAGGCGCTCTCGACGAAGTTCTCCGCTGCCTCCTGGCGCTGCTCGAAGTCGTCCGCGTTCGCGTTCGCGGCCTCGACGTCCTCCTCGAGCCCGGCGATCCTTCCCTCGAGCCGCTTGCGCTCGGCGTCGTCGACGAAGCCGCGACCTGAGATGCCGACGCCGATCAGGATCCCGACCACGAGCATCAGGAACACTGCCGCGAGCGAGGCGACGTGATAGCGCAGGTCGAACACGGGCCCAGCCTAGAGGCCGAAGACGTTCCGCAGGGCCGGAGAGGCCAGGATCGCGACGAGCAGCGCCGCCAGCGCCGCGACCCCGAAGAGCGCGAGCGGCCAGACGCCGATGCGGCGGCTGACGAGCCGCGAGACGCCCTTGGCGTCGACCAGGATCTCCCCCACCTTGAGCCGCGTCACGAAGGTCGAGGACATCCCGGCGCGGCTCCGCTCGAGGAACTCGACCAGATTGAAGTGGGTGCCGACGGCGACGATCAGCTCCGCGCCCTTGTCGTGCGCGAGGAGCAGCGCGATGTCCTCGGAGATCCCCGGCGCGGCGACGACGTGGTACGGCACGCCGAGCCGCTCGAGGCGGGCTTCGCCGGGCGCGTGCCCCTCGCGGTAGGCGTGGACGAGGATCTCGGCGCCACAGCGCAGCGTCGAGTCGGTGACGGAGTCCATGTCGCCGACGATCACGTCCGGCTTCCAACCCTCCTCGACGAGGGCGTCCGCGCCGCCGTCGACCGCGATCAGCACGGGCCGGAAGTCGCGCACGTAGCCGCGGACGATCTTCAGGTCGCGCTTGTGCCCGGGTCCGCGCGCGACGACGAGGGCGTGCCGGTCGCGGAAGCTCGTCTCGAGGGCCGGGAAGTCGATCCCCTCGGTCAGCAGCTTGCCCTCGTCGCGGAGGTAGCGGAGCGTGTTGTCGGCGAACTCCTGCAGCGCCTCCGTGACTCGGCCCTGCTGCTCGAGCAGGGCCCCGGCGAGCTCGCGCTCCTCGAGCGCTCGGCCGGTTGCCAGGCAGGTGCCGTTCCGGAAGAGGCTGGCGCCGCGGACGGTCAGGCGCTCGCCGTCCGAGAGCTCCTCGAAGAGATCCGAGCCCTCGACGTCGATCAGCCGAACGCCGCCGCGGACGAGCTGCAGCGGGCCTGGGTTCGGATAGCGGCCCGACTGCGACGGCGCGACGTTGACGACGACGCGGACGCCGGACTCGACGAGCTCCTCGGCCGAGACGCGGTCGAGGTCGGTGTGATCGATCACGGCGATGTCGTCCGGGCCCAGACGGCGGACGAGCTCCTTCGTCCGTCTGCCGAGGCGTGCCGGGCCGGTGTGCTCGATCAGGCTCATAGAGGCTGGCTCAGTGTGGGCTCCCGCTGCTGGGGTGCGACCGGTGGTGCGAGGCAAGGACGCAGGGAGAGCCGATAGTGGTGCTATCGGCTCGACCGAGGACGCGGCGTCGCGCCGCCGGGCGCGGCCCGGCAGCCTGGAGTTCCATGCTGAGCCAGCCTCTACTCATCGCAGCGTGGAAAGGAACTCCTTGCCGCCGAGCATCCGCTCCAGCTCGTCACGGCGCTGGGCGTCGTCGAGTGGCTCGATCCGCGTCTGGGTCGGGTCGCCGGGCACCTTCGTCACGCGGTAGTGCGTGTCGGCGACGCTCGCGATCTGCGGCAGGTGCGTGATCGTCAGCACCTGCGCGCGCTCCGCGAGCCGCTTCAGCGTCGCGGCGACAGCGTGCGCGGTCTCACCCCCGACGCCGGCATCGATCTCGTCGAACACCAGCGTCTCGCCGCCACCAACGGCGGCGATCGCGAGCGCGACGCGGGAAAGCTCGCCGCCTGAGGCCGTCTCGGCGACGGGGCCGAACGGCAGGCCGCCGTTCGGGCGGATCAAGAACACGGCCTCGTCCGCGCCGCTCTGGCCCGGATCGCGCTCGCGCAGCTCGACCCGGAACTCGCCGTCGCCCATCCCGACGCCGCGCAGCTCCCCGGCGACCGCGTCGGCGAACGCGTCCGCGGCTGCCTCGCGCGCGGCCCGAAGCTCGGCGGCGAGGTTCGTCGCCCGCGCTGCGGCCGCCGCGAGCGTCTCTGCCGCGGCAGCAGCCGGGTCGAGGCCGCCTTCGAGCGCTTCGAGCTCGCCGCGGGCCGCGTCGGCCTGTGCGAGCAGGTCGTCGTAGTCGGCCGCGCCGAAGCGGCGGCGCGCGTCCGAGATCCGCTCCAGCTCGCCCTCGACGTGCTCGAGCCGGTCGGGCTCCGCCTCGAGCGAGGCGAGGAACGCCCGCAGGTCGGAGCCGACCTCGCCCAGTCGCAACTCGAGATCGCGCAGCTCCTCGCCGACACGGGCCAGCTCGGGCGCCAGCCGCTCGAGCGGCGCCAGCGCACGCTCTGCGGCGGCTGTGAGGCCGGTCGCCCCCTCACCCTCGTCGGGCGCGAGCGCCTCCGCGGCCCGCGCGGCTCCCTCGGCGAGCTCGGTCACGTGCCGGAGCCGCTCGCGTTCGTCGCGCAGAGACTGCTCGCCGCCGTGCTCGAAGCCTTCTGTTGCCTCGACGAGCGCCTGGAGCTCGCGCAGGCGCGTCTCCTCCGCTGCGGCGCCGCGCGTCAGCTCGTCGTGACGCTTGCGCGCCGCCGTGAGCTCCCGCCAGGCGAGCCGCGCCTCGCGTCGTCGGCGCAGCTGCTCGTCGCCGACGAAGCCGTCCAGGAGGTCGAGCTGATACGAGGGCCGGCCGAGCCGCCGTTGCTCGAACTGGCCCGACATCGCGATCAGCCGCTCGGCGGCAGCAGCGAGGTCCTCGCGCGCCACCGCGCGTCCCCACGCGTACGCACGCGTCCGGCCGTCCGCGAAGACGCGTCTCGCCAGCACCAGGCCGGGCTCGTCCTCCGGCGCGAGCTCCGCAAGCCCGCGCAGCTCGTCGTCGTCGAAGAACCCGTCGGGCACGTCGAGCTCGGCCTCGACGTACGCCTCCGTCCCCGTCGCGCCGACGATGCCTGCGTCGCCCTTCGCGCCGAGCAGCAGCCCCACCGCCTGCGACAGGATCGTCTTGCCGGCGCCTGTCTCGCCCGTGATCGCCGTCAGGCCGGCACCGGGCGTCAGCTCGCCCTCGCGGACGAGGACGAGGTTCTCGATCCTGAGACTACGAAGCAAAGGTCCGGCTGTAGCGGCTGAAGAACGTCACCTCCGGCAGTGTGGCGAGGCGCGAGCGCTGCTCCCCGAGGCGGGCGACGGCGCGTCCGCCAGGGGCAAGGTCGCCCACGCGGTGACCGTCGACGAGCGCGGTCGCCGGCACGTCGGGCGTGCGGTTCCAGACGATCAGCTCGTCGTCGCGCGGGACGACAAGAGGCCGGGCGTTGAGCGAGTGCGGCGCGACGAAGGTGATCGCCATCGCGTCGAGGCCCCAGACGAGGACGGGGCCGCCGCTGGACAGGTTGTAGCCGGTCGAGCCGGAGGGAGTCGCGCAGACGACGCCGTCGCACGCGAGCCGGCCGAGCCCCTCGCCGCCGACCGCCCACTCGAGGTGGATCATGCGGCCGACGACGGCGCTCGCGATCACGAGGTCGTTGACGGCAACCCGGCGCTCGTCGCCGACCTCGACGTCGAGCGTCGGCACATCCTCGACGCGGTACTCGCCGGCGAAGACGCGGGCGAGCCCGCTCTCGAGCTCGCCCCGCTTGATCGAGGCGAGGAAGCCGACGCGGCCGAAGTTGACGCCGATGACGGGAACGCCTGTGCCGAGGTAGCGCGCCAGCGCGCGCAGCATCGTCCCGTCGCCGCCGAGCACGACCGCGATGTCGACCTCCGCCTCGTCGCCTGCGCCGAGCACGAGCCCGTGCTTTTCGGACTCCTCCGCAGCCGGCTGGAGCTCGACCCCCGCCTCGCGGGCGACATTGGCGAGCCGCGCGAGCGCCGAACCGATCGCCTGCGGCTTGCCGTGCGTCATCACGGCCGCCCGCTTGACGGCCTTAGGCTGCTGTGACGGCACGGTCGATGCGCTGGTCGATGTCATCGAGGAGCACGGGATCGGGGCGGTTGATCAGATGGACGAAGAACTCGCGGTTGCCCTTCGGCCCGGGCAGCCCGGAGTCTACGACGCCGACCGTCGTTCCACTCCAAGAGAGAGCGGCATCGACGACCTCGCGGAGAACACGCCGATGGAGGATTGCGTCCCGGACGACGCCGCCGCGGCCGACCTCGTCCTTGCCCACCTCGAACTGCGGCTTGACGAGCACGATCGCGTCCCAGCCGGGCGCGAGCAGCCGCAGCACCGGCGGCAGCGCGATCCGGACGCTGATGAACGAGACGTCGGCGACGAGCAGGTCGGGGCGGAACGGGAGCTCCGCCAACTCACGGGCGTTCGTCCGCTCGAGGACGGTGACCCGCGGGTCGTCGCGCAGCTTCGGATGCAGCTGGCCGTAGCCGACGTCGACCGCGATCACACGCGCGACGCCGTGCTGGAGGAGGTAGTCGGTAAAACCGCCGGTGGACGCGCCGACGTCGATCGCGTCCCGCTGGTCGAGCTCGACATGCAGCTGCTCGAGGGCGTTCGCGAGTTTCTCGCCGCCGCGCGAGACGAACCGCGACCGGGCGGTCACCTCGAGCTCGGCTTCCTCGGGCACCTGGTGGCCGGGCTTGTCATAGCCCGGCACGAGGCCGGCCAGCACGAGCGCCTGCGCCTGCGCGCGGCTCTCCGCCAGGCCCCGCTCGACGAGCAGGACGTCGAGGCGCTTCTTCATCGTGGCAAGGGTAGACACCGCAGGTGTTACAAGATCGTCATGGAGTTGCGCGGAGATCGTGTCGATCTGCGGCCCCTGACTGAAGCGGACGTCCCTCGAATCGTCGAGCTCGGCGCCGATCCGGAGGTCTCGCGCTGGTGGCGCGGGCTCACCCACGAGCACGTCCTCGACAAGGCGCGAGGCGAGGACGACGGCGCGGTCGTCGCCGCGATCGTGCTCGACGGCGAGGTCGTTGGGATGATCCAGTACTTCGAGGAGAACGACGAGGAGTTCCGCCACGCGTCGATCGACCTCTTCCTCGGCGCGTCCTACCACGACCGCGGGCTCGGGACCGACGCCGTCCGGACGATGGCGCGCCACCTGATCGAGGATCGCGGCCACCGACGGCTGACGATCGACCCGGCCGCCCACAACGAACGCGCGATCCGCTGCTACGAGAAGGTGGGCTTCAAGCGCGTCGGCATCCTGCGCGAGTACTGGCTCGACGGCGAGGGCGTCTGGCGCGACGGCCTGCTCCTCGACTTGTTGGCGAGCGACCTGCGATGACGCTCACCGCCTCCGCGCTGGACTGGCTGCTCGACTCGGACGAGCCCGCCATCGTCTTCCAGGCGAAGCGGGACCTACTCGGCGAGGACGATCCCCCGGAGGCGGCGCGGGTGCTCGAAGGGCCGCTCGTGCGCGGCCTGCTCGCGGGACAGCATGCCGACGGCGGCTTCGGCGTCAACGTCTACGCGAAGTGGAGCGGCGCCCATTGGCGGCTCGTCTCGCTGGTCGAGCTCGGCGTGCCCGCGGGTGAGCCTCGGTGCGTCGCTGCGGCCGAGACCGTCCTCGCGTGGCTGACCGGCAAGGGTCACCGCGCCGGCATCCGCACGATCGACGGCCTCGTCCGGCGCTGTGCCTCCCAGGAGGGGAATGCGCTGGCGGTCTGCTGCCGGCTCGGCCTGGCCGAAGATCCGCGCGTGCAGCTGCTCGCAGAGTCGCTCGTCGAGTGGCAGTGGCCGGACGGGGGCTGGAACTGCGACAAGCAGGCGACGGGCCGCCGCTCGTCCTTCAACGAGTCGCTGCCGCCGATGTGGGGACTGCACGAGTACTGGGCCGCCACAGGCGAAGCGGCGGCGAAAGAGGCAGCCGGGCGCACGGCGGAGCTCTTCCTCGACCATCGGCTCTTTCGCACGCTCGCGACGGGGGAGCCGATCCGGCCCTCGTTCGTCGCGCTGCACCAGCCGCCGTTCTGGCACTACGACTTCTTCCGCGCTCTCGTCGTACTGGCGCGGATGGGCCGGGCAGGCGACCCCCGGGCGGCCGACGGGCTCGAGCTGCTCGAGCAGCACCGGCTCGCCGACGGCCGCTGGCGCCCCGGCGGGCGCTGGTGGAAGCCGCCGGGATCGAAGGGGAGCAACGTCGAAGTCGTCGACTGGGGCTCGGGGCCGAGCGAGCTCCTGACGCTGGACGCCCTCCGCGTCCTCAGCGCCGCCGACGAGTAACGGCCTGTTACGTCGCGAGCGTCGTCGAGTCGTCGTCGTGCACGGTCCAGCCGGGGTTGTGCGCGACCTCCCACGGATGGCCGTCAGGATCGAGGAAGAGCCCCGAGTAGCCGCCCCAGAACGTCTCGGCGCCCTGGCGCCGGATCGTGGCGCCGGCAGCCTCCGCCTCGGCGATGACCGCATCGACCTCGGCGGGAGAGCGGACGTTGTGCGCGAGCGTGATCCCGCCCCAGCCGCCCGCGTCCTCGACGCCGCTGTCCTCGGCGAGCTTCGCCCGGTCCCAGAGCCCGACGATCATCCCACCCGCCTGGAAGAAGACGACATCGTCGTCGGCGCCGGCGTTCGTCGTCCAGCCGAGCGCCTCGTAGAACGCACGTGAGCGAGCGAGATCGGCGACGCCGAGCGTGACGAGGCTGAGTCGCTGCTCCACGCCGCGACTCTATCCGGCCAGCGAGCAGGCGAGCTCGACCGGCGCGAGGAAACAGTCGTCGCCGTCGAGCCGCGGCGGCTCACCGGTGCGAAAGAGCGCGTCGACGACGGCACGGAAGAGGAGCGCCCGGAGGAGAAGCTGCGGGAAGTCCTCGACGTGCTCGACGGCGGCCAACAGCGGCTCGCCCGCCCCCTCCCAGAGCAGCGCGTCGCCGACCACGACCGCGGCGGCGAAACCGGTCGGCCGCCAGAACGGCGAGAAGTCGATCACGGCCGGCGGCAGCGCGTCGGCGAAAAGGACGTTGCCGGTCAGGTCGCCGTGAACGAGCTGGCTCGCGCTCAGGTCGACGGGCCGGAGCGCGGCCAGGAGCCGCGGCACGTGCTTGACGTGCTCGAAGTTCCGGGCAGGGAGCTCGCCCCAGGCGACCCGCTCGCCGACGGCCCAGTGGTTGGTGCGGCGATCGAGGAACCCGGGGCGCGGCACCTGCGCGATCGCCGCGTGGAAGCGCTCGCCGACGGCGATCACCTCCGGCCAGGCGCGCGCTCGGTGCTCGCCGGCAACGTGCTCCCAGCCGCACCAGCCGTCGTTCGTACCCGCGAGGCGTGAGACGCGGAAACCGTCGCACCCGAGCGAGCCGAACAGCCATCCCTGCCACTCCAGCTCCTCGACCGACACGTCAAGGGGCTTTAGCACGAGGTCGCCGCAGCGCCAGGTCGTTCCGGTGCCGCCCGCGAGCGGCTCAGGCTCGGCCGAAACGCCGAACGCCGCGAGGACGTGCGGCGGCGGTGCGCCCACTACGCCGTGCGGGCGGCGAGCGAGGAAACGATCTCCCCCAGGACGCTCGTGTCGGCCGGGATCGAATCGAGCCGCGCCTGCGCCCGGACGGCGGCCTCGTCGGCCAGCCGGCGCGTCGCCTCGATCCCGTGCACCTCCGCGTACCCATCGCCGTCGAGCAGGTCGTCGACGATCTGGAAGAGGAGCCCGAGCTCGTCGCCGAACGCCCGCCACGGAGGCTGCTCCGCCTCGGGCACCTCGCCGACCCAGAGCGCGACCCCCACCGACGCCGCGAAGAGCGCACCGGTCTTCAGGCGGTGCAGCGCCGCGAGATCGCCCGTGTCACCGGTGACGTCGCGGTACTGGCCGCCGATCATCGCCAGGGTCGCCTGCGCGAGCTCGCGACCCACCATCGGCGTCGGGTAGGAGAGCGCAAGCCGGAACGCCTCGGCGAGCAGCGCGTCGCCGGCGAGCAGGGCGACCGCGTCGCCGAATGCGACGTGTGCGGAGGGACGGCCGCGCCGCTCGTCGTCGTCGTCGAGCGCCGGCAGGTCGTCGTGGACGAGCGAGAACGTGTGCACGAGCTCGACCGCGGCGGCGGCCGGGAGGACATGCTCGGCGGCAGCACCGGCCGCTTCGCCGACGGCGAGCGCGATCACGGGCCGGAAGAGCTTGCCACCGCCCTCGAGCGGATACCGCACCGCCTCCTCGAGGCCGCCGAGCTCGGGGGTGTACGCGAGCTCGCCGAGGTATCCCTCGACCAGCGCGCGCAGCTCGTCAGGGGGCCGGAGCATCCGCGCGCACGCGAGCCTTGGCGAGCTCCGCCTCGACTTCTTTGGCGAGGTCGGCGAGCTCGGTCAGCACCTCGACCGCCGACTCCGCGTCCTCCTGCGCCGCGAGCCGCTCCAGCTCGTCGCGGGTCGCCTTGAGCCGCTCGAGCAGCTCCTCGGCGCGTCCGAGAGCCTCGTCGGCGGAGCCGGGCTCAGTCATGCGCCACCTCCTCCCTGGCCACGCGGGCCAGAATCCCGTTCACGAGCCGCGCAGCATCCTCGGACGCGTACCGCTTCGCCAGCACGACAGCCTCGTTCATCGCCACCTCACGCGGCACGCTCTCCTCCTCCAGCTCGTGGATCCCGATCCTCAGGATGTTCCGCTCGAGCGTACCCAGCCTGTCGGCGGTCCAGCCCTCCGCCGACGCCGTGATCCGGCGATCGAGCTCGTCGGCCCGGCCGGAGACCGCCTCGGCGAGGTCGAGCGCGAACGCGTCCGGCTCCCCTTCGTAGAGCGCCGTCAGCGGCTGGCCGGTGAGATCCCACTGGTAGAGGAGGAAGAGCGCCGTCCGCCGTGCCTGGCGCCGCCCCGAGCTCATTGCTCGAGCTCCTCGACCGAGACGTCGACGCGCTCGACAGTCAACGACGTCGCGGCCCGCAGCGCGTCGGTGACGCCCGCCTGGACGGCGCGGACGAGCTCCGGCAGGATCGCGCCGTAGCGGACTGCCAGCTCGAGCTCGACGCGGACCGACCCGTCGGTGACGGTGACGTCCAGACCCCGACGCGGCCGGCGGACGCGCGCGCCGTCGACTCGCTCCGCAGCGGTGACGACGAGTCCGGCGAGGGCGTCGCCCGCGATCCTGATCTCGCCGTGCGCGCCCTTCGTCACGTGCCCGTCGCGGCTCACTGCGCCGTCAGCGCCGGCAGGCGCCCTTCCATTTCCGCCAGGAAGCTCGTCGAGTAGTCGCCGCCCGCGAACTCGGCGGAGCGGAGGATGTCGAGCGCGAGCCCGCGCGTCGTCGGGACGCCGTCGAGGCCGGTCTCCTCGAGCGCGCGGATACCGCGGGCGATCGCGGCGGGCCGGTCCTCGTCCCAGACGATCAGCTTGGCGATGAGCGAGTCGTAGTAGGGCGAGATCGCGGAACCTTCCTCGAGATGGGTGTCGATCCGGACGCCCGGGCCGAGCGGCGGCCGAAAGCGCGTGATCGTCCCCGGCGCCGGCGCGAAGGCGCGAGCGGGATCCTCGGCGTTGAGCCGGATCTCGAGCGCATGCCCGCGGCGCGGCGCGCGGCCGGTGAGCGCGAGACGCTGACCCGCGGCGACGCGCAGCTGCTCCCGGACGACGTCGACCCCGGTGACGAGCTCGCTGACGGGATGCTCGACCTGGAGGCGGGCGTTCAGCTCGATGAAGTGGAAGGTGCCGTCGGCGCCGAGCAGGAACTCGAACGTGCCCGCGTTCTCGTAGCCGATTGCCCGGCAGGCGCGCTCGGCGGCCGCTTCCATCTCCTCCCGTGTCTCCGCGTCGAGCGCCGGCGAGGGCGACTCCTCGATCAGCTTCTGGTGGCGCCGCTGGATCGAGCACTCGCGCTCGCCGAGCGTGAGCACGCCGCCGTCCTTGTCGCAGAGCACCTGGATCTCGACGTGCCGCGCCGGTACGAGCGCCTTCTCGAGGTAGAGCGAGCCGTCCGAGAAGGCGGCCTCGGCCTCCGCCCGCGCGGTCGAGTACGCGGCTTCCAGCGCATCGGGCTCGTAGACGAGGCGCATGCCCTTGCCCCCGCCACCGGCGGTCGCCTTCAGCAGGACGGGGAAGCCGAGCTCCTCGGCCGCGAGACGCACCTCGGCGAGCGTGGCGCTGCCCTCCGTGCCCGGCACGAGCGGAACGTTCGCCGCCTTCATCTCGGCCTTGGCGCGCGCCTTGTCGCCCATCCGCTCCATCACGTCCGCGCCCGGTCCGACGAAGATCAGGTTCGAGTCCTCGCACGCTCGCACGAACGCGGGGTTCTCGGAGAGGAAGCCGTAGCCGGGATGGATCGCCTCGCAGCCGGTGGTCTCGGCCGCGGCGATCACGTTCGCGACGCGCAGATAGCTCTCCGCTGCGGTGGGCGGGCCGATGCAGACGGCGCGGTCGGCCAGGCGGACGTGGAGGGCGTCCCGGTCGGCGGTCGAGTAGACCGCGACGGCCTCGGCGCCGAGCTCGTGGATCGCGCGGATGATCCTGACGGCGATCTCGCCGCGGTTCGCGACTAGCACCCGCTGGAGCATCAGAGCGTCGGGGGCGCGGCGATCGGCTCGAGCTCGAAGAGCAGCTGCCCGAACTCGACCGGCTTGCCGTTCTCGGCGTGGATCGCGCTGACGCGACCGGCGCCGTCGGCCTTGAGCTCGTTGAAGAGCTTCATCGCCTCGAGCAGGCAGAGCGTCTGGCCGGCCGTGACGATGTCCCCGATCTTCGACGAACGGGGGCGTTCCCGGCTCGGACTGGCGGTAGAAGACGCCCACCATCGGCGACTCGATGCGAATCGATCCCATTGCAGCCGCCGGGAGCACCGGCAGCTCACCGGGCTCGTCCTCGGCAAGCGGCGCCGCGGCCTGGAGCGGCGGCCGCTCGTCCGCTCTGCGGACGGAGACGCGCATCCCCTCGTCCTCGATCTCGACTTCGCCGACGCCGCTCTCCTGGACGATGCGCACGATCTCTCGGATCCGCTGCTCGCGCGACTCCTCGAGCGTCGTCTCGCCGCGGTCGTCGCGCGTGTGCCGCGCGCGGATCGTCCGCAGCAGCGCCTCGGCCTCGTCGCCGAAGAGCGCGATCAGCACGAGCTCCTCCTCGCTCGCCGCCAGCCCCTCTGCCTCCTGGCGGACGTCCTCGGCGGTCGGCGGATCGTCCTCGACCGGAACGCCGTCGGAGAGCAGCGCGACCGCCCGCTCGACGGTGGCGTCGACCGAGCCGGGTGGGCTCCCGAAGCCGCCCTGGACGAGCGAGCGGAACTCGTCCACGACCGTCCCATAGCGGCGGGCCGAGAGGACGTGGATCAGCGCCTGCGAGGCGAGGATCTGGCCGATCGGAGCCGCGAGCGGCGGCCAGCCCGTCTCGCGCCGGATCTGCTGCAGCTCGTCGAGTGTCTCGAGCAGGCGGTCGTCGGCGGCGTGGGCGCGGAGATGCGTGTCGAGCGCGGCGACGAGGCCGGTCGGCAGGTCGTACTCGGCCGCGCGAACGGCGATCCGGGGCGCGTGCGGCGTCACGATCTCGTCGCCGATGTGCTCGTCCACGAGATCGGAAGCCTCCCAGAGCCGAGCGACGTCGACACCGGTGCCGAGGCCCATCCCGGCAAGCGCGGACGCGAGCGATTCGCCCGCGACACGGTGGAGCGAGAGCGCGAGCGGGTAGACGGCGCAGGCGATCAGGTCCGCACCGGCGCGGGCCGCTTCGAGCGAGTCGGCGAGCGCGGTGCCGCCGGAGCCTTGGCAGTAGAAACCGACCGGGAGCCCCGACGCCTCCTTGACGCGGCCGACGAGCTCGCCGGCCTGATGCGGCTCGAGCCCCCCGCTCGGATCGTGCACGAGCGCACGCGTCGCCTTGATTTCCGGCAGCTCCCGTGCCTGCTCGACGAGCTTGCCGATCGCGCCCTCGTCGCCCGGGCTGTAAACGAGGCCGGCGTGGAACTCCTTGCCCGCCGCGACGATCGCCTCCCCCGGCTCGCGGAGGTTCGACACGTCGTTGAGCGGGTCGTGCAGGCGGAAGACATCGATGCCGTTCTCGGCCGCGGAGGCGACGAAGCGGCGCACGAAGTCGGCACTGACCGGCCGCGAGCCGACGAGGAACCGCCCGCGCAACGCCAGCCCGAGTGGCGTCGTCGTCCGTGCTTTCAGCGCCCGGATCCGTTCCCACGGGCTCTCGACCCCGCGCCGGACCGCCGTGTCGAAGACGCCGCCGCCAGAGACCTCGAGCAGCGCGAAGCCAGCACCGTCGAGCGCCTCCGCGATCCGCAGCAGCTCGCCCGTCGGCACCCGACCGGCAAGCGGCTCCTGCGAGAGTAGGCGGATGGTGGTGTCGACGAGCCGCGGCACGCGCTAGACCTTACCGAGTGAAAGTTGCGGTGGAAGCGGCGGTCGCGGTCGCCCGTGAAGCTGGGCTCGAGGTCCGGGAGCCGCGCCTGCTCCGGGATCTGACGAACGTCCTCGTCCATCTCGCGCCGGAGCCGGTGGTCGCCCGTGTGCCGATGACATTCACGCGCGTGCGCGGCCGGCGCTGGATCGAGCGCGAGCTAGAGCTGACGGCGTTTCTCGCCGAGGCGGGCGCCGCGGTCGCGGGGCCGTGCCGGTCGGTCGATCCCGGGCCCTACGAGCGAGACGGCTTCCTCATCACGCTCTGGGAGTACGTCGACCACGATCCCGAGCGGCCACTCGACGCGCTCCGAGCGGGCGACGCACTCCGGGAGGTGCACGAGCTGCTCGCCACCGCGCCCGCGCACGGGCTCGAGCACTTCGCGTGGCTGGACGAGCTCGACACCCTCGTCGAGCTGCTCAGGCTCGCACCGGATGAGAGCGCGCTGATTCGAGAGGCACTCGACGCCTCGCGCAGCCGGATCGAGGGCCTCGACCTGGCGCTGCAGCCGGTCCACGGCGACGCGCACCGCGGCAACGTGCTGCGCGGACCCGCGGGACCGCGCTGGAGCGACTTCGAGAACCTCTGCCTCGGCCCGCGCGAGCTCGACCTCGCCTGTAACGAGATCCGTGCCCGCACGCGCGGCCGGGAGCGGGAGGACGACGAGCTGCTCGCAGGCTACGGCGACTTCGACCGTGAGCTCGTCACGCTCCTGATCCCGGTGCACGCGCTCTTCCTGGCCGCGTGGACATTCGAGCTGGCCGAGCGGACGCCGGAGGTACGGCCGCACGCCGCCGAGCGGCTCGGCTGGGCGAGAGACGGCTTCGGGCTCTGAGGCCTACTCGGCGTCGAGCAGGTGACGCCGCCGCACGGCCATCCCCGAGAGGAGCGTCATCTCGAAGCGGCGGTAGAACCCCTCGAGCTGCGGATCACAGACCAGATCGACCATGTAGAAGTCCCGCAGCTCGTCCAGCATGCGGCGGACAAGCTCGGTGCCGATCCCTTGTCCCCGGCGGCCCGGCACCACCTCGAGCAGCGGGATGAACGCGCTCAGGACGCCGTCGCTGATCGCGGTGACGAACCCGATCACGCGCCCGCCGTTCCCGTCCCGGGCGAGGACGACCCGGTCGCTCCCCCGCAAGATCGCCAGGTGTCGTTCGGGCGAAGGCCGCGACGGCCAGTCGGCGAAGAAGCCCTGGAGGTCGTCTGTGCTGAGCCCGCTGACGTCGGTGGTGTAGACGACGTCGGCGGCGGCCATCAGGCGCGCGAGATGTAGCGGCCTTCGCGGGGGTCGACCTTGATCCGGTCGCCCGGGTTGACGAAGAGCGGCACCGCGACGACGGCGCCGGTCTCCAGCGTGGCCGGCTTCGTCACGTTCGAGACGGTGTCCCCCTTCACGCCCGGCTCGGTGTCGGTGACGGCGAGCTCGATCGAGGCCGGCAGCTGGACGCCGGACGGCTTGCCGCCGACGAAGAGGAGTTGCACCGGGGTCGAGGGCTGCATGTAGGGCAACTCCGCCTCGAGCGACGCGTGTGGCAGCGACATCTGTTCGTACGTGCTCTCGTCCATGAAGACGACCTCGTCGCCGGAGTCGTAGAGGTACTGCATGTTCTTGACCTCGGTGAAGACGCGCGGGAACTTCTCGCCGGCGCGGAACGTCTTGTCGACGACGGAGCCCGAGTCGACGCTCTTCACCTTCGTGCGCACGAACGCGCCGCCCTTGCCGGGCTTCACGTGCTGGAACTCGACGATGCGCCAGACCGAGCCCTCAAGCTCGATGTGCATCCCGTTCTTGAACTCGTTCGTGCTGACGACGTCGGCCACGGCGGCGGAGATTACCTGACGGTCGTCAGCTCTTTGGGTGCCTGCGTGAGGCGCTCCGAGCCTGTGTCGGTGACGAGCACCATGTCCTCGATCCGGACGCCGCCGAGGCCCGGGAGATAGATCCCCGGCTCACAGCTGATCACGTTGCCGGACTCGAACGTGTCGGTGGATTCGGCCCGCGCCGCCGGCAGCTCGTGCACGTCGAGCCCGACTCCGTGCCCGAGCCCGTGACCGAACTGCTCGCCCCAGCCGGCCGCGGCGATGACGTTCCGCGCGGCGGCGTCGGCGTCGCGGCCGCTGACGCCCGGTCCGTACGCGTCGAGACCCGCGAGCTGCGCCTCGTGGCAGACCGCGTACGCACGTGCGAGCTCATCCGGGAGCTCGCCGGTCGCGAACGTGCGCGTGCAGTCCGATGCGTAGCCGTCGACCCGGCAGCCCGCGTCGATGGTGACGAGCGTGTTTTCCGGGATCGCGGCGTCGCGGACATCGGCGTGCGGGCTGGCGCCGTTCTCCGCCGCCGCGACGATCGTGTCGAACGCGAGCTCCGAACCTCCCTGCTCGTGGAAGAGCTCACGCACGCGCCACGCCAGCTCTCGTTCCGTGCGACCGGTGAACGGCTCGTCGGCGAGCGCGCCGAAGACCCGATCCGACATCTCGGCCGCCTCGCGCATCGTCGCGATCTCGCCGGGCTCCTTGACGGCGCGCAGGCGCTCGACGAGCCCGGTCTGAGCGAGGGTCTCGACGCCGCCCTGACGCAGCTCCTCGTTTGCGGCGACCGTGACGGCGTGTGCCTCGATCCAGATCGTCCGCCCGGCCAGCCGCGTCGCGAGATCGCCGATGACCGCGCGCGCGGTCTGCTCGAAACGGACACCGTCGAGCGCGTGGGCCTTCTGCGCGTAGCGGAAGTCGGTGAAGAGCGTCGCTTCGCCGTCGGGCTCGACCAGCATGGCCGCGTTCGAGCTCTGCAGCCCGGTCAGATAGCGGACGTTGACACCGTTCGTGACGAGCAGGGGCTCGTCGAGCAGCGAAGCGAGGCGCTCGATCCTGCTCACTGCTGCGCCAGCCATTCGAGTGCCTCCTTGTAGCCCTCGGGGCCCTTACCGAGGATCCGCTTCGCGGCCAGGTCGCCGATCACCGAGTGCCGCCGCCACTCCTCCCGCTCCTCGATGTTGGAGAGATGTACCTCGACGACGGGGACGGTGAAGAGGTCGATCGCGTCGCGAATCGCGTAGCTGTAATGCGACCAGGCGCCGGGGTTGACGATGACGCCGTCGGCCCAGTCGAGCGCATCGTGGCACCAGTCGACGAACTGCCCTTCGTGGTTCGTCTGCCGACAGCGCGTCGTGCACTCGAGCACCTTCGACCACGCGTAGATCTGGCTCTCCAGCTCGGCCAGCCCGATGCCGCCGTAGATCGCCGGGTCGCGCTTGTCCAGAGCGTCGAGGTTGACACCATTGAGAACGGCAACGCGCATCGGGCGACTCTAGCCTGCGCGCAAAATCCCTGAAGAGGCCGCGTCGCGGGCCGCCGGCCCGCTCAGCCAACGATGAGCTCGTCGAGGGCGGCGCGAACGTCGGCCGGGGTGGCCTCGACGCCGACGCGCGGCTTGCCGGGTGCCTCCAGGAGGACGAGGCGAGGGGCACCGCCGACGCTCTTCTTGTCGCGCCCGAGCGCCGCCCAGGCGGCCTCGCGATCGACCTTGACCGGCTCGGGGCGGAGCGTCTCCTCGACCGCACTCGTGTCGAGGCCGGAGAGCCGGAGTGCCGCCAGCAGGCCGAGCGCGACGGCGCGGCCATGCGGGAGCTCGAAGCCCGCCGCCGCCTCGAGCGCGTGCGCGAAGGTGTGGCCGAGGTTGAGCTGGGCCCGCTCGCTGCGGTCGTACGGGTCGCGGAGGCAGAGCGCCGTCTTGAAGGCCGCCGCCCGGCGCACCTGCCGGTCGAGCGGCAGCTCCCAGATCGGCTCGCCCATGAGCAAGCCGGTCTTCACGACTTCGGCGCGGCCGTTTCCGAGCTCGCCCGGCGGAAGTGTCTCGAGCGTGCCGGGATCGATCACGGTGCGGACGGGCCAGTGGAAGGCACCGACGATGTTCTTCGCTCCCGGGAGGTCGATCGCCGTCTTCCCGCCGATCGCCGCGTCGACCTGACCGACGAGCGTCGTCGGGACGGCGACCCACTCGATCCCGCGGAAGTAGCTCGCGGCCGCGAAGCCGGCGACATCCGTGGCGCAGCCGCCGCCGAGGGCCAGGAGCAGGCCGGAGCGCTCGAGCCGCAGCGCATGCCAGAGCGCCTCCAAGGACTCGACCGTCTTCGCCTCTTCGCCCGGCGCGAGCTCGTGGAGGGCGCGCGCTCGGGCTCCGAGCGCGAGCTGGACGTCCATGCCATAGATCCCGGCAACCCGCGCGTCGCTGACGACCTCGACCTGCCCGTCGCCAGGGACGAGCGCGCCCAGCCGCTCGAGCGCACCCGTCTCGACGTGGACGCCGCCCGCTGCCAGCACAGCGCCTTCGAGATCGGACGCGGCCGCATCGGCGATGGACTCATAGAGCGGAAGCCGGGCGTCGAACAGGGCTCGGAACGCGGCTTCGTCCTGAGCAAGCGGTCGATCGCTACCGCGGACCCGCTCCCACGCCGTCGTGACGTCGGCTTCGACGTGGACGGAGACAGCGCGTTCTCGCAAGGCAGCCCGGACAGCTTCCGACGTGACTGAGCCTCCTCCGAGCGCGAGAACAGCGCCCGGCTCCTGTGCGAGCGCCCACACCGTCAGCTCCTCTTCGACCTTCCGAAACGCAGCTTCGCCGTGGGTTCGGAAGTAGTCCGGGATGCTGTCGCCGAGCTCGTGCTCGACTGCGGCATCGACGTCCATCGCGCCGCGTCCCAGCCGCGCCGCGAGCTGCTGCGCCAGCGTGGACTTGCCCGCCCCCATGAACCCGATCAGCGCGACGTGACGACCTAGCGCGTGCGTATGCGCTCCAGGTAGGCGCGGTGCGCGGCAAGCATGTCGGTGAGCGCGTCGCCGCCGAGTTTTTCCCTGACCGCGCGGGCGAGCTCCCACGCGACCGCCGCCTCGGCGACGACAGCGAGTGCCTCGACGGCGGCGACGTCGCTGCGCTCGACGAGTGCCTGGGCCGGCTCGCCGGTCGCGAGGTCGACGGAGTCGAGCGGCCGCATCAGCGTCGGCAGCGGCTTCATCGCCGCGCGAACGACGAGCTCCTCACCGTTCGAAATCCCGGCCTCGATCCCACCGGCGCGGTTCGAGCGCCGGGTCAAGCCGGTCTCGATCTCGTCGTGAGCCGCAGAGCCACGCTCGCGCGCGAGTGCGAAGCCGTCGCCGACCTCGACGCCCTTCACCGCTTGGATCCCCATCAGCGCGGCGGCGAGGCGCGCGTCGAGCCGATCCTCGCGGGATGCATACGAGCCGAGACCGGGGAAGACACCGTTTGCGCGGACCTCGACGAGCCCGCCGAGCGTGTCGCGGTCGGCGCGTGCCGCGTCGATCGCCGCCTCCCAACCCTCCCGCTCGCCGCCGATCTCCAGCACCGAGCCCGAGACCTCGATCTCGAGCTCTCGGAGCAGCGTCTTCGCCACCGACCCGGCCGCGACAGCGACCGCCGTTTGACGCGCGCTCGCCCGCTCGAGCGCATCGCGGACGTCGTCGTGGCCGTACTTGAGAACGCCGGCGAGGTCGGCGTGGCCTGGCCGCGGCAGCGTCACCGGCTTCGTCCCCTTACCGGACGGCTCTCCTTCAGGCGGCCAGGGATTCATCCCCCACTCCCAGTTCCTGTGATCGCGGTTGCGGACGACGAGCGCAAGCGGCGTTCCCAGCGTGCGTCCATGCCGGAGCCCCGCGAGCACCTCCACCTGGTCCTGCTCCAGCTGCTGGCGCGGGCTGCGGCCGTAGCCCTGCTGGCGCCGGCGGAGGTCGGCGTCGATCGCGGCGCGGTCGAGCGTGAGCCCTGCGGGCAACCCGGTGAGGATCGCGACGAGTGCGGGCCCGTGCGACTCGCCGGCGGTGGTCAGTCCCAGGCTCACGCGGCAGAGCGTACTGCGGCGCGCATGACCTCCACCGGCGCGGGCAACCCGGTCCAGAGCTCGAACGACGCTGCGCCCTGCGCGACGAGGACGTCAAGGCCGTCGACGAGTTCGGCGCCGGCGGCGCGAGCTGCCGCGGCGTGTGCCGTCTCGCCGCCGTCGGCGCGGTAGGCGAGGTCGATCACCACCTGGGCTTCGCGTGGCTCGAAGAGGAGCTCGTCCTTGACCGGGGTCGCTTGGACGACGAGCTCGGCCGTTTCGGTACGGGGCGGCCACTCCCCCTGCCGGGAGAAGACGTCGATCTGCGCGCCGCGCGACTCCAGCTCCGCGATCCACGCCGCCGCGGCTCCCCCGGCCCCCACGATCGCGGCACTCACAGGCCGCCGGTCGCCGAGCGCCGCCGCGTCCGTGCTCGATCCGCGCACATGCCCGTCGCGAATCACGAGCGTGTTCACCGACTCGACGCCGCCCTCGACCTCGTCGCACAGAGCGACGACCGCCAGCTTGTGCGGCGTCGTCACGTTCGCGCCGACGAAACCGAGCGCGACCAGGCCCCGCACGGCCGTCTCGAGGCGTTCCTGCGCCACGCCCAGCGGCACGTAGGCGTAGTCGAGCGCGCGGGCCGCGAAAGCGGCGTTCTGCATCCGGGGCGAGAGCGACTCCACCTTCGGGTCGCGCAGCAGCCCCACCAGCCTCGTGGTACCGGAGATCATGTGGTCATTTTCGGCCCTGACGCGTTCCCGGCCGGGCGTCAGCCGCAGCCGAAGCCGTACTCGCAGGCCTTTGCGTAGAACTCCGACTCGCTCGCGGTGAAGAAGTGGTGCACCTTGTCCGGCTTGCGCACGAAGAAGAGGTAGTTCACGTTCGCCGGATGCGCGGCGGCCTGCATCGAGGCGAGGCCCGGGTTCGCGATCGGCGTCGGCGGCAAGCCGGTGCGGTTGCGCGTGTTGTAGGGGTTGTCGCTCTCGAGCTGCGAGACGCGGAGCGCCTCCGTGCCGGGCACGTCGAGCCCGTACCTGATCGTCGCGTCGATCCCGAGCGGCATCCCCGCCTTCAGCCGGTTGTAGATCACCGCGGCGACCTTCGGCCGCTCGTCCGGCGCGATCGTCTCCTTTTCGACCATCGAGGCGATGATCAGGACGTCGTACGGCGTCAGGTTCTTCTTCTTCGCCGCGGCGAGGTCGACCTTGGCCCAGTTCGTCTCGAAGTGCTCGAGCTGATCGTCCACGAGTTGCGCGCTCGTCGTCCGCGGCGTGAACTCGTACGTCGCCGGGAAGAGGAAGCCCTCGCTCCCCTTTGCGTCCTTGCGGAAGCCGACGGGCACCTGCGCCGCCTTCGACGCTGCCGCGTACGCGTTCCCGGACAGCTTCGGGGTCACCTTGCGCTTGGTCTTCGCGATCTGGCGCACCTCGGCGACGCGCTTCACCATCTCCTTGCGGGTGAAGCCCTCGGGAAAGACGATCCGGAGGATCGTCGGCTTCGGCGCCGCGACCGTCGTCGCGGGAGGCGGCTCCTCGGTGTCGCTGTCGCCGAAGGCGCTGACGCCAAGCCAGAGCGCCAGCCCGATGAAGCCGAACAGGAGCAGCGCCGCGAGCGCGCGCCGGCGCGCAATCTGCCCCTTCGGCGGGCGGCGCTCCGGCCGGCCCGGCCTGGGCGGCATTACGCCCCTCGGCTCGTCCATGCCAGCCAGCTCTCGAGCAGGTGCGCAGCCGCGCGCGCATCTTCGGGGGCCTTCGAGGATGGCCCCGACGCGGCGAGTGTGGTCGTGAAGCGCTCGTCGAACGACTCGACCGGGACGTCGAGCAGCGCCTCGAGCGACGCGACGAACGCCGCCGTCTCCTGCGCCTGCGCCCCCGCCGCTCCGCGCAGTGTCAGCGGCAGCCCGACGACCACGCGCTCGGCGCCCTCGGCCGCGACGAGCTCGGCCAGCTGACGCAACCCCGCCGGCGATGCCGCTCGCTCGACGACGCCCACTGGGCGCGCCAGCGTCCCGGTCGCGTCGGAGACAGCCACGCCGGTGCGCGCCGAGCCGTAATCCAGGGCGATCACCTTCAGGCGAGCGCCTCGAGGATCGTCTGCTCGGCGAGCGCGACTGCGCTGTCGAGCCCCGCGGCGTCCTTGCCGCCTGCGCGTGCCATCGTCGCCCTGCCGCCGCCCTTGCCTCCGATCAACGCGGCTGCCGCTCGAATCACGGCGCCGGCGTCGACGCCGCGGCCCTCGAGCGACTTGTCGAGGTTGATCAAAAGCTGTGCGGCACCGTTGTCGCGCAGCCCGACGATCACAGCCGCCGGCGCGTGACGAGCCTTCAGCTTGTCGGAGACGTCCAGCGGGTCGCCGCTCTTGACGTCGACGACGAGCACGGTGACGTCGCCGGCCGCGGTCTCGCGGGTGACGGTGAAATCGGCGGCGGTGCCGTCTCCGGCGCCCTTCCTCGCCTCCTTGCGAGCCTGCGCCAGCTCGCCGCGCAGCTCGTCGCCCTCCTGCGCGCGCGCGTGGAGAAGCGCGTACGCCTCGCCGGAGGTGACGGCCTCGATCCGCCGCGCGCCCGAGCCGACCGACCCCTCGGAGAGGATCACGAACGGCCCGATCTCGGCGGTCGAGCGGACGTGGGTGCCGCCGCAGAGCTCGCGTGAGAAGCCGTCGATCTCGACCACGCGGACGATCTCGCCGTACTTCTCCCCGAACAGCATCTGCGCCCCCAGCCGCCGCGCCTCGGCGATCGGGGTCTCGAACGTCCGGACGGGGCGGCCGGCGAAGACCTGCTCGTTGACGAGCCGCTCGACCCGCTCGCGCTCCTCGGCGCTCAGCGTCTGCGGGTGCGTGAAGTCGAAGCGGAGCTTGTCCGGACGGACGGCCGAACCCGCCTGCTGGACGTGCTCCCCGAGCACACGCCGGAGCGCCTCGTGCAGGAGGTGGGTCGCCGTGTGGTTCGCCATCGTCGGAAAGCGAACGGCCCAGGGGACGACGGCCTTGACGCGGTCTCCGACCGCGAAGCCCTCCCCCTCGAAGACGAGCGTCTGGTCGTCGCCGAGCCGGACGGCGTCGCGCAACTCCGCGCGCGCGCCCGTGTCGTCGTGCTCGATCCAGCCGGCGTCCGTCACCTGGCCGCCGCCTGCCGGGTAGAAGGGCGAGCGCTCGAGCTTCGCCTCGAAGGTGCCGTCGCCGAGCTCGTTGAGCGCGACGATCGCGGTCAGCAACTCGGTCTGCTCGAAGCCGACGAAGTCCGTCGCGGGGCCGCCGAGCGAGGCCGTGACCCGGGCCAGCTGGCCGCGCGACACCTCACGGTGCTCGGCCATCCGTTCGCGGTAGCCGTCCTCGTCGACCGCGATCCCGCGCTCGAGTGCGAGCTCCGCGGTCAGCTCGAAGGGGAAGCCGTAGGTCGCGGTGAGGTCGAAGGCGTCCTTGCCGGAAATGGCGCCGCCGGCGGCGACGTCCTCGAACAGCTTCATCCCGCGCGCAAGCGTCTCGTTGAAGCGCTCCTCCTCGGCGCGAAGGACGTCGCGGATCCGCTCGCGGTTCTCCGGCAGCTCCGGGAACCACTGGCCCATCTGCTCGACGACGACCTCGCTGATGCCCCAGAGCTCGCGAAGGCCGATCGTGCGCGCCTGCTGGACGGCGCGACGGATGATCCGGCGCAGCACGTAGCCGCGGCCCTCGTTCGAGGGCGTGACACCGTCGCCGACGAGGAACGTCATCCCACGACCGTGGTCGGCGAGGACCCGGTGCGCCTTCGTCGCGGCGTCGGAGTCGCCGAAGGCGACGCCGCTCTCGGCCGCGACCCAGGCCATGATCGCCTGGTAGCCGTCGGTCTCGTAGACGGAGCGGTTCGGGACGTCCTGGACGATCGCCGAGAGGCGCTCGAGCCCCATCCCGGTGTCGATGTTCTGCTTCGGCAGCGGCGTCAGCGTCCCGTCCGGATGCTGCTCGTACTCCATGAAGACGAGGTTCCAGAACTCGAGGAAGCGATCGCAGCGCGGACACGCGGGCGCACAGGTTGGCTCGCCGCAGCCGTGCTCGGCGCCCCAGTCCCAATAGATCTCCGAGTCGGGCCCACACGGCCCGGGGCCGCCGACCGACCAGAAGTTCTCTGAGCTCGGCAGCGCGACGATCCGCTCGGCGGGCATCCCGACCGCTTCCCACTCGCGGATCGCGACCTCGTCCGGCCCGAGCTCGAACACGGGGTCGCCGGCATGGACGGTGACCCAGATCCGGTCCCAATCGAGCTGCAGCCGCTCCTGGATGAACTCCCGTGCGAGCTCGACCGCGCCCGGCTTGAAGTACTGCCCGAACGAGAAGTTGCCGAGCATCTCGAAGAAGGTGAGGTGGTGGCCGTCGGTGCCGACCTCGTCGATGTCGGGCGTGCGGAAGCACTTCTGCGAGGTCGCCGTCAGCAGCGCCGGCGGCTCCTCGCGACCGAGGAAGAACGGCATCTGCGGTTGCATCCCGGCCGTCGTCAGCAGCGTCGAGTGGTCATCCGCGCGCGGGACGAGCGGCCAGGACGGCAGCCGCGTATGGCCCTTCTCCTCCATGAAGGCGAGGAAGCCCTCGCGCAGCTCCGCTGACGTATGCACGCTGGGATTGTAGGGGCGGGCAACCCGGCTGTCCTGGCACGCCGCAGCGCCGCGAAAGCCGGGGAACGTGTGGAGGTCCTGGCCGCCGACACGTCCCCGCGGCGACGTGTAGGGTCCTGGCCGCAGGCATGGCCAGAAGGGACGGTGGCGAGAACCGGTCTGACCGTCGCGTGCGCTAGCCGGCAGCGACGCTTGGGCGCTGCCGTCTCGAGCTGCTCGTCCGTGGCGATCTCGTCGCGGATCTTCTCGAGTGCGCGGCGGATCAGGCGGGAGACGTGCATCTGCGAGATCCCGACGTGCTGGGCGATCTGGCTCTGCGTCAGCCCGTCGAAGAAGCGGAGGTGGAGGATCCGGCGCTCACGCTCGTCGAGGACCCGGAACCCGGGTGCGAGCACGGCGCGGTCCTCCGAGACCGAGTACTGGTGCTCCTCGGTGCCGAGCGACTCGAGCGGGTCGAGCTCGCCGTCCTCGTCGGAACCGCCCGTCGAGAGCGAGAGCGACGTGTACGCGCGGCCGGACTCGAGCGCCTCGAGCACGAGTTCCTCCTCGACGCCGGCAGCCTTCGCGAGCTCCGGGATCGTCGGCGAGCGGCCGAGCTGGACCGTCTGGTCTTCGACGATCTTCGAGAGCTGGACGTTCAGCTCCTGGAGGCCTCGGGGCACGCGCACGGCCCAGCCCTTGTCGCGGAAGTGTCGTTTGATCTCACCGATGATGTTCGGCGTCGCGTAGGTGGTCAGCTCGACGCCGCGGTCGATGTCGAAGCGGTCGATCGCCTTGATCAGGCCGATGCAGCCGATCTGGACGAGGTCGTCGAGTTGCTCGCCGCGGTAGGCGTAACGGCGGGCCAGCGAGCGGACGAGCGAGAGGTACTGCTCGATCAGCTGCTCGCGCGCGGCGAGGTCTCCTTGCTCGTGGTACCGGCGGAGGAGCGCCTTGTCGGAGAGGCGCGTCATCGATCCGCTCCGTCGAGGAGATAGCCCTTTCGCAGCTCGACCCAGGTCTCGCCGTCGCGCTCGCTCAGCGAGACGTCGTCGACGGTGGCGTCGAGCAGCCGGCGGAGCCCGAGCTTCCGGTCGTCGTCTTCCCCGAGGGCTGCGACTGTGCCGTCGTCGACGGGGCCGACGGACATGTCGATCGTGTGATCGGCGATCCGGAGGACGAGCGTGACCTCGGCTCCGTCGGCGTCGCGATCGAGGAGCGACACGAGTGCGAGTTGAACGTCGTCGAGGACGTCGAGCGTGACGTCGTGCCGCGCCGCGATTCCTCCGACGACGAGCCCGGCCACCGTCGAGAAGCCGTCCTCCCGTGGGATGCTGATCGTGAACTCGTCCATCAAGCCGTGCCGCGATCGGCAGCGCGAAGTTCCTCTTCGAGGTCGCGCTCCCGCCGTGCGGCTGCTTCCTTCGCGCTTCTGACGGCCTCGCCGAAGTCCTTGCGGGCCTTCAGCGTGGCGGCGCCGTGCGAGAGCCCGGCGGCGAGGCCGGAGATCTTCTGCACGGGACGCGTGATCGCCATGCTCACGGCACGTACGGCCGTGTCCGCGCTGTCCGCCATGTCAACTGCGCTGTCCGTCACCCGATCCGCCTTGTCCAGCTGCCCATTCACCTTGTCGACGCTCTCGCCGACCTTGTGGATCACGGGCAGCAATTCGCTTTCCGTTCCACTGATCAACGAAGAAAGCCGGGCGAAGGTTCCGCCCAGGCGCACGAACATGTACGCGAGGGCGAGGCCGACGGCGAGGAGGAAGACGGCGAGGGCGTAGTTGGCGATGTCGCCCGCGCTGGCGGCTAGAAGCTGCACGGGGGCATCCTAGTCGCGCAACGCCGCCGACACCACGCCGCAACCGACGACGGCGTCGTCGTCGTAGAGCACGGCAATCTGGCCGGGAGCGACGCCGTAGGCCGGCCGCGCGAGCTCGAGCGTGAACCCGTCCGCCGTCGCGGTGACCTCGGCGGGCAGCGCGGGCGACCGGTAGCGCACCTTCGCCTCGACGCGCTCGACCGGTGCGTGCAGGATGCCGCGCACCTCGACGGTGGAGCAGGCGAGCGAGCCGCGCGGCCCGACGACGAGCGTGTTCGTGGCCGCGTCCGTCCGCAGCGCGTAGAGCGGCTCGGCGGCCGCGATGCCGATCCCGCGGCGCTGACCCGGTGTGTAGCGCCAGACCCCGTCGTGCCGGCCGAGCTCGGTGCCCCCCTCGTCGACGATCGCGCCCTCGGTCGGCGCGAGCCCGCTGCGCTCGAGAAACGAGCGGTAGTCGTCACCGGCGAGGAAGCAGGCCTCCTGGCTCTCGCGGCGCTCCGCGACCTCGAGACCGGCTGCGCCCGCCTCGCTGCGTGTGGCTGTCTTCGTCTGCTCGCCGAGCGGGAACTCGATCCGGTCCAGCAGCGTCGGATCGAGGGGCGCCAGCATGTAGGACTGATCCTTGTCCGGGTCGGCGGCGCGGGCGATCAGCCTGCGGCCGTCGCGCTCGACGATGCGCGCGTAATGGCCCGTCCACAGCTTCGCCGCGCCGGCGCGGTCGGCGAAGGCGAGCAGCTCGGCGAAGCGGAACTCCCCGTTGCAGCGGCCGCACGGGTTCGGCGTCTCCCCACGGGCGTATGACGCGACGAACGGGTCGACGACTGCGCGTCGGAACTCCTCGCGCAGGTCGAGGGTCACGTGCGGGAGCCCCAGCGCGTGGCAGGTCTCGCGCGCGGCGATCACTGCCTCCGGTGAGCAGCACGCACGCTCGGAGTCGGGGCCGGCCGGATCGAGCCAGAGGCGGAGCGTGACGCCGATCGCCTTCGGCCCGGCACGGAGCAGCGCGACCGCACTGTCGACGCCGCCGCTCAGCGCGACCGCGACCCGATCGGGATCGGGCTCGGCGCGGAAGACCTCGGCGAGCGCGTTCGCGAGCGCGTCCGCCGCGAGCATTTCTCCGGGGACGGCGGCCGCCTCGAGCAGCGTCAGCCCGTCGAGGGGCTTCGCCATCCGTGGCGCGTCGGCCTCGACGATCCGGTCGCCCTCGACGACCAGGCGCACGAACGCGAGCTCTTCGCCGCGGGCAGAGTCTCCGACAACCTCGATCATCGGATCAGCCTAGCGACGAAACACGGGTGAACCCGGCCGCCGAAGGCGGCCCTTCAGGGGTCTTCGCGCGATCGGGATCTGCTCCCGCAAATAAGAAGGTGCCCTGACCCTGCCGTGTTTCCTTGCGCCGATGCGAACCTGCCTTAGCAGGTGGGTGCCGTGCCGGACGTCGACGGGTGAGGTCTAGACCGGACCCAGGCTCCCTTCACGTGAGCGTTGGTTCACGTTTACGCGCAAGGCCACGTACAGGGTCGAGCTGTCGAAGTCTAACTGTGGCGTGACCGCCGGGGAGGCAGAGCGGCCCCTTTCAGGGGTTTGCGCAGCTAGGCGCGCGCGAAGCGCCAGCGGACCTGCTGGGTGCCGTCGATGCCGAGCCGCTGCGCGAGCGCCTCGGTCAGCTCGAACTGGCGGCCCTGGCGCTTCAGCCGGCCGTCGATCACCTCGGTCAGAAGCTCGGTGCCGCCGTAGGCGATGTAGATCTTGACGCCGCACGGGAGCACGGGATGCGAGACGCCGAGCGAGCGCGGCGTGAGCACGCTCCGGCAGGTCGTGCGCTCGGCGTCGCGCGGCGCGCCGCGCGAACCGGCGAGCGCGGTGTACCAGCCCGTTTCGGCCACCGTGATCGGGCTCGCCTCACCCTGAGCCGGGGCATCGCCGTCCGTCTCGCGGCTCAGCGCCAGGGCCGCGACGGCGGCGAGAAGTGCGACGGCGGCAAGTGCCACCGCCCGCTGCAGCACGCCGAGTGTCACCGTGCGCGGGTGGCGATCAGCTCGCCGAACGATTCGCGGACGAGGTCGTCGAACTCGGCCGGGAGGGTGCCGTCTGGCCGTGCGAAGTCGCGCAGGTAGACGACGAGGTACCCCCATTCGTCGTCGCGCGCCGGATCGCCGCCGCCCTGTTCACGCGTCAGGCGCTCGAGCTCCCAGAGGTTCCACTCCCGGGCCTGGGCGGGCAGAGGCAGCGTCGCGACGGGCTCTCGCTCTGGCTCTGGCTCGCGGACGGGCTCCGGTTCGCGTTCGGGCTCGGGCTCCGGCTCGGCCATCGCGACGAGCTGCGGCGAGATGGACTCCGGCTCGGGCTCCGGCTCCGGTTCTGACACCGGTTCCGGCTCCGGGGCCACGTCCGGCTGTGGCTCCGCGGGCTGCGGCTCGGCGGTCGGGGCGGGGTTCGACCCTGCGTCCTCGTCGGGCACAGCGAGCTGATCGAGCCACATCTCGTCCTCCTCGGGCCGGGGCGGCCGGTCGCCCGCGCGCACGGTGACGATCGCGTTCGGAGGCTCGTGCACCGGCAACTCTTCGACGGCCGCTGCCGCACCGGGAGAGCGGCGCGAGCGCCGCGTCCGCCAGGAGAAGAGCTCCAACGCCACCGTCAGCAGGTAGGCGGCCGCCATCACGACGACGACCGCGGCGACCGAGAGGTCCAGGAGCCCCGCGGCGAGGGCGACTGCAATCAGGAAGAACGCTTCGAGCGCGAAGCGAGGCCAGAGGCGACCGAGCACGGCGGCCGCCTACTTCTCGGGCTCGGGCTCCCCGTCCTCCGCCGGTTCCTCCTGCGCCACTTCGGCGTCGGCGGTCGGCGTCACGGGGGGCGCGGGCGGCTCGTCGTCCACCTGGGGCTCCGGCTCCGCCGCGGGTGGCGCAGCGGCGGGACGTGTCGGTGCCGGTGTGGCGCTGCGCGCGATCTCGCTCTCGTTCGCCTCCATGATCGACTGGACGACCTGGGCGATCGCAGGCTCGCCGAGTCCCGCGGCCGCCAGCAGCTGCTCGGCGCCCTTCTGCGCGCGCGCCATCACCGCCGTCGCCTGGGCCCGGGCCCACTCGAGCGTCTGCTCGACCTCGGCCCGGGCCGAGTTCGTCAGCTCGGTGGCCTGGTGACGCGACTGCTCGAGCAGCCGGTTGCCGCGGGTCTCCGCCTCACGCAGCTCGCGTGTGGCGTCCGCCTTCGACTTCGTCAGGAGGTCGCGCGACTCTGCCTTCGCCGCGTTCACGATCTCGGCGCGCTGGCGCTCCGACTCGGTGCGATAACGCTCGATCTCCGCCTCACGCTCCTGCAGCGCGTGCTGCTTCGCCCGGACCTCCTCCTCGGTCCGCTGCAGCTGCGAGGCCGACGCCGCCTGCGCGTCGCGCTCGAGTGTGTCGGCGAACTCGGCGGCGGCTCGGATCAGGTGAAGCGAGTCCATCCGCACGGCGTGGCCGGTCGCCCCGCCGTCCACGGTCCTGCGCGCGGCCTGGAGCACCCGCAACTGCGCCTGAAGCTGGGCGGTGTGGCGGCGGAAGGCGTCGAACGCCTCGCGGACGCTCTGCTCCTCGTAGCCGTCGCCGGAGCGCAGCTGTTCCAGATTCGGAAGCGCGGTCAGCCCCGCGGACGAACGCTCTGACTCACCTGACGACATGGCCCTTCGCTTTCTCGGTTCGCTGGGCGGGCCGCGGCGCGGCTCGCCGGAAGTATGCCGTCTTCATCGGCTGTCGAACGAAAAACTTCAATCGGTTACTCGACGAGCTGTATTCCGAGCTCGTCGAGCTGTTCCTGCGTCACCTCGGACGGCGCCCCGCTCATCGGGTCGACGCCGGCCTGGTTCTTCGGGAACGCGATCACGTCGCGCAGGTTCGGCTCGCCGGCGAGCACCATCGTCATCCGGTCGATCCCGAGCGCGATCCCGCCCATCGGCGGCGCACCCATCGCGAGCGCATCGAGCAGGAAGCCGAACCTCGACCGCTGTTCGGCCTCGGTCATCCCGAGCAGCTCGAACACCCGCGCCTGGATCTCGGGCTCGTGGATCCTGAAGCTTCCCCCGCCGAGCTCGTTGCCGTTGACGATCAGGTCGTAGGCGTGGGCGAGCGCGTGCTCGGGGTCGTCGCCGAAGCCCGCCTTCGAGTCGTCCGTCGGCCGCGTGAACGGGTGGTGCACCGCCGTCCAGCGCCCCGCGTCCTCGTCGCGCTCGAACATCGGGAAGTCGTAGACCCAGAGGAAGGTAAACGTCTCCTCGTCGATCAGGCCGAGCTCGCGGCCGAGGTGGCTGCGCAGCGCGCCGAGCACGCGGGACGTCGCCGGCCACGTGTCCGCCGCGAAGAGGACGGTCGAGCCCGGGTCGCTGCGGAACTGCGCCAGCTCCGGCTCGGAGAGGAACTTCGCAATCGGCGAGCGCACCTCCCCCTCCTCGTCGTAGACGAGGTAGGCGAGCCCCTTCGCCCCCCACTCCTTCGCCAGCTCCTCGAGCTTGGCGAGGTCGCCGCGGCTGAGCTCCTGGGGCACGCGCAGGAAGCGGACGGCTTCGACGCTCTTGAAGATGCCGAACTCCGAGCTCCGCGTCACCTCGGTCGCATCCTCGAGCTCGAGCTCGAAGCGCGTGTCCGGCTTGTCGGTCCCGTAACGCCGGTCGGCCTCGGCGAAGGTCATGCGCGGGAACGGCGTCTCGATCTCGATTCCGAGGCACTCGCGCCAGATCCGCGCATACATCCGCTCCATCGTCGCGTAGAGGAACTCCTGGTCGGGGAAGCTCATCTCGACGTCCAGCTGGGTGAGCTCCTGGACGCGGTCGGCGCGCAGATCCTCGTCCCGGAAGCAGATGGCGATCTGGTAGTAGCGGTCGAAGCCGGCCACCATCGTCAGCTGCTTCAGGATCTGCGGGCTCTGCGGCAGCGCGTAGAAGCGTCCCGGCTGCAGGCGCGCGGGGACGACGAAGTCGCGGGCGCCCTCGGGCGTCGGCTTGAACAGGATCGGCGTCTGGATGTCGAGGAAGCCGGCGGCCTCCATCTCGCGCCGGATGATCCCGACCATCTGCGCGCGCAGGGTGATGTTCCGCTGCAGCTTCTCGCGCCGCAGATCGAGCCACCGGTTGCGCAGGCGCAGCGTCTCGTCGACGTTCTCCTCGTCGAGCTGAAACGGCAGCGGCGTCGAGCGGCTGACGATCTCGAGCGTCTCGACCTGCAGCTCGACCTCGCCGGTTGGCATGCTCGGGTTGACGGTCTCGGCGCTGCGCGCGACGAGGGTGCCCTCGGCGCGCAGCACGAACTCGTTCCGGATCTGGTGCGCCAGCTCGGCAGCCTCGGGCGCGAGCTCCGGGTTGATCACGAGCTGCGTGATCCCGCTGCGATCGCGAAGGTCGACGAAGATCAGCCCGCCGTGATCGCGGCGCCGCGCGACCCAGCCGGACAGGGTCAGCTTTCCGCCGACGAGCTCCTTGGTCGGCTCGCCGGCCATGTGCGTGCGCCACGTCGTCATCGCGACAGTGTGCCGAGAACGTCCCCGTGGGCGACCGGTTCGTCCTGCGCCCCCTGCCGGCGGATCAGCGCGTCTCCGGAGCGGACGATCACCGTCGTGGACGCACCGGAGCGCCCCGCCTGCGTCAGTTGACCCTTGAGCGAGCGGCCGGCGTAGTCGGTGTCTGCCGCGACGCCGGCCTCGCGCAGGCCCTGCAGGAGCGGCGGCACGAGCTCGCGCGGCGCGCCGGGCTCGACGGCGACGAAGACGTCGACGGCTGGGGCGGCGGCGTCGCCGACGCCCTCGTCCTCGATCGCAATCAACAGCCGCTCGATCCCGGCGCCGAAGCCCACGCCCGGCGTCGCCGGCCCCCCGATCTCCTCGACGAGGTAGTCGTAGCGGCCGCCGCCGGAGATGGTCGAGTTCTCGTTGTCCATCGGGCCGATGAACTCCCAGGTCGTGCGCGAGTAGTAGTCGAGCCCGCGGACGAGGGTCGGCACGAGGTCGTAGGCAACGCCGGTCGCGTCGAGGTCGGCGCGGACGGCTGCGAAGTGGTTGCGGCACGCCTCGCAGAGCGAGTCGCCGATCTTCGGCGCGTCCTCGAGCAGCGCGCGCGTGCGCTCGTCCTTGACGTCGAAGACGCGGAGCGGGCTCGTCCGCAGCTTCGCCCGCGCCTCCTCGCCGAAGCTGGGCCTCATGCTCCTGAGCCACGCCGTCAGCTGCTCGACGTACGCGGGGCGGCATTCGCGGCAGCCGATCGAGTTCAGCTCGAGCCGGTAGCTCGCGATTCCGAGCCGGTGCAGAAGCGTGTCGTAGAGCTGGATGATCTCCGCATCGATCGCGGGGTCGTCGGTGCCGATCGCCTCGACCGACAGCTGCCAGTGCTCGCGATAGCGGCCGCGACCGGGGGCGCCGTACCGGTACATCGGCCCGATCGTGTAGAGCTTCTGCGGCTGCGGCTCGCGGTGCAGGCCGTGCTCCACGTAAGCGCGGCAGATCGGCGCCGTCCCTTCCGGGCGCAGCGTCAGCGAGCGGTCGGAGCGGTCGGCGAAGGTGTACATCTCTTTCTGGACGACGTCGGAGCCCTGCCCGGACGTGCGCAGGAAGAGATCCGTGTCCTCGAAGAGCGGTGTCTGGATCGGCCGGTAGCCGTAGAGCGCCGTCAGCCGTTCGATCTCGCCGGTGACGCGCCGCCAGAGAGGTTGCTCGGACGGGAGGATGTCGTGCGTGCCCCGCGGCCGCTCGATCTTGGTCACGTGCGAAGCTCGGCCAGGAACGGGTTGCGTGCGAGCTCGTCGCCGAGCGTCGTCGCCGGGCCGTGCCCGGAGAGCACGACCGTCTCTGGCGGATAGGCGTCGGTGAGCGAGCGGATCGACTCGAGCAACGTGTCCCAACCGCCGAAGGGCAAGTCGGTGCGTCCGACCGAGCCAGCGAACAGCACATCACCGGAGAACAGATGGCCATCGGCGTAGTAGGAGAGGTGGCCGGGCGAGTGGCCCGGGACGTGGAGCACCCGAAAGGAGATGCCGGCCGCCTCGATCGTCTCGCCGCCGGCGAGGAGGGTCGCGTCGCCGCCGTAGGCGCGCATCGTGACGCCCGGGAAGAAGTCGCCCGGCCGGCGGAAGACGTCGAGCTCGCCCTCGGGCAGCCAGACGGGCGCGCCGGACGACTCGGCCAGCTCGGCGAGTGCGCCGAAGTGGTCGTAGTGACTGTGGGTGAGCAGGATCGCGACGCAGGCTGCGCCGAGCGACTCGAGCGCGCGTCCGATCTCTGCGGCCTCGTCGCCGGGGTCGATCACGGCGGCGTCCGTCGCGCCCTGATCGGCGCGGACGAGGTAGCAGTTCGTCCCGATCGGGCCGAGCGAGAGCTGGTCGACGGCGAGCCCCATCAGGCGGATGAGTTTATCCTTGCCCCTGTGCAGAGCTGGAGCCTGATGGAGGTCGATGCGCCGGCCGGGACGCGGGATCCGCTCGTCGTCCACTCGGGCAACGAGGCGCGCGCGGTGCTGATCGTCCTCAACCCCGGACAAGTGATGGGCGACCATCAGGTGAAGGAGAACGCCTGGGTGACCGTGCTCGACGGGAAGGTGCGGATCGCCGCCGGCGGCGAGTCGATCGACGCGACACCAGGGATGCTCTTCCGCTTCGATCCCGACGAACGGCACTCGCTGGCGAGCGACGAGGGCGCGCGGATCCTACTCCTGCTCGCGCCGTGGCCCGGCGAGGGCCACTATCGCGGCAGCGCCGCGTAGCGGCCCCCGCAGAGCGACGGTCAGGCGTCCCGGTTGCGCCGGAAGCCGTACTTCGCAACGACCCAGGTCGCGAAGAAGGCAGGCGCCGACAGCAGAATCGCCGAGGGGACGGTCGTATGGTCGCCTGCGACGGTGTTGCTGACCAGGTCGGGTCCGAAGACCGCATCGAGCAGCACCGCCAGCCAGATGACCATGATCGCCAGCGACGGCCAGAAGTCGGGACCGAAGAACTGCCACCACGCCAGCTGCTGGCGCCGAACCGGCTCGTGCGTGACGGATGTCATCGTGAGGCCTCCTTTCGCCTCGATGCTCACGCGCGCGCCCACGCCGTTCATCGGGGAGAGCACTGATCTCGATCCGTGAATTCGAGCAGCCGCGCGCCGCCCTTACGGCTTCTTCGAGGCTCCCGTGCGGGCGATGCGGCGCTGGTAGGAGCGCCACATCATCGAGTCCATGAAGTAGCTGAACGGGAGGAAGAAACCCATCAGCACGATCGTCTGGAAGATCTGCTGCACGAGCGTCAGTTCCTGTCCGAGCAGCATCACGGTGATCAGCATCAGCGGGAAGAAGAGGAGACCGCGCTTCGCCGTCTTCCGCCACGACGGCGGCTCGAGCGCGCGGCCGGCGCGGCCGGTCGGGCGATCCTTCGGCGTGCGCTCGGCCTTGCGCGCTGGTGCGTCGACGCCGAGCTCCTCTGCCTCCTCGGGCGGGAGCACGTTGCCGTCGTCGTCGACATAGACCTCTTCGTACTCGTGCCGCTTCAGCTTCTGCCGGCGGCGCTGCTGCTTCTTGGTCGCCATCGGAATCAGTATGCCGCTCGACCGACGGCGACGGCGCCGTCCTTGACCACGGTCGCGATCACGTCGCCGGCGAGGTGATACGCGACGTAGCGCCAGTCGGGTGTGTCGAGCAGGACGAGGTCGGCGGTGTAGCCGGGGGCGATTCGCCCGCTGCGGTCGGCGCGGCCGAGGACGTGCGCCGCGTTGACGGTGCACGCGGCAAGCGCCTCGGCCGGGCTCAGCGTCAACTGCGTGCACGCGAGCGACATCACCACCGGCAGGCTCTCGCAGAAGGCGCTGCCGGGGTTGAAGTCGGTCGCGAGCGCGACGGCGGCGCCGGCGTCGACGAGCGCGCGGCCCGGCGGCATCGGTCGGCTCAGGAAGAGCGCGCTCGCGGGAAGCAGGACGCCGGTGACATCGCTCGCGGCGAGCGCCGCGATGCCTTCAGGCCCGGTCGCTTCCAGGTGGTCGACCGAGCGGGCGCCGAGTTCGATCCCGAGCCGGACCGCGCCCGACTCGGTGAACTGGTCGCCGTGGAGGCGGAGGGCGAGGCCGTGCTCGAGGCTCGCCTCCAGGTAGCGGCGGGCCTGCTCGGCGTCGAAAGCCCCGCGCTCGAGGAAGACGTCCGCCGCCTCGGCCAGCGGCGCCGCCTCGGGAAGAACCTCCGCGAGGAGGAAGTCGAGGTACGCGTCGGCGTCGTCGAACTCCGGCGGCGTCGAGTGCGCGCCGAGGAAGGTCGCGATACCGCCGGCGTCCCGAATCGCCCGCAGCGAGTCGAGCTCGGTCTCCCGGTCGAGCCCGTAGCCGGACTTGCCTTCGAACGTGGTCGTTCCCGCGTGCAGCATCCAGCCGCGGTGGCGCTCGACGGCGTCGCGGAGCCCGTCCACACCCGCGGCGCGCGTCGCGCGCACGGTCGAGAGGATGCCGCCGCCGGCCGCGTGCAGCTCCTCGTAGCCCGCGCCGCCTGCACGGAGCGAGAACTCGTCGACTCGATCGCCGCCGAACGCCGGATGCGTGTGGCAGTCGACGAGGCCCGGGATCGCGCAGAGCCCGCGGCCGTCGAGCTCGACCACGTCCTCGTCGGGCAGCGCCAGGTCGGTCATCAGCCCGACCGCCTCGATCCGGGCGCCGTCGCAGAGGACGTAGCCGTCCTCGATCAGGTCGAGCTCGCCGAGGGACGCCCCGCGCAGCGGCGCACCCCGGCCCGAGGGGCTGACGACCTGGCGCAGGTCGCGGAGCAGCAGCTTCGGCACGTCAGACGCTCGGCAGGTCGAGGCCGTGCTCGCGCGCGGCGTCGAGCGCCTCGTGGTAGCCCGCGTCGGCGTGGCGCATCACGCCCGTGCCGGGATCGGTCGTGAGCACGCGCTCGAGCCGTTCCGCCGCGTCGGCGCTGCCGTCGGCCAGAACGACCATGCCGGCGTGGATCGAGTTGCCGATCCCGACGCCGCCGCCGTGGTGGACGCTGACCCACGTCGCGCCGGCCGCCGTGTTCAGCAGCGCGTTCAGGATCGGCCAGTCGGCGATCGCGTCGGAACCGTCGAGCATCGCCTCGGTCTCGCGGTACGGGGACGCCACCGAGCCGGAGTCGAGGTGGTCGCGGCCGATCACGACCGGTGCCCTGAGCACGCCCGTCCGCACGAGCTCGTTGATCGCGAGGCCCGCCTTGGCCCGGTCGCCGTAGCCGAGCCAGCAGATCCGCGCCGGCAAGCCCTGGAAGGCGACGCGCTCGGGAGCGAGCTCGAGCCAGCGCTGGAGCAACGCGTCGTCCGGGAAGAGCCGCCGGAACTCCTCGTCGATCGCCGCGATGTCGGCCGGGTCGCCCGAGAGGACGGCCCACCGGAAAGGCCCCACGCCGTAGCAGAAGAGCGGCCGGATATAGGCGGGGACGAAGCCCGGGTACGAGAAGGCCTCCGTGACGCCGCCCTCATGGGCCTCCCCTCGCAGGTTGTTGCCATAGTCGAAGACAGAGCTGCCTGCGCGGACGAACTCGAGCATGCCCTCGACGTGCGCGACGATGGACTCGCGCGCCCGCCGGAGGTACTCCTCCGGCTCGGACGCGCGTAACGACGCCGCTTCCTCGACCGAAAGCCCCGCCGGGACGTAGCCCGTCAGCGGATCGTGTGCCGCCGTCTGGTCGGTGACGAGGTCGAAAGACTCACGCTTCTTTGCCAGTTCCGGCACGATTTCCGCAGCGTTGCCGAGCACCGCGACCGAGAGCGAGCGGCCCTCGCGAGCCGCCGCCCGCACCCGCGCGACACCGTCGTCGAGCGAGTCGGCGACCTCGTCGAGGTAGCGCGTCTCGAGCCGGCGCTGGATCCGCGACGGGTCGACCTCGACGCAGAGCATCGCCGCGCCGGCCATCGTCGCGGCCAGCGGCTGCGCACCACCCATCCCGCCGAGCCCGGCGGTCAGGATCGTCCGCCCGGCGAGGTCGGCCGAGCCGAAGTGCTTCTCCCCCGCTGCGGCAAAGGTCTGGTACGTGCCCTGCAGGATCCCCTGGGTGCCGATGTAGATCCAGCTCCCCGCGGTCATCTGCCCGAACATCGTCAGCCCCTCGGCCTCGAGCCGGCGGAACTCGTCCCAGCTCGCCCACCGAGGAACGAGCAGCGAGTTCGCGATCAACACGCGCGGCGCGCCCTCGTGGGTGCGGAAGACGCCGACCGGCTTGCCGCTCTGGACGAGCAGCGTCTCGTCCTCCCGCAGCCGCAGCAGCGTCCGCACGATCGCCTTGAGCGCGTCGTGCGACCGGGCGGCGCGGCCGGACCCGCCGTAGACGACGAGCTCCTCGGGCCGCTCCGCGACTTCCGGGTCGAGGTTGTTCAGGAGCATCCGCAGCGGCGCCTCCGTCTGCCAGGAGCGCGCGTGCAGCTGCGTCCCGCGTGGGGCGCGAATCGCTGCGAGGTCGCCGGCGAGCGCCTCGACCTGAGCCTCGAGCGAGGAGACGCTCACCGGAGCTCCCCCACCGACGCCTCGGCCGCCGCCAGGATCGAGCCGTCGGCGATCGCAACCGCGACGCGCTCGATGTCCTCGGAGAGCGAGCGGTCGTCGCGGACGCGCTCCGACAGCTCGCGGACAGCGTCGTGCGCCGCCCGCACGCCCGGCCCCGGCTCGAGCGGCGCGAGAAACTCGATCGCCTGCGCTCCGGCAAGCAGCTCGATTGCGAGCACCCGCTCGCTGTTCGCGAGCACACGCAGCGCTTTCAGGCCGGCCGCATTCCCCATCGAGACGTGATCTTCCTGGCCCGCGCTCGTCGGAATCGAGTCGACGCTGGCCGGATGACAGAGCGACTTGCTTTCGGAGACGAGTGCCGCGGCGACGTACTGGGGGATCATGAAGCCGCTGTTGAGCCCGCCCTCGAGCGTCAGGAAGGGCGGCAGCCCCTCCGACAGCGAGGGATTGACGAGCCGCTCGACGCGGCGCTCGGAGATGCTCGCCAGCTCGGAGACGGCCATCGCGAGCGCGTCGAGCCCGAAGGCAAGCGGTTGGCCGTGGAAATTGCCGTTCGAGACGACGATGCCCTCGCCGACGAGGACGAGCGGATTGTCCGTCGCCGCGTTCAGCTCGACGGCGACCGTTGCCTCCACGTGCGCGAGCAGGTCGCGGCTCGCACCGTGCACCTGCGGCGCGCAACGGAGCGAGTAGGCGTCCTGGACGCGATCGCACCAGCGGTGCGACTCGATGATCGCCGACCCCTCGAGCAGCCGGTGCAGGTTCGCGGCCGAGTCGACCTGCCCCGGCAGTGGCCTCGCCTCGTGGATCGCTGGATGGAAGCTCGTGCGCGATCCCTGCAGCGACTCCAACGAGAGCGCGCACGCGAGGTCGGCCGTCCGCGCGAGTCGCCAGGCACGGACGAGCGCGACGGAGGCCATCGCGGCCATGAACTGCGTCCCGTTGATCAGCGACAGCCCCTCCTTCGCGCCGAGCCGCACCGGCTCGAGCCCCGCGGCGGCGAGCGCTTCCGCACCGGGGACGAGCGAGCCGTCGAACCAGGCCTTCCCTTCGCCGACCAGCGGCAGGGCGAGATGGGCGAGCGGAGCGAGATCGCCGCTCGCCCCGACCGACCCGCGTGACGGCACGTACGGCAGGACGTCGCGGTTGAGGCAGTCGATCAGCAGCTCGACGGTCTCGATCCGGGCGCCCGAGAAGCCCTTCGCGAGCGCGTTCGCGCGCAGGAGCATCGCCGCGCGCACCACCTCCGGCGGATACGGCTCACCGACACCGCAGGCGTGGCTCCGGAGGAGGCGGAGCTGGAGCTCCTCCACCTGCTCGTCCGGGATCGACTCGGACACGAACCGGCCGAAGCCGGTGTTGACGCCGTACGTGTGCTCGGCGGCCTGCTCGACGAGCGCGCGCGCGGCCTCCATCTGACCGCGCGCCTCGTCGGCGAGGCCGACGGGCGCGCGGTGCACCGCGACCTCCCACACGTCATCGAGCCGGAGGTCGTTCCCGGTCAGCGCGTGATTCGCGATCACGGGTCGATAGTAGGCGCAAGCGTGGCATCCGCGAGAGCGGATGCCACGCGCGCGAAACCCCTGAGGTCGAGCCGCAAGCGGCTCCGAGGGCCGGCGAGGCTCAGCGATGCATCGGTGCTTCGGTGCCGGGCGTATGCAGCAGGTTCTCCACCTCGCGAACGCCCTGGATTTTCTGCGTGCGCTCGACGAGTGCGTCGATCAGATCCTGCGACGGCAGTTCGCCGCGCAGCTGCACGATCCCCTCCTGCGCGTTGATGTTGATCGCGCCCTTGACTTCGTGCTCGTCGCGGAAGAGCTCGCTTTCCACCTTGTCCTTCAGCGTGGCGTCGTCGTACTGCTTCGGGAAGAGGCGCGAGGCCATCCCGTGCAGCTTGCCGACGACCACGCGTCCGCGTGGATGTCGAGCAAAGAACCAGGCCGCGATTCCGGCGGCCAGCGTGAGCGGCAAGAACCTTCTCATCGGTACCCCTTGGTCGTTGTCGAGACTCACCTACCGCAAGCCTCGGGGTCTCGAAACCCTCTCACGGCACGAGCCGCAGTTCCAAGACGTGCGACTCGTCGAAGCCGTCGATCCGCAGCATTGCCCCTGCCGCTGCCGCGGCGGCGCCGGCCGGCATCAGCCCGACGAGCTCGGAGCCGACGACCTCGGCGCCGCGCGCAGCCGCTTCGGCTTCGATCCGCATGACGATCTCGTGCAGCGACGCTGCCTCCCAGTCCTCGACGTTCATCGAGACCTGGACGACCCCGGCGCGCGGCAGGTCGAGCCCCAGCGCGCGGACGCCGGGGAAGCCGCCGCCCGTCTCGCGCACGACGGCCGCGACCGCCTTCGCCGCGTCCAGCTCGCCGCGCAGATTGACGTTGAACGCGATCAGCGGCCGCCTGGCGCCGACGATCACACCGCCCGCCCGCTCATCGAGGCGGGACGGTCCGAAGTCGGGCAGGAGCTCGCCGACGCCGATTCGGCGCTGCAGCTCCTCGGGCCCGCCTCGCCGGAAGAAGGCAGGCCCGCGGCCGGGCGCCAGCTCGCCGTAGAGGAAGACCGGGAGCCCGAGCTCGCTGCCGATCCGGCGCGCCAGCTCCGCGGCGGTCTCCTTCGCGCGGCCCATGTCGTCCCGCTTGATCGGGACGATCGGGACGACGTCTGCGCCGCCGATGCGGGGGTGCGCGCCCTCGTGACGGCGCAGATCGATCCGGTCGCGGGCGCACGAGATCCCCGCGAGCAGCGTCTCCACGAGCTCGTCCGGCTCGCCGACGAGGGTGAAGACGGAACGGTGATGGTCGGCGTCGACGTGGACGTCGAGCAGCCGCGCCGGCGCCGAGAGCGAGCTCCGCAGCGCCTCGATCACCGCGTCGTCGCGGCCCTCGGAGAAGTTCGGCACCGCCTCGAGCACGGTCGTACTCTAGGAGGGTGCGGACCTACTACGAGGCGAGGGCGCCGGAGTACGACGACTGGTGGCTCGGCACCGGTGCCTTCGCGGAGCGCGATCGCCCGGGCTGGGAGGACGAACGGGAGGCGCTGATCGCCGCGATCGGAGCGCTGCCGCCCGCACGGACGCTCGACGTCGCCTGCGGCACCGGCTTTCTGACGCGCCACCTCCCCGGCGGCATCACGGGTCTCGACCAGAGCGCCTCGATGCTGGAGCTCGCGAGCGCGCGCGTGCCGGACGCGGGCTTCGTCAGGTCGGACGCACTGCGACTGCCGTTCCAGGACGGGGCGTTCGAGCGTGTGTTCACGAGCCATTTCTACGGCCACCTCGAGGAGGTGGAGCGGGTTCGCTTCCTCGCCGAGGCGCGCCGCGTCGCGCCGGAGCTCGTGGTCGTGGACTCGGCGCTCCGCGACGACGTCGAACCGGTCGAGCTGCAGGAGCGGATCCTGGACGACGGCTCGCGGTGGGAGGTCTACAAGCGCTACCTCGAGCCCCGTGCGCTGGCCGCAGAGCTCGGTGGCGGCGAGACGCTCTTCGCCGGGCGCTGGTTCGTGGCCGTACGATCAAGGCCGTGACGAAGGTCGCTCCCTTCCTCCGCGTCGCCGACGCCGAGGCCAGCCTCGAGTGGTACGCCCGCCTGGGGTTCTCCGTCGCGTGGCGCACGCACGCCGACCCCCACCTGCCCCTCTTCGTCGCGATCGAGAACGGTGACGCGCTGATCTTCCTCTCCGAGCACACCGGCGACGCCCATCCCGACGGCCTGCTCTACGTCTACGTCGACGACGTCGACGCCGTTGCGACCGAGTTCGGAACGACCGCGGAGCTCGCCTACTACGGCATGCGCGAGATCGAGCTGACCGATCCCGACGGCAACCGGCTCCGGATCGGCACACCCGCCGCCGGGTGACCGTCCGGCGCAGCGCGTACCGGTCGATTCGATCGGTCCAGCGCGACAACGCCCGCTGCCGTGCCTGTCTCGAAGCGGGCTTCCAGATCGAGTCGTGGCCGGTCCGCGCGCCGTGGCACGATCAGCGCGCGTATCTGTTCGGCCAGGCGCCCGGCATCGTCGAGGGCGAGGAGCGGCTGCCCTGGCGCGGCCGCGCCGGCCAGACGCTTCGGCGCTGGCTCGAGCTCGACGGCGACGAGCTCTATGAGCGCTTCTACTGCGCCTCGGTGACGCGCTGTTACCCGGGCCGGCCGGCCTCGGGCCGCGGCGACCGCACGCCGACCCCGCGCGAGCAGGATCTCTGCGCGTTCTGGCGCGACTGGGAGCTCGAGCTGCTCCGGCCGGAGCTGATCGTGACCGTCGGTGGCCTCGCATTGAAACGGCTGCTCGGGCTACCGACGCTGACCGACGCGATCGGCAAGAGCTTCACCCGCGGTGATGCGCTCGTGATCCCGCTGCCACATCCGTCCGGGGCCAGCGGCTGGCTGAACGACGCCGCGAACCGAGCGCGGCTCGGCAAGGCCCTCGTCCACGTGCGTCGCGAGCTGGCGCGGCTACATTCGGGCGAGTGAGCGACGTTCCCTACCGCCGCACCTTCATCCGCCTGCTGGGCTTCCTCCGGCCGTACCGTTGGTCGCTCGCGTTCTCGACGGTGCTCGCCGTCCTCTCACAGGCCGCCGCGATCGCAATCGTCCTCCTCGTTGGCGAGGCGATCGAAGGGATCGAGGAGCAGCGCGGGACGACACAGCTCGCGTGGGTCGTCGTCGCGATCTCGGCCGTCGGCGTCCTCAAGGCGGCGCTGATGCTCGGCCGCCGGATCATCTCCGGCCGGCAGGCGCTCGGGATCGAGAAAGACATGCGCGAAGGCCTCTATGCGCATCTGCTGCGGCTCTCGTTCGGCTTCTACGACCGCCATCAGACGGGCCAGCTGATGTCGCGCGCGACCGTCGACCTGCAGTCGGTTCGCTTCTTCCTCGGCTTCGGCCTGATCTTCTTCTTCCAGCACGTGCTCACCGTCGTCTCGGTGATGGTCGTGCTCTTCGTCGTCGAGTGGCGGCTCGCCGTGATCGCGCTCGCGATCACGCCGGTGATCGTCGCGGTCGCCTACCGCTACAGCCACGTCTCGCATCCCGTCCTGCGCGAGGTGCAGCAGAAGCTCGGCGACGTCGCGACGGTGACCGAGGAGTCGATCGTCGGCGTCCACGTCGTCAAGGCGTTCGCGCAGGAGGACAGCCGCCAGGCGCAGTTCGAGCGCGCGTCCGGCGCCGTCTTCGAGCAGACCGTGCGGGCGTTCCGACAGCGCGCGCTCTACGTGCCCCTGCTCTCCTTCCTGCCGCTGCTCGCGCAGGGCGCCGTCCTCCTCGCCGCAGGGCGGATGGTGGTCGACGGCTCGCTGGGCCTCGACCAGTTCTTCGTCTTCAACCTGCTGCTGGCGATGCTGATCGTGCCGCTCCGGAGCCTCGGGATGTGGATCGGCCAGGCGCAGCGCGCGACCGCCTCGGGAGAACGGATCTTCGAGGTGATGGACGAGCCCGAAGGGGTCGACGACCGGCCCGGCGCAGGGGAGCTGCCGCCCGGCCCGGGCGAGGTCCACTTCGAGCGCGTCTCGTTCGAGTACGCCGCCGACCGCCCCGTCCTCGAGGAGATCGAGCTCGAGCTTGCGCCCGGCAGGACGGTCGCGCTGATCGGCCACACCGGCTCGGGCAAGACGACGCTCGCCGCGCTCGTGCCGCGCTTCTACGACGCGACCGTGGGGCGTGTGCTCGTCGACGGCGTCGACATCCGCGACGTCACGAGGCGCTCGCTTCGTCGCGAGATCGGCGTCATCTCGCAGGATCCGTTCCTCTTCTCGGCCAGCGTCCGCGAGAACATCGCCTTCGGCGTCCTCGACGCGACGGACGAGCAGGTCGAGCGTGCGGCGCGCGCAGCCCAGGCGCACGAGTTCGTGCTCGAGCTGCCGCACGGCTACGACACCGTCATCGGCGAGCGCGGGATCACGCTCTCCGGCGGGCAGCGGCAGCGGCTGGCGATCGCACGCGCGCTCGTGATCGACCCCCGCATCCTCATCCTCGACGACGCGACCGCATCCGTCGACGCGACCACGGAGGCACGCATCCGCGACGGCCTCGCAGAGGCGATGCGCGGCCGGACGACGATCATCATCGCCCACCGTCTCTCCACGATCGCGCTCGCAGACGAGATCGTCGTGCTCGAGCAGGGGCGGATCGCCGCCCGCGGCACGCAGGCCGAGCTGCTGACGTCGAGCGCCGTCTACCGGGAGATCCACGAGCACGGCCTCCTCCAGGGCTTGCTGAAAGAGACCGCGTGAAGGTCTGGCAGCCGGGGGGCCACCTCTCGGAGGAACGGGGCGGCGAGGTCCGCGACTGGTCGTGGCGCCGCACCCGCCGGCGGCTTGGGCTGCTCGTCCGGCTCGCGCTTCCCTACCGCGGCCGGACGGCGCTCTCGCTGGCAACGCTGCTCGCGTACACGCTGGTCGCGCTGGCGCCGCCCTACCTCGCGAAGCTGGCGATCGACCAGGGGATTCGCGAAGGCGACCTAACCCGGCTGTCGTGGATCATCGCCCTCTTCCTCGCAGCAGCGGTCATCGCGCTCGTGCTCTCCTCGGCGAACACGTACCTGACCGGCTGGGTCGGCGAACGCGTCCTCGCCGACCTCCGCAACAAGCTCTTCGCGCACCTGGAGCGGCTGTCGCTCGGCTACTACGAGCGCAACCGCGCCGGTGTGATCATCAGCCGGATCACGAACGACGTGGAGGCGCTCGACCAGCTCGTCACCGACGGCGTCACGAGCCTGATCCAGAACACGCTCCTGCTGCTCGGCACGGCAGTCGTCCTCTTCCTCCTCGACTGGCAGCTCGCGCTCGCCATGCTCCTGGTCCTGATCCCGATGGCGCTCCTGACCGCCTGGTTCCGCAGCCGCTCGAACCGGGCCTACCGCCGCGTCCGCGAGCGGCTCGGCCTCGTCACGGCCACGCTGGCCGAGGACATCGCGGGCATGCGCGTCGTCCAGTCGTTCACGCGGGAACCGGTGCAGCAGCGGGCGTTCCACGGCGTCAACGACCGCTATCGGGCAGCCAACTACGAGACGACCGTGCTGAACGCGATTTACTTCCCCGCGGTCGACCTGCTCGCGTCGGTGGCGACCGCGATCGTCTTCGGCTACGGCGGCTGGCTCGTCTACCACGGCGACATGACTGCGGGCACGCTTTTCGCGTTCGCGCTCTACCTCTCGAACTTCTTCGATCCGATCCAGCAGCTCTCGCAGCTCTACAACACGTTCCTCTCCGCGATCGCCGCGCTGGACAAGATCATCGGCGTGCTCGATGAGGAGCCGCAGGTCGTCGACCCGCCGGGCGCGGCCGAGCTGAGCCGGATCGAGGGCCACGTCCACTTCGAGAACGTCCGCTTCGGCTACGGCCCCGAGTTTCCCGAGGTGCTGCACGGGCTCGAGCTCGACGTGCCGGCCGGCACGACCGTTGCTCTCGTCGGTCACACCGGCGCCGGCAAGTCGACGATCGCGAAGCTGATCGCGCGCTTCTACGACCCGACCGAGGGGCGGATCACGATCGACGGCACCGACCTCCGCGAGGTGTCGCAGCGCTCGCTCCGCCGCCAGCTCGGGATCGTCCCGCAGGAGGGCTTCCTCTTCGGCAGCAGCGTCGCCGAGAACATCGCGTTCGCCCGTCCGGACGCCCGGCAGGAGCAGATCGAGGCCGCCGCCGCGGCCGTCGGAGCCGACCGCTTCATCCTCGAGCTCGAGGACGGCTACGCGACGCAACTCGGCGAGCGCGGCACGCGCCTGTCACTCGGCCAACGGCAGCTCGTCGCGTTCGCACGGGCGCTGCTCGCCGACCCGCGCATCCTGATCCTCGACGAGGCGACGTCGTCCGTCGACATCGGCACGGAGCGGCAGATCGAGCTGGCGCTGCGGAAGCTCCTCGCCGGCCGGACGGCGTTCGTGATCGCGCACAGGCTCTCGACGATCCGCGACGCCGACCTGATCGTCGTGCTCGAGCACGGTCGCGTCGTCGAGCAGGGAACGCACGAGGAGCTGCTCGCGCGCCGCGGCCGCTATCTGAGCCTGTACGGCGACTGGGCGGACGAGGTCGCCTAACCTGTTCCCGGTGATGCCGCACGAAGATGACGCGACACGACGCCGCGACCTCGCGAGCTGGGGACGCCGACTCGTCGCATTGCTCGTCGACGTCGTCGTGCTCGGCCTCGTGATCGGGGTGGCACTCTTCGCAGCGGGCATGCCGGCGGAAGACCTGCGCGACCGGGTCCAGGACGGCGAGACGCTGCTGATCGTCTTTCTCTTCCTGATTCCCGAGGCGATCTACCACACGGCGCTGATCGGCTCCCGCAGCCAGACGTTCGGGAAGATGGCGCTCGGGATCAAGGTCGTCGACGCCGACAGCCGCGCCCCGATCGGGTACGTGCGGGCGTTCCGACGCTGGCTCTCGACCGCGACGCTGCGCGCCCTCTTCACGGTTCCCACGGTCGTCGACCACCTCTGGCCGCTGCGCGACGCGAGGAACCAGACGCTGCACGACAAGTTCGCACGCAGCGTCGTGGTGCGGATATGAGCGAGCGCGACCACCCGAGCCTCGATCGCGAGACCGAGGAGCGGATCGACGAACCGGTCTCGGAGGAGGCGGTCCGCGAGACGCGCCTCTCACCGGCCCAGGCGGTCGACAAGATGCGCGTCAACCTGCCGGTGCGCGGCAACCGCAAGCTGCGCAAGCTGCTCGAACGGGTCAACGACGACAAGCAGGTGAAGGCGTGGTGGCACGTCTCGAACGTGAACGCGGTCGTCCGCATGGAGATCAACGACCACTCGTGGGTGCACATCCAGATCGTGGCCAACATCGCCCTGAAGCTCCTGCGGCAGTTGACGAAGCACGGCGTCGAGCCATCCGCAGTGCGCGACTTCGGGCTCGAGCAGGACGACGCCGAGGTGATCGTCGCGCTCGCCGCGCTGTTCCACTGCGTCGGCATGTCGGTGCACCGCCACGGTCACGAGGACTTCTCGCTGTTTCTCTCCGAGCCGAAGATGCGCGAGTTGCTCGACGGGATCTACGACGAGCCGGAGCTGACCGTCATCGTCTCCGAGGTGCTGCAGGCGATCACGAGCCACCGCGCCGACGGGCAGCCGCTCGCGCTCGAGGCCGGCATCCTCCGCGTCGCGGACGCGCTCGACATGGCGGAGGGCCGCTCGCGCATCCCGTTCGAGAAGGGCCGCGTCTCGATGCACTCGCTCTCGGCTGCGGCGATCGACGACGTCTCGATCGCCGACGGCGAGTCGCGGCCGGTGAAGATCGAGATCGTGATGAACAACTCGTCCGGCCTCTTCCAGGTCGATGGCCTCCTGAAGGCGAAGCTACGCGGCTCCGGGCTCGAGCCCTACGTCGAGGTGATCGCGCACATCGACACCGATGCCGAGAAGCGGCTCGTCCCGGTCTACCGGCTCGAAACCTAGGACGGCTTGCCTGAATCGCGGTTCAGCGCCGCTTCGGCAAGCCCTCCTGGGCGCTAGAATCGATGCGCACCCGGTGCGGGATCGTCTAATGGTAGGACGCTCGGCTCTGGACCGAGTAGTCTAGGTTCGAATCCTAGTCCCGCAGCTCCCTTCGAAAAGCCCTGCTCAGGCGGGGCTTTTATGTACGGTACACTGCAGCGCTGTTTGTTTTTGTTATACTTCTAGACGATTCGCAAAGATCTTTTGCGGACTCCCGCCCACGACGCGGGAACCGGGCCGTGTCTCCCCTCGAGGCCGCCCACCCAAGCAGGCGCCGGGGTCTTTGCGGAGACCCCGCCGCCGTTCTGTTGCCCCTCGCGCCTACGTCTGGTATCCCTCCCCAATGCACCTCGGTCGCCGCTCCGGGCTCACCACCCTCGACGAGGCTGCTGCGTACGCCCGCTGCCACGGCCACCGCGACAACGACGTCCGGATCGTGAAGCTGCCGCCGCGGCGGCCGCGCTACGAAGAGGTGCTGACCACGGGCGAGGAGCTGCGGGAGCTCTTCGAGCAGCGGCTGGACGCACGCGAGACCGAGCAGCGGTAGGACCACGCGAAAACGGGCTCCGAAGAGCCCGCTTCGCGTCGCTGCCCAGGCGATCTAGAGGCCTGCGAGCCGGGGCCGGCGAAGGTAGCCGAACGCCAGGCCGAGGCCGAGGGCCAGAACGAGTGCGCCGATCCCCACCGTCAGCGCGTCGTTCCATTCGAACGTCGACCCGCTGCTCGAGACCTCGAGCGGCGTCTGGACGTTCGAGTGTGCGAACCGGTCGGCCCTGTCGTCCGGCCGGGCTCCGACGACGTCGTCGGAGGTCATCCCCTGGCTCAAGTACGGGATCACCTGCGGACCCTGCTCGAGGGCACGCTCGACGCGGTTGTCGCCCGCGGGCTGCGGCGTGGTCGGGAAGTCGGTCACGCCGGGGACGAACTTGACGTCCGCCACGTTCGTCTTGACTGCCTCGCCGAGGACTCCCGGCGAGACGTACGGGTCGTGGATCGCTTCCGCCGATGCCAGCAGCTGCGGCGTGGTCGGGAAGTCGGTCACGCCGGGGACGAACTTGACCTTCGCCACGTTCGTCTTCACTGCCTCACCCAGGACTCCCGGCGAGACGTACGGGTCGTGGATCGCTTCCGCTGATGCCAGCGTCTGCGCCTCACTCAGGGCTCCCGGCGAGACGTACGGGTCGCGGATCGTTTCCGCGCCCGCCAGCGTCTGCGCCTCGATCGCGTTCCTGATCGCGATCTCGTCACCGTCGGGCCGGGTCGAGCCGACCGACGGATACCGGTCGCGAATTGACTGCGCGGCAACGACCGTCGCGTCCGCCTCGGTCAGAATTCCGTGCGACAGGTACGGAATCACCTGCAGCGCCTGCGGGTCGACGAACTGCTCGTCGCCGTGCGGGATCCCTGCCGACAGCGGGATGCCCGACTCCATGTCCACCTGGCCCGTCCAACCACCCGCCGCCACATAGCGGGACCCGTCGGTACCCTCGTCGGACTTCGCCGCTGCTACCGAGACTCGACCGGCGAACAGCACCGATGCGAATGCCAGCCCGAGCGCCATCCGGCGGAACCACCGGTGCCTTCTGCGATACGACATCTTGCTCCTCCTCCTGCTGACCCCTGCCTGAGCCAGCTAGACGGAGGAGCGCACAGCTTTCTTCCCTTTCGTGACGAATCGCGCTTGAATGACTGTTCGGCCATGACGATGGAGCTCAGCGACGCCCAGCTCGTCGGACGGTGCCGGAACGGTGACGCGGCCGCCTGGAACGAGCTCGTGGAGCGCTTCTCGCGCTATGTCTACGCGATCGCTGTTCGCGCCTACCGGCTGCCTGAGCACGACGCCGAGGACGTCTTCCAGGACGTCTTCGCCCGCGTCTACGAACGGCTCGGCTCCCTGCGCGACGACGCGGCGATCCGGCCGTGGCTGGCGCAGCTGACGCGGAACGCATGTGTCGACAAGCTGCGGCGCACGGCGCGGGAGCAGCCGACGGAGGAGCCGTCCGCGGAAGGGGCCGACGCGATGCTGGAGCAGCTCGACGACGCCCTCGACGTCCACGAGGGCCTCGAGGCGCTCTCGGCCGACTGCCAAGAGATCCTCGACCGCTTCTTCGCCCGTGACGAGAGCTACCGCACGATCGGCGAGGCGCTCGATCTGCCGGCCGGGACGATCGCGAGCAGGATCTCCCGTTGCCTCGGCAAGTTGCGCGAGAATCTCGAGGGAAGAAAACCCGACACTGATCCGTCTGGAGGACTGTGAGCGCCACATCCGGATATGACGAGGAACGCCTGGGCGAGCTTCTGAGCTGCCTGCCGCCGGCTCCGGCCGGATGGGTTCGGGCTGCACAGGAGCTGCCGGCCGCACGGCGTGGGCTCGACGAGATCGTCGAGCGTGCCCGCGTCGACGCCGAGTTCCGCGTTCGGCTCGTCGCCGACCTCGAGGCGGCGCTCGCAGCTGCAGGTTTCGAGCCGACGGACGAGCTGGTCGAGGCCGTCCGGGCTTGCCTGCCCGAGCTCGATCAGTGATGCTCCAGGCCTGATGGCCTTATACGACCGCGACCTGCGCGTCATGCTCGACGAGATCGCGGGCCCGTCCCCCGCTCCCGGGGCCGGCGCCGTCTCTGGCGTCGTGATCGCGATGGCGGCTGGCCTGATCGCCTCCGCCGCGCGGCGCTCGGACGAGTGGGACGAGGGCAAGGGCGTCTCGGCGCAGGCGCAGGCGCTCCGCTCCCGAGTCGAGCGGCTCGCCGAGGCGAACGAGGAGGCGTACCTCGAGGCGCTCGCGCTGATCGAAGGCGCGTCGGAGGACGGCAGCCGTGACGCCGCGATCGGCAAGGCGCTCGACACAGCTGCCGAGCTGCCGCTCTCGATCGCCGAGTGCGCCTACGACGTCGCGCTGCTCGGCGCCGAGGCTGCCCAGCACGCCTGTCGCGGCGGCGCCGAGGATGCGGCGGCGGCATCGATCCTCGCGGAGGCAGCCGCACGTTCCGCCGCTGGCCTGGTCGCCGCGAACCTCGTCTCCCGCCCGGGCGACGAGCGCGTCCTGCACGCCCAGCGGCTCGCCGACGCCGCGACAGACGCTGCACGGCGCGCCGTCGCGGCATCAGCTGCCCGGTAGCGGCCGCGCTACCGTCCGAACGCGGGCCTGAAGGCCGTGCGTTCGCGCCGGCGCAGCCAGCGACGCCGGGTCGTTCCACCCTCAGCGCTGGCCTGATGGGCCAGCCGCGCGCGCTCGGCCTCACGAAGCATGTCGGCCTGGCGATACCGCGCGATCTCGTGCTTGAGAGTCGGATGCATTGGTGCTCCTTTTCGTCGTCTGCCGACAGGACGGAGCAGGGCGCCCATTTCTTCCCCTACGCGCGGGGGAGCCGGTCGATCCGCCGGATCCACGCCTCGAGCCGCGGATAGCGGCCGTCGAGCCGCATGGTCTCCCGGAGGATTGCGTGGAAGCGGTCGGGATCGCCGTCCTGCCAGAGCACGGCGTACTTGAGGAACGGGAAGGCGGTCACGTCGGCCGCGGACAACTCGTCGCCGAAGAGGTGGTCGCGGCCGTCGAGGAGCAGCTCGAAGCGCTGGAGCGAGGCTGCGATCCGCCCCGCGAGCTCGCCGATCCGGGCGCGGTCGGGCTCCGGCTTCAGCTCCTCCGCGGCGATCAGGTTCGGCGGCCGCTTCCAGATCTGGTTGAACCAGTCGAGGAAGCTGCGGAGTTCCTCCCGACGCGCCAAGTCGCGAGGGAAGAGCGGCGGCTCGGGAAAGCGCTCCTCCAGGTGCTCGAGGATGCGGGGCGAGTCGTGCAGCACGAGCTCTCCGTCGACGAGGACAGGCACGAGTTCCTGGCCGCTGACCTCTCGGACGGGGCTGCGGTCGGCCGGATCGACGTCGAGCCACTCGACCGTCACGCCCTTGTGGGCCAGGGCCAGCGCCACGCGTTCGACGTTCGTCGAGAACGGGATCCGGTAGACGCGGAGCGGGCAGGGCGCCAACGAGGGCACCCTACCCGCCCCGGAGCTCTCGCTCAGTCGTCGTCGCTGCCGCTGCCGCTGTTGCCCCCCGAGTCGCCGCCGGAGCGGCCTCTCCCCCGCCCGCGGCCCGAGCCGTCATCGTCCGTCTCGGTCGCCGCGCTCGAGGTGCCCGGCGACCGCGGGGTCGGCTCGGACTCGGTCTCTGTGTCGGTGTCGGTCGTCGGTCCGCTGCGTCGTCGTTCCGTCGGTCGTCGTCGCCGCGGGCGGCGCCAGCGCAGGTGCGGGCTCGAGCCGGACGACGGGGAGCGAGATCGTGCTCCGGGTGACGAGGTGGACGCCGAGGCCGACCGTCACCGCGAGCACGAGCCCGAGCAGACCGAGCAGCACCGTGCGCATCAGCTCGGCACCGCCAACGGCAGGACGACCTCCGCGCAGGCGCCGGTGCCGTCGTCCCGGGGGCTGATCGACGCCGAGCCGCCCCAGCGTCGCGCGAGCGCCTCGACGATTGCGAGCCCGAGTCCCGTGCCGGGCCGGTCGGTCCGGCCGCGCCGGAACCGCTCGAAGACCCGGCGCTCGTCGCCCGGCGGAACGCCCGGCCCTTCGTCGAGCACCGCGAGACGGCCGTTCGGATCCCAAGCGATCGTCACCGCCGTCCCCGCCGGCGCATAGACGAGCGCGTTCTCGATCAGGTTGTCGAGCGTGATCGCGACGTCCTCGTCCGCCGCGCGAACCAAAGCGTCGCCGTCGCCCTCCATCGCCAGCGTGTGCCCGCTCGCCTCCGCGCGCGGCAGCCAGCGCTCGTAGGCCGACTCGGCGGCGCCGCGGAGAGAGACCGGCGCCCGCAACGTGGGCCGGTCGCCGTCGCGCGCGAGCGTCAGCAGCGAGTTGAGCAGCCGGGTGAGCCGTTCGACTTCCGCCTCGGCCAGCTCGAGCTCGTGGCGCACGGCGGCGTCGTCGTTCTTCAGGCTTGCAGCCTCGAGCCGCAGCCGCAGCCCGGTCAGCGGCGTCCGCAGCTGGTGTGAGGCGTTGCCGACGAACTCACGCTGCGCTTCGAGCACCTGCTCGAGCCGGTCGGTCATCTCGTTGAAGGCGATCGCGACCTCCTGCTGCTCGCGCGCGCCGCTCACGTCGGCGCGGGCGTCCAGCTCGCCGTCCTCGACGCGGCGTGCAGTGCCTGCGAGCGCCCGCAGCGGGCGCGCGAGCGAGCCGGCGAGCACCCAGGCGAGCCCGAGCCCGAGCGCCAGCGCGGCGAGCCCGACGCCGACGACGACGAGCACGTTGCGCCGGACGCGCTCCGACACTGCCTCGTTGCTCTGCGTCACACGGACGGCGCCGACGGTCCGGCCCTCGTCGAGGACGGGCACGGCGGTGAAGAGGAGCTCCTCGCCGACTGTCTCGCTGTGCCGCGTTCCCTGTTTCGCCGCGCCCGCGAGCGCAGATGCGATCTCGGGCCGGTCGGCGTACGACTCACTGCGAAGCCCCGTCCCGGCCGAGTCGGCGAGCAGTCCGCCGCGCGGACCGACGACGATCACCCGCGCGCCAAGGTCTCGCCCGGCCTGCTGGACGACGCGCTCGAGCTGCTCGCGGTCGCCGATCCGCGCCGACGCTGCCGCCGCCACGACCTGGGCCTGGGCCGCCGCCTGCGAGCGCACCTCGCTGTCGACCCGGCTCGAGAGGCTGAGCACGAGCGGGATCTCGAGCGCGATCAGCACGAGCACGAGCACGTACGCGAAGGCCGCCAGCAGCTTCAGCCTCAGGCTCACGCGAGCTCCTCTGCCGACGCGAAGCGGAAGCCGACACCCCGCGCAGTGTGGATCAGCCCAGGCTCGAGCTTCTTTCGCAGGGTGCTGATGTGGACGTCGAGCGTCTTCGTCGAGCCGAACCAGTTCACGTCCCAGACCTCGTCGATCAGGCGCTCGCGCGTGACGACGGCGCCTGCTTCGCGCATCAATAACGCCAGCAGGTCGAACTCCTTCCGCGCGAGCTCGACCGGCGCACCGTTCAGCGTGGCCGTTCGCTTCGCCGGATCGAGCCGCACGCCGCCGATCTCGATTGGACCGTCGCCCGCTCCCGCGGGCGTGCTCGAGCGCCGCAGGACGGCGCGGATGCGCGCGATCACCTCGCGGGCGCTGAAGGGCTTGACGACGTAGTCGTCGGCACCGAGCTCGAGCCCGACGACGCGGTCGGCCTCCTCGCCACGGGCCGAGAGGATGATGATCGGGACGCTCGAGGAGGCACGGAGCTCCCGGCAGACGTCCAGCCCTGAACCGTCCGGGAGTCCGATGTCGAGCAGGACGAGGTCAGGGCGCACGGTCTTTCCCTTGGCGAGCCCGTCCGCGACGGTGTGGGCGATCTCCGCGAGAAAGCCGTCGCGCTCGAGCGCCTCGGCGAGGGGGGTCGTGATCGACTCCTCGTCCTCGACCAGCAGGATCGTCCGCTTCGCATGCGCCATGGCAGAAGTGTGCCCTCCGACGTCCAGAACAAGGCACGGGGCGCCCCCAGGGGAGAAGGCGCCCCGCGATCGTCGACCCCTAGCGGGCGACGAAGCTGCCGCTCATGCCCTTCGACCGGTGCGACCCGACGGCGCACCAGAAGGAGTACTTGACCCCCTTCTTCAGCGTCGCCGTAAGGCTGGCCGAGCCGGCTTCACCGATGACGCGGGTCTTCCAGGTCTTGCCGCCGCCCTTGAGCCAGAAGTCGTGCCCGTCGTCGCCGGCGTTCCGGATCACGAACTTGACGGCGCCGGGCTTCGGCTTGGCCGAGAGCCGGATCGAGTAGTCGGCCTCGGTCACGCGGACGGTCTGCGCGGTGGTGGCGCTCTGGGCGACCGCCGCGAGGGACACGGCCGCGACGAGCGTGGCGACCAGGCTGAGCAGGATGAGCTTCATCTCTCTTCTCCTCGGATGGTTGTGGTTGGTGGTGGACTAGCCCTTGCCGCTGTTCGACCCGGAGCGATCCTCGTCGTCCTCGTCGTCATCGCCAGAGCGGTGACCCGAGCGGTCGTCGTCGCCGCGGTCGTCGTCCCGGTCGTCTCCGGCAGCTCCGCCGGTGCAGCGCGGGTCGTTCGCGTGTTCGGCCTCGTCGCACGGGCCGGAGCTGTCCTCGCCGTCGTCCGTTGTCGTCGCCGGCGCCGGGGGCGTCGTCGCCGGCGCGACGATCCCGGTACAGCGCGGGTCGTTCCGGTGCTCGGCCTCGTCGCACGGCCCCGAGATGTCGTTGACGTCGTCGGTGGTCGTCCCGGCAGTGGTCGTTTCCGCGGTCGTCGGGTCGGCAGTGGTCGTGTTGCCGGTGCTCGTTGCACCCGACAGCGACACCGTGCGTGCCGGATCTGCGTCGACGCTCGTCGCGGCTGCGTAGCCGCCGGTCGCGATCACGCCGGCGCCGAGCAGGCCGATCAGGAGCTTCGTCATCGTCGATTCCTCCTCGTTTTGCTCACGAGGTGAGGATGCCCGGCGGCCTCCCAAGGGCCGGGCAAGCGAAGGCAAAGCCTTGGTAAAGCCTCGTTTCGGGTTCAGCTACACTGCCGCAGCGCCACGGCCCATTCGTCTAGTGGCCTAGGACACCGCCCTCTCACGGCGGCGGCACGGGTTCGAATCCCGTATGGGCCTCCTAGACGAAACCCCTGCTAAACCGGGGGTTTTCGCGTCTCAGCGGCCAATTTCCGTCGCGGGCCAGGTGAGCCCAAACGGGGTCTAGTCGACCCAAATTGTCACAGGATTGTCACACGGTTTCGAGGGCTCCACCCACGTACCTCGCCGGCGCTGCCCGTCAGTTCCTCATCGGCAAGTGCCGAATTGGAGGAGGAACGATGCGCCAGCCGCGACGCCATCGCGGCCCACGGCCTGAGCAACGAGACGAGGTTTGATCCGCACCCATTGGGCGTAGCGGGGCTGTCGCGCAGTACGGACGATGTTCCAGCGCGATGAACTCTGGCGAGTGACGCTTCCGACGAGGACGGTGCGCCCCGTGAGCTCCGGATTGGCCCATATCTTCCAGCCGTTGGTGCCGTCCCGGATAGCCCACCCCAGAGTGTCGCGCGTGAGGTCCACGTACAACCGACTGTCCCGTCCGCCGTCGTACGCCGAGGTTTTCTCGTTGTCGCAGTACAACCAAAATCGTCTCCGATGCTGCCGCCGCCGCTCACCCAGGCGACAACCACTCCGCCCTGGCGAATGACCGTCCTTTGACTATGTGCGGCTGCCGTTCCAGCCAGGACAGGAGGGCCACTCCCGCAACCAGGACAAGGTGTCCACGCCAAGTCAACCGCACGATCAAAGGTTCCCGCACTTGACCGGAAACGTCAAACGAGCCGGCTCGAGCGCGCCGTCGCTGACGGTGTGAAGCTAATCGCGCTCACGCTCGACGAGCAGGCCCTCCTGCTCGCGTCGCTCGAAGACCCGCCGCCGGAGCCCAGCGAGTTGCTCGCCGTCTGCTCCCGGACCACACGCTGGCAGCGCGGCGAAGGACTCGACTGAATCGGTTACATCGCGATTCGCGTTCGGCTCGTACCTTTCGCGCGTGATGGTCGTTTCTTCCAGGAAGCCGCCGCCGCCTCGCTGGGCAACCCCGACTGAGGCGGCGGAAAGGCTCGGCGTGACGCCGACGACGGTTCGCCGCTGGCTCAGCGAAGGACGGCTAGCTGGCGTCCAAGTCGGAGGCCGCTACCGAGTCGACCCGGCAGCCCCCGCGAGACATTCGTGCGGCCACTGACACCCGACGAAGGAGACGAATCGTAAGCTCGACTATCCACGACCCATACGACCACGCTTCAGGCAGCGCCACGAGGAGCGCCGCCACGCCGCCCGCAAACGCTGGCCCGAATACCCGGCTGGCGACCTCAAGACGAGCGGCGGCTACATCGTCGACCGCGGCAGCGGCCTACTGTTCAAGCCCGTCCGCCACGTCGTTTTCGCATCCGGCGTCGCGTTCGACAACGACGGGAAGGACGTCGCTGGCTTCTACAACACCAGCACAGACCTCGTTTTCTTCCAGCGCGCCCTAGAACACCGGCACCGTCGCCGAACTCGACGCGCAGGAAGCCGCACGCGCACGCCAGCAGCAGGAGCGCGAGCAGGCACACGCCGACTTCATCGCCAGCCAGCCGCTCCGCACCGTCACGCTCGCCGAACTCGAGAGCAAGCCGGAGCAGGTGCCGACACTGCAAGCTGCCGTCCGCCACCTGGTCGGAGGACGCCTCGAAAGACCTCCATCCGGTCCCAGAACGTCGCGACAAAGCGAGCGAAACGATTCTTCCCAACGCAGAGCGCCGTGCTACCCGGCGGAGACGTCTTCGTCCACGGCCCGAAGGTCGACGGTTTCTACATCGCCGCCAACTGCAAACCGAGCGCCACCAAAAATACGTGGCGGCGTCGCGGCTCGACAGGCCGAGCCGTCGCCAGCCGTATGGTCCCGTCGACCAGCCACCGGCGAACGACGCGCGCCCGCTCGACCGTCACGGCCCGCACAGACGCCTCTACAACCGCCGCAGGCGGCCGCTGCGACTCGGCAGTCCGTACCTCGTGCTCCCCCGCGTCGGCGCCGTCCCCGTCGCCGCGCTCACCACCGGCGACGTGCAACGGCTCGTCGACGAGATCGCCGCCGACCGCACCGCGGAGCACGCCCGCAAGGCGCTGACCGCGCTCCGCGTCGCGCTCCGCGTCTGCGGCAGCGGTACGGCGAGCTCGACGCGAACCCGTGCGACCGCGTGCGCGTCCCCGTCGACCGCGGAGGGCGAGCAGCCGCCGCGGGTGCTCACCCCCGAGGAGGCGGAACGCGATCATCGCCGCCGCCTACGCTCGACGACGTGAAGCTAAGGCGCAGCCTCGGCGGCCCGTTCGCCCGGCTCGCGTTCGGCGTCCGGGCTCCGGCTCGGCGAGCTGCTCGCGCTCGAGTACGGCCCGCACGGGCTCGACCTCGAGGCGGGCACCGTCCGCGTCCGCGCCTCAGCTCGACCGCGCCAAGGACGAGACGGGCGACCTACCCACGGCAGGCGCCGAAGTCGAAAGCATCACGCCGCGACGTGCCGCTCCCCGCCAACGCAGTGACGCGATGCGAGAGCACCGCCTCGCCACCGGCAGGCCGCGCGGACGGCTCGCCCGTGTTCTCCGCCCCGACGGCGGCCAGTGGACGCCCATCGCGCCCTATCGCGCGTTCCGGCGAGCCGCAAGGCGCGCGCATCGCCGCAGCCGTTGCCGAACCCGCACGACGCCCGCCACGCCTACGCGACCTGGGCGCTCGCCGCCGGTATCTCCGTCGCACAGTGTCGCCTCGACTGCTCGGCCACACCGACGCCGACGCTCGTGCTGCGCCGATACGGGCACGCGCTCCCCGACGAGCTCGCGGGGGCCGCCGACACGCTCTCCGCGTGGCTCCGCACAGCGTCGAGTCTGCCTGTGACAACGGGGCGAGAGGCGGTTCGAGATGACCCTTTAGGACGGGGCGTCGGCCGCCTCGTTCGAGCGATGCATACCCCTCGTGCTCCGGGCGAAGCTGTGGGCACTTGTATCTGGTCTTTCCATCGTGTTCCTCATTGTCGTTGTCGGCATGGCCGTCGACGTAGCCTGGCCGGCTATGGCGTTCGCGAGGAGCACTGCTGCCTTGCCTATTTGGTCATGCGGCCTGGATTTGGCGGCAGACGATAGGCAGGCGAACTACCTGACCGCTACTACGACGAGTGATGACCAAGCTAACGCATCATCGTCGTCTCCGATCTCTTACTCGCCGGCTGCGGCGGTAGCGTCTCAGCAGCAGTCTGCATCGTCAGCCGGTTTGGGACTACATCGCCGGGCGTACGGACGATGACACTTCCGGCCTCTCACAGTGGGCGTTACGAACCATCCTGAGGAGTATCGCCGCCGCGCGAAGCCACGGTCAACCGCCACTAACTCACGGCTGCGGCACGGGTTCGATCCCGTATCGGGCCTTCCTTTCTAGCTTCGCTCCACGGAAACCCGCATGGTTGGGTGGGTCATGCGTGTCGGGCGTGCCGCTGTTGCGCACGGGATGCGTGCACATGTGCGTGCACGACCGCTCGCCGCATTCGGGCGCCATGGCGCCCCGCCGCTAGCCTCGCCGGATGATGCTCGCCGGCGTCCCAGTCACGCCGACGCCGTCGCGGATCGTGGAGAGCGCCACCCTTGTGGTCGCGATCCAGGAGGCGCATGATCGGAGCATGCCGAAGACCGAACCCCCTCCGATGTACGCGTGCATGATGCCCAAGAGCGACCTGCGACTGGTCCAGCAGCCACATGACGAGCGCATGGTCATCAATCGGCGCCCGCTGCGGAGAGTGCTGGCGAAGCTCACCGGCGCAGTTCGCCTGTAATCGCGCCTGCCTCGACGGCTCGCCGGCCTTGATTGGGTTATCACTGGTCACTAGGGTCGGTTCAGGTGTCCGGTTTTCTTGCGGCCCGGAAGCCAATCCACGAGGAGAAGGTCAATGCTTAGACGTAGCATCATCGTCGCGCTCGCCGCGGTGGCGGTCGGCGTTCTCGCACAGACCGCGTCGGCGGATCCGACGAATGCGAAGAGCAGCCTCGTCGTCACTGCGACGTGCGGTTCGCAGCAAGTTCAGGTGTCGGTGAACGGCAACGGCGCGTTCACGCCCGCGCACGTAATCGGCAGCACCGCCGTGTTCGTCCCGACCGCGTTCAACCTAACGTTCTCGTTCACGCCAACCGGCGGTACGACCGAGAGCGAGACCGACACAGCTGCGAAGCAGAATCAGGCGAAGGGGACAGTCACATGCAACATCCCCGCCGCCCTGAACACGTTCACAAGCCCCGAGGGCACGTTCACACTGTCGGGCACCGTCACCGGGTTCTTCACGCCAGCAAACGGCTAGAGCGTCATGAGCGAGTCGGCTGGCCCCGCCTTCGAGGTGGGGCCACCGACCAAATCTCTCGCACCGGATATTCAGATCGAACCTCGAATAGGCCACGGCTCCGTTGTGGCGAACTGCGCGTAGGGTCGCCGCATGATGCTCGCCGGCGTCCCAGTGCTCGTCGACGCGGTCGCGGAGCTCGCCGACACCGTCAGGACGGCCGGCGCCGACGAGTTGGCAGACCGGCTCGAGCAAGCCCTCGACGACGACGTCAAGCTCCTCGCGCTCACCATCGGCGCGCGCGCAATCATCCTCGCCACGCTCGAAGACCCACCCGACGGGCTCGCCCAGCTCCGCGCCGTGCTCCTCAACGAGCACCAGTGGCGGCAACGGACGGGGCACGATCCGTGATCCCTCGACCGGGCTAGAGGGATTGGCGAACCGACTACCGTCCGAGGTCGTGAGCGACGGCACTTGGAAATACACGTACCTCGCTCGGGAACCATCTTCGTACCCACTGGCTGCCCCAGCCTTGAGATTGCTCCGAGAGGCGCAACCCAAGTTGGAGGGCAAGGTCGCACTGAAAAAGTCCATGTTCGACTACCTGATCTTCCACCGCATCGATGAGCCGTTCCCGTGGGAGTGGGAAGTTCGAGTGAGCTACAAGGACGGGGCGTTGGAGTTCAAGCTGATTCGGGATGCACGACGCGCCCCCGTCGTGGTCACAGCAGACCGCGCGACGCCGGAGAACGCGTACGCGGTACTGGACGCCTTCCTGATGCAACTAACCGGAACGACCTAGGCCGAGTCTCGCCTTCTGGATTCACCCCTAGCGCGTCGGGGCATCACAGCCACTGATCGCCCTGGGGTATCCCTAGGGACTAACAGCGTACGGGTGCACGCTACGGGGCCATCTGCTTCTCCACGAAAACACCCGGTTGGGTCCTAGCGGGCGCGATGGAGGACGGCGATTCTTCCAGAGGTACGGCGATCACAGTGATTGCTTGCCATCTAAGCCTTAGGAGGCAAGTAGTGAAGATCGTTTCTGTTGTTGCCCTGTTCTCAACGCTGATGCTGGCCCTGGCGTCCCTTGCCGGTGCAGCGCCTGCAGAAGCTCCAGACATTCGGAACCGGGGTCACCGTCAGCGGAGCCAATAGCGTCGAAATTGTCATCCAGAACGGCGAGTACGGCGGCGTGTACCTCAACTCCAAGAGCCAGGGCGGCAAGACTCTCGGCCAGGTCGCATTCGGATTCACGTCGATTGGCGACGTGCAGGGCGGTGCTCCCAGGTTCAGCCTTCCCATCGATGACCCGGCAACGCCCGTCAAGGGCGACGGGTACGCGTTCATCGACGCCGCCAACTGCGGCGCCTTGGTGGGCCCAGGTACTGCGAAGCAGTACGTCGCGACGGACAACCCCGACTGCAAGGTGTTCTACGGCAGCCAGTCATTCCCGAACTGGGCCGCTTTCGCGGCAGCCAACCCGACGCTCATCACCACGCCGGGTGCCATCCCCTTCATCATCGCCGACGGTACTGCTGGAAACTACGCCGTCAGCGACATCGTTCTTCGCTAGTTCGAACAGTTCAACCACGACGTGTGAAGACTTCGGGGGTCGCTACGGCGGCCCCCACACACGTCTGGGCGCGGGACTCGGCCCCAGGCTCGCTAGGTCCTGCCTCTGATGCTCGCCGGCAGCCTATGACCCGCCCCCCAAACGGGCGATAAAGCTGCCCGAACGAAGGAGGTCGCTCGGACTCAGAGTGACGAACGCTCCGTCATGGGGAGTGGTAGCGCCGCTTGGGTTCTGCGGTTACCCGCGGCGCCCACTCCCCTCGCACTCGTGACTCGCGAAGCGGTGCTCCGCTTGCTTGACTCACCCGACACAAAGCCGAATACGTTGCAGTTGCAACAAGCGGCTGAGAACTTATCTCTTCGGTCGAAACCAAACGATCGGAGGACGCATTGTTTCGATTCCCGTTGTTCGTGATTGCCGTGCTCGCGTCGGCCCTTGTGCTCGTCGCCCCCGTCGCCGCAGAGGGTGGTGTCACTGCGGCTCGGTTGACGAGCGCCGGATGGACGTGCTTCACACCGCCGCCCGCCCCCAACCGAGTCGTGTGTGGCAAGCCTGGGCTCGGCCTGCCGGCGGTCCCTGCCGATCTTTCAGGAAGCCGGGTTTACGCAAGGTCCACCAAAGGCGGCTGAGTTCCTTCGTCAGGACGACGCCTAGAGAGGAACCGCCTAGCTCAGGCGTCATTCCCGCAAGTTGCCCACGCTACGTGTTTGCGCCGCGTGCGGCGAGGGGTCATGCGACGAAGAAGAGAATCGGTGAGCGGGCCGCGGAGCAGCGGCCCGCTGCGCTATCGTTTCAGTAGACTGGCGGGGGTCGTCGCTGTTCAACGGATCGAAGTGTCGAGGCCGCCAGTTGGGGGCGCGGCCGCCCCGTGGTAGAGGTCGGCTCAGGATCATGTGCGTCGCTCCGAGTAGCTCGCCGGTGTTGCGGTCGAACGTCAGGAAGCTGTATGCCGCTGGGCCATTCGGATCGCCGGGACCTCCGGGTCCGAGGTGAAGCTCTGCCAGCCCGCCTCGTCCCAGTCGAAGATCACCCAAACCCGGTCGCTCTCATTTGGATCCCGAAAGACGTGCGCCCCCTTGCTGCCGTGCTGCTTTCGCTTCTCGGCGCCCTTGGTTGAGAAGGTATTCCAGAAGCGGTCGAACTCCCCGATCTTCGCCGTTGCCAGGACCATTTGTCTCCTCCTCAGTCGGGACGTGTTGTCGCGCCATTCACCCTACGCCAGCCGAGGAAGGCACGCGGCCCTCCCCGGCTGCTGTACCTGGGCACTCAGGCTGGGCAGTTGCCCGGCAGGATCGGCGTGTTTCCCTGATCCGCGGCGAAGCGCGCCCCGTACTGGTCGCCGGGGCCGGGGATCAAGTCGAGCTGCCCAGTCGCCAGGTCTCCGGGAGCGGGTTCGGCGACGACGGGTGCATCCCTATTTGATCCGACCTCGAGGCAGCTTCCGTCCGGCAGGATGATGTGACCGGCGTTGTGCCCGAAGGCCGACGGTGCCCCGACGGCAGCGACTAGTGCCGCGGCAAGTAGCGCGAACCTGCGCATTGCGTACCTCCTTGCGGTAGCGCCCGGCGGTCTCTCAAGAAAACCGGCCGTCCGGATCGGCTCAGAGCGTATGGAGGCCGTCAGCCGAATACAAGTACATGACCGTTCACGCTAACCAGTTCCGTGACCAGCGAGGCCGGTACGGCCGCCCGCCCTTCAGCTCGGACACCGGCCCCCACCAGCCGCCGCTCGGATCCTCGATCGCTTCCTCCGGCGGCCCGTCCGGCGGTAGACGCCGCCGGTTCGTCAAATCAGCACCCGACGCCCTCGAGCAGCGCTGGTGCTCAGGTCCCGCATACCGCGAAGGGTCACCGTCGACGTGGCCCAGGTCAAACGGTTCGTCCGGTGCGATCAACTCACCACAGCGCCAGCACGTCATCACGCCGGCAGCAACCCGCGGCGCCAATGCTGTGCTGCTCCTTCAGCTTTGCGTGCTTCCAGATTTGAGACTCGTTACGTCGACTTCGGCTTGCCGACCGGGACGGAACTCCTCATCACGATCATCGTCCTTCGGGCGATCATGATGGTCATGTCTACGTGATGAATGCGGACGGCTCCGGCAAGCGCGCCCTCGGCGGCACGGGCAACCAGCTCAATCCAAGCTGGGGAGCAAGCCCTCGAGCTGGAGGCGCGCGGTGATGCGATCGCAGGCGGCAAGCTGCAGTCGGTCGCCTCATCCGCTGAACGACTCGCGCCGCAACACGGTCCCGAATGCGTGCGCGGCTTGCTCTAGCTCCGGTCGAACCACGCATCTCGGAAGCGCGCGAGGGACTCGAGGTCGACTGTTGAGCAGCTGAGGGAGCGTCTGACCGTGCGGGCGCGGATTGCCTCTTTCTGCCCGGTCGAGGCGGCGGCGACGACTGCCTGGTCACGACCTTGAACCCACGCTTGGAGCGCGTCCCGACGTGCTGCAGGGAGCGACGATCTGTACGTGATCACGACCCAACCGTCGAAGATGACGTGATTCATCTCCTTCGTCGGGGCTGGCTCCGTTGGGAGAAAGAACCGCTTTGGTGGGTGGCTACCGCCGCCGGTCGCCGTTGGCGCGTAGTCCGTTTCGGCGCAGGTGCTCTCGACCACGGCCGCGTCGGTCGACGTCGACAGGAAGGGCAGGATCGCGGCGGCAATCAGTCCTGCGGCAGCGATCGCTCCAAAGGTCACTTTCTCGGTCGCAGCGGGCTGCCGCACGAGCTTTGAGAGCAGCTTCCAGACGGCGACGACGACCCCGAGCACGGCGAGTTGGCCGAGCTCAATACCGATGTTGAAGAGGATGATGCGGATCGCGAGTCCGTCCTCGGGCAGCGCGATTTCCTGCAGCCGCGTCGAAAGGCCGAGACCATGAACAAGCCCGAAGCCGAACACGATCGCGCTGACCAGCCGCCAGTCGGCGGGGCGCCGCCAGACGCCGAGAACGCCGACGAAGACCACGCTCAGCGCGATGATCACGTCGACAGCGGTCACGTTGACCGTCCACCCAGCGAGCGTCGCGATCAGCAGCGTGATGCTGTGGCCGAGGACGAACAGGGAGATGAGCTTGGCGGCTGCCTTGACCGAAGGGGCGAGCAACACGCACCCGAGGATGAACAGCAAGTGGTCCCAGCCCATCGCCATGTGCTCGAAACCGAGAACCACGTACTGGAACAGCGGCCGCTGCGGATCGTCATCGACGCTCAGCCCGTGCGCAAGCGCCGCCGCCGGCTCGCACAACGAACCAAGAACCACGAGCCCACCGGCTAGAACGACGCGAAAGCCCAGTGAACGAAACACTGGGCCGCATAGTGACCGTGCTCGCGTGCGTGGCACAACTCCAGGAAAGGCCAGTCTTTGGGGAGGACGCTTTCAGCGCAACGGGCCTCTCAGCGGAGCAGGCCGAAGGCAGTACTTGAGCGCTGCGACGACGGCGGCGAAACGGGCGCAGTGCTCGCATCCCGGAAGATGTCGAGCGATCTCCGCCATCTCTGCCGCAGACGCCTCTCCATCGAGCACGATCGACAGCGTCCGGCGGGCCCGCCGGCACGGCCCGCTGTCGATCACGCTCAACTGGTGCCAGTGCGTGCCGGAGTCTGCGGCGTTGCGCTCTCGCGCCGCCGGAGATGGAGCCGGTCAAGCCACGAGCTGGTGCGCTGCTCGCCGGTTTCGGACTTGATCGAACGCGCGTCGCGAGCCTCCAGTGAATGAATTGCCGCGTGGCCGAGCGCCACACTCTCCTGGTGTCGCAGACGGGCGATGTCGTGGTTCGTCAGCGGGTGAGTCACGACTCTCTCCTCTGGTCGAGTTCAGCTCTGGTCTGACCACAGGACGGCGGCGCCCACCAACTTCTTCCATCGGGATGCGAACACCCGACGTGCCCCTCGAGCGCCGGCACGTCTGCGGATCGGCCTGCGCGAACGCACCCTCGCAAGCGAGGGACGGCGGCGCGTGCCGCCGTCCCTCGTCCATCGAGCGACTACCCGAAGATGAAGTCGTTCGCGAGCTGCGTATCGACGCGATACCCGAAGCCCGCGCCGTTGCAGTTGTTGTTGAGCACGAACGAGTTGACGGCGACGATGTAGCCGTCTTCGCTGATGACCGGGCCGCCCGAGTCACCGAAGCACGTCCCTCCCGAGCCGCCGTGACCCTGACCCGGGTTGTTCGAGTAGTGCAGGTTCCAGCCGCCCGTCAGCGCGCTCTTGAGGTTCACGAAGCTGACGGTGCCGACCATCCGCTGCTTGACGGCGGACTCGACGGGCTTGACCGACTGGAGCCCGTAGCCGACAACCGTGAACTCGATGTTCCCCTTGCCCTTGGCCGTGTTGGCGGCCAATTCGTCGAGATAGCCGACCGGGGCGACCTCTCCGCCGGGGGCCGGCTGATACTCACCGTCGACCCACTCGGTGATGTTCACGAGGCCGAGGTCGTACGTCTGCGGGATCGTCAACAGGCCGGTCCACCCGGACAGTGCCTCGGGCGTCCCAATGGCCGAGTAGCCGCCGCACGGGTAGCCGTCGACTCCCGCGCAGAGGTCTTCCGCACCCTCGGCGAGGTTCTCGAGGTACTGCGGATCGGTCGTGATGATCTCGTCACCCTCCGTGAACCAGATGCGGATCGAGTCGACTGGATCGCCGCCCTCCGCGGTCGGATCGCTGACGCAGTGTCCGGCCGTGAGGAAAAGATCGGGCTCGATCAGCGACCCGGTGCAGCGCCAGAGCGGGTTTCCGTCTTCGTCGACGGCGACCATCAGGCCGACCCACGGATAGAGATTCGCCGTGTCCGGAGTGCCGAACTTCACTGCACTGGCGGGCGACGCGGCGATACCGGCGACTGCCACCGACGCGACCAGCGTCAGCAGCGCAAGCAGTCTCTTCATGTTCCCCCCTCGGTTGGCTCAATGAACAGTCGGCCAGATTACCAACCAATTCTGATTTGCAAGTCAGGTGGCGCTGGGACGAGCCCGCGCCACGACGCCGACGATCAGCTAGTCGAGCACGCGTGTCTCGGCCTGCTCGTGCGACGCACGCCACGTCTGCAAGAGCAGGTCGAGCTCGAGTCGCCGCTCACGAGCGCTCTTCGAGCCGAGCAGCGACACCTCGATCTCGTCCGGCGCCACCTGTTCCGCGACGACGTGCACACGCTCGCGCAGGAACGCGAGCAGGCTCGCGACGAGTTCTCGGTCGCTGACGTGGATGCGCATGGCCGCAGGAGACGCGCTGTCTCCCACCGACCGTAGGCGCTCCCGGCCTGGCGGCGCCATGCCTCGAACGAGCGAATCGGGGGGCGGACGCCGACGCGGCGGCCCGGTCGACGTCCACCCACCGCGCGCACGGTCTCATGTCGCCCAGATTGGCGACACTGAACAATTGACCAGCTTTAGCCGGCGGGACGCGCGTAGTGCAGCTTGGCTGTGGCGAGGATCTGGCTCGACTGCAGCGGCAGGTGCTCGCTCACCCACATCAGGATCGACTGCGCGAGCGGAACCTGATCGTTCCCGGGCTCCCGCGAGACGAGGACGTACACCGTCGCCGCCTGATTCGGCCCCAGCACCTGACGCAGGGCGCTGTCGACCGCCCGCGCGAAGCGCGGGTAGTTCCGGGCCGGCAGGACGTGCGAGTGTTCGCGGCAGATGTGCGGCAGCCTCTCGCTCTGTTCGCGCTCGTCGAAGACGTCGATCCGGTAGCCGCAGAGGAGCGAGAACCGGTGTTTCAACGCGAGCGCGTTCCAGAACTGCTCGAGCTCGTCGGCGGCGTCGGGCCGGCCGCGGCGGGAAAGCAGATCGACCATTTCCCCGAACACCCTGACCTGACCCCCCGCCCGGCCACGCTGCGCCTCGTCGAGCAATCCGCGAGCGACGCTTTCGAACCGCTCGCGATCTGGCCCCTTCGGACCGAGGATCGTCGCGAGCGCCTCCTCGGCGTCCGCGACGACGAGCAGACCGGCGCTCTCGGCCTCGGCGAGCGTCCACCCGCGCGGGGCGAGCCGCTCGCCGAAGAGCGACAGGTGCTCCGGCGTCGCGACGACGATGCCGGGCTGATCCCGCTCGAATCCGGCAGCGAGATAGGCGGCGACCGACTCTGCGAGGTCGTCGGCGTCGCCGTAGACCTGGACGCCGTGCGAGCCGCTGCAGGCGCCTTTGAGAAAGTCGCCCCATGATTGTCGCATCGGTCAAGTGTAGACCCGTGCAGCCGTTTCGCGGTAACCACTTCTTAACGCGGCGACCCCCAAAAAGGGGAGTCGGGGCTCACCGCTTCGGGGCACAGTGAGTGGCGGGCGCGCCCTGCGACCGAGCCGCCCGAGTGACCCCCGGTCCTCCGGAGGCACTCGTGGTCAACGATCGCACTTGTGGGAGTGCCGCAGCTCCTGCTGGGGCGCGCCCCGTCAGCGTTCGTGTCAGTCCTCGGAGGCCGCGCGGGCGTAGATCGCGGCGAGCGCGAGGATGATCAGCCCGTAGAGCATCTGGCGCACGGCCTGCGAGGCGTTCAGGATTGTCAGCAGCGAGTCGAGCACGGTCAAGATCAGGGCGCCGAGGATCGTCCCGGCGTAGCCGCCGACCCCGCCGAAGATCGAGGTACCGCCGATGACGACCGCGGCGACGGATGGGAGCAAGAACGGTGTCGCGATCCCGAGGTCGGCGGCGTCGTTGAAGCCGACGAGCAGGATCCCCGCGGCGGAGCTGAGCGCGCCGCAGAGCGCGTAGACCGCGAGCAGCACCTGCCACGTCCGCACCCCGGCGAGCCGGCACGCCGTCGCGTTGTCGCCGACCGCGTAGATCATCCGGCCGAAGCCGCTGTAGCGGAGGCCGAGGATGATCAGCGCCGAGATCGGCACCCAGACGAGCAGGCCGTACGGAACGTAGGTGAAGAAGCGCTCGGAGCCGAGCTTCGTGACGAGGTCGGGCGCCGGCGAGAGGAAGCGCGTCTGGCTGTAGATCGTCAGCGCGCCGAGCGTGACCGTACTCACGCCCAGCGTCATGATCAGCGGATTGACGCGGAAGATCGCGACGCCGATCCCGTTCACGATCCCGATCCCCAGCCCGGCGAGGAGCGCGACCGCGATCGCCTTCGCGGCCCCGTCGGTCGCGTAGCTGGAGATCATGAACGCGCCGGTCGTGGCCGTCGTCGCGACCGAGAGGTCGACGCCGCCGGTCAGCATCACGAGCGTCTGGCCGGCCGCCATCAACCCGAGGATGGCCGCGTAGAGGAACGTCGTCGAGACCTGCTTCGGCGTCAGGAACGCCTCGCTCGACTGGACGCGGTTGACGATGTCGGTGGCGACGAAGAGGCCGACGAAGACGAGCGTCAGCACGGCGACCGGGTTTTCGGCAAAGAGCCGCCTCGGGTCGAAGCGGGCGCTCGACGGCTCGGCCGCTTGCGGGGCGGAGCTCATTGATGCTTCCCCCGCTGGCGGAGAGCAAGCCCGCCGATCATGACGACGAGCACGATCAGCGTTCCCTGGATCACCTGCGCCCAGTTCTGGTCGACGCCCTTCAGGATCATGATCGACTTGACCAGGGTGAGCACGAACGCGGCCGCGATCGGGCCGATCAGACCGCCGACGCCGCCGACGAGTGCGACGCCGCCGAGCACGACCGCGGCGACGCTGTTCAGCGTGTAGTACTGACCGGAAAGAGCGTCGCCGATACCGGACGTGGCGGTGAGCGCGAGCCCGCCCATCGCCGCGAAGGCGGAGCCGAGCGCGTAGGCGCCGATCCGCGTCTTCGCGACCGAGATCCCGGCCAGGAACGAGGCGTTCCTGCTCGAGCCGATCGCGTAGAGCGAGAGGCCGGGCTTGCGCCAGCGGATCGGCACCCAGACGAGGAGCACGACAGCGGCGAGGATGACGATCCCGGATGGGAGCCAGGGTGTAAGGGTGTAGCCGATCGCGAGCTTCGAGAACTCGAGCGGGGTCCCGCCTCCGGGGATCTGCATCACCGCGAGCGCGGCGCCGCCCCAGACGAACAGCATCGCGAGTGTGACGATGATGTCGGCGACCTTGGTGACGGTGATGATCAGTCCCGTCAGCGCGCCGGCGAGCGCTGCGCCCAGGATCAGCACGACGGAGATCACGATCGCCTCGCGGAAACTGACGGCCAGCCCGCTCGTCGCGTCGAACATGTACTTCGCCGAGAGGACGTTGACGAGGCCCATCAGCGAGCCGATCGAAAGGTCGATCCCGCCCGAGATGATCACGACCGCCTGCCCCATCGCGGCGAAGGCGAACGGGAGCGCGTCGATCGCAAGCGACTGGACGTCGAACGTCCCCCATTCGGCCGGAATCGTTCGCCAGTAGAGGATCAGCCCGACCAGCAGGACGTAGACGCCAACCGTCCAGGCGTGCCGGCGCGCGAGCCGACGCCAATGAATCCCGCTCCGCGGGGTCGCGGCGGCGACGACGCTCACGCTGCGGCCTCGCTCTCGAGCCCGTGCATCGCGCGCAGCAGCGTCGCCTCGTCGGCTCCGGCGGCCTCGAGCTCAGCGGTCACCCTGCCGCCGTAGAGACAGACGACGCGATCGCAGACGAGCGGGATCTCTGCCAGCTCGCTCGTGAACAGGAGCACGGCGGCGCCGTCGGCCGCGAGCTCGCGCAACAGCGAGTAGATCTGCCGCTTCGTGCCGACGTCGATGCCGCGCGTCGGGTCGAAGCAGAGCAGCGTCTGGAAGCCGTTCGCGAGCCAGCGCGCGATCGTCACCTTCTGCTGGTTGCCGCCGGAGAGCCGGCGGACCTGGCGCTGCGCACGCGTGTCGATCGAGAGCGCCTCGATCGCGCCCTGCACGCGTCGGCGCTCGTCACGGATGTTGACCGGCCCCCACCGGCGCGGATTGTTGAAGCGCGGCGCTGCGATGTTCTCGGCGATCGACCGCTGCGGCAGCAACGCCTGCAGCCGGTCGGCCGGCACGAGCACGACGCCGGCCCGGATCGCGTCGTACGGATGGCGCGCCCGCAGCTCCTTGCCCTGCACGAGCAGCTCGCCACCCGTCGGCTTCTGCTGGCCCGAGAGCACCTCGAAGAGCTCGTCCTGGCCCTGCGCCTCGAGCGCGGCGATCCCGAGGATCTCGCCCGGCCGCAACGCGAACGAGACATCGGAGAGCGTCTCGCCGACCTGGAGCCCGCGCACCTCGAGCGCGGTGCGGGCGTCGGCGACGTCGATCCGCTCGCGGGGCGGAGTCGCCTCCGCGGTCTCGGCCGCACGCGCGACCTCCTCGCCGAGCATGAACTCGACGATCTTCTCCTCGCCGCCCTCCCGCGGGATCAGCGTGCCGACATCGCCGCCGTCGCGGAGCACTGTCGCGCGGTCGCAGTGGGCGATCACCTCACGCAGGCGATGGGTGATGAAGAGCGCAGAGCGGCCGCGCTCCTTCTGCCGCGCCATCACGGCGAAGACTCGTTCGGCCAGATCGGCAGGCAGCGCCGCCGTGATCTCGTCGAGGATCAGCAGCTGCGGATCGCGGGCGAGCGCACGGGCCAGGTCGATCATGCGCAGCAGCGGCAGCGGCACGTCGACCACCTGCTCATCGAAGTCGATCTCTAGGTCGAGCTCGCGCAGCTGCCGCCGCACCTCGGCGACGGGTGTGCCCGTCAGGCGCATGTTCTGCGCGATCGTCAGGTCGGGCACGAGCGCCGGATCCTGAAAGACGGGCGCGAGCCCGATTCGTGCCGCCTGCGCCGGCGAGGAGACGCTGCTCTCCTTGCCGTCGACGAGGATCGTGCCTCCGTCGGGCCGAATCACGCCGGTCAGCACCTTGACGAGCGTGCTCTTGCCGGCGCCGTTCGCGCCGAGCAGAGCGTGCACCTCGCCGGGCTCGACGACGAGCGTGGCCGACCGCAGGGCGACGACCGGGCCGTAGTGCTTCGACACGTCGCGTGCGGTCAGGAGGCTCATGTGTGGGTGAGGGAGGGAGCGCCGGCCGGCGCCCCCTCCCTCTTCACCCTCGGGGTTACGGCCCCTTGCAGCCCACGAGCTGGGCTGCCGTGTACGTCGTCCACGGCTTGATGAACAGCTGCGAGCTGTACGTCGGCGGACGCTTCGGCGAGTAGTACGACTTGATCGTCTTCGAGTCGTTCGCCATGTCCCAGACCTCGGGCGTCAGCTTCGTCCACTTCTTGACGGTGCCGCCGCCGAGGACCTTGATCGCGACCGCGGCGCCGACGCCGCCGATCGTCGCCGGGTTCGTCACAGCCGAGCCCTGGAACTTCGGATTCAGGTTGATCAGCTGCTTGAGGAACTCGTTGTTATCGGCGCCCACGACGGGCACGTACGGCTTGCCGGCCGTCTTGAACGCATTCACGATCGTGTAGTCGATCCCGGACGTCCAGACGCCGTCGACCTTCACGCCCGAGTTGAGGATGTCGAGCATCTGCTTCCCGCCCGGCGCGAACGACCAGTTGGTGAACGTCTGCTTGACGACCTTGATGTTCGGGTACTTCGCCTTGGCCTGCAGGAAGCCCTTGTGCCGATCGGTGTCGGCCGGGACGCCGGCGATGCCGCGCATCTCGACGACGTTGCCCTTCCCGCCGAGCTTCTTGAACAGCCACATCGCACCGAGCCGGCCGTACGCGACCTGGTCGTTCGTCACGTTGTAGGCCTGCGGTGCCGTGATCCGTTGGTCGACCGAGACGATCTTCACCCCGCGCGCCGCCGCCTGGGCGACAACGGCATTGAGCGCGTTGGCGCTCGAGGGGTTGATGATGATCGCGTTCGCGCCAGCCGAGATCAGATTGCGGATGTCGGCGATCTGCTCCGCCGCCTGGCCGTTGCGGTTGGCGACGATCACCTTCGAGACCTTGCCGCTTGCGAGCGCCTGGGCCTTGACCGCGCAGATCATCTCCTCGCGCCAGCCGTTGCCGACGAGCGTGTTGCTGACGCCGAGCACCCACTTCTGCCCGCCGACCGGCTTCGCGCTGGCTGTGCTTACGATTGCCGTGACCGCGACGACCGTCACGATCGCGAGTGCTACGAGCGGCCCGGCGAAGCGGCCGCGAACCCTGCCTTGCGTCATGCGATTCCTCCCTCTCCTGGAGTCTTCGGGACCGAGTCTACGACCCCCGAGACCCGGCGAACAAGCGATGCTCGTGTCATTCGCGGCGACCCTACAGCCCCTTTTGTCGGAAATCAAGAGAAGTCTTGTCGATCGCGGCAGATGTCCTTACACTCGGAGCCGAAGTGGCCACACAGGCCCCCACGCCAGAGCCGAACGATCTTGTCGCCGTGCTTGACCATGTCCGCGCCAACGGCGAGTCGTCGCGGGCGGAGCTGGCGCAGGCGACGGGCCTCGGCCGCTCCGTCCTGACCCAGCGCGTCGATGCCCTCCGCAGCTACGGATTGCTCGCCGAAGATCGTGTCGGTGTCTCGACCGGCGGCCGCGCGCCGCGGCTGCTGCGCTTCCGCTCCGACGCCGGCTACCTGCTCGTGGCCGATCTCGGCGCCACCAGCACGGACGTCGCGCTCGCGGACCTGGCGGGCAGAATCGTCGTCCACCGGCAGGAGCCGGCCGACATCGCCGCAGGCCCGGAGGCCGTGCTCGCGCACGTCGAGCAGCTCTTCGAAGAGTGCGTCGCCGAGGCCGGCGGCGACCGCCCGCTGTGGGGCATCGGCATCGGCGTCCCTGGCCCGGTCGAATTCGAGTCGGGCAGGCCGGTCTCGCCGCCGATCATGCCCGGTTGGGACGGCTATGCGGTGCGGGAGCATTTCGCCGAGCGCGGCGTGCCGGTCTGGGTCGACAACGACGTCAACGTGATGGCGCTCGGTGAGCTCACCGCCGGTTGCGGGCGCGGCGTCGACGACTTCGTCTTCATCAAGATCGGCACCGGGATCGGCGCCGGGATCGTCGTCGACGGCCGGATCCACCGCGGCGCGAAAGGCTCGGCCGGCGACGTCGGCCACATCCACGTCCAGGCGGGCCGGGAGGTGACATGCCGCTGCGGCATGAGCGGGTGCCTGGAAGCGTTCGCGGGCGGGGCCGCGCTCGCACGTGACGCGGAGGCGGCCGCGCGCGAGGGCAGGAGCCAGATCCTGCAGGCGCTCCTGGCGGAGAAGGGCTACCTCGACGCGGCGGACGTCGCCGGCGCCTCGAAGCACGGCGACCCCGTCTCGATCGAGCTGATCACGGAGGCTGGGCGTCTGATCGGCCAGATGCTCACCGGCATCGTCAACTTCTTCAATCCCTCGCTGATCGTGATCGGAGGCGGCGTCGCGGGCGCGGGCGACCTCTTGCTCGCAACGATCCGCCAGGCGATCTACCGGCGTTCGCTGCCGCTCGCGACACGGGATCTCGTCGTCAGACGGTCGGCGCTCGACGGCCGTGCTGGAGTGATCGGCGCCGCCACGATGGCCGCGAACGAGCTCTTCGCACGCGAGTACCTACCCCGCTGGCTCGCCGCCGGCAGCCCCGCCCGATCCGCGTAGCGCCCGCGCCGCGCGGCGTGCGTGCTCGGCGTACGCCGTCTCGAAGAGCCGCTTCGACTCGTCCGCGCCGACGAGCGCCGGGCTCGTCAGCACGGGCGGTAGCGCGTCTCGCTCGAGCAGCAGCGCCGCCGTCTCCACCTTGATCGCGTTCACGAGCACGGCTGCGGCGACCGTCGACCCGGGGCCGACCGGCGTCTCGAGCCCGTCGAGCTCGACGAGCGCGTCTCCAACCGGAGTGCAGAGGTCGAGGACGACGTCGGCGTGGTCACGGAGGCGCGGTCCCTCCCCCACCTCGGCCTGGGCGAGCGAGGTCACCGCGACCACGGTCAGCCCGCGCGCCTTCGCGCCCTGTGCGATCTCGATCGGGACGGCGGTGCCGCCGCCGGCGCTGAAGACGATCATCACGTCCGGGGCCGCCAGCTCGAAGTTGGCGAGGATCGCCTCGGCAAGCCCCTCGACCCGCTCGATGAACATCGCCTGCCGCTGGCCGTTGGCGCCGACGACCTGCGTGTGGAAGGTCATCGAGAGCTCGACGATCGGGTTGAAGCCCGGGTAGGAGCCGTAGCGGGGGAACATCTCCTCGACCGGGATTCGCGAGTGGCCGGTGCCGAAGAGGTGGACGAGACCGCCGGCCGCGATCGCATCGGCGCACAGCCGCGCCACCTCGGAGACGGCCTCGCTCTGGCTCTCGAGCCGCTTCAGCAGCGCTTTGGCGGCCCGGAAGTACCGCGTAGGCTCCGTGCTCACGACGTCGTCGAACGGGGAGGAATCTGCACGGTGGTCGGCCACAGGGTGAGCATGCTCGGCACGGGTCTCATCGGACTCTTCTACACGAGAACGCTGCACGGACAGCGCAACCGGGACCGCGTCCACGTCGTCTACTCGCGCTCCGAGGAGCGTGCGAAGGCCTTCTGTACCGACAACGACGTCCCCGTCTGGACGACCGATCTCGAGGAGGCGATCGCGCATCCGGAGACGGACACGGTCGTAATCGGGCTCCCGAACCAGCTGCACGAAGAGGCCGTCGAGCTCTGTGCGAAGCACGGCAAGGCCGTCCTCTGCACAAAACCGCTCGCCCGGACGGCTGAGGAGGCGAAGCGGATGCTCGACACCGCCGAGCAGGCAGGCATCTTCGCCGGCTATCTCGAGGACCTCGTCTACACCCCGAAGACGCTGAAGGCGGTTGCCTCCGTCCAGGCGGGCCAGATCGGGGACGTGCTCTGGGCGCGCTCGCGCGAGACGCATCCCGGCCCGCACAGCGCCTGGTTCTGGGACGCGGCGCAGGCCGGCGGCGGCCCGATCGTCGATCTCGGCTGCCACTGCATCGAGATCATCCGCTCGTACATGGGCAAGGAGAACCGGCCCGTCGAGGTGATGTGCTGGACGGACACGCTCGTGCATCCGATCGAGGCGGAGGACAACGCGATCGCCCTGATCCGCTTCGAGAGCGGCGCGATGGGCCAGTTCGAGGTCAGCTGGACGTTCCGGGGCGGCATGGACCTGCGCGACGAGGTGGCCGGCACCGAGGGGACGATCTGGACGAACCACTTCCTCCGCACCGGCTTCGAGATCTTCACCTCGGGCGCCGGCGAGGGCTACGTCGCCGAGAAGGCGGAGAGCGCGAGCGGCTGGCTCTTCCCCGTCGGCGACGAGGTGGCGGAGCTCGGCTACGTCGACATGTTCACGGACATGTTCGACGCGATCGACGCGGGCCGCGCGCCGCGGGAAACCTTCTACGACGGCTACGTCGTCAACGCGGTCATCGACGCCTGCTACCGCTCGGCAGAGAGCCGCCAGTGGGAGCCGGTGCAGCTCGAGGACTGGCGCGGCGCCGGCGTCCCGAGGATCTCCCGCGAGCGCCGCGAGCACGACGGCAAGACGGTGATCAAGGAGGAGAAGATGCCCGACGGCCGCTCGAAGCTGATCCTCAAGGACGAGACGACCGGCGAATTCGTCGACGTCGTCGGCTGAGGTCGACCCGCGCCTAGGACGGAGACAACGCGCGCTCGAGGGCGGCCCGCTCGTGCGGCCCGCCGTGCGTCGCAAGCACGTGCTCGACCGGCAGCTCGAGCAGAGGGCGCAGCCCCGCAGCGATCTCCTCGCGCGTCACTCCGGGCCGGAGCCACCGTTCGTTGATCTCGAGGCCCTGACCGAAGTCGACGAGCGTGTCGCCGGAAACGACCGCACGCCGGCTCTCGACCCAGAGTACGGTGTCGTTCGCCTTGTGGCCGGGGAACACGTCGGCACCGAACGGCAGTCGGTCGCCGGCCGAGTACGGGCGTGCCTCCCCTTTCTGCTCGCGGAGCAGCCAGACGACGTCGGGACTGCCGTCGCCCGCCTGCTCTGCGGTGAGGCCGTACGTCTCCATCAGGAACTGCGCGGAGTCCGGCAGCGGGGTGTAGACCGGCACGCGCAGTCGCTCGACCAGGCTCTGCGCATCGCGCTCGTGCCACGGGGCGGTGAGCACGATCGCCGTCTCGCGGTCGCCCGCGAGCGCCTCCAGCTCGCCGGGCACGCCCAGCGGGTCGAACAGGAGTAGGCGCTCGCCGTCGTCGATCGCGTAGGACGAGACGTTCCGGTCCCACGGCTCGCTCGGCTCCCAAGCCGGATGAGGTGCCTGCCAGTGCCACAGGCCGGGACGCAACTCGCGCACCGCGCGATGCTACTGAAACGCCGCCTGACCGGAGACGCGGTACTCGCCGCCTGGGGCCAGCGTCCGGGAATCCCACCTGGACGACCTCAGTTGAGCCAGGTGATCCCGTACTTCTTCGACGCGCTCTCGTACGCCTCCGGCCCGGCTCCTCCAGCATTCTCGGCTGCGCTCAGCTCGCGAAAGAACCCCTCGAGGCCTGCTGGCGAGACCATCGTCAGGAAGCGACCCACCCGTGGCACCAGCCGTCGGTGCGCATGCGGTACCTGCCGCGGCGCGAACACCACCCCGCCGGGGCCGGCCGGAAACTCCTCCTCCCCGACCCTGAACACATGCTCTCCCTCGATCACATAGAAGAGCTCGTCCTCGTTCGCGTGGACGTGAAGCGGCGTGTCGAGCGGATCGACCTCCTCGATGATCGCGAAGGCGCCGGCCGTGCTCTCCGCGCTCGCCTTGACGAGGAACATCGCTCCCGCGAACGACAAGCGCTCGCCGGCGCTCGCGTCGAGGCTGTATCCCGCTCGGCCCTGATCGACGATGCGGTAACTCTAGCCCCGGGCGTGAGACGCGTCCATCGCGCCGAGCTCGCTGAGTCGCCGAGGCATGCGGTTCCGAGCAGGTCTACGACGTGTGCACGGGATAGCGCAGGTGCGTCACACCCACACCCGTGACGACTGTCGGATTCCCGAGGACGGCCGGTGTCTTCGCCAGGTGGTCGAACAGCCGCACGCCTGCGCCGAGCAACACGGCCGCCAGATCGATGTGGAGCTCGTCGAGCAGTCCACCGTCCAGGCACTGCTGGATCGTCTGGGCGCCGTGCACTCCGACGGACTTCGGACTGGCAGCCGATTTCGCTCGAGCAACGGCGCTCTCGATGCCATCGGTGACGAACTCGACTGTCGAGCCGGGCCGCGGCCAGCCGTCGGGCACGTTGTGGGTGACGACAAGAGCGGGAATCCCCCACGGGTGCTGGCCACCCCAGCCGTCGGCGCGCTCGAACGTGCGCCGACCGGTGAGCATGGCGCCGACCTCGGCCTGCAAGCCCCTCAGGTGGTCGGCGCTCGGCGCCGAGACGCGGAACGTCATCCCGGATGTCGCGCTCGCTGTTGGGACCTCGACGTCGCCCGAGAAGTACCAGTCGAAGACCTCGGCGACCCCGTCGTTCGCGTCGGCAACGTACCCGTCGAGAGACATCGACATGATTGCGACCACCTTGGTCATGCCGCAGCTCCATCGACGGAGACGAGCGTCGTCGTCAGTTTCATCGGTTCGTCCCTTCTCGTGGTGGTCTTTCCGGTACGACCGCACGGAGGCGCGGATCTCATCGGTCGCAACGGCGATCAAGGTGGTCGACGGCGCCGCCAGGCGTCCGGGAATGTCCCCCTGAGCGACATCGGTTTACGCTCGCGTCCAAGTGCGTGGGCTGAGACTGAGCGACTCGCTGATGTGGTGGACGGCTCCGCATCCCGCCTGGACGCCGAATCCGGAGTGGCCGGAGGAGGTCGGCTTCGCAACTTGGAGAGCGGCCGATGCGTACGTGCTGATCGACCCGCTGATCAGAGCTGACCTCGATGACGCTGCCTGGGAGCCGTTCGATCGTGCCGTGTGGGATGCGAGTGGTCCGGTCGTGGTCTTGCTGACCGCTCCGTGGCACGAGCGAAGCACGCGCGCGGTTTCCGCCCGCTACGACGCGGCAGTCTGGATCCACCCCCGCGGGAAAGCGCGCGTCGCGGGCCTGCCGGAATTGGTTGCGCTTCCCGAGGGGATCGAGACGTTCGTTCCCGAGGGAGTCGAGGAAGGCCAAGTCGCCTTCCACATCGTCCCTGAGCGATCGCTCGTCGTCGCCGAGTTCTTCCTTGGCACCGATGACGGGCTACGTGTCTCGCCGTCACCGGTGACCAGAGACGCTGGTCGCATTCCTCATGTCGCTCGGGCGACTGCGCGACCAACCGATAGACCGAGTCCTGGTCGCGCATGGCCCGTCGGTGCTCACAGGCGGACGCACTGCCATCCGCAAAGCTCTAGACGCCTACGCTCGCTCAAGCTCCTAGCTCGGCCGCGCCAGCCTCAATGCGATTGGATGCGATGTCAGCCGAGCAGACTGACCGACCAAGCACGACGTAGACTTCTCGGGCGACGAGGCGCTTATCGAATGAAGATTTTCAACCTCAACAGCGACGAGTGGGACGGGACGAGGGATCGGGAGGGCTGGCGCGCCAAGGGCGCGCTTGTCGGCCAACGCATCGGCGGTGAGCTACTTGGCGCGACCATGTCCGAGGTCGGGCCTGGCGACAGGCTCTGGCCCTACCACACGCACTTCCTGAACGAGGAGTGGGTGATCGTGCTTCGCGGCCAGCCGACGCTGCGCACACCCGAGGGTGAGCAGGTGTTGAAGGAGGGTGACGTCGCCTGCTTTCCGCGAGGCAAGGACGGTGCGCATCAGATCATCAACCGAACAGAGTCGCCCATTCGCGTCCTCATGCTCTCCTCCATGATCCGCGGCGAAATCATCGAGTACCTCGACACCGGAAAGGTTCTCGCCAAGGGCGTCGAGGACGAAGACATCATGTTCGCGAGGCCCGGACCCACCGTCGAGTACTGGGAAGGCGAGCAATAGGTCCGGGCGACGCCCGATCAAACCAGGCAGCAGAGACTTCGGCCCCACGAGAGGTCATGCGAGTGGGCCAGTGCTCGGGAATGCCCGCCGACCCGTCCTGCTGACGACGGTCGCAACTGCCGGTGAAACTCAACGGCAGGCTTCGGGCACATTCACGGTGATGGAGCCTGTTCCGTCGGATACGGATTGCGTGACGCGCTCGCTGAGCGAGCCGAATGCGTTCGAGTTGATCTTCGAGCGCCACTTCGGCTCGGTCCACAGGTATCTCCATCGACGTGCCGGACGTGATCTCGCTGACGAGCTCGCTGCCGAGACGTTCGTGCTCGCATTCGAGCGGCGAGCGAGCTGCCGTGCCAGCGGCAGCGTTCTGCCGTGGCTGTACGGGATCGCGACGAACGTGCTCCGCCGCAGCTGGCGGGGAGAGCGGCGACAGCTACGGGCCTACGGTCGCAGCGGCGTCGACCAATGGGCCGTCTCTGAGGACGAGGCGGCTGCGCGAGTCGACGGTTCCGCTCTCGACGCTCGGCTGGCACGTGCTCTCGCGGCGATGCGCCCGCGAGAGCGGGATGCGTTGCTCCTCTACGCCCTCGCTGACCTCAGCTACGAGGAGATCGCTTTCGCGCTCGATGTCCCGGTCGGGACGGTGCGCACGTGGCTTCACCGGGCGCGCCGGACCGCGCGACGCGTCCTCGCGGCGGAGACGGAGGCTTTCCCTCTCGCGACATCAGGAGCTGATCTCCATGGCTGAACTAGACCGCTTTCCAGACTTCCGTTCCGGAGTCGCGGCTCCGAGTGAAGCTGCCCGGCGGCGAGCCGCCGCCCGGCTGCAAGGAGCGATCGAGGGCAAGCACAGGCATGGACGGGGGACCATGCTCCTCGTCCGCCGGCGGCCCGGACGGACTGTGCTTGCCCTCGCCGCGCTCGCCACCGCAGTCGGCACCGCGCTCTTCGTCAGCACCTCCTGGAAGACCTCGCCTGGTTTCCTCGAGCGAGCGCAGGCAGCACTCACAGCACCCGCCGGCACGATCTTGCACATGCGGTGGGAGTCGGGACTCGGCTCGATTGATCCCGCCTGCACGATCACACGCGGTCCGGGCTCCATAGAGTCGCCAGTGGGCTCTGCCCGGCGCGGTCGGTCCCCCCGGCGCGGGCGAAATTCGCGTGGTCTCCCCCTGGATTGCACGCGGTCCGCACGAGGCCTGGATCGACCAAACGCCGCCGCACAGGTTCCGCATGATCAAGGCCTGGCCGAATGGATCTGGCGAATGCGGACCCGCGGGTGTGACACGCAGAGAGATGGGCGGCGACCTCGACTCGGGAACGGAGCTCTACTTTGTGGGGCAGAACACGCTTGCGATCTGGCCGCTGGGCACCGGCGGCCGCCCACCGGACCCCGTGACGGAGCTTCGCGAGGCGATCAGCGCGGGGCGCGCACACCTCGAAGGCAGAACGCAGCTCGACGGACGCACGGTCGAACGCATCCGCATCGATGCCCCATCCGTATGCTTCGATCCCAACGCCGGCTGCGCGAGCTACGCCTACGTCGACCCCGAAACCTTCAACCTCGTCAGAACGGAGCGCCACGGGATCATCGACCGCTACCTGACGTTCGAGTACCTCCCCCGAACCGCCGCCAACGTCGCGCTCGCAAACATCGAAACACAACACCCGCAGGCGACCCCGTAGCGCGGCGACGAGGGAATGTCCCCTGACGGCACCTTCTACGTGCGAAGAGGCATCAGTCGACCGCCCAGACGGCGACCTCGTACTCGTGTACCGACTCGCCGCTTGACTCTTGAGCCTGCCGCCGAAGCTCGGCCGCTCGATCGCGGCTTGCTTGCATCGCTTCAGCGTTCTCCCACAGCGTGACGCCGATCCCTGTTCCTGCTGACCGGTCGACGAGCAGAAACGCACCCCGGCTACCGGAGAACTCGCGAATCGAAGGGACGCCGTCCTCCCAGTGGACTATCGCTTCCTCGACATCCTCGGGTACGCCTCGATATGTGGTTGCGCGTGCGTACACGCAATCCCTCCTCGTGGTCGTGGTTTTTGACGTCAAGACCCTAGGCCGTGCCGCGGCGGCACGCGAGACACAACCCCGGCGGACGTCGCTCGTTCAACCCCTAGCCGATCTGCTGGGCCAGCCCGATGAGGATCCCCTCAGGGCCTCGGACGTAACAGAGCCGATACTGATCCTCGTACTGCGCCACTTCACCAACCAACTCGGCTCCGTGCGGGTGGAGCCGAGCGAGCGTCTCGTCGATGTCCTCCACGGCGAACATGATGCGGAGGTAGCCGAGAGCGTTCACCGGGGCATTCCGGTGATCGGCGATCGCAGGCGGGGTGAGAAATCGCGAGATCTCGAGTCGGCTGTGGCCGTCCGGCGTGCGCATCATGGCGGTCTCGACGCGCATGTGGCGCAGTCCAGTGACGCGCTCTGCCCAGTCTCCTTCGATCGTGGCTCGCCCTTCGAGCTCGAGGCCGAGCTCGGCGAAAAACGAGATCACGGCATCGAGGGATTCCACCACGATGCCGACGTTGTCCATCCGTTGAAGCGTCACGCGGATCCACTCTAGTCCTGTTGTCGCTTCGACGGGCCAACCGGATGTCGCGCTCTAGGATCAAGGCATGTCGCCGGCCGTGCCGCTTCCCCTCATCGACCACTTGGCCCTGCGAGTACGCGACGAGAGACGCAGCCGCACCTTCTACGAGCGGGCCCTCGAGCCGTTGGGGGTGAAGGTAGTGGAGAGCTCGCGGGGGCCTGGGTTCGCGATCGAGGGCGGCGGAGATTTCTGGATCGAGGAAGGGGAACCCCCTGCCGCTCCCGTCCATGTGGCCTTCGCCGCAGCCGACCGAGCCACCGTCGACAAGTTCCACCGCGCCGCTGTCGAAGCCGGCGGCCGCGACAACGGCGCGCCGGGTCTTCGGCCGCAGTACCACGCCGGGTATTACGCAGCGTTCGTCATTGACCCGGACGGGAACAACGTCGAAGCGGTCTTCCACGGGGACAGCCAGCTGCCAGCCACCTGACGCTCCTGTCGGGACGGCCAGGCTGAGCGCTTAGCGACGGGCCACGAAGACGTACTCGGGGCTGTTGTCGAGGAGCGGCTCGCCAGCGAATCCGCCATAGAGAGCTTCGAGGCGCAGGCCCGCGACGTCGAGGAGCCCCAGCCATTCGTTCTTGGTTGCCCACCAGAGCGAACCGGTTCCACCATCGTCCAAGGTGATGTCGACTCGGTTATCGCTGACGCTGTAGTGGCTCGTGTGCGGCAATGGCGTGTCGGCATGCTGGCCGTCCATGGCGGATGCGACGTGATGGTCGAAGGCGAACGCGTTCCAGGCGAAGCGGCCGTTCGGCAGAAGCGACGCCGCGACCCGCTCGAAGCAGCGGCGACGATCGGCCCAGGCGGGCAGATGCAGCAGAGACCGCCCAGGGCAGTAGATCAAGGCCGCCGGTTCGTCGATTTCAAGCTCCCGTATGTCTCCTTCACGCAGGTCGAGCTCGACTTCCTCCTCAGCCGCGCGCAGTCGAGCCTGCGCGAGCATCGCCGGCGAAGAGTCAATCCCGACCACGCGCCTGCCCGTTGCCTGGGCAACCGGGATCGCAACGCGCCCGTTGCCAACCGCGAGCTCGACCAGTGGCCCGTCAGCATCAAGGGCAAGCCCAACGTAGAACGGGACGTCAGCATTGGCGCCAGTCGACCACTCCGCATATCGATCCGCCCAGGAGTCGTACCAGCTCGACATGGCAACACCAATCTACGCGCAGAGGAGGCGGCGTTCGGCTGGGCCAGCGTTAGCGACTGTCCCCTGAGCGTGGTGATCAGCCGTCTTCGTCTCGGTGACTGATCATCGCAAGTGCCTCCTCAAGCGTGAGTGCGCGAAGGTCGATGAGGGTTCGGCAGAGCGAGAGATCGGGCCGCCACTCGTGCGGATGGATGCTTCCCCGCGCGGCGGGTGACTGACGAAGAAGGCAAGGTGGAGCGCCTCTGCGACCGCTTCAAGCGGACCACCCAACGGCCCTTCGACTACCAGGCCCAGCTGACGCGGTACCGCCAATCCGACTCCGACCAATTCACTGCCGCCGCTGTGGACATTCCTCCGCCGCGAACACGATTCGTCCGACGCCGGCACGTCGACGCGGTCGTAAACCCTCATTTCCAACCAGGCACGCGTCCAGCTTGCTCGATCCACTCGTGCATCTCTGGTCCCTGCGCCTCCTGCAGGGTTTTCAGCTTGACGTAGCGTGTCCGTTCGGTGGTTCCAAGCGGCGGCGGAGGGGCGAATTCCGCGCCGCCGAAGAAGACGACGTTGACGGAGACGTCGTATGCGACCATCTCGATGATCCACCCGCGTTCTGGCAACCCGTAGTACGCCTTCTTCCATTTGACGGCGTACTGAAGCCCGGAGATTGTGTCGCAAATCACTTCGTCCAGCCGCTTGACGATGGGATGCAGATCCGGCATCACGCGTCGGATCCAATCCTCGATGTCGGCGTGGCTTTCGGATGGCACGGGTGCCTTTCGGGTCGTATCTGGGCTGCGTGGTTTCATCGCACGTTCTCTCTGTGGGTGATTTCCAGCCGACTCAGGTTAGGTAAAGCCGAACGTTGGGGCCCCATTCGCGATTCGGACGGCACTCTCAATATTCATCTGACGTCCCCGCACCCACGGGCAGCGGATCACTGAGCCGCCACTCCCAGGACATCGGCGTCGCCAGCGTTCGGCCCCCTGATCGCGCATCGCGAACCGAGCTGCCGAGTTCCCGTCGCCACGGTCGCTACATAGCTTGACGGGTACGTACCCATTCTGGTACATATAGCCCATGGACGTTGTGCTGCACGCGCTGTCGGACGCAAGCCGGCGAACCGTGCTGGAAGCCCTCAACGAGGGTCCCGCCACCGTCGGTGAGCTGGCGGCACTGCTGCCGATCGCTCGTCCCGGCGTCTCGCGACACCTGCGAGTCCTGCGTGATGCGGGCCTCGTCGACGTGCGCAAAGACGCGCAGTTTCGGGTGTACAACCTGCGCGCCGAGCCGCTCGCCGAGCTCGACGAATGGCTGGGCCATTACCGATCACTGTGGGAGGCGCGCATGAACGCCCTGCACACCGAAGTCACCCGAGGAAAGAAGAGGAGCGCGACATGAGTGAAGAGACGCGAGCGAACTCACGCGTCACGGGAACGCTGCGACGATCCAGCGACAGTAGGGGCGTCGTCCGCATGGAGGCTTGCTACGACACCGACATCGACGACCTCTGGTCGGCACTCACCGAGGCGCCGCGCCTAGCTCGCTGGATCGCCGAGGTCGAGGGCGACCTCCGTCTCGGGGGAGCCTTCCGAGCGACCTTCACGAGCGGCTGGGAGGGCCCTGGCCGCGTTGACGCGTGCGACCCTCCACGGCACCTGCTCGTGACCATGACCCCAGGACGAGAAGAGGAGACCGTCATTGAGGCCGTGCTCGTGGCCGAGGGCGACGAGACGAGGCTCGTGGTCGAAGAGCGTGGACTCCCCGTGGAAGAACTCGCCGCGCACGGAGCCGGCTGGCAGGCGCACCTCGAGGACCTCGCCGCCCATAGCGCGGGACGAGAGCCCACTGACTGGCGCACCCGATGGAGCGAGCTCACGCCCTCATATCGAGAGCAGACAGCCCGTCCCGCATGACCGCTGGTGCCGGTGGGAGGCTCGATCAGCCGTCGGCTGCGCGAGCGTGTTCTCGCCTGATCCCTCCGACGGTCAGACGAGCAGCGGCCGGAGGACGTTCCGCGCCAGCAGGAAGCCGCGCTTGACGAGCTCCTCGTCCCCCTCGAAGCGGCGGTCCTCGTGCTCGATCGAGATCCAGCGGTCGTAGCCGACTGCGTAGAGCGCCGCCAGGAACCGCGGCCAGTCGACCTCGCCGAGCCCCGGCAGCCGCGGCACCTGCCAGCCCATCCCGGCCGACAAGGTGCCGTGCCGATAGAGGCCGTCGCGGCGGATCTCGAGGTCCTTCGCGTGGACGTGGAAGATGCGGTCGGCGAAGTCGTAGACGGCCCGCTCGCCGTCGATCATCAGCCAGACGAGGTGCGAGGGATCAAGGTTGAGCCCGAAGTTCTGATCCGGGATCGCCTCGAACATCTGCTCCCAGATCGCGGGTGACCAGGCGAGGTTGTTGCCTCCCGGCCACTCGTCCTCGCTGAAGATCATCGGGCAGTTCTCGATCGCGATCTTCACGCCCTGCGCGCCCGCGTGGCGGACGAGGTCGGGCCAGATTCGGCCGAAGCGCTCCAGGTTCTCGCGCACGGGTCGGTCCTTGTCGTTGCCGACGAACGTGCCGACCACCTCGACGCCGAGGGCTGCGGCTGCGTCGACGACCTTGCGGAGATGGCTGTTGGCCTCCTCGCGGTGACCGTCGTCGGGGTGGAGGTTGTTCGGGTAGTAGGCGAGTGACGAGATCTCGAGCCCGTGACGGGCGACAATGTCGCGCACCTCGCCTGGGTCGAAAGAGTCGACGTCGATGTGCGTGACGCCGGCGTAGCGCCGCCTCTCCCCCCCGCCGCCGGGCCAGCACGCGACCTCGAGCGACTCGAAGCCTTCACTCGCCGCCCACGCAGCGACCTCGCCGAGCGAGAGATCCGGCAGCGCCGCGGTCAGGAAGCCGAGCTTCACCGTGCCACCTCGATCCAGCGTTCCTCCGCTGCCGAGCGGGCGATCGCCTCGCCGAGCACGATCTCCTCGTGCCCGTCGGCGAAGGTCGGGAAATCCGGTTCTGCAGGCATGCGTCCCTCCTCGACGGCGGCGTAGACCGCCCTGTAGAGCTGCTTGAAGGTGTCCGGGAAGCCCTCGGCGTGGCCACCCGGGTAGTCCGTGAACGCGGCCACACTCGGGTCGAGCTGGGCAGGATCGCGCAGAAGGACCTCGTTCGGCCGGTCGCGATACCCGAGCCAGAGCTCCTCCGGCCGCTCCGACGACCACGCGAGGGAACCCTCCGCGCCGTCGAGCTCGAACGCAAGGCAGTTCTTCCGCCCGGCCGCGAGCTGCGAGATGGTGAGGTTGCCGCGCGAGCCGTCCTCATACCGGAGCAGGACGTGCGCCATGTCCTCCGACTCGATCGCCCGGTCGACGCGCTCGACATCGTCCCGTTCGCCCGCGAACGTCTCCACCGGGCCTGTCGGAACGCGCCGCGTCGTGTGGACGGTGTGCAGGTCGGCGAAGACGGATGCGATCAGCTTGCCGGTGACGTAGCTCGTCAGGTCGAGCCAGTGCGTGCCGATGTCGGCGACCGCGCGCAGCGACCCGCCCTGGCCGGGATCGAGCCGCCAGTTCCAGTCGGTTGGCTTCAGCAGCCAGTCCTGGATGTAGACCCCGTGGACGCCGTGCACTGCGCCGAGGTCACCGCGACGGACGCGCGCCCTGGCCTCCCGGCAGAGCGCATAGAAGCGGATGTTGTAGTTCGTGCAGTGGACGAGACCGCTGTCCTCTGCGAGCCGGAGCAGCTCGCCCGACTCCGCCGACGTCAGCGCCAGCGGTTTCTCGCAGACGACGTGCTTGCCGGCCGCGAGCACGGCTTTCACCTGCGGGTAGTGAAGGTTGTTCGGCGTCGTCAGGTGGACGACACGCACGCGGTCGTCGTCCAGCATCGCCTCGAAGCTGTCGTACGGCTCTGGGAGACCGGGCTTCTGGCGCGCACGGCCGGGCGAGGAGCCGACGACGCCCGTCACGGTGACACCGAGCCGGCGGAGCGCCTCGACGTGGACGACGCCGATGAACCCGGTCCCGACGACGGCCGCTCCGATCACGCGCCGACTCTATCCCGGCTTAGAGAAGATGACGCAGTGGAGGGGAAGCTCGCAGTCGTAACCGGATCGGCCGGCGGAATCGGCGGCGCGGTCGCAACGGCGTACGCGGAGGCGGGTGCCGAAGTGATCGGGCTCGACCGCGAGCAGGCGGACCTGACGGCGCCCGACGAGGTCGAGGCGTTCTTCGCGGAACTCCCCCGACTCGACATCCTCTTCAACGGTGCCGGCATCAGCGGCCGCTCGCTGGGCGATGGGCCGGTCGACGAGTGCACGGTCGAAGGCTGGAACGCCGTGCTCGCGACCAACCTGACGAGTGTCTTCCTCTGCTCGAAGCACGCGATCCCGCTCCTGCGCGCGGCGGGCGGCGGCGCGATCGTCAACCTGTCGTCGGTGATGGGACTGACCGCCGGCGACGACGACTTCGCGACCCACGCCTACCAGGTGAGCAAAGGTGGGATCATCACGCTCACGCGGGCGATGGCGTACCACTACGGCCGGGACGGGATCCGGGTCAATGCGATCGCCCCCGGACTGATCGCAACGTCGATGAGCCGCCGGGCCCAGTCCGACCCCGGAATCGTGGCGCGGCTCCCCGAGCTCCACCCGCTCACGGGAGACTTCGGTCGGCCGGAGGACGTGGCGGGAGCGGCGCTCTACCTCGCAACGGCTCCGTTCGTCACCGGCACGGTGCTGACCGTCGACGGCGGCTGGGCCGTCCGATGAGGCATCTCGGTCTCGATCTCGGCGCGACCTACGTCAAGTGGGTCGTGCTCGAGAACGACGAGGTCGTGGCGGACGGCAGGTTCGAGACGCGCGCAATTCAAGGCCCCGCGGCTGTGGTCGACCGGCTCGCGTCGGTCGGCGCCGATGCCGGTGAGGTCGACACGGTCGGGCTCGGCGTGCCGGGCCTCTACGACGCCGATCGGGGCGTCGCCACGTTCCTTCCCAACCTGCCCGGCGACTGGGAGAAGCTGCCGCTCGTAGCCCGCGTCTCCGAGGCAGTCGGCGCACCGGCCGCGCTGATCAACGACGCGCGGGCGTTCGCGCTCGCGGAGTCGGCGCTCGGCGCGGCCCGCGGCTGCGACACGGCCGTCTTCGTCGCTGTCGGCACCGGTGTCGGCGGCGGCATCACGATCGGCGGCCGACTCCACGAAGGCCGGGCAGGACGCGCGGGTGAGATCGGTCACCTGACGATCGCCGAGAAGGGCCCGCCCTGCACGTGCGGCAACCGTGGCTGTGTCGAGGCGCTCGTCCGTGAGGCGCTGGGCGCACGCCGGTTGCGGCGCGCGGGCCAATTACTCGGCGTCGGCGTTGCGAATGCGATCGCGCTGCTCGCCCCCGACCGGGTCGTCGTCGGCGGCGGCGTCGGCTCCACCGGCGAGAAGCTGCTCGAGCCCGTCCGCCAGGAGGTAGCACGGCGCGTGTTCATCTCGGTGCCGGTCGAGATCGTGCAGGGTGAGCTCGGCGTGAAGGCCGGCGCGATCGGTGCCGCGCTACGCGGCGCCGGCCGCGGCTAGTGCGGCCTTCCGCGTCTTGAAGTCCTCGAGGATCGTCTCGGTCGCGGTCGCGCCGATCCGCGTCACGCCGACGTTCATCACCTCGAGCAGCGCGTCCAACGTGCGTACGCCACCGGCAGCCTTGACCTGCATGTGAGCCGGGCTGTGCGCTCGCATCAGCTCCAGATCCTCGATCGTGGCGCCCGAGGCCGCAAACCCCGTCGACGTCTTCACGAACCCGGCGCCCGCGGCGGCGCTCAGCTCGCAGGCTCGGACCTTCTGCCCGTCGTCGAGGTAGGCGTTCTCGAAGATCACCTTGACGAGCCGTCCCTGCGCCGCCTCGACGACCGCCCGGATGTCGCGCTCGACATACTCGTCCTCGCCGGAGATCAGCCGACCGATGTTCAGCACCATGTCGATCTCGTCGGCGCCGGCTGCGACCAGCTCCTCCGTCTCGGCGGCCTTCGTCGCGGTCGTGTGGCTGCCGTGCGGGAAGCCGACGACCGTGGAGACGAGCACGTCGCAGTTCGCCACCAGCTCCGCGGCCATCGCGACGTCGGCCGGTCGTACGGTTGCCGAAGCGACGTCGTAGCGGACGGCCAGCTCGACTCCCCGACGCACGGTCGCGAGGTCGAGCTCGGGCCGGAGCAGGGAGTGATCGATCGTCTTCGCGACGTCGCGGTACTCCAGGGTGTCGATCCCGACCACGGTGCGAGGATACGCCAATGACTCAGCTGCGCACGACCGTGATCGGCAGCTATCCCCTCCCGGGCTGGCTCGAGCACGCCGCCGAGAACCTCGCCAACTTCGGTCCCGACGACGTCGCCGAGTTGCAGGAGGACGCCGTCATCGCCGCGGTGCACGACCAGGTCGCGGCCGGGCTTGACGCGATCTCGGATGGCGAGCAGACGCGGCTCGACTTCAACCTCGGCTTCTACGGCCACCTCGAGGGGATCGAGCGAGGCGAGCCGACGCGCCGCTTCGGGCCTCCCGCGCACGACCAGCGGGCGAAGCACCGTGTCGTCGCGGAGCTGGCAGCACCACGGGGGCTCGGCACGGTCGAGGAGTTCGAGCGCCTGCGCCGGGTCGCACCGCCCGGACCGACCCTGAAGGTTGCGGTGCCGGGGCCGTACACGCTCGCCGGCCGGCTCGAGGGCGACCGCTGGGCGCACGCCGAGGCGCTGCTGCCGATCGTGCAGTCCGAGCTCGTCGCCCTCGCCGGCGCAGGCTGCGCCGAGATCGCGATCGACGAGCCCTCGATGAGCTGCTACGCGCACCGCGAGGATCCGGAGCGGCTCGTCGACCTCTTCAACCGCACCGTCGCGGCGGTCGCCGGCCGCGCACGGCTCTCGACCCACCTCTGTTTCGGCAACTACAAGGGGCGAGCCGTCGCGCCGCGCCGGTACGAGCCGCTGTTTCCGGCCTTCCTCGGCGTCGCGGTGGACGAGATCCACCTCGAGATGGCGAGCCGCGAGCTCGCGGAGGCGGAGCTCGTCGGCACGATCGCCGAGGCGAAGGACGTCGCCGTCGGCGTGATCGACGTCAAGAGCTACTACGTCGAGACGCCTGAGGACGTGGCCGCGCGCGTGCGCCGGTTCGCCCAGCTGGCACCGCCGCAGCGGCTCGCCTTCTCGACCGACTGCGGCCTCAGCCAGACGGCGCGCTGGGCCGCGAAGCGGAAGCTCGCGAACCTGGTCGCGGGCGTCCGGATCGTCCGCGACGAGCTGTGATCGCGCCGACCACTGCCGGCACCCACGTCTGGTGGCTCGGGCAGAGCGGCTTCCTCGTCGGTCATGAGGGCCGGCACCTGCTCGTCGACCCCTATCTCTCCGACTCGCTGACCGCGAAGTACGAGGGCACCGAGACGCCGCACGTCAGGATGCACCCGCGTGTCGTTGCGCCCGAGCAGCTTGTGTTCGTCGACGTCGTGCTCTCCACGCACGGCCACACCGACCACCTCGACGCCGAGACGCTGCGCGCTATCGGCGCTCCGGTCCTGGCGCCGGCGCGGATCGTCGAGCTCGCGCGGGAGCGCAGCGGCGGCGAAGTGACGCCCATCGCCGAAGGTGAGACCGTCGAGGTCGCCGGCTTCCGCGTCCAGGCGGTCCCGGCGGAGCATCCCGGCGAGCATTGCGTCGGCTATGTGATCGAGGCGGGCAGCCTCGGGCTCTACCACTCCGGCGACACGACCTGGCTCGACCCCGGTGTCCGCTCCGTCGACGTCGCCTTTGTTCCGATCAACGGCAAGCTCGACAACCTCGACGGGCCCGAAGCGGCACGGCTTGCCGACCTGGTCGAGGCGGCGCTCGCGATCCCGTGCCACTACGACATGTTCGAGTTCAACACGGCGACGCCGGATGCCTTCGTCGCGGAGTGCGAGCGCCTCGGCCAGCCCTACCGCGTGTTGCAGCAGGGCGAGCGGCTCACGCTTGGTTGAGGAAGCGGAAGAGCGCCTCCGCGACGCACGCAGGCTTCTCCTGCCCTTCGAGCTCGATGGTCGCCGCGACGCGCGCCTGCTTCCCGAGAGCGACGTCCTCGACGTCCTCGACCTTGAAGCGGCCGCGAATGCGTGCGCCCGACGGCACCGGTGAGGTGAAGCGAACCCGGTTGAGGCCGTAGTTGAGCGTCATCCCGTAGCCGTCGAGCGGCGGCAGCGCCTCCGCGAACATCGGCACGACGAGGGACAGGGTCAGGAAGCCGTGCGCGATCGTCGTCCCGAACGGCCCCGCCGCCGCCGCGTCGGGGTCGACGTGGATCCACTGCGCGTCGTCGGTCGCGCGGGCGAACTCGTCGATCCGAGTCTGCTCGATCGTCCGCCACTCGGAGAGGAGCTCCTGCCCGACGAGATCTTCGATCACCATCGGATCACCGACGCGGCCCACGTGTAGCCCGTCCCGGCTGCGAGCAGGAGGACGAGGTCGCCGGCCGAGAGCTCGCCGGCGCCGGCCGCGCGATCGAGCGCGAGCAGCGAGTCGACGCCGCTCATGTGGCCGGTGTCGTCGAGGTAGGCGGCGCGCGGGCTTCCGAGCGCGTCGACGATCGCGTCGTGCATCGAGCGCTTCATGTGGATCCCGCAAAGATACGACACGTCGTCGAGCTTCGCATGTGAGCGCTCGACCGCGCCGCGGGCAGCGGCAACGAAGTTCGGCAGGCTGACCTCGTCGAGCCCGCCCTTCATCTGCGTCGGGTCGGCGACGTCGAGGAAATGGCGGCGGCCCGCCACGCTCTCGACGGAGGCGGGCTCCACGGAGCCGCCCGCGGGCACCTTCACCTGGAGCGAGAAGGAGCCGTCGGTGAGCGCATGGCAGCCGAGCAGCTCGTGGCCCCGGTCACGCGTGAGCAGCCCCGCGACGGCGCCGTCGCCGAAGTTGAACATGAAGCGCGAACGCTCGTTCCCGTAGTCGAGCAGGTGCGACTCGCGTGCCGCCGCGACGACCAGCACGTTGCGCAGGTCGGGCTCGGCGAGGAGGAAGTTGCGGGCGAGCCGGAGCGCGACCGGCGTCCCGCAGGAGACGTTCGCGTACTCGAGCCCGTAGGCGTTGTGGCACCCGAGGCGGTGCGCGATCCACGGCGCCGCCTGCCAGACGGGGTAATCCTTCCAGAGCGAGCCGTAGTACATGACGACGTCGATCTCCGCCGGGTCGACGTCGTGCCGGCCGAGGAGCCGCGAGGCCGCCTCGACGGACATGTCGCTGACGTGCTCGTCGCCTCGGGCGATGTGCTTCCCGCGGAGGCCGAACTTCTTCACGATCACCTCCTCCGGGATCCCGCTCGCGTCGGCGATCTCGGCCGCCGACATCCAGCGCTCCGGCAGGTATGCGGCGGTCGCCGCGACCCCGATCACGGATCGAGGTCCTTCGCCCCGAGCGCGCGCACGATGATCCGAGCCAGCTCGTCGAACACCCGCTCGGGCATCCCCTCCTCGCCGTTCCAGAGGATCCAGCGCATCCCGCAGAGCTCGCCGATCCCCATCAAGCTCCACGCCAGCACCTCGGCGTCGCCGCGCTCGACCTCGCCCGCCTCCATCGCCTGCTCGAGCCCGGCCGCGTAGGGGCGCATCAGCCGGTCGTAGTGGAGCACGAGCGTCTCGGGCGAGACGAACTCGGCCTGCCGGACGATCCGGTAGAGCGCGGGGTGCTCGGCGGTGAAGCGGAAGAACGCGCCGAAGCCGAGCAGCTCGCGCTCCGCCCTCGTCGTGCCCTTCTCGGCGGCATCGGTCATCGCGTGCCGGACGCGCACGTTCAGGTCGAGCACGACCTCGGCGAAGACCTCCTTCTTGCCGGTGAAGTAGAGGTAGAACGTGCCCTGGCCGACCCCCGCCGCCTCGGTGATCTTCACGATCGAGGCGTCGTGATACCCCAGCTCGGCGAAGATCCGCTCGGCCGACTCGAGCAGCTTCTGCCGCGTCCGCTCGCCGCGTGCGGTCAGCTGCTTCACGACGCGTGCTCCAACAGCTCGGACTTGACCACCTTGTCGAGCGCGTTCCGGGGCAGCGACTCGGCGAAGCGGACGCCCTTCGGCACCTTGTAGCGCGCCAGGCGGCCGCGGCAGTGCTCCAGGAGCTCCTCCTCGCTCGCCGCGGCCGCGAGCACGACGAACGCGAGGCACGCTTCGCCCCAGCGCTCGTCCGGCACGCCGACGACCGCGGCCTCCTTCACGGCCGGATGCTCGTGAAGCACGTTCTCGATCTCGGCCGGATAGACGTTCTCGCCGCCGGAGATGACCATGTCCTTCGTCCTGCCGACGATCCGGTAGTAGCCCTCCTCGTCCCGCGAAGCGACGTCGCCGGTGAGGAGCCAGCCGTCCGCGAACGCCGCCTCCGTCGCCTCGCGGTTGCGCCAGTAGCCGGCGAAGACGTTCGGGCCCTTGACGAGCAGCTCGCCCTCCGCGACACCGTCGAGCAGTCGCCGGGTCTTCGTGTCGCGGAGCGCGACGTCGACGTGCGGGTAGGGCTTGCCGGCGAAGCCGCGCTTCCGGGCCGCGTCCTCGGGCGGCAGGCAGAGCACGTTCGGTGCCGCCTCGGTCAGCCCGTAGCCCTGGACGATCTCGACTCCCCGCTCGTGCCACGTTTCCAGCAGTGCCTCGGGCATCGGCGCGCCGCCGACGACCGCGCGCCGCAGTGTCCAGAGATCGGCCTTCGCGAAGCCGGGCTCCTGTGCCATGAACAGATACGTCGCGGGAACGCCCATCATCGTGGTCACGCGCTTCTGGGTGATCAGGACGAGCGCGCGAGCGGGGTCGAAGGACGGTTCGAGCACGACCGTCGCGCCCTTCCACCACGCCAGCAGCGGTTGTACGTTCCAGCCGCCGACATGGAACTGCGGCAGCACCGACAGCACCGTGTCCTCCGCCGCAAGCCCGGCGACGCGGTCGAAGGAGAGATTCGTCCAGAAGCAGTTCGCGTGCGTCAGCAGCGCGCCCTTCGGCTTCCCGGTCGTACCGGAGGTGTAGACGAGCAGGAGCCCGTCGCCGTCCTCCGGCTCGGGGAGGACGTTGTGTTCCTGTACCACAAGCTCTTCCAGCGCAGCGCTGCGGGCGTGCAGGGTCGCGGCGAGCTCGGCGAACGGTTCCGAGCGAAGCACGATTGCCGGCTCGGCGTCCTCGAGCTGGTAGCGCAGCTCCGGCACGGCAAGGCGCGTGTTCAGCGGCATCAGGATCAGGCCCGCCTTGGCGCAGGCGAAGAAGACGACGACGTGCTCGGCGCTCGCAGCCGTCAGCGTCGCGACCCGGTCGCCCAGCGAGAGACCGGCGTCGAGCAGCCCGGCCGCGAGCCGGTCGGAGCGCTCGTCGAGCTCCGCGTAGGTGGTCTCGACGCCGAGGCAGTCGATCGCAACGCGACCAGGAGTCGTCCGCGCGCTGTCGCGGATCCAACGGCCGAGCGTGAGGTCGCTCACGAGAGAAACTCCGTCACGACGCGGGCGAACCGGTCGGGCTGCTCCCAGAAGAAGAGGTGGCCGCCGCCGGGGAAGAGCTCGACGCGCGCGTCCGGGATCCGGAGCGCCAGCAGGGCCGTGTTCCGGGAGTCCACGACCGCATCTTCAGTCCCGTGGAGGACGAGCGTCGGTGCGGCGATCGCCGCGATGCGGTCGAGCGCATCGAAGCTCGCCCCCGCTGCGGCTTGTGCACTCCAGGCGTCGAGCGGCTGCGCGGTTCGCTCGCGGTGGCGGAGGATCCGCTCGACGAGCTCGCCGTCCGCGTCCGGCGTGAGCGCGTTCTCGACGAACTCCCGCAGCGTGGCGCCGCTCGTCATCAGCTTCACCGTCTGCTCGGGCATCGGGAACGACTCGGGCCCGCCGGGGGTCGTCGAAACGAGCACGAGCCTTTCGACCCGTTCGGGCGCGAGGAGTGCGAGCTCCTGCGCGACCATGCCGCCGAGGCTCGTTCCCAGCACGTGCGCCCGCTCGACCCCGGCCTCCTCGAGCACCTGGAGCGCGTCGGCGGCGAGCTCGGCCGCGGTGTACGGCCCCGGCGGAGCGTCGCTCTCACCGATGCCGCGGTTGTCGAAGAGGATGACGTCGAACGACCGCGACAGAGGCTCGACGACCGGCTCCCAGCCCCAGCGGGCGTAGCCCAGCCCGTGGATCAGGAGCAGCGGCGCACCCTCCCCGCGCCGTTCCCAGGCGAGATTCACTGCATCCCGTCCACGGACGGCATCCGCCGCATCCGCTTCACGCGCGGGCCGAGGCTGGCGAGCCCGCCCGGGACGAAGAAGACGAGCAGGATGAAGAGCGTGCCGAGGATGAAGAGTGGCTCGGAGAGCGGGGTCGACAGGACGGTCGGCAGGTCGTCGACCCGCGACGACCCCGCGAGCGTGCCCAGGCGCTGGTCGGCCAGCGTGTAGAGAAAGCCGCCGAGCAGCGCGCCGTAGCGCGTGCCGGCGCCGCCGATCACGACCATCACGAGCAGCGTCAGCGTAAAGCTCGCTGTCGTCACCTGCGGCGAGGCGCCGGTGCCGAGCACCAGCAGCCAGACGACGCCGCCTGCCGTGGCCAGGAACGAGGCGAGCACGAACGCGAGCAGCTTGAACCGGAACGGCTGCAGCCCGATCACCTCGACGCGCTGCTCGTTCTCACGAATCGCCTGCAGCACGTGGCCCGGCGAGCTGTTCACGGCCCAGCGGACGATCAGAAAAACGACAGCCGCGTAGCCGAGCGCGAGCCAATAGAGGTGCTTCGTGTTCAGGACGCCGACGAAAGCGTCGGGGATCGACTCGAAGTTGAGCCCGAGCCCCTCCTCGCCGCCGGTGAGCGCGTCCGGGTTCTTCTGCACGAGCACCTGGCCGGCCTGCGCGAACGCGAGCGTAACCATCGCGAATGCGATCCCACCGACGCGGAGGCTGATCGCGCCGAGCACGAGGGGGACGAGGATCCCCGCCACCGCGACGACGAGCAGCGCCGGAACGAACCCCCACTCCCACTTGGTCAGCGCGATCGTCGTCAGGTAGACGCCGAGCGCAAAATAGAGCGCGTGCCCGAACGAGAGCAGGCCGGTGAAGCCGAAGAGGAGGTCGTAGGTGAGCGCGACGCCCGCGAACGTGAGGCAGAGCGCAAGCAGGCCGAGCGTGCCTGGGCTGTCGAGCGGGCCGCCGAACAGCACCGGCAGGTCGAGCGAGAGCAGCGGCACGACGGCGAAGACCGCCAGGAGCACGGCCGGGAAGAGGTAGGGCCGGAAACGGCTCAATGCGCCACCTTCGGAGCGAGCCCCTCCGGCTTCAGCAGGAGGACGATCGCGAGCAGGAGCACGACCGCGAGATCGCCGAGGCCGCTCGAGGCGTAGTAGTTCGCGTACTGCTGGATCAGGCCGACCGCGACGGCGGCGACGGCAGTCCCGCCGATCGAGCCGAAGCCGCCGATGACGACGACGATGAAGGCGAAGATCAACAATGACGTGCCGCGGCCCGGATCGACGACGCCGTAGTAGACGCCCGAGAGCACGCCGGCGAGCGCGGCAAGGGCGCCGCCGATCGCGAAGACGAGCGTGAACGCCTTGCGGACGTCGATCCCGAGCGCCGTCACCATCGCGCGGTTCTCGACCCCGGCGCGGATGATCAGGCCATAGCGGGTGAAGCGGAGGAACGCATTCAGGCCGACGAGGACGAGCGCCGCGGTGGCGATCTCGACGAAGCGGTCGTTCGGGATCGACGCGCCGAGAATCGAGGTCGTGTCGATCATCCAGCTCGGCACCGGGAACGGCCGCGCGTCGAAGCCCCAGATCGCCTCGACGAGCGCGTTCAGCGCGAGCGCGAGCCCGACGGTGACGAGCACCTGCTCGACGGGCCGGCGGTAGAGCGGCCGGATCAGGACGAGCTCGATCAGCGCCGCCAGCACGGCGCCGACGGCGAGCCCGGCGACCGCGCCGACGAGGAGCTTCGTTCCGGCGCTCCCGTCGACCTTCGTCGACGTCCACCAGGTCGCGTAGGCCCCGACCGTCAGTAGCGCCCCGTGCGCGAAGTTGAGCACGCCCATCAGGCCGTAGATCAGCGAGAGCCCGGAGGCGATCAGGAAGTACATCGCCCCGAGGCCGAGCCCAGTGATCGTCAAGAGAACGAAGGTGCTCACGCCCCTGGCCGCCTTTCGCTCCCGCCCGGCGGAGCCGGGCTCCGCGAAAGGCTGACGTCGCTCGCACCGCTCCAGCCGGCGGCCCGTACCTCCGTACTGTTCCACCGGCTTACGCGACGCGAGCGCCGCCTCAGGAACGTGAGCAAGCTCAATGCCCACCTCCGGCGACGCCGAGCAGCGAGCGCACCTTCTCCGGATCGCCGAGCAGCTCGGCGGCGGCCCCGGTGTGGACGACCTTGCCCATGTCGAGGACGACGACCTGCTGCGCGACGCGCGCGACGACGCCGAGGTTCTGCTCGACGAGCAGTACCGTGGTCAGCTCGGCGGCGCGCTCGAGCGCCGCGGCGACCTCGGTTACGAGCAGCGGTGCGAGCCCCTTCGTCGGCTCGTCGACGAGCAGCACGGGGTTGTCATTCAGGAGCGCCCGCGCGATCGCGACCATCTGCTGCTGGCCGCCGGAGAGCGTGCCGGCCTTCTGGGCGCCGCGCGCCCTCAGCTCCGGAAAGAGCTCGTAGACGAGCTCGTAGCGGGGGTTCCCGCCGCGCTCCGCGAGGCGCAGGTTCTCGTCCACTGAGAGGCCGGCGAAGACGTCGCGATCTTCCGGGACATAGCCGATCCCGCGGCGGACGATCGCGTGCGTCGGCAGCCGCGTCAGCTCCACACCCGCGAGCGCGACCGTGCCGCGACGCGGCACCAGCCCCATCATCGCCCGCAACGTCGTCGTCTTCCCGACGCCGTTCCGGCCGAGCAGCGCCGTCACCCCGCCCTCGGGCACCTCGAACGAGACACCTTGGAGCACGTGCGACTCTCCGAGATGAACGTTGAGGTCCTGGACTCGGATCAGCGCCACTAGAGCGGCTCTCCCAGGTACGCGGACTGGACGGTCTCGTTCGCCATCACCGCGGCCGGCTCGTCGAACGCGAGCAGGGAGCCGTGGTGCATGACGGCGATCTTCTCCGCCAGGCCAATCACGACCTCCATCCGGTGCTCGACGATCAGCACCGTCTTGCCTTCCTCGTGGTGCACCGAGCGGATCAGCTCGACGAGCTCGTCGACGTCCTCGGCTGAAACACCAGCCATCGGCTCGTCGAGCAGGATCACGTCGGGGCGGCTCGCGAGCAGCATCGCCAGCTCGAGCTTGCGCTTGTCGCCGTGCGAGAGCAGGCCGGCCGGCCAGAGCATCCGCCCGCCGAGCCCCACCCGGACGAGAGCATCGTTCGCCCGGTCGAGCGCCTCGCGCACCGACGCGGCCCGCCGCCAGATCCGGAGCGAGCCGCCCAGCTCCGCCTCGGCGGCGAGGCGGACGTTCTCGTGCACGGTCAGCAGCGGGAAGACGCTGGAAACCTGGAAGGTGCGGCCGAGACCCGCGCGGGCGCGCCGGTGCGGCGGCTCACCTGTGACGTCACGGCCGTGTAGCTCGACGCTCCCCGCGGTCGGTCGCACGAGTCCCGAGAGCAAGTTGAAGAGCGTCGTCTTGCCGGCGCCGTTCGGTCCGATGATGCCCACGAGCTCGCCTGCGCGGACCTCGAGCGAGACATCGGCGACGATCTTGGCGCCGCCGATGTCGAGCCCGAGGTTCCGCGTGGCGAGGATCGGTGCGGAGGGAGTTCCCACGATCCCCGGAGGTCAGGGTTGCCGCTAGCGCGGCTCCGGCGGGGCGACGAACTGCCCCTTGATCCGCGAGACGACGCGCGGCTGCCACCTGCCGTTCGCGGCCTTGACCAGCTTGACCTGGAACATCGGCTGGATCATCGCGTGATCCGACTTGCGCACCGTCTGCTGGCCCTTCGGGCCGACGAAGCTCCAGCCCTCGAGCGCCGCGATCATCTTGTCGACGTTGTCGCCTTTCGCGCCCCTCAGAGCCTGCACGATCATCTGGCCGGCGACGAAGCCGTCCGGCGTGAACAGGTCAGGCACCTGGCCCCGGTTCTTCATCGCCTTGACGAGGAAGTCGTTCACCTTGTTCTTCGGCGCCGTCGAGACGTAGTGCGAGAGAAAGTCGATCTTCGCGGCCACGTCGCCGAACGTCGACCAGGTCGCGCGCTCGGCGAGACCCGTGGTGATCTTGTTCGAAACGCCGAAAGCGCCCTGCTGCTCGAGCGCGCGCCACATCGCCGGCGCAGTCGTGCCCGCCCAGGCGACGAAGAGCAGATCCGGGTTCGCCTGCTTCACCTGCTGCGCGAACGGCGTGAAGTCCTGCGCCGACAGCGGCACGAGCATCCGGCCGACGGTGTGGCCCTGCGAGCCGACGATCGAGTTGACCGCGGCGTAGTTGCCGGCGCCGAACGCCGAGTCCTGAGCGAAGACCGTCACCTTCTTGCCGATCCCCTTGAGGAAGGTCGCCGCCGTCTTCACGTCCTGGTAGGTCTGGCGGCCGGAGCGGAAGGTGTACTTGTTGATGCCGGTGATCGCGTCCGTAGCTGCTGGGCCCGAGATGAAGAGGACCTGGTTCTGCGCGGCCAGCGGCGCCATCTGCAGCGCGACGCCCGAGGACACGCTCCCGGCGAGGATCTTGTAGCCCTGGCCGATCAGGTCGCGCCCGGCCGCGACGGCCTTGGTCGGGTCGGTGCCGTCGTCGACCTTCGTCAGCTGGATCTTGCGGCCGTTCACCGTCCTCGTGCCCTGCGTCGCGTAGAAGAGCCCGTACTCCAGGCCCTGGATGTACTCGGCGCCGTACGCGGCCAGGAGGCCGGTACGCGAGTAGACGACCCCGACCTTGTACGGCGCCGCAGCGGCCGTGCCGTCGCCGGCGTCCGTGCGGGCCTGCGCTCCGCCGGCAAACGCCGCGAGGAGCATTGTTACCGCCGCGAGTGTCGCGACGCCACGCCAGTGCCGTGCCTGCATCTCCCTGACCTCCGTGAGGAATCTGACAAGAACCTGAGACCTGATTCAGGTGTAACTTACGCGCGCTCCTCGGGGCCTGTCAAGCGCCGAGCTCATGCAGGAGCGGTGCCGTATCGAGCGGGTCGTAGGAGATCCGCGCGGCGATCTCCTCACTTGTCGGCCGCGTTCCCTCGCGCCAGAGCGCGCGCAGCCGCTCGCCGGTCTCGGGGCGGCACCACCAGTCCTCGCCGACCTCGCTGAGGAGGTGCTGCCGCAGCTGGGCGGAGCGGATCCACGCGCGCAGGTAGTCGGCCGAGTAGAAGCCGGAGTCCATGTCGGAGAGGTAGTTCTCGGCCGGATAGCGGATCCCGGTCGCCTCGGTCAGGTACTCCGAGTACCCCTCCGGCGTGCCGCCGTCCTCGGCGTAGCGGCCCCAGAAGTCGAGCTCGAACCGCAGCTTCGCGGCGTAGCGGCGGAACAGGAGCGCCTCGAGGAAGACCGTCGCGTCGGCGTTCTCGACCGCCTGCTCGTCCGAGAGGTCGAAGTGCTGAGCGTGCCATGCCGGCTCGCGGGAGATCGCCTCGACGATGTAGGAATAGATCTCGGTCAGCGCGTGGTCGCGCGAGAGCTTGCGGAACGTGTACGGCAGCCCGGGGTCGACGCTCGCGTAGTGGAGGGCGTGCCCGGCCTCATGGAGGAACGCCTGATAGTCGTGCAGCCCGCCCTGCGCGCGCGTGATCAGATGGACGACGTTCGGCGGGTCGGAAGCGATCACGCACGCGCGCGGCGACTTCTGCGGCCGGTCATCGAGATCGAGCCGGATCCCCGGCAGCTCGTCCATGTTCAGCCCGATCGCGTTCAGCGTCGCGAGACAGACATCGACGGCACGCTCCTTCGTGTACGTCTGCTCGAGCGGCGAGAGCCGGCGCAGGTAGCTCGTGTGGTTCGAGGTCGGGACGTCCTCGCGCTCGGGACCGAGCAGCGTGTCGAACCAGCGCTGGCGCATCCGGTCGTAGACGCCGGCCGAGGCGCGGGCGGCCGCATCGAGCGCGCCCTCGAGCTCGGGCAAGGAGATCCCTTTCTCCTCGCTGTTGCGTGCGATTGCGTCGGGCTCGCCGGACAGGTCGGCCTCGAGCGCCTCGCCGGCGGCGAGCAGGTCGCGGCGGTCGTCGTTGAAGCGGGCGCTCTCGGCGTTCGCGAGCGAGCCGAGCTCGTCGCGGTCGCGGTAGGCCGGAAGGACGGCAAGCTTCGCCTGCGCCGTCCGCAGCGGCAGCTCCTCTCCCTTCCAGCCGACGCGGGCGGCCAGGATCCGGTTCTCGAGCTCGTCCTCGCGCGCGGCCAGCTCGGCGGCCACGATCCCGGCCTCGCAGGTCTTGCGGAGCCGATAGAGCCGCTCCCGCTCGTCGCGGCCGGCAGCGACCTCGGCCTCGCGGAGGGCGTCGAGCTGCCCGGGCGAGAAGAGGTCGCGATAGCGTTCGACGATCTCAGCCTGTTCGGAGGTCTCCTTCTCCCCCACGCGCACCGCTCGGCCTTCTTCGGAGCGCTCGAACAGATAGCGCGCCAGGCGCTGCTCGTACTCGACCGGCGTCCGCACCCCCGTCACGCTCACGTGCGGCGAGCCTACCGGACGAGGGTGCCGTCGACCGCGGCCGCGAGCCGCTTCAGGTCGAACGGCTTCCCCAGCACCGAGTCGACCCGTGCCCGCAGCTCCGGGCCGATCTCGCTCGTCCCCGACAGGAGGACGACGCGCGTCCGCAGCTCGAGCGCAGCGATCTCATCGAGCAACTCGAGCCCGTCGTCGGCGCCGACGTGAACGTCGAGCAGGATCACGTCGGGCGTGGCCCGCTCGAGCTCGCGCCGGGCCTCGGCGACAGTCCCGGCCTCGCGGACATGATGACCGTCGAGCTCGAGGTTGACCCGGCAGAGCAAACGAAGGGAATGCTCGTCGTCGACGACGAGCACGTCCTTGACGTCCGGCCCCCCTTGAACGCCCATCAGGCCGCGCACTGTACCCACTTGCGTACCGCGCCAGGGCCGAATCACGTTTACCCCTTACAATTGGGAAGCAACGAGCAACCCGAGGACGAGAGGGACGTGCAGGACAAAGCCGCCAAAAATCTGCTGCCGACGCCGAGCGCGAGCTACCGTCGGCGGGCGTGGGTCCAGTTCCAGCGGGCGCTCGACCCGCTCGCCCCGATCAAGCCGCTGCCGCCGCCGCGGCCTTGATGCGGGCGAGCGCGACGTCGCGCCCGAGCAGCTCCAGGCTCTCGTAGAGCCCGGGCGAGATCTTCGACCCGGTCACGGCGACGCGGATCGGCTGGAACGCCTGTCGTGGCTTCAGGCCGAGACTCGCCGTCACCTGCTTGAGCGTGGTCTCCAGCGGAGCGGCCTGCCACGGCTCGACCAGCTCGAGCGCGGCGGCCGTCGCCGTCAGCACGTCACGGTCGAGCAGGGCGGGGTCCGGCTCGACGTCGTGGAAGAGGAAGCCTGCGAACTCTGGGAACTCCCCCAGCCTCGCGATCTTCTCCTGCACGAGCGGAGCCGATGCTTCGACCCGCTCGATCGGCCAGTCGTTGCCCTGCTCGCGGAGGAAGGCCGTCAGCGCGGCGGCGTACTCCCCGGGAGAGAGTTCGCGGAGGTAGACCCCGTTCATCCAGTCGAGCTTCGCGTAGTCGAAGGTGGCCGGACTGGCGCCGACGCGCTCGAGCGAGAAGCGCTCCGTCAGCTCGTCGCGCGACATGATCGTCGTCTCGCCGTCGGGCGCCCAGCCGAGCAGCGCGAGGAAGTTCATCAGCGCGGGGGCGATGTACCCCGCCTGGCGGAACTCGTCCACCGAGACGGCGCCGTGTCGCTTCGAGAGCTTCTTGCCGTCCTCGCCGAAGACGCTCGGCACGTGCGCGTAGGTCGGGATCTCGGAGCCGAGTGCCTGCAGGATCTGGATCTGCTTCGGCGTGTTCGAGACGTGGTCGTCGCCGCGGATCACGTGCGTGATCCCGTCGAGCCAGTCCTCGACCGGAGAGGCGAAGTTGTACGTCGGCCTGCCGTCCGAGCGGACGAGGACGAGGTCATCCAGCTGCTCGCTCGGGAACTCGATCCGGCCCTTGACCGCGTCCTCCCAGGCGGTCGTGCCCTCGTCGGGCATCCGGAAGCGGATCGCGCCCTCGTCCTCGTACGCCTTGCCCTCGTCGACCAGCCGGCGCGCCTCCTCACCGCAGCGCTCCAGCCGGTCGAGCTGGAAGGTGACGTTGCCGTCCCAGTCGATGCCGAGCCAGCGGAGCGAGCTCTGGATCTGCTCGACCGACTCGGCCACCTCACGGCTCGTATCCGTGTTCTCGATCCGAAGCAGGCACTTGCCACCCCGGCCGCGCGCAAAGAGCCAGTTGAAGAGAAACGTGCGGACGCCGCCGATGTGGAGGAAGCCGGTGGGGCTCGGAGCCATGCGGACGCGGACTGACACGACGCGGTTAGCCTAGCGTCGTGCTCTTCGGCGCCCACTGTGCAGGAGGGATCAAGGGCGCGCTCGACCGGGCGATCGAGATCGGGGCCGACGCGGTGCAACTGTTCGCGCAGAGCCCCCGGACCTGGCGGTTTCCCGAGCATGCCGAAGAGGATCTAGCGCGCTTTCGCGAGCGCCGCGGGGAAGCCGGGATCGGCTCGGTGCTCGTGCACGCCCTCTACCTCTGCAACCTCGCCACGCCGGACGAGGTGGTCTACGGCAAGAGCCTCGAGACGATGGTCGCGACCGTCGACGCGGCCTGCGCGATCGAGGCGGACGGCGTCGTCTTCCACGTCGGCTCGCATCTCGGTTCCGGCTTCGAGGCCGGGCTCGAGCGCTGCGTGCCCGCGCTGCGCGAGGTGCTCGAGCACTGCTCCGATCGGACGTGGCTCCTGCTCGAGAATTCGGCCGGCGCGGGCGGCACGATCGGCCGCTCGATCGAGGAGCTGGCGGCGATCGTCGACGGGCTCGACCGGCACGAACGACTCGGTATCTGCCTCGATTCGTGCCATCTGTACGTCTCCGGCGTCGACGTCGGCAAGCCGAAGGTGATGACGGCGACGTTGAAGGAGGTCAGGACCCGGATCGGGCTCGACCGGCTGCGTGCGTTGCACGTCAACGACGCGGCCGCCCCGCTCGGCTCGAACCGCGACCGCCACGCGAACGTGCTCGAGGGCGAGCTCGGCGAGCGCATGGGCGCCTTCCTCGCCCCCAAGGCGCTCCAGAAGCTGCCTGCCGTGATGGAGACTCCGGGCCCGGACAACCACGGGCCCGATGCCGCGGAGATGCAGAAGCTGCGCGACCTGCGCGCCCGCTGGACGAAGCGGTAGCGCACAGAAGGGGTGGTGTTGTTTCAACACAACCTCTCCCTCGCCCGTGCGTACTCGAGCGCGTCGAGCGCGATCGGCAGGTCAACGACGCGGGACGATCCGACCGCGAGAACGGCGTCGAGTGCCGCCGCCCGCACTGCGGTGCGAGCCGCACGTCGATGGCGCTCGGATCGGACGAGCTCACGGATCGCGTGGTACCCCGGTCGGCGCAGACCGAGTTCCCACGCCGCTTGGCCGACAGCGCGCCAGGTCGCGGCGACCGACTGGTCGTCGTTGTCGAGCGCTACGACGAGTGCGTGAATCCGAGCATCGTTCGGGGAGACCGAGAAGCGCACTCCGAGAGCGTGCCCGCCGCCGGACGCCGCTTGGTCACGATTCCGTCACGAAAGACGAAAGGAAACGCTTGTGTTGAAACAACACAAGCCCTTCGGCGGCCGCGTTCTAGGCGCTCGGGTTGATCTGCGCGATCACGCGGAAGCTCGGGCGCTCGCGCGGGAGCTCGAAGAACTCCGGATTCCTGCAGCCGAGCTCGTCGACGCGGCTCTCGTAACAGGGCGACACCTCGACCTTGCACATCGGCAGCGGCGACCCGGTCGCACGGATGCCGCCGAAGCCCTCGCGCCTCGCCTCGGCCGCCCGCAACAGGTCGAGGTCGATCTCGACCCCGTAGACGCGCTGCATGCAGCCGACGTAGGTGTGGCCCCAGGCCTCGTAGGCGTAGACGAAGGGGCAGGAGCGCTCGATGCAGGCTCCGGGGTAGACGACCTTGTCGCAGTGCACGTCGCACCGTCGGCACTCGACCTCGTCCTGAGGTCGGAGAGGGAGCTCGACGGGGGCCTGTGCAGCCTCGTCCATGGACGGATTGTGGTCACGGTTCCCACGTCCCGCAAGACTTGACAAGCGCTCGATTTTCAGGCACGTGCCGCGCGCGCGGAACCGTCCAGCGAGTGTCCATGCGCCGTTAGGATCGCCGGTTCATGGTCCGGCGCATCCTCTTCACCTCCGTCGCGCTCGCGCCGATCGTGGTGCTGATCCACTACCTCTTCCACCCGGACGCGACGGTCGACTTCGTGCTCGCAGCCGCGGCGCTGATCCCGCTCGCGTGGCTGATCGGCGAGGCGACCGAGCACGCCGCGGAGCACACGGGACCGGGGATCGGCGGCTTCCTCAACGCGACGTTCGGCAACGCGCCGGAGTTGATCATCGCGCTCTTCGCCGTCCAGGCGATGGAGTTCGAGGTCGTGCGCGGGTCGCTGACCGGCTCCGTCGTCGGCAACCTCCTCCTGGTGCTGGGCTTCTCGCTGCTCTTCGGCGGCCGCGGGGAGATCGACCGGCCGTCGAGCTTCCTCGCGCTGGCGCTCGTCGGCGGCACGACCCTCCTGCTGCTGATCCCGTCTGTTCCCGGCTGGGAAGGCGATCCCGAGCGCGACGAGCTCGTGAGGCTCTCGATCCCGGTCTCCATCGTCCTCCTCGTCGCGTACGTGGTCCTCACCGTCTATTCGCTCCGTCGGCACGCAGCGCTGCATATCGCGAGCGACGCGGAGATCAAAGGCTGGTCGCTGCGGCTCGCCCTCGTCGTGCTCGGGCTCGCGACCGTCGTCACCGCGCTGGTGGCGGAGATCCTCGTCGGCTCGATCGACAAGTTCGCCGAGGACTCCGGGCTGAGCGAGTTCTTCCTCGCGGCGGTCGTGATCGCGATCGTCGGCAACGCGGCCGAGCACGGCGGCGCGGTCGTCGTCGCCGCCCGCGGCAAGATCAAGCTCGCGGCCGAGATCGCACTCGCTTCCAGCGCGCAGGTCGCCGTCTTCCTGATCCCCGCCGTGGCGCTCTTGGCGCTCTTGATCGAGCCGCTCGCGCTTTCCTTCCGCAAGGTCGAGATCGGCGCCCTCGCCGTCTCGGTGCTGGTGACGTCGATCCTGCTCGCCGACGGCCGCTCGAGCCGCCTCAAGGGCGTGATCCTGATCGTGACGTACATTGGCGTCGCGACCGCGTTCTACCTGGCCGGCGACCGCCCCGAGGGCTAGAAGGTGGACGGCTCGCGGCGCAGCGGGTACGTCGCGAAGTAGAGCTTCTCGACCGCGCCCACGGAGTCGCGGACGACACGCAGGAGCTCCCCCCGCTCGCGGCCCTCGACACTGCGGAAGCGATCCTCGCCGTCGGGCTCGAAATAGGAGGTGTCGCGTCCCGGCACGCCGTCGAGAAGCTTCGCCTCGAGCCGGCCCTTCCGCCACGAGAGCACGAGCTGATGTCCCTCGGTCCACCACGGCCCGAGGAGCGGCTCGATGCCGGCGGGTGCCGGCTCGCCCGCCTGCCATGGATCCGTCGCTGCGGGCAGCGCGGCGATCGCGGCCGTCGCGAGATCGAGCGCGAGCTTCTCCGGCGCCGCACCGGCGCCGGTGTTCGTCAGCACCGCGGCGCCGAGCTTCGTCTTCCGGTCGACGACGAGACCCGCGAGGTGCCCCGGCATCGCGCCGCCGTGGCCGACGAAGAGGTGCTCGCCGCGACGGTAGAGCTCGAGCCCCGTCCCCCACGCCATCGTCCAGCCGGCGTGGTCGACCATCGCCCGGACGTGCGCCATCTCCTCCAGGGTCGAGCTCTGCAGCACGTCATCGTCGCCGGACGCGAGAAATGCACCCCAACGCGCCAGGTCGCCGGTCGTCGACCACAGCTTGCCGAGCGCGCCGGCGCCGCCGAGGTCGAGCTCCGGCTCCAGGCGGACGGCATCGGAGTACGGCTCGACGAAGTAACCGCGGGCCGCGGGGTCGGACTCGTCGGGCGTCGTGCGGGACAGGCCGAGCGGCCCGAGGATCCGCTCCTGCAGAGCCTCCTCCCACGCACCGCCGTGGGCACGCGCGACGACCTCACCGAGCAGCGCGAACGCGAGGTTCGAGTAGTGCCACCAGGTGCCGGGGGCGAGCACCTGCTCGGCGTCCGCGGTGCCGGTGAGCAGCTCCTCCCGGGAGGGGGCCTTCATCGTCTCCCAAATCTCGCCCGGCGGCTCGCGCTGGAGTCCGGAGGAGTGCGCGAGCATGCGGCCGATCGTCGGCCCGTGCGCGCTCTCGGGGAGATGCTTCGTCAGCGGATCGTCGAGCGAAAGCGCGCCCGCGTCGCGGAGCTGGAGGATCCCGACCGCTGTGAACGTCTTCGTGATCGAGCCGATCCGGTACTGCGTCTGCGGCGTCGCCTCCCGCTTCGCCTCAACGTCGGCGAGGCCGAGCGCCTGCTCCCAGACCACGTTGCCGTCGCGGAAGACGGCCGCGCTGACGGAGGGCATCCGCTCGTCCGCCTGGGCGGCCGCAAGCTTGGCTTCGAGGTCCACGCGGAGCGGGTCAGGCGCTGACACGGGCTCCGAGCGCACGCGGAATCGCCTCGAGCGCGACGTCGACATCTTCGTCGGAGATATCGAGGTGCGTGACGGCGCGCAGGATCGTCGGGTGGACGGTTCCGGAGAGCCCCACCCCCTGCTCGGCCAGCCGCGCTGTCGCCTCCTGCACCTTGAGCGGCGCGATGTCGAGCTGGACGAAGTTGGTCTCGACGCGGTCGGGGTCGACGGCGAGCCCGGCCTCGGCCAGGCCCAGCGCGAGCCGCCTGGCGCGCGCATGGTCGTCGGCGAGGCGGTCGACATGGTTGTCGAGCGCGTAGACGCCCGCTGCGGCGACGATTCCGGCCTGGCGCATCGCGCCGCCGAAGAGGTGCTTGAGGCGACGGGCGTTCCGCATCACCTCGGACTGGCCGGCGAGAATCGCGCCGAGCGGGCAGCCGAGGCCCTTCGAGAGACAGAGCGTGACCGTGTCGAACCGCGAGCCGATCTCGGCCGCGTCGACGCCGAGCGCGACAGACGCGTGCAGCAGACGGGCGCCGTCGAGGTGAAACCGAAGGTCGAGCTCAAGCGCCAAAGCGTGCAGCTCGCGGATCTCCTCCAGGGGCCAGATGCGGCCGCCGCTCGCGTTATGGGTGTTCTCGACCCAGAGCAGACGCGTCCGCGGCGAATGGATGTCGGGGAAGCGCAGCGCGGCGCGCGCCTGTTCGGCGCTGTAGCGGCCGGCGACGCCCGGGAGCCCACGCGTGACGACGCCGGAGTGGACGGCCGCGCCGCCGAGCTCGGAGAGGAAGACATGGCAGTGCTCTTCGCCGAGCAACTCGTCCCCCGGTTCCGTGTGCAGCCGGATCGCGATCTGATTGGCCATCGTCGCGGTGGGAAGGAAGATCGCCTCATCCTGGCCGAGCAGCCGAGCCGCGCGCTCCTCGAGCTCGTTGACGGTCGGGTCCTCGCGCTTCTGCTCGTCGCCGACAGCGGCGGCAGCAATCGCGGCGCGCATGCCCGCAGTCGGCCTGGTCGCGGTATCGGAGCGGAGGTCGATCACGCGCGCAGACTATCGGCTCGAATTTCCATAACCATTGTGCTATATAAGCGGAGTGAACACGCTCGCAGCACTCGCCGACCCCACCCGGCGACGCATCGTCGAGCTGCTGGCAGAGCGCGAGCACGACGTCGCGCAGCTGAACGCCCACTTCTCGATCAGCCAGCCTGCCGTGTCGCGGCATCTGCGCGTGCTCCGCGAGCATGGACTCGTGCGCTCGCGCCCGGAGGCGCAGCGGCGCGTCTACTCACTCGACCCCACGCCACTTGCCGAGCTCGACGACTGGCTCGGGCGCTACCGCACGTTTTGGACACAGCGGCTCGACGCGCTCGAGACCGAGCTCCGGCGCTCCCGAAAGGAAGACCGATGACCGAGCTGACCGTCGACACCGGTGCCCTGCGGCGCGACGACGAGCGCTGCGCCGTCCGCTTCGAGCGCCTCTACGACTTCACGCCTTCCGAGCTGTGGTCGGCGATCACCGATCCCGTCCGGCTCGGGCGGTGGCTCGCGCGCGCCGAGGTCGACCCGGGCGCTGCTGGGCACGTCCGGCTCGCGTTCGAGGAGGGCGAGACCGACGGCCGCATCCTGACGTGGGACGAGCCGAACGTGCTCGAGTACGAGTGGCGTTTCGCCGGCGAGGACGAGTCGGTCGTCCGCTTCGAGCTCCTGCCGCAGGAGTACGGCACGCTGCTCGTGCTCGACCACCGCCGGCTCGGGCGCGCCGCCGGCACGGGCTACGCGGCCGGCTGGCATGCGCACCTCGACGCGCTCGCTGGAGCGATCGAGCTCGAGGACTGGCAGCGCCGCTTCGAGGAGGTGCTGCCCACCTACCGCGCGCAAGCCGAGGAGCTCGGCTGGAACCGGCCGAAGACCTCGCCGGTGCGCGAGGCGCTCTACCACGGCGACCGAGCCGGCGCGGAGGCAGCGGCCGCCGGCGCCGAGCTTGACGTCTTCGATGCGGCGGCACTCGGGCGCGTCGAGCGGCTGCGAGGGCTCCTCGACGCCGATCCGGGGCTCGTGGGCACGCTCTCGGACGACGGCTTCACGCCGCTCCATCTCGCCTGCTTCTCGGGTTCCCCCGACGCCGTGCGGCTGCTCGTCGAGCGCGGCGCGCCGCTCGAGCGGCTCGCGACGGCCTCGTTCGCGCGGGTGCGCCCACTCGGGACGGCCGTCTTCGCCGGCCAGGTCGAAGCGGCGCGAATCCTTCTGGAGGCCGGCGCCGACCCGAACGGCGTCGACTCGGGTGAGCACCGGCCGCTGCAGACAGCGGAGGCGAACGGCAACGAGGAGCTCGCCGAGCTCCTGCGCGAGCACGGGGCTACCCTCCCGGTGTGAACCTCGAGCTTCTCGCGGACGTCCTCGCCGACCGCGGCGAACCGGCCTTCCGAGCCCGCCAGGTGTGGGAGTGGACGGCTCGCGGAGTATCGGGTTACGCGGGGATGACGAACCTGCCGGCGGCGTTACGCGACGAGCTTGCCGAGGCGGTCCCGTTCTCGACGCTGACGGTCGAGGACGAGGCTCATGCCGCCGACGGAACGGTGAAGGCGCTCTTCCGCACCGGCGACGGGCATCCGGTCGAGGCGGTGCTGATGCGCTACCGCGACGGGCGGCGCTCCGTCTGCGTCTCGTCCCAGTCCGGCTGCCCGCTCACGTGCACCTTCTGCGCCACTGGCGCGATGCGCTTCGGCCGCAACCTCAAAGCATCCGAGATCCTCGACCAGGTTCTGCACTTCCGGCGGATCGAGCCGGTCAATCATCTCGTCTTCATGGGCATGGGCGAGCCGTTCCTCAACTACGACGAGGTCCTCGGGGCGGCGATGCGGCTGCCGGAGGTCGGGATCACGAACCGCCGCACCACGATCTCGACCGTCGGCTGGATGCCGGGTCTGACCCGTTTCGTCGACGAGGTCGAGCAGCCGATCCGCCTTGCCCTGTCGATCCACGCTGCCGACCCGGGCCTGCGCTCCGGGCTCATGCCCGTCAACGACCGCTATCCCCTTCCGAGCGTGCTCGCCGAATGCCGCCGCTACTTCGAGCGTCGCCGACGGAAGGTCTTCGTCGAGTACGTCATGCTCGCGGGCGTCAACGACTCGGCGGACCGGGCACAGGAGCTGGCGCGGCTGCTCGACCCGAAGGTCTTCAAGGTGAATCTGATCCCGTACAACCCGACCGGGATGTACGAGGGCTCCTCGCGCGACGCGATCGCAGAGTTCAAGGCAGTGCTCGACCGCGCACGCCTGCCGTCGACCGTCCGGCTCACCCGCGGCCGCGACATCGCGGCGGCGTGCGGACAGTTGGCCGCTGCCCGGTAGACCTACCCCTTTGGAGGCATTTCGCACGACCGTGCTTGCCTCGACCGGCAACGCTGCCGATAGTGAGACGGTGGAAGCGGCCCACTTCACCTGGCGGCCTCTGGGCCGTCTGCTCGTCGAGCGGGGCCTGCTCACGGGCGACGAGCTCGAGCTGGCGCTGACCGAACAGCAGGCGACCGGGCAGCGCCTGGGCGAAACGATCGTCAAGCTCGGCTTCGTCTCCGGGCCGGAGCTCGCGAGCGCGCTGGCTGCGCAGTACGGGATCGAGCTCACCACGGAGAAGGGATTCGGGACGGGGCTCCGCTCCGAGATTCAGCGGCGTCACGAAACCGACCGGAAGCGCATCGTCCAGCTCGTGCCCAACGTCGACGACGACGCCGACTCGGAGCCGGCGCCGGAGACCGAGGCGACGATTCTCGAGTTCGTGCTCGCGCCCGAGCACGCGCCGGACTCCGGCGAAGAGGCCCTCCTCGCCCAGCTCGAGGAGCAGTGGGCGAAGCTCGCGGCCGCGGAGGCGGCGCTCGCCGAGCGCGAACGGGAGCTGACCGAGCTCGCCGAGAGCCGAGAACGGGATTCTGCTGCGTTGGCTGAGATTCGGGAGCGCGAGCTCGCGGAGCTGGCCGAGAGCCACTGCCGCGACCTACAGCATCTCGAGGAGCTCAACCAGCGGCTGCACGAAGAGCTGGCGGCACTTCGCAACGCGTCGACTGCGCCCGAGCACGATGAGCCCGCTGCGGTCGTGCCGACCAGCCATCTTCTCTTCGTCCAGCTCGACGAGCGCTACGAGCTGATCTCACGTGACGGCCCGCCGCCGCTTCAGAGCACGCCAATCGCGCTCCCGGACGTCGACGAGGGCATGTTCGTCGCGGCCGGCCTGCGCGCTTCTCCGCTCCCAGACGACAGGCGGCCCTGCGTCTTCGTCCAGCGCGGCTAGCCGCTCGGCTGCGTCCGCCCTCGTCCCTAGATTGCACGCATGCGCCGACGCCGCAGACAGCCCCGGCGACAGCCGCCTGCGGTCGTGCGCACCGGCGACGCGCGCCTGCAGGCGCTGCCGCAGCTTCTTCGCCTGCCCAGGCGCAGCCCGCTCTCTCCGGTGCTGACCCGCGCACTCGCGGCCGCCGACGCGTTGAACGTTCTCCACTCCGACCTGGAGCCGGTACCCGTCCGCGCGACCTCGACCACGAGTCAGAGCGGCTGCTACCGCTTGCGCGGCGCCGATCCGATCGACCTGCGCGTCTCGCGGCGGCACGACCGAGTCGCACTCAGCTTCCTGCACGAGCTCGGGCACTTCCTCGACCACCAGCTCGGCCACGAGCTCGGCCCCGCCTGGGCATCCGGCCACCACGATGCGTTCGGGGGCTGGCGAGAGGCCGCCGCACGGCTCCCGTCCCGGCTGCCGGCCGGCGTCGGGCGCTCCCGGCGCCGCTACTTCACCTCGACGAAGGAATTGTGGGCGCGCAGCTACGCCCAGACGGTCCTGACGATCACGCGGGATCCGGCGCTCCACGCCACACTCGCCGACCTGATCGACGCCGACGACGTCTTCGTCTGGCCCGTGGCCGAGTTCGAGCCCGTCGCGGACGCGGTCGCAGCGACCTTCGAACACCTACTGCTTCTCCGCGCTCCGCGGGTCGCGGTCGCCGCCTGATCCGGACGCCTTGTCCCACTGGCGCTGGAACCAGTTGCGGGCGTCGACGCGTTCCATCACCGCCTGATCGAACGCCGCTCCGCGCTCGAGCAGGATCTGCTGCAGCAGCTCGGTCTCGTCGCCGTTCAGCCCGGCTGCCAGCTCCTTGATCGCGTCGGCGAACGCCCGGCCGGAGTGCCGGCTCGCCAGCTCGTCGACGCGCCACTCGAGGTCGGCGCGGCCCAGCATCACGCGCCCTTCTGCGCCTCGAGCTGTCTGATCTCGCCCGGCTCCCCCGCGAGGTCGGGATGCGCGTCGAAGCCGTACTTGACGACTGCACGCTTTGCCGCTTTGACCTCGTCGAGCCGGCGCACCGGACGCGAAGTCGGCGCCTCCTTCAGCAGCTCCGGCGTCTCCGCCGCCTCGCCGGCGATGGCGAGCATCGCCTCGATGAATCCGTCCAGCCGCTCCTTCGGTTCCGTCTCGGTCGGCTCGATCATCAGCGCCTCCGGGACGACGAGTGGGAAGTAGATCGTCGGGGGGTGGTAGCCGTAGTCCATCAGCCGCTTGGCGACGTCCAGCGCGGTGACTCCGTGCTCGCGCTTCAGCGTCCGGGCGCTGAGCACGAACTCGTGCATGGCGAGCCGGTCGTAGGGCAGGTCGTAGGCGTCACGCAGCCGTGCCAGCAGGTAGTTCGCGTTCAGCACCGCCGTTTCCGACATCTCGCGCAGCGCCGGCCCGTACGAGCGGATGTAGGCGTAGGAGCGGACAAAGACGCCGAAGGGGCCGGTGAAGCCGCGCACCTTGCCGATCGACTTCGGCCGGTCGTGGTCGAGCCCGTAGCGGTCGCCGTCGCGGACGACAGCCGGCACCGGCAGGAAGGGCTCCAGGTTCTTCCGGACGACGATCGGGCCGCCGCCGGGGCCGCCGCCGCCGTGCGGTTGCGAAAAGGTCTTGTGCAGGTTGATGTGGACGATGTCGAAGCCCATGTCGCCGGGACGGGAGATCCCGCAGACGGCGTTCAGGTTCGCGCCGTCGTAGTAGAGCAGGGAGCCGGCTTCGTGGAAGATGGTCGCGACCTCCTCGATGTTCTCGTCGAAGAGGCCGAGCGTCGAGGGGTTCGTGAGCATCAGCCCGGCGGTGCGCTCGTTCACCTTCGCGCGCAGGTCGTCGACGTCGAGGTTGCCGCGCGCGTCGGTGGCGACTTTCTCCAGCTTGTAGCCCGCCATCGTCACGCTCGCAGGGTTCGTCCCGTGCGCTGTGTCGGCGGTGATGATCGTGTCGCGCTGGTCGCCCTCGCCGATGTCGGTGAAGTACGCGCGCATCAGCATCAGCCCGGTCAGCTCGCCCTGAGACCCGGCCGCGGGCTGCAGCGAGCAGGCGTCGAGCCCGGCCACCTCCTGCAGGATCTCCTGCAGCCGCCACATCAGCTCGAGCGCGCCCTGGGCGCCCTCCTCGTCCTGATGGGGATGGAGATCCTTGAAGCCGGGCAGCATCGCCAGCCGTTCGTTGATCCGCGGGTTGTGCTTCATCGTGCAGCTGCCGAGGGGGTAGAAGCCGGTGTCGATCCCGAAGTTGCGCGTCGAGAGCTCGGTGAAGTGGCGGACGAGCTCGGGCTCGGCGAGCTCCGGCAGCCGCGGCGGCTCGGCGCGGCGCAGGTGCTCAGGAACCTCGGCTGCAGGCACGTCGTAGCGCGGCACCGTCGACGCGCGCCGTCCCGGCTTCGACTTCTCGTAGATCAGCTCCATCAGGCCCGGACCTCGTGCAGCACGTGGGCGAGCCGGTCGATGTCGGCCGGGCTGCGCTTTTCGGTCACCGCGACGAGGAGCACGTCGTCCATGCCCTCGTAGTCGCGGCCGAGTGCATAACCGGGATGAACACCGTGCGCGCGCGCGTCACGGATGACCTCGCGTGCGGGCCGCTTCACCCGGACCGCGAACTCCTTGAACGTGGGCCGGTCGGGGAACGCGAGCGGCAGGCCGAGCCGCTCCTTGGCGTAGGCGCACAGGCTCATGCACGTCTCGCCGACCTCGCGCAGCCCCTGTGGGCCGAGCCAGGAGAGCTGAACGAGGCCGGCCAGCGCGAGCAGCGTCTGGTTCGTCGTCATGTTCGACGTCGCTTTCTCACGCCGGATGTGCTGCTCCCGCGTCTGCAGCGTCAACACGTAGCCGCGGTCTCCGTTCAGGTCGGTCGTCTCGCCGATGATCCGGCCGGGGAGCCGACGGGTGAACTCCGCCTTCGAGGCGAGGAAGCCGTAGTGCGGGCCGGCATAGGACTGGTAGTTGCCGGCGCTCTGGCCCTCGCCGATGGCGAGATCGGCGCCGTAGTTGCCCGGAGCCTCGAGCACGCCGAGCGAGATCGGGTCGACGTGCGCGATCGCCAGTGCGCCTGCCTCCTTCGCCGCCGCGGCCAGGTCGGGCGCGTGCTCGAGGATGCCGAAGACGTTCGGCTGCTGAAAGATCACTGCCGCGGCGTTCTCGGCCGCCTGGCGCACGGCCGCCGGGTCGGTGACCCCGTCCTCGTGCGGCACCTCGACAACCTCGAGGCCGAAGCCGACCGCGTAGGTCTTCACGACCTGGCGCACCTGTGGATTCAGCGTCTCCGCCAGCACGACCTTGGCGCGCCCGGTCGCGTGCTTCGCAACCAGGCATGCGTCCGCCGCCACGGTCGTCCCGTCGTAGCCGGACGCGTTCGAGACGTCCATCGCCGTCAGCTCGCAGATCGCGGTCTGGTACTCGAAGATCGCCTGCAGCACACCCTGGCTCATCTCCGGCTGGTAGGGCGTGTACGCGGTCAGGAACTCGCCGCGCTGCAGCACGGCATCGACCACCGCAGGAACGTAGTGGTCGTAGATGCCCATGCCGAGGTAGGACAGCTCCTCGTTCGTGTCGACGTTCTTCGCAGCCAACTCCTCGAGGTGCCGGTTCAGCTCAGGCTCGGACAGCGCCGGCTCGAGGTCGAGCTCGCCCTGGAAGCGGACGCCCGCCGGGATGTCGCGGAAGAGCTCGTCGACGGACGAGACGCCGATCGCGGCGAGCATCTCCTCGCGATCCGAGTCGGTGGTGCTGAGCTGGCTCATTGGTCGGCCAGGTGCTGCCTGTACGCATCCACGTCGAGGAGGCTGTCGACCTCGGACGGGTCGGAGAGCCGGATCCGGACGAGCCAGCCCTCGCCATAGGGGTCCTCGTTCACGGTCTCGGGCGCATCGACGACCTTCTGGTTCACCTCGAGGATCTCGCCGGAGAGCGGCGCAATCACGTCCGAGACGGCCTTGACGGACTCGACCTCGCCGTACGACGCGTCCTTCGTGGTCGAGCTGCCGTCGGCGGGAGCCTCGAAGTGGACGAGCTCGCCGAGTGCGTCCTGTGCAAACCACGTCACGCCGAGCGTCGCCTGGTCGCCCTCGATCCGCGCCCAGTCGTGCTCGGCGTGGTACTTGAGCCCGTCGGGATAGTCCTCGGCTGCAGCCATCGGTGATCTAGTCCTCTCGCTTGTAGATCGGTTTCGGGACGACCGTCGCGCGCCGGTCCTTGCCGCGGACGTCGATCTGGAGGTCGGTGCCCGGGCTCGCCGCGGCGGCCGGGACATAGCCCATCCCGATCCCCTTGTCGAGCATGGGCGAGTGCGTCCCGGACGTGACCGCACCACCCCCGGCGATCGGCATCCCGTTGCGGGGCACCGCCTTCTCAGCCATCACGAACGCGACGAGCTTCTGGGCAGGCCCGGCCTCCTTGATCTTCCGCAACGCTCCGGCGCCGCTGAACTCCTTCCCGAGCGCGCACGTCCACCCGAGGCCGGCTGAGATTGCATCCGTGTCCGGGGTGATGTCGTTGCCGTGCAACGGGTAGCAGACCTCGAGTCGGAGCGTGTCGCGTGCGCCCAGTCCAGCGGGCGTGACGCCACGGGCGGCGATTGCGTCCCACAGCTCCCCCGCGCCCTCGGCGGGGCACATCAGCTCGACGCCCTGCTCGCCCGTGTAGCCGGTGCGGTTGACCATCACCTCGACACCGTCGATCTCGCCCATTGCGTGCGTGAACGGCTTGGCGTCGGGCAGCCCGAGCCGCTCGAGCGACCGCGGGCCCTGCACCGCGAGCAGCGCGTACTCCTCCGAGGCGTCGCGGATCTCGGAGCCGCGGATCTCGCGCTCCTTCATCCACGCGTACGCGGTGTCACGGTTGCCCGCGTTGACGACGACGAGATAGTGGTGCCGGTTGATCCGGTAGGCGATCAGGTCGTCGACGACCCCGCCGCGCTCGTTCGTGAGCAGCGTGTACTGCGCTTCGCCGTCGCCGATCTTGTCCAGGTCGTTCGAGAGCAGTGACTGGAGCAGCTCGTGCGCGCTCGGGCCCTCGACGTGGAACTGGCCCATGTGCGAGACGTCGAAGACGCCGGCATCGGTCCGCACCGCCTTGTGCTCCGGGATCACGCCCTCGTACTGGACGGGCATCTCCCAACCGGCGAAGGGAACCATCCGGGCCCCCGCGGCGAGGTGGCGGGCGTGGAGCGGCGTGCGGAGGAGCGTCTGCACGGCGCTGACTCTAACGTCTCGGGAAAGCACGAGGCCCCGGCGAACCGGGGCCTCGGACCGGGTCTCCTAGACCGACCGGGCAGTCGGCCAAGAGGGCATGGGCGCAACATTCCACTGGGATGCAAAGTTAAACCTGAGCACCGCCGGAGAACGCAAGCTCGCCCTCGGGGCGGCGGTGCGCCGTTGCCCGGCCCGTGCCCTAAGCGCGAAACTCAGCTGTCGCGGAGGAAGGACGGGATCTCGAGATCCGCGTCGGACAGCTCAGGGCGCTGCCGCACTTCCTCGCCGCCGGCCATGGCCGCGGCAGGCTGGACCGCCTCGACCCGCCGGCGACGCCGCTGAGCGCCGAAGCCGGTCGCGATCACGGTCACGCGCACCTCGTCGCCGAGCGAGTCGTCGATGACGGCGCCGAAGATCACGTTCGCGTTCGAGTCGGCGGCGCCCGTGACGACCTCGGCCGCCTCGTTGACTTCGAAGAGGCCGAGCTCCGTGCCGCCGGTGACGTTGAGCAGGATCCCGGTCGCGCCGTCGACCGACTGCTCGAGCAGCGGCGAGGAGACGGCGGTGCGCGCTGCCTCCGCGGCGCGGTTTTCGCCCGACGCGGTCCCGATCCCCATCAATGCCGAGCCGGCGTCGCGCATGATCGTGCGCACGTCGGCGAAGTCGAGGTTGACGATCCCAGGCACGGTGATCAGGTCGGTGATTCCCTGGACACCCTGGCGGAGAATGTCGTCGGCGATCCGGAACGCCTCCGTCACCGGTGTCTTCTTCTCGACCACCTGCAGCAGACGGTCGTTCTCGATCACGATCAGCGTGTCGACGCGGTCGCGGAGGTTCTGCGTCCCGACTTCTGCCTGCTCGGCACGCCTGCGTCCCTCGAATGCGAACGGCTTCGTGACCACACCGACCGTGAGCGCACCAATTTCGCGGCCCAGCTCGGCGACGACGGGTGCACCGCCGGTGCCGGTGCCGCCGCCTTCGCCCGCGGTGACGAAAATCATGTCGGCGCCCTTCAGCGCCTCCTTCAGCTCGTCACGACTCTCGCTCGCCGCGGCGAGACCGACCGCAGGATCGGCTCCTGCGCCAAGGCCGCGGGTCGCCTCGGAGCCGATGTGGATCTTCACGTCCGCGTCGGCCATCAACAGCGCCTGCGCGTCCGTGTTCACGGCGATGAACTCGACCCCGCCGAGCCCGGCATCGACCATCCGGTTGACCGCGTTCGTGCCGCCGCCGCCGACGCCGACGACCTTGATCACCGCGAGGTAGTTGCCTGAGGAATCTTTCATCAGAGGGGTGTCTCGATCTCTCTCGACCTGAAGCTCGAGTTGAGCATTGGGTCGTTGCTGTTCCTTTCCGCGTCCAGGGTACGTCTCCTTGTCGACCGTGTCAATCGGTATCTCAAGGCGTTGTCGAGGTCGTAGCCTCGACCTCGACCTGAGAGTTGAGAGTCTCTCCGGCCACCGGACGCTCCGGGACGCTGACGTCGAGGTAGCCGCGCAGGTCGTCGTGCTCACGCAGGACCTGCCGCGCCACCGCGAGTTTCACCGCGACGTCGGATGCAGCTCCGAGCCGCAGCTCGACCCCGGAGCGGAGCGTCAGCGTCACTCCGTCACGGCCGGCGACGACGGCGTTGACCGCGGACGGGAGCGGATCCTCGACGAGCGGGGCGACCGCGAGGAGCGCCAGGCGCTGTTGCCCCAGCAACGACTCGCCCACGCGCACGTCCACGACCCGCCTCAACCAGATGCGCGGCAGTCCCGGGTGTTCGCCCTTCTCGAGCTCGGCGACGACCCGGCCCCCGGCCGCGGCGAGCCAGGACGACGAGCCTTGGCGGAGCACGGCGACCGGCACCTCGGGGACGACGGCGATCTCGAGCGTGTGCGGGAAGCCTCGGTCGAACGACGCGGCCGCGACCATCGGCACCTGCTCGACGCGGCGGGTCAGCTCGTTCAGGTCGAGGCCGAGCAGACTTTCCCCGAGCGCCGGTGCAAGCGCGGTGCGCACATCCGCGGCGACCTGTGGCGAGGTTCCACGGACGGCGATCCGGTCGATTGCGAATGCCGAGGTCGAGCGGGCGGCAGCGTAGAGGCCGAGAGCCGTGAGCAGGAGTAACAGCCCGACGAGGAGCGAGCGGCCGGAGGGAAGGAAACGGAGCAGCTCGAGGCGATCGCCCGAGGCGCTGCGCGGGGTCGAGACGACAGCGCTTGCCGCGCGCGCTCGCGGGCGCGGGCTGCTCCGAGATCCTCTCCCTCCGGCCACGTGGCGGGTTTCGCCGCCGCCGCAGGGCTTCCTACGTGACTAGGAGGGTTTGGCGGAATGGCGCTCGTCGCCCGGCGGCACAGCCGCTATTTCGCCAGACCCTCCTGCAGCGGGCCGAGCAGCCTCACCTCGTGCTCGAGCTCGACGCCGAACTGCTCGCGGGCGCGGCGCCGGGCTTCGCCCATCAGCGCGAGCGCGTCGGCCGTTGTCGCAGCGCCGGCGTTCTCGATGAAGTTGGCGTGCAGCTGCGAGATCACGGCGCCGCCGATCGTGTGGCCCTTCAGACCGCAGGCCTCGAGCATGCGGCCGGCGCCGAGCTCGTGGTCGGGGTTCTTGAAGACACTCCCGAAGGTCCGCTTGTTGGTCGGCTGGGTCGCCTTGCGCTGGGCGATCAGCGCTGCAACCGTCGCCTTGATCTCGTCCGGCGGGCGCGGGACGAGCCGGTACTCCACCTCGGCGACGACGGCGCCGTCGGCGAGATCGGAGGTGCGATACGCGAGTCCGAGACCCAGCGGCGTGATCCAGGCGTCACCGTCGACCGAGAACACGCGGGCGCGGACGAGGAGGTCGGACCAGTCGCTGCCGTAGGCGCCCGCGTTCATCCGGACGCCGCCGCCGGCCGTGCCGGGGATCGCGCAGGCGAACTCGAAGCCGCCGAGACCGGCGGCGCGGGCGTGGTGCAGGCAGACCGCATTGGTCGCGCCGCCGCCTGCGATCAGCAGCTCGCCCTCGACTCGCACGGACGCGAGTTCTCCGCCCAGCTTCAGCACGAGCGCGTCGACGCCCTCGTCGGCGGCGAGCAGGTTCGAGCCGAGCCCGACCGTCGCGACCGGAATGTCACGCTCGCGCGCCCAGGTGATCGCCCGCTCGAGCTCGGCAAGCGTCGACGGTCGTGCGACCGCCCGCGCGGGACCGCCGGTCCCAATCGTGGTCAGCTTCGCGAGCGGTACACCCTCCTCGAACTTCACCGCAGCGCCTCCAGGACGAGCGGGCCGGCGCGCCCGACATCCCCCGCGCCGACCGTCAGGATCAGATCGCCGGGACGGGCCCACGACGCGACGAGCGTCGCCGCGTCCTCCACCGTCGGCGCCCAGCCGGCGCGCAGGCCCGGCCTGAGCATGTCGAGGACGAGCTTCCCGGTCACGCCTTCGATCGGCTCCTCACGCGCCTTGTAGATCTCGGTCACGCAGGCGGCGTCGGCAGTCGAGAGCGCCGCGCCCAGCTCGGGTGCGAGGTGCCGCGTGCGTGAGTAGAGATGCGGCTGAAAGAGGACGAGCACCCGGCCGCCGAAGGCACGCTCGCGCGCCGCCGCCACGGTCGCCTCGAGCTCGGACGGATGGTGAGCGTAGTCGTCGACGACCGTGACACCCGCTGTGTCCCCGACGAGCTCGAAGCGGCGACCCGCGCCGCGGAAACGCGCCAGGACGGGCTCCGCATCGGCCCGCGCGACGCCGGCGAGCTCGAGTGCGGCGAGTGCCGCGGCGGCGTTGCGCCGGTTGTGGTCGCCCGGCAGCGCCAGCCCGAACGAGACCGGCTCGAGCTCCCAGCCGCGCACGGTTCGAGGTACTTCCGAGAGCCAGCCGTCGAACATCGCCGCCACTTCCGCCCCCGAGCCGAAGGTGGAGTGATGATCGAGCTCGACGTTCGTGACCACGCCGATCTCGGGTCGGAGCCGCTCGACCGTCCGGTCGGACTCGTCGCCCTCGACGACGAGCCAGCCCTCCCCCACGCCGGCGTTGCCGCCGAGCTGGTCGACCTCGCCGCCGACGAGCCAGGCGGGATCGAGCCCGAGCTCCGCGAGGACGAACGCGATCATCCCGGTCGTCGTTGTCTTCCCGTGCGCTCCGGCGACGACGATCGAGCGCCGCAGCGAGACGAGCTCGGCCAGAAAGGCGGCGCGCGACGTGCCGGGCACGGACGGGTACGCGCTCGAGACGACGACCTCCCAGCCCTCCGGCACGACGGGTTCCCGCGCGATCTCGATCCGAACGCCCTCGAGCGTGCGCAGGTACGGCGTCTCGACGCGGTCCCACCCGCCCACCTCTGCTCCCCACGCGCGCGCGAGGAACGCGTACGACGAGAGCCCGGCTCCGCCGATGCCGACGAACCACACGCGTCTACCCTCGAGCAAGCGCGATCAGCTCCTCCGCGATCTCGTCCGCCGCCTCCGGCCTCGCCATCGCGCGCATAGCGGCACCCATCGCATCCAGGCGAGAGCGGTCGGCGAGAAGCTCGTCGACGAGCGCTGCCACGCGATCGAGCTCCGGCTCGGGGACGACGACGGCGCCGCCGCCGCGCTCAAAGTGTCGAGCGTTCAGCGTCTGGTGGTCGGCGGTGGCGTGCGGGTAGGGCACGAGGATGGCGGGCGTCCCCGACGCAGCCAGCTCCCAGACGGTGCCGCCCGCCCGCGAGACCGCGAGGTCGGGCGCGGCGAGTGCTGCCCCGAACTCCGCCGTCGAGGAGACAAGCACGTAGTCGTCCCGATGCACCCGACCATGCAACCGCTCGTAGTCGCGCTCACCCGAAACGTGGAGCACCGCCGGCCCCGCGTCTCCGTAGGTCTCGACGGCGAAGTCGTTGAGGCTGCGCGCGCCGGCGAGCGCGCCGAAGAACGCGATCACCGGCGCGTCCGCCGGCAAGCCGAACTGTGCGCGACCCTCCGCCTGCGAGACCCCGCGGTGGTCGGCCGGCACCGGCCGGCCGGTGACGCGGTACTTCGACCCGTCTCGGCCGGGGATCCCGTACGCGAGAAAGACGCGACGCGCGAACGGCGCCGCCAGCCGGTTCGCGAGTCCGAGGTGGGCGTCGGCCTCGGTGAGGGCGGCCGGGAGCTTCCGCCGCCAGGCGGCATAGACCATCGGCCCGGCGACGAAGCCGCCGCCGCCGAGGACGACATGTGGCCGGCGCCGCTTCAGGATCGCTGCGCACGCCCGCGGAGCGCGGGCCGCCCGGATCAGGGAGCGAAGCAGCGCCGCAGACGGCCGGCGCGGGAAGCCGGAGATCTCGAAGGTGTCGAGCTCGTAGCCGGCTTCGGGGACGAGCCTAGCCTCGACTCGATCCGGCGACCCGGCGAACGTCACGCTGACGCCGCGGTCGCGCAGCGCCGCTGCGATTGCGAGCGACGGCAGGACGTGCCCTGCTGTTCCGCCGGCCGCGATCAGGGCTCGCAGCTCCCCGGTTGGAGTGTGATTGCGGCGCGCGGTCATCGGAGGCGATGTTAAGGAGGATGCCGACGGACGCGAGCAGTACGACGAGGCTCGAGCCACCGTAGGAGACGAACGGCAGCGGGATCCCGGTCAACGGCGCGATCCCGAGCACGGCGGCGAGGTTGACGGCCGCCTGTCCGCAGACAAGGGACGTGACGCCGGCCGCCAGGAGCTTCCCGAAGGGATCGCGGCAGCGGAGCGCCACGGTGAAGCCGGCGAACGCGAAGGCGGCGAAGGCTCCGATCACGGCCGCCGTCCCGATCAGGCCGAGCTCCTCGCCGATCACCGCGAGGATCATGTCCGTCTGTTGCTCGGGGAGGTAGTTGATCTTCTGCACGCCCTCGCCGAGTCCCTTCCCGGTGACGCCGCCGGAGCCGATCCCGATCAGCGCCTGGACCGTCTGAAAGCCGGTGTCCTCCGGGTCGGCCCACGGGTCGAGGAAGCTGAAGACTCGCGCCCGGCGGTAGGGCTCCATCCAGATCGCCGCGAGCCCGCCGGTGACCGCGATCGCGGACGCAGCCCCGAGCGTCCGGCCGGGAACGCCGGCGACGACGAGCATCCCACCGACCATCAAGAGGAGCGCGATCGTCGTGCCGAGGTCGGGCTCGACGACGATCAGGGCGGCGAAGATGCAGGTGACCATGCCGACTGGCTTCCAGAGCTCGCCGAGCGTCCGGGGCGCGCCGTTCCGCGACAGGTACGCGGCGGCCCACAGGAGCAGCGAGAGCTTCGCGAGCTCCGAGGGCTGGAACGTGATCGGGCCCGCTGTCAGCCAGCGCTTGGCGCCGTTGATCTCGGGCGCGACGGCGAGAACCGCAATGCAGAGAGCGAGGGCGGTCAGGAGAAGAGGCGGGGCGAGGCTCCGCAGCCGGCGGTGGTCGAAGCGGGACGCGGCGACGAGCAACGCGATCCCGATCAACGCGTAGATGCCCTGCCGCTTGAGGAACGTGACCGGGTCGCCGTTCCCGAGCGCCGCCGCCGCGGAGGTGGCGCTGAAGACCATGACGAGGCCGAACGCGACCAGCGCGAGGGTCACGAGGACGAGCAGGCGCTGCTCGAGCTGGCCGCGAGGAGCCTTCACCCTTCGAGGTTCTGTACCAGCCTCCTGAATTCCTCTCCGCGGTGCTCGTAGTCGCGGAACTGGTCGTAGCTCGCGGCCGCAGGTGAGAGGAGGACGATCTCTCCCGACGTGGCCGCGCCGGCGGCCTCGGCGACCGCCCGCTCGAGCGTCGCCGCGAACAGAAACGGAACGCCCGCGGAGCCGAGGTCGACCGAGAGCGGTTCGGCCGCCTCGCCGATCAGATAGGCGCTGACGACGTTCGCGCTCGCGAGCTCCCGTGCGAACCCGTCCCAGCGCTCTCCTTTGGCGCGGCCGCCGAGGATCACGTGCAGCGGCGCGTCGTAGGCCGTCAGGGCGCGGCGGGCGGCGGCGGTGTTCGTCGCCTTCGAGTCGTTGACGTAGCGGACGCCGTCGATCTCGGCGACGAGCTCGAGCCGGTGCTCGACGCCGGGGAACGTGCGCAGCGCCTCGGCGATCGCGGCGTCGTCGAGCCCGGCTGCGCGCGCGGCGGCCGTCGCCGCCGCGGCGTTCTCACGGTTGTGCGCACCAGGGATCAGCGGCTCTGCCGGCAGGTCATCGTCGGCCGCGAACTCGACCCGGCCGCCCGCCCCGGGGACGGGCCCAAAGCCGCGCGGCACGACGGCGACGTCCTCCCCGGTCTGGTTCTCGAAGAGCCTCAGCTTGGCGGCGCGGTAGGCATCGAAACTGCCGTGCCGGTCGAGGTGATCGGGCTCGAGATTGAGCAGGACCGCGATCCGCGGCCGGAAGCGGTCGACGTCCTCGAGCTGGAAGCTCGAGAGCTCGCAGACGATCCAGTCGTCGGCCGGTACCCCGCCGACGAGCTCGCTCAGCGCCGTGCCGACGTTCCCGGCCGTGCGCGCGCCCAGCATCGCGCCGAGCAGCTCGGTCGTCGTCGTCTTCCCGTTCGTGCCCGTGATGCCGACGAGCGGGTTCGGCAGCAGCCGCGACGCCAACTCGATCTCGCTCCACACCGGGATCCCCCGCTTCCGCGCAGAGGCAACGAGCGCCGCCTCGCCCGGCACGCCGGGACTCTTGACGAGCAGGTCGACGCCGTCGAGCAGGGAGAGATCCTCGTCGTTGCCCAGCGTCCGGTCGGCGGCGACGACCTCCGTCCCGCCCGCCTCGAGCGCTGCCAGCGCCGCCTGGCCCGAGCGCGCGAGCCCGAGGACGAGCGCTCGCCTCAAAGTCGGAACTGGATGTAGTAGCGGTAGTAGAGGACGAAGCCGCAGGCCGCGAGGATGGCGGCGACGATCCAGAAGCGGACCATGATCTTCGTCTCCGACCACGCCTTCATCTCGAAGTGATGGTGGATCGGCGCGATCAGGAACACACGACGCCCCCAGTACTTGAAGCTGACCGTCTGGATGATCACCGAAAGGGCCTCGACGACGTAGATGCCGGCGATGAGGACGAGCAGCGCCTCGGTCCCTGTGACGATCGCGAAGCCGGCGAGCGCGCCGCCGAACGCCATCGAGCCGGTGTCACCCATGAACAGCTCGGCGGGGAAGGCGTTGTACCAGAGGAACCCGATCGCGGCTCCGATCAGCGCCGCCGCGAGAATCGCGAGGTCGAGCTGGAAGTCGGCGCGGGCGCCGACGTCGCCGGAGCGGATGTAGCCGATCACGTTCATCGACAGGAACGTCAGCAGGGCGATGATCCCAACGCCCGCCGCGAGCCCGTCGAGCCCGTCGGTCAGGTTGGCGCCGTTCGCCGCGCCGGCGATGACGAGGAACAGGAACGGGTAGTACGCGTACGAGAGCGGGATGTCGACGCTGGCGACCGGGATGTAGATCGAGGTGTCGAGCTGGTCCTGCGCGTGCACGGCGAAGCCGACGACGATCGTGATCGCGGCGAGCAGGAGCAGCTTCCACCGGCCCTGCAGCCCGAGCGAGCGGCGGTGGCGGAGCTTGATGAAGTCGTCGAGAAAGCCGATCGCGGCGCACGAGACGGTGAGGAAGAGAACGGTCAGCGCAGGCAGGGTGAACTTCGAGAGGGCGAGGAACGGCAGCAGCGCGCAGAGCAGGATCAGCAGGCCCCCCATCACGGGCGTCCCCTGCTTGACCACGTGACCAGCGGGACCGTCCTCGCGGATCGGCTGGCCGAGCTCGTTCCGGCGCAGGAACTCGATGAACTTGGGGCCGATCACGACCGAGACGACCATCGCGATCAGGCCAGCAATCAGGACTCGGACCATTACGCGGTGTCGTTCGCCAGGGTCGGGGCGATGCCTTCGAGCGCGACGGCGCGCGACGCCTTGACGAGAACCGCGTCGCCGGGCCGGACGAGCGTGCGCGCCGCCGCGAGCGCTGCCGCCGCATCCGGCGCCCACGTCTCGGCGCCGTAGCCGCGGGCGAGCTCACCCACCGCGAGCACGTCGATGCCCAGCTCCTCGGCCAGCTGGGCGATCTCGCGGTGGTGCCGCTCGGCGTGCTCGCCCAGCTCGGCCATGCCCCCGAGGATCGCGAGCCGGCGGCGCCCCGCGCCGCGCTCGGCGAGGTGCCTCAGCGCAGCCTCCATCGAGGTCGGGTTCGCGTTGTAGGCGTCGTTGACGACGACGCCGCCGCCGGGCAGGGCGAGCTCCTCGCCGCGCCATTTCGACAGCTGCACGGCGGCCGCGCCCTCCTCGAGCCGGTCGAGCGGCAGGTCCATGGCCTCATACGCCGTCAGCGCCGTCAGCGCGTTCTGGGCCTGATGGCGCGAGGTGAGCGGGAAGCGGATGCGGCGCTCGCCGAAGGCGACGTGGGCGCCGTCCTCGCGCAGCTCGACATCCACCGGCGGTACCCGGAGGATCTCGATGTCGCTGCGCAGGTGCGGCTCGAGCTCTGCCGAGACCGGCACGATCGCGATCCCGTCCGGCGGCAGCGCCTCGACGAGCTCCGCCTTCGAGCGCGCGACCCCGTCGACCGACCCGACGAGCTCGAGATGAACCGGACCGACCGCGCTGATCACCCCGACGTGCGGCCGGACGATCTCGCAGAGCTCGGCGATCTGGCCGAAGCCGCGCATGCCCATCTCGACGATGCAGATCTCGGTCTCCGGCTCGAGCCGACCGAGGGTCAGCGGCACGCCGAGCTCGGCGTTGTAGCTGCCCTCGGTCCAAACCGTCGGCCCGGCTGCGGCGCACAGCGCCGCCAGGATGTCCTTCGTCGACGTCTTCCCCGTCGAGCCGGTGACACCGACGAAGCGAGCGCGGCTGCGGCCCCGGACGGCCTGCCCCAGCACCGCCATCGCGTCGAACTCGTCATTGGGCACGAGCGTGGAGGCGCCGCGCGCACGCGCCTCGTCGACGAACTCGCGGCCACCGCGGATTGCGACGAAAAGATCACCCGGGCCGACGCGGCGCGAGTCGATCTCGAGCCCGGTGATCTCGCCGAACCCCCGCAGCTCTCCCAGGTCGAGCGCGGCGAGCTCCTCGATCGCGAGCGGAATCACGCCCGCAGCGCCTCGCGGGCGACGACGCGATCGTCGAACGGCAGCTTCTCGCCCGCGATCTCCTGGCCCTGCTCGTGCCCCTTCCCGGCGATGACGACGACGTCGCCTGGCTCCGCGAGCGCGACGGCGCGGCCGATCGCGGTGCGCCGATCGGGATCGATCTCGACGTCGGTGCCGGCGCCCTGGAGGACGTCCTGAATGATCGCGAGCGGATCCTCGCTGCGCGGGTTGTCGGAGGTGACGATGACGAGGTCGGCGAGGTCGCGCGCCACCTTCCCCATCAACGGCCGCTTCTGCCGGTCCCGGTCGCCGCCGGCGCCGAAGACGAGCACGACGCGGCCCTCGGTCAACTCCCGCGCCGTGCGCAGCACGTTGTCGAGCGCGTCGGGCTTATGGGCGTAGTCGACCACGACGGTGAAGGGCTGCCCTTCGTCGACCGCCTCGAACCGTCCCGGCACGCCCGGCAGCGCTGCGATCCCCGCGGCGATCTCGTCCTCGTCGACATCCAGCAACGTTGCGGCCGCGACCACGCCGAGCACGTTCTCGACGTTGAAGCGGCCCCGAAGGCGCGTGCTGATCTCGATCCCGCCGGCCGTGAAGCTCGCCCCGACTGGGCCGAGCTCCAGCCCCTCGGGGCAGATCTCGGCGTCGTCGGCGAAGCCGAAGGTGACGAGCGGCGCCCGGCTGACGTCGGCCAGCTCCTCGGCCAGCTTCCTGCCCCAGGCGTCGCCGACATTGACGGCGGCGGGCGGCGGTGCGGCGCCGACGAAGAGCCTCCGCTTTGCCGCAAAGTAGTCCTCCATCGATTCGTGGAAGTCGAGATGCTCCTGGCTCAGGTTCGTGAAGACGAGCGCGTCGAAGCGGACCCGATCGAGGCGGTGCAGCACCGACGCGTGCGAGGATGCTTCGAGCGCAACGCTGCGGTCGCCGGCGTCGAGCATCTCGCGAAACGTCCGCTGCAGGTCGATCGCCTCGGGCGTCGTGCGGACGACGTGCCGCACCTCACCGCCGACGCGGCTCTCGACGGTGCCCAGCAGTCCCGGCCGGCGGCCGGCCGCTTCCAGCACGGAGTGCAGTAGGAAGGCCGTCGTCGTCTTCCCGCTCGTGCCGGTGACGCCGGCGACCTCGAGCTCGCGGGTCGGCTCGCCGAAGAAGATGTCGGCCGCGGTCGCCATCGCCGCACGCGCCGACGGGACGACGAGCTGCGGCACGGCCGGCTCGACCGCCCGCTCGACGACGAGGACGACCGCGCCGTTCCGTACCGCCTCCGCCGCGAAGTCGTGCCCGTCGGCGCGCTCACCGGGGACGCAGAAGAACGCGGCCCCGGGGGTGACCGCCCGCGCGTCGTAGGCGAGGTCGCGCACCTCGACGGGGTCGGGGCTGCCGAGAACCGCCTCAGGTGCGAGCGCGGCGACGAGGCGCTCGAGCTGCATGGCGCCGAACGCTACCGCGCCCGCCCGTCCAGCCGGTCGGCTAGGGCGCCGCGGGACAGCGCCCGGCCACGACTGGCCGATCCGAACCGCGGCGATGCTGCATGGCCGCGCCCGAGCCGCTCTCGATGCAGTAGGTGTCGGCGGTCGCCCAGACCACACGGATCCCCTCGATCCCCGCATCGACGACGCGGATCTTTGCGAGCGTCATCCCCCGGTAACCGCCGTTCTCGAGTGCGTACACCTCGATCGCAGGCACCGCGGCCCGCAGTCGCTCCCTCGCGGTCGCCGCCGTCGGCGCCGCCGGCGCGGGTCGGGGCTGCGGCACGACCGCTCCGCGGACGCCGCACGGTCCGCGGCGGACGGGACCCTTCGGGCCGTCGAAGTGGACGACCGGGCCGGGGAGCGTGCTTTGCATGCAGTACGCGCTCTTCGTGGCCCGCTTGACGACGACGTTCCGAATCCCGCGGTCGATCGCCCGCAGCTTTGCGACCGTCGCACCGGCATAGGTTCCGGTGTCGGCCGCGTAGAATTCCATCGCCGGGATCGCGGCCCGGACGCGCTGGGCCGCCTGAGGTACCGTCGCGGACGCGGCAACCGCGGACGCGAGTACGCACACAGCGAGGACGAGCAGGACGGCGACCGGGCGGCGACGGGTCACGGTCATGACCTCGGCGGGAGACCGCCGGTCGCCGATCCCTCGAACGAGCTACCCCTCGGGCGTCACGTCCGGCGCCACCTCGAGCTCGACGAGGCTGGAGCGGGCGATATCGGCGAAAGCAGGCGCGGCGACGACGCCGCCCCAGATCGCGCCGCCGGGCTCGTCGATCGAGACGAGCACGACGAGCCGCGGATCCTTCGCCGGGACGACGCCGACGAACGAGGCCACGTACTTCGTCGTCGAGTACCCGCCGGGAACGGGCTTCGCCGCGGTGCCGGTCTTGCCGGCGACGGTATAGCCGGGCACGGCGGCGGCGGCGCCGGTTCCACCTTCGGCGGACACGACGTCGCGGAGCATCGCCATCATCTGGGCGGACACCGTCTTCGAGAAGATGCGGCGGCCACTCGAGCGACGGTGCGGCTCCTTGCCGACGCGTTCGACGAGATACGGCGTCCGGTAGACCCCCTCGTTCGCAATCGCGCCGTAGGCGGCGGCCATCTGGATCGGCGTGACGCCGATGCCCTGTCCGATCGGCACGTTTCCGATCGTCGAGCCCGACCAGTAGCCGGGCAGGAGCCCCTGCGCCTCGCCGGGCGCGTCGACCCCGGTGACCTTGCCGAAGCCGAAACGGCCGATCCAGCTTTCGACGCGCGAGCGGCTGAGCATCTGCGCGAGCGTGATCGTGCCGACGTTGGACGACTGGGAGAGGATCTGCGCCACCGTCATCCGCTGCGTCGGGCGCGGCTCGTGCTCGTGGATGATCCGGTCGGCGACGCGGATCGACGTCGGAAGGGTGAACGGCGTCGTCGGGCTGACGATCTTCTCGGACAGCGCGGCGGCGACAGTGACGACCTTGAACGTCGAGCCGGGCTCGTACACGTCCGTGACGACGCGGTTACGCCGCTTCGCCGCCGGCGTCGAGCCGAACGTGTTCGCGTCGAACCCGGGCGCGACCGCCATCGCGAGCACGGCGCCCGTGCGCGGGTCGAGCACGACGGCGCTGCCGCCCTTCGCACCCCATTTCTTGACGGTCTCGCGGAGGACGCCCTCGGCGTTCGCCTGGATCCGGTGGTCGATCGTCAGGAAGACGTCGTCGCCCGCGCGCTCGGGCTTGGTCGCGATCACGTCGATGACGCGGCCGCCCGGATCGCGGATCGTCGTCTGGCTGCCCGGCTTGCCGATGAGCGCCTTGTCGAGCGAGCGCTCGAGCCCCTCGAGACCCTTGTTGTCGATTCCGGCGTAGCCGAGCACATGCGAGGCGACACCGCGCTGCGGGTAGTAGCGGAGCTCCTCGGCATAGAAGCCGAGGCCGGGCAGGTTCAGCTTCTCGAGCGCGGCGGCTTTCGCCGGATCGGCCTTGCGCTTGACGTAGACAAAGTGGCTCGAACGGTCGGCGAGCAGCGGGTAGAGCTTCTCGGCGTCGACGCCGAGCGCCTTCGCGGCTGCGAGCGCGACTCGGCGCGGGTTCTTCACCTCGCGCGGATCGGCGTAGACCGTCGTCGCCTGCTCACCGATCGCAAGCGGCTCGCCGGTCCGGTCGAAGATCGTTCCCCGCCCGGCCGGGATCACGGTCGTTCCCTCGTGCTGCCGCGCGGCCATCCCTTCGAACCGCGACGCCTGCACACCCTGAATCCAGACGGCACGCGCGAGCGTCCCCGCGAAGACGAGGACGAAGAGGCCGAGCAGGAGGCGGATGCGGCGGTTGGACTGCCGCGCGGTCACCGGGCGGAGGGCGCCAGCTGCACGTGGAACGTCAGGGCGGGATCGGCCCGCTCGAGCCCGAGCCGGGAGCGAGCCTGCGATTCGATCCGCGCGTTCGCGGATGCGCTCGAGAGCTGGGAGCTGAGCCGCTTCGTCTCACCCTGGAGCTCGATCCGCTCGCGCCCCAGCTCGTCGAGGCGGACGTTCAGCTGCAGGACGGCGACATTGACGGCAACGACACCCGCGAGCAGAACGGCGAGAACCACGATCCAGACTACGCCGCCGAAGGGGCGAGTCCTCGCCCGCCGCTTGGGCGCCGTGCGCGTCTCCGGGCGCCTCCGGGGCCGCGCGATCGGCGGCGACTCGACCTGGGCGGAGCCGGCCCAGCTCGCCATCAGTGACCCACCTTCGTCGCGCCGCGCAGCTTGGCGGACGCTGCGCGCGGGTTCGCCTCGAGCTCGCGGGCTCCCGGCCGCAGCGGCTTCCGCGTCAGGTCGCGAAGCATGGGCTCGTTGCCGCAGACGCAGATCGGGAATTCCGGCGGGCAGGTGCAGCCGCGCGCCTGCTCGCGGATGAACTGCTTCACGATCCGGTCTTCCAGCGAGTGGAAGCTGATGACAGCGATGCGGCCGCCCGGCCTGAGCATCCGCATCGCCGCCGGGAGCGCGGCTTCGAGCGCGCCGAGCTCGTCGTTGACGGCAATCCGAAGCGCCTGGAAGACGCGCTTCGCAGGGTGGCCGTCGCCGAAGCGCGCCGGCGTCGGGATCGCTTGCTTGATCGTGTCCGCGAGGTCGGCCGTCCGCTCGAACGGCTGCTCGGCGCGGCGGCGGACGATCGCGCGCGCGATCTGCCGTGCGTAGCGCTCCTCGCCGAAGCGCTTGAAGATCAACGCGAGCTCGCGCTCGTCGGCCCCGTTCACGAGCTCGCGCGCCGAGAGCTCGGCCGCAGTGTCCATGCGCATGTCGAGCGGCGCGTCGGCGGCGTAGCTGAAGCCACGCTCCGGCCGGTCGAGCTGCATCGACGAGACGCCGAGGTCGAGCAGGACCGCGTCCGCCTGTACGTCGTTCGCGGCCAGCTGGCTGAGGACGAGTGAGAACTCGCCGCGAAGGAAGCGGGCGTGGACATCACCACTGCGTGCCTTGAACCGGTCGAAGTACGTCCGCGCCGACGGGTCGCGGTCGATCGCGATCAGCTTGCCCTCGCCCTGGAGGTCCTCGGCGAGCAGGCGCGAATGGCCGCCCGCCCCGAACGTGGCGTCGACGACCGTCTCGCCGGGTTGAACCGCGAGCAGCTCGCGCACTTCCTCCGCGAGCACGGGGACGTGATCAGACGCGCTTCTGTGCAAGACGTTCGGCAACATCGTCTGCGCTCCCTTCCACCTTGGTGACGTTGTCGTTCCAGGCGGCGCGATCCCAGATCTCGAGGTGGTCGTGGATGCCCGCCACGACGACCTCCCGTCCGAGCCTGCCGTGCCGGATCAGCGCCGGCGGAACGAGCACCCGTCCCTGCTTGTCGAGCTCGGCGTCGGACGCGGCGCTGAAGAAGAACCGCCTCAAGTCCCGCGCTTCCTTGGAAAAGGGGTCGAGCGTCGCGAGCCGGGCTTCGACCAGCGTGTCCCAGTCGCGCCGCGGGTAGACGTCGAGGCACTCGTCGAGCCCACGGGTGAGCACGACGCCGTCCGCGAGCGCATCGCGGAAGCGGGCCGGCAGCGTGAGCCGGTTCTTGTCGTCGATCGTGTGCTCGTACTCACCGAGGAACATCTGGACACGCGCTCCTGTCTCCCACTTTGATCCACTTTAAACCACGATCCCCCACTTGTCCACCCTGATCGCCCAGATCACCCCTTTGCGCAGAATCGGCTCGTGACCGAGGTTCTGGGAGAGCGGGCGCTGAACCGGGCGACGCTCGCGCGGCAGCTGCTCCTGGAGCGCGCCGACGTGACGCCGCTCGACGCGGTCCGGCACCTCGTCGGCCTGCAGGCGCAGGTGCCGCACAACCCCTACACGGCGCTCTGGTCCCGGCTCGACGGCTTCCTGCCCGGGGCGCTGTCGGCGGCGCTCGAGCAGCGCGAGGTCGTGCGGATCAACGTGATGCGCGCGACGATCCATCTGGTCACCGCGGCGGACTGTCTGCTGCTGCGGCCGCTCATGCAACCGGTCCTGAGCGCAGAGCTGCGCCGCCATCCCGAGCACTCGCCGAAGCTCGAGGGCGTCGACCTGGCGCCCGCGCTGGAGTTCGCGCAGTCGCTGCTGGCGGAGCCGCACACCGGCCCGCAACTCCGCGCGGCGCTCGCGGCGCGGTTCCCGAAGCATGATCCGGCCGCGCTCGCACATGCGTGCCGCTGCCACCTCGCGCTCGTGCACGTGCCGCCGCGCGGGCTCTGGGGCCGAAGCGCGCAGGTGACGACGGCGACCGCGGAGTCGTGGCTCGGCAGGCCGCTCGCCTCGACGCCGCCGCTCGACGACGTCGTGCTGCGCTACCTCGGTGCGTTCGGGCCTGCGTCGGTGACGGACGTGGCAACGTGGTGCCGGCTGACCGGACTGCGCGAGGTGGTCGAGCGGCTCCGGCCGCAGCTCGTCACCGTTCGCGACGAGCGCGGCCGCGAGCTCTTCGACCTGCCCGAGGCGCCGCGTCCGGATCCGGACACGCCGGCGCCCGTGCGGTTCCTGCCGGAGTACGACAACGTCCTGCTCTCCCACAACGACCGGCGCCGCTTCGTCTCGGCCGCCGACCGCGCGCTGCTCGGGCCCGGCTGGTCGGTCGGGTGGGGCGCCGTCCTCCACGACGGCCTCGTGCGCGGCTCGTGGCGCGCGGAGCCGGACGGGCTCGCGGTGCGCCATGTGCCGCTGGCGAAGCGGCGTCTCGACGCGATCTCGGCCGAGGGGCGAAGACTCGCCCGCTTCCTCGGCGTCGAACGCGAAGTGCGGCTCGAGCCGGTCAGTCGGTGAGACCCGCGCCGCGCCGTGTGAGCGCGAGCGCGCCTCGCTCGGAGGCGAACGCGAGCGCGTCCTGAACTTCCATCCCCTTCGCCAGCGCGAAGGTGAGACCGGCGGCGAAGCAGTCCCCCGCACCGTAGGCGTCCTCGAACGGCCCCGGCGCGACAGCCGGCTTGTACGGCCCGCCCGGCTGGGCCCAGCCGCCCAGTGCGCCGGCGGTCGAGACGACCAGGCGGGGCGGCGGGTCGAGGTCGCCGGCCTGATAGCGCTCGGCGTCGTCCTCGCCGCTCGCCACCAGTGCGTCGAGCTCGACGCCCGCGGCGTGGAGCGTCGGCAGCTCGCGGGCGGTCGCGACGAGCACCCGCGCCCGGCGGGCCTGCCGCACCGCCTCCGCGTCGCCGGCAGTGAAGTAGACGCCGTCGGTGTCGTCGAGCGCCTCCCACGGCAGCGTGCCCTCTCCGCCGGGCGGACGTGCCTTGTCACCGATCACCGTGATCGTCCGCTCCCCCACGTCGTCGACGTAGCAGAACCCGCGCCGCTGCGGCGCGTCGGAGGGCGGTGAGTGGATGCGGACGCCGGCGGCTTCGAGTCGAACCCTGCTTCGCGAGCCGAGGTCGTCGCCGCCGAGCAGGCAGTACAGCGCGGCCTTCCCGTCGAGCCGCGCGAGCTCGACGGCGGCAACCCCGCCGCCGCCGGCAGGCTCGGCCCAGACCTCGGTCGAGCTGACGATCTCGCCCGGCTTCGGCACGGCCTCGACGCGGAGGAATTCGATCCACTCCACGTGCCCGACGACGGCCATCTTCATGGAGGCACTCTCACAGATGCGGCCGCCGCCGCGTTAGGAGGGATGATGGAGGCAATGGCCGTCCCGCCGTTCGAGAGCTTCTACGTCGAGCATCGCGACGTCGTGCTCGGCTTCCTGCGCCGCCGGCTCGGGGGGCAGGCGGCCGAGGACGCCTTCCAGGAGACGTTCCTGCGCGCGCTCCGTGCCTACGACCGGCTCGACCACGGCGAGCACCTGCGCGCGTGGGTGCTCACGATCGCCGCACGGCTCGTGATCGATACGGGCAGGCGCGCGAAGCCGGTCACGTACGAGCTGCCGGAGCTGCCGGTCGAGGAGGGGCGCCCCGCCTACGCCCAGATCGAGCATCTCGCCGGCGAGCTGCCGCCCACCGAGCGCGCAGCCGTTGTCCTCCGCTACGCCTACGACCTCGCCTACGACGACATCGCGCTCGCGCTCGACTCCACGCCCGAGGCCGCTCGCCAGGCCGCCTCGTCCGGGGTCCGCCGCATTCGCGCTGGGAGGATCCATGACCGTTACGCCTGAGCTCGACCGCCGCTTCCGCGAGGCCGCCGCCGCCGAAGGCCTGCTCGACGTCGGCTTCGACGTCGTCGACTCGCCGATCGGCCCGCTGCTCGTCGCCGCCACCGGCCGCGGTCTCGCCCGCATCTTCTTCGACGCCGAGCCGGAGCTGCACCTCGACCGGCTTGCGAAGGCGTTCGGCCCTCGCGTGCTCCGCTCCGCGTCGAGCGTCGACTCGGCTCACCGCCAGCTGGACGAGTACTTCGCCGGCGACCGCAGCTCGTTCGAGCTCGACGTCGACCTCCGCGGCGCCGCCCCGTTCGCCCAGCAGGTGCTGGACGAGCTCGCCCGCGTCCCCTACGGCCAGACGACGACGTACGGCACGCTGGCCGCGAAGGTCGGCGCACCGCGGGCGGCGCGGGCGGTGGGAACGGTGATGAACCGCAACCCGATCCCGATCGTGCTGCCCTGCCATCGCGTCGTCGGCGCGAACGGCAGCCTGACCGGCTACGCCGGCGGGCTGCACGTGAAGGAGCGGCTGCTCCGGCTCGAAGGAGCCTTGCTCTCATGACCGACGCCGCCGCCTTCGACGCCTGGCTCGAGCGCTACGCCGACGCGTGGAGCAGCAACGACGCCGACCGGATCGGAGCTCTCTTCAGCGACGACGCGGTCTACCGCTGGCACCCCTACGACGAGGGCGACGACGTCGCGCACGGCCGCGACGCAATCGTCCGCGCCTGGCTCGAGGAGCCCGACGACCCCGGCTCGTGGGAGCTCGAGTACGAACGCCTCGCCGTCGACGGCGACCTCGGCGTCGCCCGCTGCGTCACGACCTACGCGGACACGGGCGAAGGCGCCCGCGTCTACCACAACGTCTTCCTCGTCCGTCTGGACGAGACCGGCCGCTGCTACGACTTCGTCGAGTACTTCATGCGGGAGCCGGCACCTTCCTGAGACGGGGAGCGAAGGGCGACGCGACAGCTCGCGGCCGCCCCTCGTGCTCGCGTCCACGTCAGCCGAGCGAGAGCCAGCCGACGTGGACGTCGCTGACAGGCGCCGGGCGACTGCGTGCCGAAGCGCTGGGACTTACTGCGAGTACCCCTCGGTCACCTCGCCCTTGTGTGCAGCAAATGCCGCCAGAACCTCCTCCTGCTCACGCTCGGGCACCTTGAAGACGTCGAGCGTTCGCCCAAGTTCGGCCGCGACTTCATCGAACTCGGCAGGTGAGATCTTCAGTTCGCGGTGGGCTTCTTCCAGACCAAGGGTGGTGCTGCCTGGTTGTGTGGCCACATAGTGCTGGGGTCCGCCGGCGACCTCGCAGACCCACAGGGTGCGCATGAACTTGAGGCCCGGAAGTCTCCCCAGGTTGTTCGTGTGCCACTCCCGGAGAGCAGGGTTCTCCGATGTCTGGCCGACAACCGGGTTCTTCACGATCTCGTCGCTGAAATGGTCAACCACGGCTGCGATGGCGAAGGCGCCGCCAAGCCGTTCATACAGAGTCGACTCCGTCACTGTTCCCTCCTTTGAGCAGGTCCCCGAAAGCGTCGGACCGCTTTCAGCGGTGTTCACGTCCATTAGTGACGGAGATCACGCCGGTCTTACGCCGAGTCGCGCGGTCTCGATGACCCCGCCGCTGAGTTCGGCACCTTCCTGCAGCCGGCGTCGTCCTCCCTTGCGAATGGAGCACCAGCGCGTCGACGCGCACTCGGCGGCTATGAATCGACGAGCTTGTAGCCCACGCCCCAGACGTTGACGACGTAGCGGTCGCCCGCCTCCCGCTCCAGCTTCGCGCGGAGCCGCGACACATGCGAGTCGAGCGTGCGTGTCCGCGTGAAGGATCTGTAGCCCCAGACGTCGCGGAGCAGCTCCTCCTTGGTGAAGACGCGGTGGGGCTCGGCGGCGAGAGCAGCGAGCAGCTCGAACTCCTTCCCCGCGAGGTGGACGGCCTCGCCGCGGACGGTGACGACGCGCGCCGGCAGGTCGACGGTCAGCGCGCCGATCACGACTCGCGCCTGAGCCGGTGGCGCCGTGCGCCGGAGCACCGCCCGGATCCGCGCAACCAGCTCGTCGTAGACCACCGGCCGCGTCAGATAGTCGTCGGCGCCGCGCTGGAAAGCCCGTACCCGGTCGACGGCGTCCCCCTCGGGCGGGCCGAGGACGATCACCGGCACATCGCGATTCCAGGTTCTTCCAGGCTCGCCGCGGCGAAGCCGGGCGCACAGATCGAGCTCGGCGCAAAGGACGAGGTCGGGTCGCGTGCGCTCGGCGAGTGCGAGCGCCTCGCCACCGAAGGTCGCCTGGAGCACGTGGAAGCCGTCGCTCTGCAACTGGCGCTCCAGGTAACCACGGATCGCGGGCTCCGGCTCGGCGAGGAGCAGCGCGGCTGTCATGCTGTCGAGGCTAGCGACGGCCTCAGGAGCGCGAAAGATGTCTTTTCCAACGATTCTGCGACGATCGCTCCCCACCTGGCTCATCCTGGCGGTGCCGCTCGCGGCCGCCGCACCGGCCCCGTGGCAGACGCACGCGCCGCTGCCGGAACCGCGGACGGAGGTGGCGGCCGGCGTCGCCCGCGGCGAGATCGTCGCCGTCGGGGGCTTCACCGCGAACGGCGGTAACTCGGCCCGAGCCGACGCCTACTCGATCGCCCGGAACACGTGGCGGCGGCTCCCCGACCTGCCGCTCCCGGTCGATCACGCCACGGCCGCGAGCGCGAACGGCAACGTCTACGTCGTCGGGGGCTACGGCGGTGATCGCAACCCGCTCAAGACGGTCTTCGTGCTCGGCCAGGACGAGACCTGGCGCCGACTGCCGCAGCTGCCCGACGCCCGCGCTGCCGCGGCCGCCGCCATCGCGGGCGGCAAGCTCTACGTTGTCGGCGGAGTCGACGGCCGGCGCGGGCTCGCCCGCGTCGCCTTCGCGCTCGACTTGAAGACACGGCGCTGGGCGCGACTCCCCGGCCCGTCGCCCCGCGAGCACCTCGCGGCTGCCGCCGCCGGGACGCTGGTCTACGCGATTGGCGGCCGCAGCGCGGGGATCGACACGAACACGAACCGGTTCGAGGTCTACGACGCGCGGGCGCGGCGCTGGACGCGGCTGGCACCCGTTCCGCAGGCCCGCGGCGGCACTGGCGCGGCCTTCGCGAACGGGAAGATTTTCTCGATCGGCGGCGAGCGCCCGCAGGGCACGATCGGGGCCGTCTACTCGTACGTGCTGCAGACGAAGCGCTGGCAGCGCCTCCCCGAACTCCCGACGCCGCGCCACGGGCTCGGCGTCGTCTCGGCGGGCGGGCGTGTCTTCGTCGTCGCCGGCGGCCCGCAGCCGGGGCTGACCGTCAGCGGCGTGGTCGAATCGCTGCGGCCCTAGATCCGGCCGCTTCGCAGCACGCCGATCAGCAGCCACGCCCCCAGCACGCCGGACATGATGAAGCCGATCACGGAGAGGAAGTGGATCCCGAAGATCTGCGGGCCGTCGGTGGCGAGGATCCCGATCAGCGACGAGCCGAGCAGGCCGCCGGCGACGACGAGCGCGATCACGAGCCGGTTGAAGATCACGTCGAGTTTGTGCATGAACTCGTCCAGCCCCTTGTGGACGAAGCCGACCTCGATCTGGCCGTCGCGGATCTCCTGGAGCACGTCGTGCACCTGGTACGGCAGCTCGTTTGCGATCTCGTACAGCTCCCGCCCCCGCTTCTGCGCGCGCGTCGCGAGCCGTGAGGGCGAGAACCGCTCCACCATCAGCTCGCGTGCGTACGGCCGTGCCACCTCGAAGACATTGAACGCCGGGTAGAGCTCGACACCGACTGCCCCGAGCGTCGCGATCGCCTTGTCGAGGAGGACGAACCGCGTCGGCAGGTGCAGGTTCATCGAGTAGATCAGCGCGAAGGCCTCGCGGATCACCTGGATCGGGTCGATGTCCGCCAGGCTGGCGCCGTAGTAGCGGTAGAAGAGCTCGCGCAGCTCGGCCGCGAACTCGTCCTCGCGCTCCTTCGGATAGCGGACGCCGAGCTCGGCGAGTCGGCGCGGCAGCGCGTCGACGTTCTCGGTCGCGGCGTCGATGAAGAGGCGTGTCAGCCGCGCCATGTCCTCGTCGGTGAGCTTGCCGACGAGGCCGAAGTCGACGAGCCCGATCCGGCCGCCGTCGAGCACGAGCACGTTCGCCGGGTGGGGGTCGCCATGGAAGAAGCCGTGCCGGAAGATCATCTCCATCCACGTGTCCGTCACCCGGTAGGCGAGTTCGCGTCGCGCGTCGAGCGCGGTTTCCTCGAGCTCGAGGTCGGCGAGCTGGATCCCCTCGAGGTACTCGAGCGTCAGCATCCGGACGCCGGAGTAGTCCCAGTAGACCTTCGGCACGACGACGACGGCGGAGCCCTCGAAGTTGCGGCGGAACGTGTCGGCGTGCCGTGCCTCGAGCTTGTAGTCGAGCTCCTGGCGGATGAAGCGCGCGAACTCGTCGACGAGATCGTTGACGTCGATGAAGTCGAGCGCGCGCACGCGCTCCCGGATCAGCCGCGCGGCCTGGTAGAGGAGCGCGAGGTCGTTCTCGATCTGACGCGGGGCATTGGGGCGCTGCACCTTGACGACGACGGCGTCGCCGTTCGGCAGGATCGCCTTGTGCACCTGGCCGATCGACGCCGCCGCGATCGGCGTCTCGCCGAACTCGACGAACGCCTGCTCGATCGTCAACCCGAGCTCGTCCTCGACCACTTCGCGCACCTGCGCGAATGGGAACGGCGTCACATCGTCCTGGAGGCCGCGGAGCTCGGCGACGATGTCCGGCGGCACGACATCCGGCCGGGTCGAGAGCAGCTGGCCGAACTTGACGAACGTCGGGCCGAGCTCGTCGAGCATCTCGCGCAGGTGACGCCCCCGCTCCGAGCCGACAGCCGCCGCACTCGCCTCGACCCGCGTCGTCCACGGGAGCAGATCGTTCAGCTTGTGCCGCTCGAAGAAGTAGCCGAACCCATGCCGGACCGCGACCTGCGCGATTTCGGAGAGACGGCCGATCTTGCGCGTGCGAGGTCGCGTCGCCATGTCGGAAGTGTTCCACGCGGCGGCCAGGACTCCGTCTTCTTCGCTGTGCAGGGTCGAAGTCCGCGGAACGGACTCCGGGCGCGCGAAGACCCCTGAAGGGTCGCTTCGCTCCCGAACAAGGAAGGATAGGAGCGTGGACGAGGGCCTCATGCTCCTGCTCGTCGGCGGCGTTCTCGCCGCCAGCATCATCGCCGCGCTCGGCGCCGCGCGGACCGGGCTGCCCGTCCTGTCGGCGTTCCTGGCGCTCGGGATGCTGCTCGGCTCGGACGGGCCGGGCGGGATCGACTTCGACGACGCCGAGCTCGCCCGCGAGGTCGGCATCGTCGGCTTGGCGCTGATTCTCTACGAGGGCGGCCTCCAGACCTCATGGCGCCGGCTCCGCGAGGTCGCCGTGCCGGCGGCGCTGCTCGGCACGGTCGGCGTCGTAGTCAGCGCAGTGCTGACCGGCGCCGCGGCGTATCTGCTCTTCGACCTCTCCTGGCTCGAATCCGTCCTCCTCGGCGCCGTCGTCTCCTCGACCGACGCCGCAGCGGTCTTCGCCACGCTCCGCTTCACGCACATCCGGCGCAGGCTCGCGCGCACGCTCGAGGCCGAGTCGGGCGGCAACGACCCGATGGCGATCGCGCTCACGCTCGGCCTGATCGCCTGGATCGAGCAGCCGGACGATTACGGGATGGACGACCTGGTGCTGCTCGTCGTGCAGCAGCTCGGCCTCGGCCTCGTCGTCGGCGTCGCCTTCGGCGCGCTGGCCGCCTGGATCTTCGCCCGCATCCCGCACTCGATCGGTGCGTTCGCGCCGGTCGCGTCGCTCGCCGCGGCGGCGATCTCGTTCGGGCTCGCCGACGTGATCGGCGGCAGCGGCTTCCTGTCGGTCTACCTCGTCGGGCTCGCCGTCGGCAGCACACCGTCCCGCTACCGGCGACAGCTCGTCTCGTTCCACGAGGGGCTCGCGTTCGCCGCGCAGGTGGCGCTCTTCATCGTCCTCGGTCTGCTCGTCTTCCCCTCCGACCTGCCGGACGTGGCCGCTCCCGGACTCGCGCTCGCGGCGTTCCTGATGCTGGTCGCCCGGCCGGCCTCGGTCTGGGTGTCGACGGCGTTCAGCGATTTCAACGCCCGCGAGCGAATCCTGCTCGGCTGGGCGGGGCTGCGCGGCGCCGTGCCGATTGTGCTCGCGACATTCGTCCTCTCCTCGGACGTGCCGGAGAAGGAGACGATCTTCAACGCCGTCTTCTTCGTCGTCGTCGTCTCGGCGATCGTGCAAGGAACGACGCTGGAGCGCGTCGCGGGTCGACTCGGCCTGATCGCGCCGGCGCCGCCCGTGCACGAGGCGCCGCTCGAGGTCGGGCCGCTGAGCAAGCTCGAGCTGGTCGACTTCGCGGTCGCGGGCGACCACGCCGTCAACGGCTCCGCCGTCCGCGAGCTCGGGTTGCCGCGGTCGGCGCTGATCGCCGTGATCAACCGCGGCGACGAGACGATCCCACCCCGCGGCAGCACCGTCGTCGAGGCCGGCGACCGGCTCTTCGTCCTGATCCCGCGCTCGATGCGCGCCGACCTCGAGGACGTCTTCACGCGCTGGCGGCGGCGAGTCTGACTTGTCCGGGCCGCCTAGCTGCCCCCGCCGCTACCTAGCCGTTGCGTTCGAGCAGCTTGAGCCGATGCTCGAGCTGGGCGAGGCGGAGCTCGAGCGACTCGACCTCCTCGCGCCGGACGAGCCCGAGCTCGCGCGCGAGCCGTTCGCCCGTCTCCTGCGGTAGGTCGGTCAGCTTGTCGACGCCCGAGCGCAGCTGCGCGGCCAGCTCGTCGACCAGCTGGCGGAGCGCGAAGGCTTGACTATCGGGCGCGGCCATGCGGACGCGCGCTGCGGCGCTGGCGGCGCCGGTCGCGCTTCGTCTGGTCGGCGGCGGTCTCGGGCTCGGGCACGCCGTCCGTGGCCGCCTCGCCCCCGTCCTGGAATGCGTCTGGGATCAGATCGGGCGTGGGCCGGGCGGCCGCGAGCTCCTCGGCCTCCTTGAGCAGGCCGCCGACCGAGCCCGCGTCGGAGGCGAAGGCGTCATCCTTGCGCCGGGCGTACTCCGGCTCCCGCTCCTTCAGCCAGGAGAGCAGCGGCGCGGCGATGAAGATCGACGAGTACGAGCCGGCGCCGATCCCGATCAGCAGCGCGAACGCGAAGTCCTTCAGCGTCTCGCCGCCGAAGAAGTAGAGCGTCGAGATCGGCAGCAGCGTGATGAACGTCGTCGCGAGCGAGCGCGGGATCGTCTCCCAGAGCGAGACGTTCGCGAGCGTCCGGAACGACGCCCGCTTCATCAGCGGGATGTTCTCCCGGATCCGGTCGAAGATGATGATCGTGTCGTAGATCGAGTACCCGAGCACGGTCAGCACCGCGGCGACCGTGGCGGTCGTCACCTCCCGGCCGAGGAGCGCGTAGATCCCGACCGTGATCACCACGTCGTGGATCAGCGCGAACATCACCGGGCCTGCGAACTTCGCCTGGAAGCGGAAGGCGATGTAGATCGTGATCAGGAGCAGCGAGACGATGATCGCGAGGATCGCGCCCTCGGCGATCTGGCGGCCGAAGCTCGCGGAGACGGTCTGGACGCTCGTGTCGGCGTCGAAGGCGCGGTTGAGGCTCTGGGTCAGATTGCGGGACTCGACCGCCGAGAGCTCTTCGGTCTGGATCTGGAAGCCGGGATACTTGTCCCCCACCGCGTCGCCGCGGCCGACGATCTGGGCGCCCTCCTGGCCGAGCTTCCCCGCCTCGGCGCGGACCTCCTCGACCGACACGGCCTCCGGCACGGTTGCGGTGATCTTCGTCCCGCCGTCGAAGTCGATCCCGAGATTGAGACCCTTGATCCCGATCGCGAGGATCGAGATCGCGAGCACGACGGCCGAGATCCCGAACCAGATCCTGCGCAAGCCGACGAAGTCGCGCCGGATCCACGCGGGTGGCTCTCCCTCGGCGCCCATCAGCCGCGGGTTGTCGAACCACTTGAAGCCGGCGAGTAGGCCGAGGATCGCGCGCGTCGCCGCGACGGCGGTGAGCAGCGAGATCAGCGTTCCGATCAGGAGCATCAGGGCGAAGCCCTTCACGCCGGCGGTCGCGACGAGGAAGAGCACCATCGCCGTGATCGCAGTGACGACGTTCGCGTCGATGATCGTCGCGAAGCCCTTGCCGTAGCCGGCGGAGATCGCCGCACGGACGGATTTCCCGGCGCGGTACTCCTCCTTCACGCGTTCGAAGATGACGATGTTCGCGTCGGCGGCCACCCCCAGCGTCAGGATCATCCCGGCGAAGCCCGGCAGCGTCAGGGTGACGTTGAAGACGAGGATCGCGGCGTAGAGGAAGGCGGCGTAGATGCCGAGGCCGATCACGGCGACGACGCCGAGCACGCGGTAGAAGACGAGTAGGAAGAGCGCAACGACGATCAGACCGGCGATCGCCGCCTTCCACGCCTCGGCGAGCGAGTCCTTGCCCAGCGTCGCCGAGATCGCGGTCGTCTCGAGCGTCTTGAAGGTGACGGGCAGCGCACCGCTCTGGAGCACGAGCGCGAGGTCCTTCGCCTCCTCGAGGCTGCCGATGCCGGTGATCTGGGCGCCGTTCGTGCCGCCGATCCCGTTCGGGTACTGCTCGAAGTCGATCGACGGCCACGACTTGATCTGGCGGTCGAGCACGATCGCGAAGTGCTGGAACGCGTCCTGCGGGTTGCCCTGGCCACCGGTGATGTTGTGCCGGGCCCGGCCGCGGTCGGCCTCACGGTTCGTGATCTCGCCGAACCTGTCGCCGCCCTCGTCCGTGAACTGCATCGTCACGATTGGCTCGCCCGTCGTCGTGTCGAAGTCCTGCCGGGTGCCCGCCAGCTTCAGGTGCTCGCCGGTCATCTCGGGCACGACCTTGCTCGGATCGGCGTTGTCGGGGTCGTACCGGAAGAGGTAGTAGACGTTCTGCTGCGGGTTCTCGACCCCGACGCCCGGGCAGACGACCTCGCCGACGCCGCAGGTGACGACCACCGTCTTCGGCGGGACGCCGAACGTCCGCCAGCCCTTGGGCAGCGTGCCGCGCTCGCCCGCCTTGTCGACGACGTCGGTCTCGAGCAGCTTGTCGCGCTCGGTGACAGGGCCGGCGCGCAGCTTCTTCTTGTCGTCGAACAGGTACCAGTTCGTCTCCGTGCCCGGGTCGACGAGTGCCTGCTGGCCGGCGAGGAGCTCGTACAGCGACTCCTTCGGGGCGGCGAAGCCGCCGGAGCTCGACGGCGGCGCAAGGCTCGGCTCCAGATCGAAGAGCTCGAGCTGGGCCGTCTGGCCGAGGATCCCGATCACGCGGTCCGGATCCTTGACGCCGGGGAGGTCGACGACGATCTGGTCGTCGCCCTGCTTGCGGATCTCCGGCTCTGCGACACCGAGCGCGTCGACGCGCTCGCGGAGGATCTCGACGGAGCGGTTGAGGTCGGACTCCTGCAGCGGCCGATTCGCCGGCGGGACCGCCTTCAGGGTCACCTCGAGGCCGCCCTGGAGGTCGAGGCCGAGCGTCGGCTTGTCGTCCGAGCGGCGAGCCCGGGATCGCCAGCAGGCCGACGCCGATCAGCCCGGCGACGATCAGCGCGACGAGAGTGAGATGGGGTCGGCGATTCACGCGGTCAGCAGGTTAGCTGCGTTGTCACTCATTTCGCGTGAATTCTTCATGAGCATTTTCGGGTGTGAGCACCGTCGCCACGCCACGCCTGACGACACGGACGTTGGTTCCGGGCGCGATCTCGACCTCCAGCGTGTCCTCGGCCTCGTCGATGCTCCGGACGCGGCCGAGCAGGCCGCCCAGCGTGACGATCTCGTCGCCGACGGCGATCGACTCGTGCAGCTCGCGCTGCTCCTGCACCCGGCGGCGCTGCGGCCTGATGATGAACAGCCAGAAGAGCACGAACAGCGCGACGAGAACGATCAGCCCTCCTGGTTCCAAGGATCCTCCTGTGGCCCGCCGGCGAGCCGGGCGAGCGCCGCGGCGGTGTAGGCCGCGAGCTCGCCGCGTTCGATCGCCGCCCGCGCGCCCGCGGTCAGTTCGAGTAGGAACTGGAGATTATGCAGGCTGAGCAGGCGGAGCCCGAGGAGCTCCTCCTGGTTGACGAGGTGGCGGATGTAGGCCCGCGAGAAGCGCGTGCAGGCCGGGCACGTGCAGCCTTCCTCGAGCGGGCGCGGATCCTTCGCGAAGCGGGCGTTGCGGAGATTCAGGCGGCCCGTCCCCGTCAGCGCCGAGCCGGTCCGGGCGGTGCGGGTCGGGAGGACGCAGTCGAACATGTCGATCCCGGCGCCGATCACCCGCAGAACGCCCTCGGCGTCGCCGATCCCCATGAAGTAGCGCGGCTTTCCGTCTGGCAGGAGCGGCGCCGCCCAGCCGGTCGCCTCGAACATCTCCTCGCGGCTCTCGCCCACCGCGAGGCCGCCGAGCGCGTGGCCGTCGAAGTCGAGCGCCGCGATCTCCTCGATCGAGCGGCGGCGTAGCTCGCTGTCTGCGGCGCCTTGCGCGATCCCGAAGAGGAGCTGGCCCGGCGCACGCTCCTCCTCCCGCTGGCGCTCCGCCCAGTGCGTCGTCAGCCGGACGGCTTCCTCGAGCTCTGGCCGCGGGACGCCCGCCGGCGGGCAGATGTCGAACGCCATCGCGATGTCGGAGCCGAGGTTGCGCTGGATCCGTGCCGCGATCTCGGGCGAGAAGCGCGCTGCGGCGCCGTCGTAGACGGAGCGGAACGTGACGCCGTCGTCGTCGACCTCGAGCAGCGTGTCGCGGAGCGAGAAGACCTGGAAACCGCCCGAGTCGGTCAGGATCGGCCCTTCCCAGCCCGAGAACGCGTGCAGGCCACCCAGGGCCCCGATCACCTCGTCCCCCGGGCGAAAGTGGAGGTGGTAGCTGTTGCCGAGGATGACCTGCGCGCCGACCGTCCGCAGCTCGTCCGGGTCGAGGCTCTTGACCGTGCCCTTCGTCCCGACGGGCATGAACGCAGGCGTCGCGATCTCGCCGTGCGCGGTGCGCAGGATCCCGGCGCGCGCGGCACCGTCGGTCGCAGTGACCTCGAAGTGGCTCACAGGATCAGCATCGCGTCGCCGAAGGAGTAGAAGCGATACCGCTCTTCGACCGCGAGTCGGTACAGCCGACGCGTCGCGTCGACCCCCGCGAACGCCATCACGAGCGCGAGCAGCGTCGACCGCGGCAGATGGAAGTTCGTCAGCAGCGCGTCGACGCGCCGGAACTCGAAGCCGGGCGTGACGAAGAGCGACGTGCGTCCGTCGAGCTCTCGCGTCCGGGCGACCGTCTCGAGCACGCGCACCGTCGTCGTGCCGACGGCGAGAACGCGCTCGGCGGCCTCGATTCGCTGCCAAGCACCCGGCTGGACCGAGTAGCGCTCCCCGTGCAGCTCGTGCGCCTCGAGCGTGTCGGTCGTGAGCGGGCGGAACGTGTCGAGGCCGACGTGGAGCGTGACTCGTTCCACGTCGAGCCGGCCGATCAGCTCCGGCGTGAAGTGGAGGCCGGCCGTCGGCGCGGCCGCCGAGCCGGCCTCGTCGGCGTAGACGGTCTGGTAGCGGTTCGGGTCGGCGAGCGGCTCGGTGATGTAGGGCGGCAGCGGCGCCTCCCCGTCCGGCTCACCGTCGAGCCGCACGCGCCAGCGGCCCTCGCCCAGGTGCTCGAGCAGCTCGACGGCGCCGTAGCGTTCCCTTGCCTTCAGCTTGCGCGTCGGCCGCGCGAGGGCGAGCCACTCATCGCCCCCACCGCCTTGATCGACAAGGCGCTCGAGCAGCAGCACCTCCCCTCGCGGACGCTCGATCCGAATCCGCGCCGGGACGACTCTGGTGTCGTTGACGACGGCGAGCTCGCCGGACAGCTCCTCGGGCAGCTCCGCGAAAATCCGATGCCGGACGTCACCCGACGGACGGTCGTAGACGAGCAGTCGAGAGGCGTCGCGCCGCTCGGGCGGATGCTGGGCGATCAGCTCCGAGGGCAGGTCGTAGTCGAGCTCGGAGGTGTCCATCCGACGGCCAGCGTAGCCTCCTGCCCGTGGACGCGAAGACACTCGAACGCGCCCAGGCCCGCATCGCCGAAGCGGGTTCGGGGCGGGTCGCACCGGCCGAGCTCGAAGCGGCGCTCGAGCGCACGCGCATCCAGGTCGAGTCGCTCGCGGCAGCTGCCGCCGAGCTCGAGGCGACGCTCCCGGAGAAGGTCACGGCGGCGGTGCACGACGGGCTGCGCGCCGAGGTGCTCCCGGTCGGACGGAGCCTCGCCGAGATTCGCGGGCTGCTCAACCAGGTGATCCGGCGGCTCGAGCGGCTCGAAGGCGACGTCCTCGCCGAGCGGCACGCGCGCATCGACGACCTCGCCCTGCTGGTCGATCTCGTCTCGTCGGGCTGGAAGGGCGTCAGCGAGCGGCTCGAGCGGGTCGAGCGCGTGGTCGCACCTGTGCTCGAGCACCGCGAAGCGGCCTAGGCTCAGAACGTCCGGTTCGGGAGGACGAGCCGGAAGCGGCTTCCCTTCCCGAGCTCCGACTGGAGCTCGATCCGGCCGCCGAGCGCAACGGCCAGCTCGCGCGCGATCGGGAGCCCGAGCCCGGTGCCACGCCCGTCGGTCGACCAGAAGGGCCGGAAGATCCGCTCGCGCGCGTCCACGCCGATCCCAGGCCCCGAGTCGGCGACGTCGACCGTGACGACGCCGTTCGCAGTCTGCAGCGCCAGGTCGATCCTGCCCCCGTCCGGCGTCCAGCGGAACGCGTTCGAGAGCAGGTTCGAGATGATCTGGAGCACGCGGTCGCCGTCGGAGACGATCACCGGCGCCGCTTCCGCCTCGGACGTGTACTCGATCCCGCGCTGGCGCGCCTCCTCCGCGAACGTGGAGAACGCGCGCTCGAGCAGGCGGCCCATGTCGACCTCCTCGGTCAGCACCGTGAAACGGTGGGCGTCGAGCTTCGCCAGGTCGAGCACGTCGCCGACGAGCCGCCCGAGCCGCTCGGCCTCCTCCGCGACGGTCTGGAGGGAATGGTCGATCGTGTCCGGATCCGTGACGACGCCTTCGCGCAGCGCCGCGACGTGGCCGCGGATCGCCGTCAGCGGCGTCCGCAGCTCGTGTGAGACGGACATGAGGAAGTTACGCTCGCGCTCCTCCGCCTCGGCGAGCCGCGCCGTCATCTCGCGGAAGCGGTCGGCGAGGTGCCCGATCTCGCCCCCGCCGGGCACCCGCGGCACCTCGACGTCGTAGCGGCCCTTCGAAACCTCGTCCGCAGCGTCCGAGAGGGCGAGCACCGGCTGCGTGATCCGCCGTGAGAGGTAGAGCGCGAGGGCGCCGACGACGACGAGGGCGACGAGGAAGGCGATCGCGAGGCGCGAGAGCAGCGTCACCCAGGCGTCGCGGAGCTCGCTCTTCTCCTTCGCGACGATCAGATAGCCGAAAATCGGTGCGGTGGCACCGCCCGGCCGGAGCGGGTGCGCGGCGGCCAGGAACGTCCGGTTCTGGCCCGGCGGCTGGAACTCGAAGGTGACGACGCGCTCCCGGCTGAGGTCGGCGCCGACATCCGCGCGTGAGACGCGAGTCAGGCCGACGTCCTCGCCGGGGAAGATCGAGACGCCGACGTAGAAGAGCCTGTCACCGGTCGCGGCCTCGAGCTTTGCTGCGGCGAAACCGGGCGCTGCTTTGTCCTCGTCGATCGCCCTGACCGACGACTCGGCGTAGAGCGCCGCCAGGCCCCGCGCCTCCTGGCGGAGCTCTTTCAGCGTCTGCTCGCGCGTGTAGTCCCGGAAGAGCTGGACCGCGATCAGGCTCGTGACGAGCCCGGACAACGCAATCGCCGCCAGAAAGAGCGCCGGCAGGCGAAAGCGCAGGGAGTTGAGCATGGCTCTACTTAAGCAGCAGGTGCGGGCGTGCGGTCCGGCCCGACCTTGTAGCCGACGCCCCAGACCGTCACGATCGGCGACGCCTCGCCGAGCTTGCGGCGCAGCTGCCGCACGTGCACGTCGACTGTCCTCGTGTCACCGGCGAAGGTGTATCCCCAGACCCGCTCGAGCAGCTGATCCCGCGTCAGCACGAGCCCCTTGTGGTCGAGTAGCTCCCAGAGCAGGTCGAACTCCTTCGGCGCCAGCTGGATCTCCTCCTCGCCGACCTTCACCTCGCGGCGGCCGGCGTTGATCGTGAGCTCGCCGTGGCGCAGCTCCTCCTCGACGTCGCGGCGGCGCTCCGGCGCCGCGCGGCGGAGGACACTCTTCACGCGCGCGACGAGCTCGCGCGGGTTGAACGGCTTCGTCAAATAGTCGTCGGCGCCGACCTCGAGCCCGATGATCTTGTCCACGTCCTCGTCGCGGGCGGTCAGCATCAGGATCGGCACGTCGGAGGTCTTGCGGATGCGCCGGCAGATCTCGATCCCGTCCAGGTCCGGCAGCATCAGGTCGAGGATGATCAGCGCCGGCTGCTCGGAGGCGACGTGGTTCAGGGCGGCGGCGCCGGTGGTGACCGCACGGACGTCGTAGCCCGCGTTCTTGAGGTAGAGCGAGACGAACGAGGCGATCGAGGCCTCGTCCTCGACGACGAGAACGGTCTGGGCGCGGGCCGCCATCAGCCCTGGTCGGAGCCGATCGAGTTCCGCTCCCCCTTTTCGCCGGCGCCGAGCCTGAAGCGGATCCCGGGCTGCGGGAGCTGCTCGCAGCTGGCGCGGTTCTTGCGACAGTCGGCGCCGTCGAGGGAGTAGACGCCCGGCTCGATCGTGTCGCCCTCGATGAAGCCGGAGCCCTTGCCGACCACGGAGAGATCGATCCCTCGGCCCTGGATCAGCAGCTTGAAGCCGCCGCCGATGACCCGGAAGCGGATGCCGGCGCCGCGGTAGCGAACACCGCCGTCGGCCAGGAACGCCTCGGGCTGGTCGGCCCCGGTGACGACCGGGAAGTTCGCGTCGGCCGGTGTGGTGTCGTGGACGGTGACCGTGCCGCGGTCGAGCCGCCCGAAGACGCCACCGCGCGCCTGCAGCGTCACCTTCCCGCGGCCGTCCTCGACGGAGAGCGTGCCTTCGCCGGCGTCCGTGACGGCGACGGCTGCGACCGGGAGGACGAGCGCGAGCAGCGCGAGGCAGAGGGTCGTCTTCCGCATGGGTCGCAGTATCCGCACGCGGCGTGTAGAGCCGGTCAGGGTCATGTAAGGAAAGTGTAAGCACCGCTGCTGACCCGGCATAGACCTAGATTTACCCGGTGACGGAGATCTCAGACTTCGGCGTGATCGTCCTCGTCGTGTCGGCGGGCTTCTCGCTCGCGCTCTTCGGCCACACGCTGACCGCGCGGCTGGCGATCCCGGCTCCGGCTCTCTTCCTCGTCGCGGCGGCGGTCGCCTCCGACCTGCTGCCGCGGCTCCGTGACGAGGTCTCGTTCGTCACGGTCGAGCGAATCGGCGTCGTCGCCCTGATCGTGATCCTGTTCGAAGGCGGCCTCGACATCGGCTGGCGCCGCTTCCGGAGCGCGGCGGTCCCGATCCTGTCTCTGGGCGTACCGGGGACGTTCGCCTCCGCGGCGCTGATCGCCGGAGCCGCCCACTTTCTCTTCGACCTCTCGTGGATCACGAGCGGCCTGATCGGCGCCGCGCTCGCACCGACCGATCCGGCCGTGACCTTCTCGGTTCTGGGAGGGCGCGAGATCCACGGTCGCACCGGGACGATTCTCAAGGGAGAGTCCGGCGCCAACGACCCGGTCGGGATCGCGCTGATGATCGGGATGATCGAGCTTGCAACAACCGACGACGGCAGCTTCTGGACGGTCGTCGAGGAGTTCGCGGTCGAAATGGTCGGCGGGGTGGCGGTCGGCGTCGCCGGCGCGATGCTCCTCGTTCCGTTGATGCGCCGCGTGCCCCTGCCCTCCCCCGCCCTCTATCCCTTGCGGATGTTGGCTGCCGCCGGCGTCATCTACGGCGCCGCCACCCTCGTCCACGGCTCCGGTTTCCTCGCCGTGTTCGTCGCCGGGATCCTGCTCGGCGACCGGCCGCTGCCCCACCGCCGCGAAGTGGACAGCTTCCTCTCCTCGCTCGGCAGCCTGGCCGAAATCACGATGTTCGTCGCCCTCGGGCTGACGATCGACGTGACCGAGCTGTTGGACTCCGATGCGTGGTACGAGGGCCTGGTACTCGCGGCGCTGCTCGCGTTCCTGATTCGCCCGCTCGTGGTCGGGGCGCTGCTCCTGCCCGTCCGGCTCGATCGCGGCGAGCGGCTCTTCGTGATGTGGAGCGGGCTCAAGGGCGCCGTGCCGATCCTGCTCGCAGCGCTCGCCGTCCTGGGCGAGGTCGACGACGGGCAGGAGATCTACGGGATCGTCTTCGTCGTCGTCCTCTTCTCGGTGATCGTCCAGGGTTCGCTCGTGCCGGTCGTCGCCGAGCGGCTCGGCGTGCCGATGGAACGCGAGCCCCCCGTCGAGCCCGAGTCGCAATGAAGCTCTGAGCCTCATTCCCAAACGCGCTCTTACTCGCGCACGGAGAGCCGTCGCACGGAGCACGGTCGTGGCTGTGCGCAGTCGCGGCGGCTAGTCGTAGCTGTAGAAGCCGCGGCCGGACTTGCGGCCGAGCAGGCCGGCGTTCCGCATCGCGACGAGCCGCGCCGGCGGCGCCATCCGCTGCTCGCGCGTCTTCTCGTAGAGCGCCTCGGACGCGTGCACGTGCACGTCGATCCCGACGAGGTCGACGAGCGCGCACGGCCCCATCGGCCAGCCGGCGCCGTTGCGCATCCCCGTGTCGAGATCCTCCGGCGTCACGCGCGCCTCGTCGAGGACGCGGATGCAGTCGTTCAAGAGCGGGATCAGAATGCGGTTGACGACGAAGCCGGGCGTGTCGTGGCAGCGGATCGGCGTCTTCCCGATTCGCTCGCCGAACGCGAACGCGGTCTCGAACGCGTCCTCCTCGGTCAGCTCGGCGCGGACGATCTCGACCAGCGGCATCAGCGGCGCCGGGTTGAAGAAGTGCATTCCGACGACGCGGGCGGGCGTCGACGTCGCCGCCGCGATCTCGGTGACCGAGAGCGCGGAGGTGTTGGTCGCCAGGACGGCGTCAGGCGTGCAGATCCGCTCGAGCGCGGCGAAGAGCTCCCGCTTCGGCTCGAGCTCCTCGACGATCGCCTCGATCACGAGGTCGCAGCCGGCGAAGTCCTCGAGCTCGGTGGTGAGCGTCAGCCGCCCGACCGCCTCGTCACGCGCGGACTGTTCCATCTGCCCCTTCTCGACCTTGCGCGTCAAGAAGTGGCCGATCCGGTCGCGCGCCTTCTCGCCGAGCTCGGCCGAGACCTCGCGGCCGACGGTGTCGACCCCGGCCTCGACGCAGAGCTGCGCGATCCCGGCACCCATCGCGCCGAGTCCCACGACCCCGATCTTCCTGATCTCCGCCATCGGCGGCCGATCCTACCGCCGGCCGCGCGCGGCGATGTCAGGGACTCGTCGACGTCGCTGTCCCCGTGGTCGCCGCCGGCGGCGGGGTGAAGCCGGTGGCGTACGAGACCTTGTCCTCGTAGTCCTTCTTCAGCTCATCCACCCACTTCGTCATCGCCTCGTTCTTCTTCGTCTGCGCCAACTGCTGCTCGATCGACGCCTTCACCTCCGCCAACGGCGTCACCTTCGCCGCCTTCTTCGCACCCAGCGCCTGAATCACGTGATAGCCAAACTCCGTCTTCACCGGCTTCGAAATCTCGTCCTTCTCCAGCGCAAACGCCGTCTGATCGAACGGCGCCACCGTCTGCCCCTTCGAAATCGTCAACTTGCCGCCATTCGCCTTCGAACCCGTGTCCTCGGAAAACTTCTTCGCCAACGCCGCAAAATCGCCCCCGCCCTGAAGCTGCGCATACAGGTCATCCGCCTGCGCCTTCGTCTTCACAAGGATATGACGCACCTCCCGGCTCTCCGGCTGGCTGTACTGCGCCCTGTTCTTCTCGTAGTAGCCCTTCACGTCGGTGTCCCTGACCTTTAGGTCGTCGGTCACCTGCGCGAAGATCCGCTCCGAGATGAGCTGGGCCTTCACCTCGTCCCGCACCTGCGCCTCGGTGACACCCTGCTCGGCGAGCTGCCGCTGGTACTTCTTCTTGTCGCCGCCGAAGTACTGCTTCTGGATCTGCCCGAGTCGGGCGTCGACCTGCTCGTCGGTGACCTCGATGTCGCGCTCCCTCGCCTCCTGCTCGAACTGTTTCCGCTGGACCAGGTACTGGACGGCCTGGTTCCGCAGCGTCTGGAACTCCTGCGAGCCGGCGGCGGGGAACTCCCGCTTCTGGTTCTTGTAGCTCTTCTTCGCCTGCGTGATCAGCGCCTCGTAATCACTGCGAGCAATCTCCTCGCCGTCGACCACCGCGACAGCTTCGGCCGGCACGTCCTTGCTCGAGCCGCCGCACCCCGCAAGCACAAGCGCCGCAAGCAGTGCCGCTACCAGTGCTGCCTGCTTCATGCGCGTCGCTCGCTCGGCCCCGTGAGCAGCAGCGCCAGAGCGCTCCCCTCCGGGAACGAGACGGTGGGCGCCGCGATCCCGCGCGGCGAGGACGGGGGCCGTTCTGACTCGTGCTGGCGCACGGGCAGCACGACCGCGAGCACGGATACGGCAGCGGCGGCGGTCAGCAGCAGCGGCGGCGGCAGCAGCGGAACGAAGCGGTGCCGCGTCCGGCGACGGGGCTGCGGAGCGGCCGCGATCCGGACGAGCGTTTCCACTTCGACGTCGTGCAGTGCCGGGACCGCCTCCGCGGCTCCTGCGAGCAGACGCATGACGCGGCGCTCCTCGAGCTCGTTTGGACGCTCGCGGCTCACCCCAACTCCTCCAGCAACTGCCGGCGTGCTCGCGCGGCTCTGGACTTCACCGTTCCCAGTCTGACCCCAAGCAGCGCTGCAACCTCCGCCTCGGACAGGCGCAGGAGGTAGCGCAGCAGCAGCACCTCTCGCGCCGGCGCCGGCAGCCGCTGCAACGCCTCGAGCACGCCGGCCGCCTCGTCGTCCGCGGACGGCGTCTCGAAGACGGCCGGCGGGGTCGAGCGGGATCGCCTACGCGCGCTGTCGGCAGCCTTGTGCGCGGCGATCCCGACCAGCCACGACCACGGCCGCTCCCGCTCCCGCAGGCCCGCCACCCCCCGCCAGGCGGCGAGCAACGTCTCCTGCAGCGCATCGCGGGCGTCCCGCTCGTCGCCGAGCCGCAGGACGAGGAAGCGATAGAGCCGCGGGACGTACGGCGTGACGAAGGCCTCGAAGTCCCGCCCATCGGGTAACGGCTGCAGCCCTCGTTGCAGATGCTCCATCGCCATGCGTTCTAACAGGTAGTCGTCCGGGGTCGGGAAAAGGTTCCCGATCACGGCTCGACGACCTGGAGGGCCTTGCCTAGCGGCGGCGGTCGTCGAGGCGCGAGTCGGCGCCGTACAGCAGCGCAAGCGGGCCGACGACGACGATGAAGAGGATGACGATCAGGCTCATGCGGCAAGTATGGTCCGCGAGTTACATTAGATCAAATCGTGTTATGCTTCACATCGATCATGGAATCTGATAATTGGCTCGGAGTCGAACTCCGACATCTCGCCGCGCTCGAGGCCGTTGCGCGCGAAGGGACGTTCGGCCGCGCTGCCACGTCGCTCGGCTACACGCAGTCCGCGATCAGCCAGCAGATCCAGACGCTCGAACGGCTTGTCGGCGAGAAGCTGCTCGAGCGGCCAGGCGGGCCACGCGCGGTCTCGCTGACCGAAGCCGGCCGGCTGCTTCTCCGTCACGCGGAGGCGATCGTCGCGCGGCTGCACGCCGCCCAGGCGGACATGACCGCGCTCGCGGAGGGCCACGGCGGCCGACTCCGCATCGGCACGTTTCAGAGCGTCGGCGCGCGCGTGCTGCCGGCGGTGATGCGCCGCTTCGCCGTCGCGTGGCCGCAGGTGGAGGTGGAGCTGACCGAGTCGGCGTCGGACGAGGAGCTCGTCCGGCTGGTCGAGCGGGGCGAGCTCGATCTCGCGTTCGCGATGCCGCCGCTGCTCGACGGCCCGTTCGAGACCGTCGAGCTGCTCGCCGACCCCTACGTCCTCCTGGTTTCGTCCGACCATGAGCTGGCCGCGCTGACGCGGGCGAGCCTCGCCGACGTCGGCGACCTGACGCTCATCGGCAACCGCGCCTGCCGCAGCACCGCGCTCGCCGAGGGTGAGCTCGCGCAGCGTGGCGTCACCGTCGAGGTCGCATTCCGCTCCGACGACAACGGCACCGTCCAGGGTCTCGTCGGCGCCGGCTTCGGCGTCGCGCTCGTGCCGCTGCTTGCGACCGACCGCAAGGACGAGCGAGTCAGCGTGCTCGAGCTCGACCCGGAGATCCCGCCGCGGCGGATCGCGCTCGTCTGGCATCGCGACCGCCATCGCTCACCCGCGGCGCGTGCGTTCGTCGACGTCGCGGGCGAAGTCTGCGCCGAGGTGGGCGCGTCGCTCGCCCCGGTCGCCGTGTGACGGAGACCTTGTGTCTCATCAGACACAAGCCCTCTCGATTGCGGCCCGCGCGGCCGTGAACTGGTCTGCGCTCAGCCGGATGTACGAGTGCCGCCAGAGCGAGCTCGGGAGGATCCCGACCTCCTCCGCAGGAATCGACCGGTCGAGGTCGTCGAGCGCGAGCAGCGAACGGATGGCGAACGACCAGCGCCAGCGGTCGCGCTCCGGATCCTCCTCCGGATCCGACATCACCTCGACCACGGCGAAGACCGCCTGCCAGACGCTCGCGTAGCAAATCGCGAGCTCGCCGCGTGCCACCGCCGGTCGCCGCGTCGAGGAGTGCCGGTCGAGTGTGAAGCCCGTCGCGGGGAGCGGCCGGTCACCCCGGCCCCGGACGAGCAGCCAGCGCTGGCTCAGAGCCGTTCGATCACGGCTGCGATCGCCTGGCCGAAGCCGATGCACATGCAGGCGATCCCGTAGCGCGCCTCCCGGCGCTCGAGCTCGTTCACCAGCGTCGCGGTGACACGGGCGCCGGTGGCGCCGAGCGGGTGGCCGAGCGAGATGCCGCCGCCGTTTGGGTTGATGTCGTCGAAGCGGTCCTCGAGCCCGGCGTCGTGCGCGAACTGGAGCACGACCGACGCGAACGCCTCGTTCACCTCGATCACAGCGATGTCGTCCCAGGTCAGACCCGCCTTCGCCAGCGCCTTCCGGCAGGCCTCCGGATTGCCGTGCAGCATCCGGTACGGGTCGACGCCGGAGAGGCCGAAGGAGACGAAGCGGGCGCGCGGCTCGAGGCCGAGTCGCGTTGCCGCGGCTTCGCTCGTGACGAGCACGGCCGCCGCACCGTCGACGATCTGGCTCGAGTTCCCCGCCGTGACGACGCCGTCGGGCAGAAACGCCGGCTGCAGCGAGGCGAGCTTCTCGGCCGAGGTGTCCCGCCGCGGCGCCTCGTCGACGGCGAAGAGGACGGCTGCGCCGGCAGCCCCGACCTCGACCGGGAGGATCTCGTTCTCGAACTTGCCGTCGTCGATCGCGGCGATCGCGCGTCGGTGCGACTCGAGCGAGAAGGCGTCGAGCGACTCGCGCGACAGGTTCCACTCGGAAGCGAGCGCCTCGGCCGAGATCCCCTGCGGCACGATCTGCCAGCGCTCGGTCAGCTTGTCGGAGAGGTCGCCCCCGTTCGAGCCCATCGGGACGCGCGACATCATCTCGACTCCCGCCGAGACGACGACGTCGAGCTGGCCGGCCCAGATCGCCGCGGCGGCGTTGAAATTCGTCTGCATCGAGGAGCCGCACTGGCGGTCGACCGTCGTCCCGCACACCGTCTCGGGCCAACCCGCCACCATCGGCGCCATCCGGCCGATGTTCCAGCCCTGCTCGCCGATCTGCGTCACGCAGCCCATCTGAATGTCCTCGACCTCGGCCGGATCGAGGTCGTGGCGCGCGGCGAGGCCGTTCAGGATCTGGGCCGCCAGCTCGTCGCCGCGAGTTCCCGCGAGCGAGCCGTTCCGGCGCCCGATCGGGCTGCGGACGGCGTCGACGATCAGCGCGTCGGTGGCCACGAGACGGAGCATAGACTCAGGGCGTGGCCACCACGGCCCTCGAGAAGAAGCTGCTGATCGCCGGCGAGTGGGTCGAGACCGGGCGTTGGCTCGAAGTTCCCTCCCCCTACTCCGGCGAGGTCGTCGGCCGAGTCGCGAAGGCGGGCGCGGCCGAGGCGAGGCGCGCGGTCGACGCGGCCGAGGCCGCGATGCGGGAGGCGCTCCCGGCGCACAAGCGCGCCGAGATCCTCGTCCGCGTCGCAGGCCAGCTCGGCCGCCGCCACGAGGAGGTCGCGCGGACGATCGCGACCGAGGCGGGCAAGCCGCTGAAGGCGGCTCGCGTCGAGGCGTCCCGCGCCATGTCCACCTTCACCTTCGCCGCCGTCGAGGCGCGCAAGCTCGCGGGCGAGATGGTGCCGATGGACGCGTCGCAGGCCGGCGCGGGCAAGCTCGCCTTCACGCTCAGGCAGCCGATCGGCGTCGTCGGCGCGATCTCGCCGTTCAACTTTCCGCTCAATCTCGTCGCGCACAAGATCGCGCCGGCGCTCGCGGCCGGTTGCGCCGTCGTGCTCAAGCCCGCGTCGCAGACGCCGTTCTCGGCGCTCCTGCTCGCCGAATTGCTGACGGAGGCGGAGCTGCCGCCGGGCTGGCTGAACGTGCTCGTCGGCCCGGCCGCCGAGATCGGCGACGTCCTCGTCGAGGACGAGCGCGTGCGCGCGATCACCTTCACGGGTTCGGGCGACGTCGGCTGGAAGCTGGCCGAGCGGGCGCCGCGCAAGCGCGTCAAGCTCGAGCTCGGGAACGCGACGCCCGTGATCGTCGAGGCGGACTCCGATCTCGAGGACGTCGCGACACGGCTCGCCGCGAACGCCTTCTCCTTCGCCGGCCAGAGCTGCATCTCGGTGCAGCGGATCTACGTCCAGCGCGACGTCTACGACGAGCTCGTCGCGCGCTTTGTCCCCAAGGTCGAGGCGCTCGTCCTCGGCGACCCGCTCGACGAGGCGACCGACGTCGGCCCGCTGATCGACGCGGGCTCACGTGAGCGCGTCCTCGAGTGGATCGAGGAGGCGAGAACGGCGGGCGCGGAGATCCTCACGGGCGGCGAGCTCGACGGAGAGCTCGTCCGGCCGACCGTGATCGGGAACGCCGCTCCCGAGCTGAAGGTCTCGTGCGAGGAGGTTTTCGGCCCGGTCTGCACGATCGCCGCCTACGACACGCTCGACGAGGCGATTGAGCTCGCGAACGGAACGCGCTACGGCCTCCAGGCCGGGATCTTCACGGGCAACGTCAGAACCGCGCTCGCGGCGGCGCAGCGGCTCGAGTTCGGCGGCGTCACCGTCAACGAGGCGCCGACCTTCCGGGCCGATCAGATGCCCTACGGCGGGGTCAAGGACTCTGGAAACACGCGCGAGGGGCCCGCATATGCGGTGCGCGAGCTCACGGAGGACCGGCTCGTCGTGATCGAGCTGCCCTAGACGGCGCAGACAGGCATTCGCGGAGGCGGACGCCCGTCGCGCGAAGACCCCTCAAGGGGGACGCTCCGCGTCCCCAAGACCCGTCGCGCGAGCCGAGATTGGCTCTCCGGGGCAGTCAGTACACTCGGCGCCGTGGTGGGCCTCCCGTCCCTGCGACGACTCCTGCGCCGAGACGAGGCGCGTCCACGCCGTCGTCCTGCACCCCCCGCGAGCCAGCTGCGCCGCGAGCGCCGCGCGCTCCTGCGCCTGCGGGAGCAGAAGCTGCGCGATCTGGGCGGGCTCTCGCTCGAGATGTACCGGCGCGACCGCTTCCGGGAGGACCTCCTCCTCGAGCGCTGCGCCGAGCTGATCGGGCTCGAGGCACGCATCCACGAGCTCGACGTCCTGCTCGGCGCCACCCGACGCGCGCCGGGTGTCCCGAAGACCGCGCGCTGCGAGTGCGGTGCGCCGCTCCTCTGGGGAACACGCTTCTGCGCCACCTGCGGCCGCCCCGTCGCGGAGGCGGCGGACGCCCGATGAGCGCTCCCGGACAAACACGCTGCCCGCGCTGCGACGCGCCCGCACTGGCGGGCCAGGAGTACTGCCTCAACTGCGGCGCGCGCCTGCCGCAGGCGGCGGCGGGGCCTGTCGCCCGCGCCTCGGCATCCGTCGGCGAGCGCCACGACTGGGCCGGCACGTGGCTTGTGCCGGCGCTGCTCGGGCTCGTGATCGCCGTGCTCGGGACCGGTGCAGCAATCGCGATCTCCGGCGACGGCGACGACCAGATCGCGATCTCGACCGCCACCGGCGGCAGCCTCACCGTCACCGGCGGCACGCCGACGCTGACCGCCCCAGAGCCGACGACGGCCCCGACCGGGACGACGGCGCCCGCGGCGACAACGGCCCCGCCGCCGCCACCGGTAAACCCGGCCGCGATCACGTGGCCACGCGACCGGCGGGGCTGGACGATCGTCCTCCTCTCGCTGCCACAGCAGAACGGGCGCCCGGCCGCGGCAGCGCAGGCGACGAAGGCGCGCGACGGCGGGCTCCGCCGCGTGGGCATCCTTGACTCGTCGCGCTACGCGAGCCTCCACCCCGGCTACTACGTCGTCTTCCAGGGCGTCTACGAGAGCGAGGCGGAGGCGTCGTCGGCACTCCAGCGTGCGCGGACGGTCTTCCCATCCGCCTACCAACGTGAGATCGTTCCGTAGCGGGGCAGGTGTAAGGAGCACCGAGAGCGGGCAGACGCCCTCGCAAGTCCCCCGTGGAGACGCCGTCGCGTTTCCCCCCTCCGAACACTAATGTAAGCGACTTTGTAACAGCACCGGGGAGTCCGTATACTCGGTGTCGACCACCCCGCCGGAACCCCGTTTTCGGCCTGACTGCGGGACAGAACAGGGAGCGATGACCGCACAGATGGAAGCCCAACTCGTGCAGCTGCAGGCCTGTATGTATCAGTATTCGAGAGCGATCTACCGCTCGATCAAGGATCTGATCGATCCGTACTCGGAGGCCTCGGAGCAGCTCGAGTCGCGCCGTTCCGTACTCGAGCAGTGCGAGCAGACGATGGAGCGGCTCGCGGCCGATCCCCACTATTTCGCGAAGCCGGACCGGGCGCTCTTCCAGGACATCCGCCGTTTCTTCCCGATCACGGCTCAAGCGCAGGTCGCCTGGGCGGTGAAGGAAGGGATCGCTGCGGCGGTCGGTTTCATCGAGGAGCAACTCGAGGCAGGCGCTCTCGACGGCGGCGTTGCACGCTGCCGCGCGACGACGCGCAAGGGCAAGCCGTGTCAGCGGACACCGCTGCCGGAGCGCGACTACTGCCCGTCGCACCAGCACCTCGAGCGTTCCCTAGCCGCGGCGTAACAGCGCGCAATCGCCGTCGCTGGCGTGCCGTTCGCGGTGCGTAGGCCGGTGGGACAGTACGGCGGTACGGCCCGCCGGGTGGAGCGCCGCGAGCGGCGCGAGGCTGCGCCGGAGGCCGGCTCCGCCGGCCGGGAGGCGCAGCCGGCCAGCGCGCAATCGCCGTCGCTGGCGTGCCGTTCGCGGTGCGTAGGCCGGTGGGACAGTACGGCGGTACGGCCCGCCGGATGGAGCGCCGCGGGCGGCGCGAGGCTGCGCCGGAGGCCGGCTCCGCCGGCCGGGAGGCGCAGCCGGCCAGCGACGGCGAGCGATAAGCTCGCGCGGTGTCGCACGACACCGACAAGCTGATCCGACAGCTCTCGCTCGTCGCGTTCCTGATGGCGGAACGGCGGCCGCTGACCGCGCGGGACGTGAAGGGGAACGTCGAGGGCTACTCGGAGATGTCCGACGAGGCTTTCGCCCGCCGCTTCTACTCCGACCGCGCCGAGTTGATCGCGCTCGGCGTCCCGCTCCATTCCCAGCGCGACGAGTTCACCGGCGAGGAGCTGTACACCCTCCGGTCCGAGAACTACTTCCTGGACGAGCTCGAGCTCGACGACGACGAGCTGGCGGCGCTCCAGACCGCGCTCTACATGCTCGAAGGAACATTTGCGTACGCCGAACCGCTCCGGCTGGCGCTCCAGAACCTCGCGCTCGGCCGCCCTGGGTTCGACGACGCCCCGACCGAGACCGCGGCGAGCGTGCAGGTACGGGATCCCGACTACTCGCCCGAGATGGCGGGCCGGCTCTCGAAGCTCGAGTCGGCGATCTCGAAGCAGCGGACGATCAAGTTCAGCTACTGGTCGCCGCGGCGCGACCAGACCCGCGAGCGGACGCTCAACCCGTACGCCCTCCGGCGCGACCGCGGCACCTGGTACGTCGTCGGCCACGATCTCGACTCGGGCGACGTCCGCACGTTCCGCGTCTCGAGGATCCGCAGCGACATCCGCTTCGCCACCCGCCGCGAGCGGGACTTCCGCCTGCCTGCGGACTTCGACGTCGACGCCTACCGCGTCGGCGAGGACTGGCAGCACGGGCCGGTCGCGGGTACGGCGAGAGTCGAGGTCAACGGCGATACGGCGTGGTGGGTGCATCGGACGCTGCACGAGGCGGGCACGCTCGTGGACGGCGTCTTCGAGACCGAGTACGCCGCAATCGAGCCGCTCGCCGGCTGGGTGCTGCGGCAGAACGGCCGTGCTGTCCCGCTCGAGCCGGAGGAGCTGCGCGCCGCCTGCGCGGAGGGGCTGCAGCGTGTCCGCGCAGCCCATGAGGCGGAGCCGCCGAAGCTCGCACGGGAGAAGGCCGCCGAGGTGCCGGCGGACGGTGCCGACCGGCCCGCGCCGGCCGTCGCGCCCGAGCGGTTCGGCGTCCTGCAGGCGCTCCTCGCCTACCTGCTCGCGGCCTGCGGCGAGAGCAAGGACGCGGAGCTGGACGCCGACGACCTGGCCGCGCGTTTCCACATTCCGCGCGAGGAGCTCCAGGATCACCTCTCGCTGCTCAACCTCGTCAATTTCGGCGGCGGCTGCTACACGGTCTACGCCGAGCTCGACGGCGACACCGTCCGTGTCGACAAGGAGCTCTACGGCGACGTCTTCCGGCTGGCGCCGCGGCTGACCCCGCTCGAGGCGCGCGCGATCCGGCTCGCGCTCGACATCGTCGGGCCGACGATCGCGGCGCAGGTGCACACGCCGCTCGACCGGGTTCGCAAGAAGCTCGAAGAGACGTTCGGGCAGTTCGACGACCATCAGGCCCCCGAGACCCGCGCCGAGCTGGACGAGGAGGAGCTCGTCGCGACGCTCTCGCGCGGGATCGCCGAACGCCGCGTCGTCACGATCGAGTACATGAAGGAGGGCGACGAGACGCCGTCCGAGCGGCTGGTCGAGCCCTACACGTTCGAGCGCGTGCTCCCGCACTGGCTCATCCACACCTGGGACCGCTCCTCCGACGGCGAGCGCTCCTTCCGGCTCGACCGGATGCGGTCGGCGCGGCTGACGAAGGAGCGCTTCGAGCCGCGCGACGGCTTCGACCCCCACTTCCTCGAGGACGCCCACCAGGTGCGCGTCCGCTACGCGAAGCCGGTCGCCCGCTACCGCGTCGAGCGGGGCGCGACGCGGCTGACCGACGGCTCCGCGCTCGCGACCCTTCGGGTCGGCACCGACGATTGGCTGATCAGCGAGATCCTGGCCGACCGCGGAGAGGCCGTCGTACTCGAGCCCGCCGACGTCCGCCCCGTGATCGCGAAGCGGGCGGCGCAGCTTCTGAAGGAGCTGAAGCTCAGCCGCGTCAAGCTGCCCGGCTAGCCGACGGGCAGACGCAGGACGAAGACGGCGCCCTCGCCGGGCGTCGACTCGACGTCGAGCGAGCCGCCGTGCGCCTCGGCGAAGGAACGCGAGAGGAACAGGCCGAGACCGGTGCCCGGCTTGGTCGACCCGCCGGCCCGCCCGAACTTCTCGAAGATCTGAGCCTGGTGCTCAGGCCCGATGCCAGGCCCCGTGTCCTGGACGCGGACGATCACGTGGCCTTCGTCGGCGCCGGCGGCCACAGCCACCTCGCCGCCCGAGTCGGAGTACTTGACGGCATTCGAGATCAGGTTGTCGACCAGCTGACGAAGTCGTGCCGGGTCGCCGCGGACGTTCGGGAGCGTCGCCGGCAGCTGGGCCGACAGCCGCACCTCGTCCTGGCCGATCTCCGCCGCCGCGACCGAGTCGCGCAGGACCTCGCCGAGATCGACGTCGCCGAATTGGTAGCCGAAGGTGCCTGCTTCGATCCGGGAGGTGTCGAGGACGTCGCCGACGAGCGCCGACAGGCGGGTGGTCTCGTCCGCGATCACGGCGAGGAAGGCCTCCCGCTGCTCCGGCCGCAGCTCGCGCCAGCGCGCCTGCAGCGTCCGGGCGGAGCCGATCACCGCCGCCATCGGGCCGCGCAGCTCGTGCGAGACGAGCGAGACGAAGTCGGCTCGGAGCGCCGACAGGCGCCGCAGCTCGTCGACGGTCGCGCGCTCCGCCTCGTAGGTGCGAAGGTTCTGCACGCCGGTAGCGACGAGCCGCCCGAGGAGCGTCACGACCCCCCGCTCCTCCTCGCGGAACGACGCGGGCTCGGTGCGTGAGATCGCGAGGGCGCCGATCGAGCGCGTCCCGAGCTGGAGCGGCGCGAGCACCCGAGCGCGGATGCCGAGTGCGAGCAGCCCGGCCTCCTCCGGATAGGGCTGCTCCGCGATGTCCGGGCGATAGACGGTGTTCCCCGCCTCGATCACCTGTTCCAGGATCGAGTCCGGCACCGTGATCGTCGTGCTCGGCTCCAGATAGTCCTCGGCGCCGACGCCCGCCGTCGCCATCACACGCGCGCCGCCCGGTTCGGCGAGCAGGATCGCAGCGCGGTCGAACGGCAACAGCGTGCGCAGCTCCCCCACGAACGCCGCGAACGCCTGGTCGAGGTCGAGCGACGACCCGAGCGCCCGCGCCGCACGGTTCGTCGTCTCGAGCAGATCGACACGACGGCCGAGCTCGTCCCGGAGACGCTCGGCTTCACCGGCCCGCTCGTCAGCGTCGCGCGCCTGGCCGCGCTCCATGTCGACGAGGCGGCCGACGACGACGCCGAGCGCGATCGCGACGACGACGCGCAGCAGGAGCGCCTCGTAGCGGACGGTGAGGCCGAACTCCTCCTGCCGCCAGTACTCGTGCGCGAGCAGGATCGGCAGCGTGACCGCTCCGACGATCAGTCCGCCGACGAGGCGGAAGAAGAGGGCAGCTTCGAGCACGACGAGGAACTGCAGAGCGCGCAAAGGCTGGGCCGGCTCCCAGGCGAAGACGAACATCAGCGCCGTCGTCAGGGCAAGGTCGGTGAGGACGCCGAGGCCGGCGAGGTACCGCAGCCGCGGACGCCAGCGGTACGCGAACACGAGCAGAAGCAGGGCCACTGCGGCGAAGATGCCGAGCAGCGTCCAGGCCGCCTGCTCATAGCCGGACGATGGAAAGTCGCCGCGATCGATCAGGATCTTGACCAGCAAGAGCGGCACGAGCGCGACGCGGACGAAGCACAGGCTGCGGATCAGCGTCACGTGCCGCGCCGCTCGTCGAGCCGCGCCAGCGCCCAGCCCGCATGCTCGCGCAGGAGGTCGTCGTCGCCGGTTGCGTAGGCGGCCACGGCCTCTCGTTCGCGGTCGCCGCCGACATTCCCGGCTGCTACGAGGGCGTTGCGCCGTAGCCAGCGCGGATCGTTTCGCGGCACGTAGAGCCGGTCGTAGCGGGCGACGAGCTCGATGCCGTCGGCCTCGAGCCAGTCGAGCAGCGATACGGCAGGCTCCGCGCCGGCGGGCGGCTGCGATCCGGCCCGCCGCTTCTCCACGCCGCGGTTCCAGGGGCAGACGTCCTGGCAGATGTCGCAGCCGTAGACGTACGCGCCGAGCGCCGACCGGTAGTCCTCCGGGATCGCCGCAGGCGCCTGCGTCCAGTAGGAGAGACACCGCGTCGAATCGAGCGTCCCCGGCTCGTCGAGCGCGTCCGTCGGGCACGCGTCGATGCAGAGAGTGCACGAGCCGCAGCCCGCCTCGAGCGCCTCGGAACGCTCCAGCTCGCGGTCGCTGACGAGCGTACCGAGCACGACCCACGAGCCGTGGCGGCGCGTGATTGCGAGCGTGTTCTTGCCGTAGAAGGCGACACCTGCACGCACGGCGCCTTCTCGGTCGACGTGGTCGTTCTCGTCGACGAGGACGCGGTAGGAGCCGCCGAGCCGCCGCCCGAGCGCATCGAGCCGCTCGCGCAGATCGGCGTAGCGGTCGGACCAGGTGTAGCGGGCAAGGCGCCCCGCAGCGGCCGGTGCGTCCTCCGCGTCAGCGTAGTAGCAGAGTGCCGCCGAGATCACCGTCCGCGCGCCGGGCAGCAGCCGCTCGGGATGACACGAGACCTCCGGCCGCCGGGTCGTGAAGCCCATCGTCGCAAAGAGCCCCCGCTCCTTGCGCCCGCGGATGTGCTGCTCCGTCTCCTCGTAGTGCTCGGCCGGCGCGGCGCCGATCGCGTCGAGGCCGAGCTCCTCGCCCAGCCGGTTCAGCTCCCGAGTCGACATGACAGGCGTCATGACAGGATTGTGCCCGTGCACGCGGTGCGAATCCACGAGGACGGCGGCCCGGAGGTGCTCCGCTACGAGCAAGCTCCCGACCCGGTCGCACAGCCTGGAGAGGTCCTCGTCTCGCTCCGCGCCGCCTCGCTCAACCACCTCGATCTCTGGGTTCGGAAAGGTCTGCCGTCCGTCCCGAAGCCGCGCATCCTCGGCGCCGACGGCGCCGGGATTCGCGTCGACACCGGTGAGCGCGTCGTGATCAACCCCGGCCTCGAGCACGGGCACATGATCACCGTGATCGGCGAGCACACCGACGGCACCCACGCCGAGCTGATCGCCGTGCCCGAGACCAACGTCTTCCCGCTCGACGACGCGATCTCGTTCGAGGTCGCCGCCGCGTTCCCGCTCGTCTACGAGACGGCGTGGCGGATGCTCGTGACGCGTGCGCGGCTGCAGGCGGGCGAGTGGGTGCTGATCTGGGGGATCGGCGGCGGCGTCGCGACCGCGGCGTTCGAGACCGCACGGGCGATCGGGGCGAAGACGCTCGTGACCTCCGGCTCCGAGGCCAAGCTCGAGCAGGCGCGCGAGTGGGGAGCCGACGTCGCCGTCCCGCACGGGGAAGCGGTCGCAGCGGCGAAGGAGGTCGGCGGCATCGACCTCGTCGTCGAGACGGTCGGCGAGGCGACGTGGAAGGACTCGCTGGCGGCGGTCAAGCCCGGCGGCCGGGTGACGGTCTGCGGCGCGACGAGCGGCCCGAACCCGCCGGCGCAGCTACACCGCTTCTGGTGGAAGCAGCTGACGATCTACGGCTCGACGATGGGCACGCGCGACGACTTCCTCGGCGCGTATGCCCTTGTCCGCTCGGGACGCGCGCGCGTCCACATCGACTCGACGTTCCCGCTCTCGGAGATTCGCGCCGCGCACGAGCGCTTGGAAGCGGGCGAGCAGCTCGGCAAGATCGTCCTCTCGATCCCGTGACGGCCAAGCCTGCAAGCCTCCGTGCGCCGACACTCTTCGCGCCGCTGGGCCCCACCTACGACCGCTACGCGCGGCTGCTCTCGCTCGGCCAGGATCCGCGCTGGCGGCGCTTTCTGATTTCGCGGCTCGAGGCTGGGCCGGACGCACGCGTACTTGACGTCGCCACCGGAACGGGCGCGGTCGCGCTCGAGCTCGTCCGGCGGTACGGCTGCTCGGTCGTCGGCATCGACCGGAGCCCCGAGATGCTCGCCGTCGCACGCCGCCGCGTCGCCGCCCACGAGCTCGGCGCGAACATCGAGTTGCTCGAGGGACGAGGGGAGGCGCTGCCGTTCGCAGATGCTTCGTTCGACGCCCTGACGGTCACGTACCTACTTCGCTACGTCGACGACCGCGCCGCGACCATCCGTGAGCTCGTGCGGGTCGTGCGCCCGGGCGGAACGGTGGCGTCGCTGGAGTTCGGCGTCCCGCAAGCGCGCTCGGCTCGGGTTCTCTGGGAGCTCTACGTACGGCTCGCGCTGCCGCTGGCAGGGCGCCTGCTCTCGCCGGGCTGGCACGAGGTAGGACGCTTCCTCGGCCCGAGCATCCGCGGCTACGAGGCGCGCCTGCCCCTCGAGCGCCAACTCGAGCTGTGGTCGGAGGCCGGGCTCGAGGACCTGCGCGCCCGGCGACTCAGCCTCGGGGGCGGCGTCGTCGTCTGGGGTCGGCGCAGGTGAACGCCGGGTCGCGGCCGGCCTTCTACGCGCTTGCCCAGGGTGGCCCGCGCGACTACGTCACGCTGCTTCACGTGCCCTACACGCTTTGGCATCTCTCCTACGTCGCGATCGGAGCCGCCCTCGCCCCGGAGCTCGAAGCGAACCGGCTGCTCTGGGGCCTCGCTGCATTCCTGCTCGCCCTCGGCGTGGGCGCCCACGCACTCGATGAGCTCAACGGCCGCCCGCTGCACACGGAGATCCCGAGCCGCGTGCTCGTCTGGCTCGCCGTTGCATCTCTGACTGCCGCGGTCGCGATCGGGATCGGCGCCGCGCTCGCCTGGACGCTCTGGTTGCTTCCGTTCGTAGCCGCCGGCGCGTTCCTCGTCCCCGCCTACACGCTCGAGCTCGCGGGCGGCCGCTTTCATACCGACCTCTGGTTCGCGCTCGCGTGGGGCGCCTTCCCCGTTCTGGTCGGGTACGTGGGCGCGGCCGAGACGTTGCGGCCCGAGGCATTGTTCGCGGCCGTGTTCGCGCTGCTCGCGAGCCTGGCGCAGCGCTCGCTCTCGACGCAGGTGCGAATCGTGCGGCGCCGAGTCGCACAGGTGACCGGCACGGTCCGCTACCGCGACGGGCGGGAACAGCCACTCGACGCGCCGGCGCTGACGCGGGCGCCGGAGGCCGCCCTACGCGCCCTCTCGTTGGCGATGGTCGCGCTCGCGGTGGCGCTCGCCTGGCTCCGTCTGGGCTGAGGGTTGTCCGACGCCGCGCATGAATCGGGTGCGCGCCTCAACCCGCTTCGGGGCGTCGTGGCGTGTTCGATCGCACTGAACGCCGGAACGGAAAACGGCTCCTTCCAGCCGAGGGGCGGCTGGAAGATGCGCGGCCCCGCAACCCGGGCCGCCGAGTTGCAGGGCCGCCTGCCGCATGACGCTCAGCCGATCGAGGACGTCATGTGCGGGTCGCTCCCGTGGAACGGGAAGTCATGTGGGTCGCCGAGCATCTGATGCTGCGTGAGCTCGGCGAAGTCCCCGTAGTCCACGATCACGGGACTCTCGTACTGCTGGGACTCTCGTTCCTCCATCGACCTCTCCCCTCGTGGAGCTGACGGCAACTGCCGCCATGCCGCCAATACCCACGTCGGGGACAACGACAACCGCGAACGCACCGAAGTTCATAAACCCTTTACGTGTGCCCAGCTGGAGCGCACGTCCCACCGGTCGCCCGCAGCCACCGCAATGGGCGCGCGTCCCTGCGAGAGCGATACACCGCGAGGCGGCCGCAGCGCTTGCCACAGAACTCCCGCCCGGCCGCTGGGCACGTGGGGGATGGAGTCCAAGCCTGAACGCCGCGGCGCCACGCGGATCCTCCAGACTAATCGCTTTGCCCGACGCGTACAACCGCAACCGAGCAAAGGACGGGCTGAGACGGCTGTGCCCTTCCGCCCGCCGCTGACTAGCCGATGCCAAGAATGAACTTGGCATCATCGGACATCTTGTCCGTGAAATGCCCAGATCGGCGATCCCCCTAACCAAGTCGAAAGAGGTCGCAAACCCCACAACCAAGCGGGTTTCAGACCACGCTCAAGAGGACGTGAAAGAACACCGAAGGACACCGGAAACCATGCTGGGTGTACCCGCAAGAGTAACCGTCAACGGTCAGTGCTATCGACGTTCGAAGCGCCGGCCGCGGATTAGACAAAGCACGGGGTTCTTCGACGCCTCGACACGCTCGCCGCGAGGCTTGAGGTAGAGCTACACGAGGGGATCGACAACGACCAGTTGCGAGCCGCCCGCGTCGCACGGGGGCCTCGAGAACGCGTAAGTTGCATCAGATGGGCCGCGCGGCGGCCTGAGCCCCCACCTCTGCGTCGCACGGCTCAAACCTGACGCCAAGAGTAGGCGAGCACGAACGGGGTCATCTATTCGCGCTCGCCCAGAGCGGACGATCTCACACTCCCGGCTTGCCGCACACTCGACGTTTGTCACGGAGGCGTGCCGGGTATCACCCTGGGCGTTCTCTAGCAGCGCCTCGGGTGGGCGCACCGACTGGATCTTTGGGGGTCGCCTTCGGTGTTCCGCCCGCGCGCACTAGGAAACGCGGGGGCTGAGATCGCCGGTCGGCGGTCCGACTGGCGCGATCTCAGTCCCCAACATTTCCCGGAGGCCATGTCGACGTCGGCTCGTCCACGTAAGGTCTGTCCCGATGGAGGGGTCCATTCTGGCGCTCTTCGAGCGGCACGGGTCGCTCGCGTACGAGCAGATCGCCTCACAGCTCGAGGAGCCTCCGCACGAGGTGCGCAACGTGCTGTCCAGGCTACGCGACCGGGGACTCGTCCAGGCGGTGCCGGTCGGCGAGCTCGTCGGCAACCGCACGAACGCTGCCGCGTACTAGCGGATCTCCGAAGGTGGACGAGCCGCCTTGCACAACCTCCGCTCGATCTGAGCGTTGAAGCAACTCGAGCCCGGATTCGCCGATCCTCGGCGGCTGGACGCCAGGATTAGGGGCCTAGATGCGACCACAGGTAGAAGGACGCCAGGAAATGGCGCGGCGTTGCGCGTGGTGCCTTCGCTTCTGCGTGAACGGGAGCTGGATATCTGGACGACGCGCCGGTGACGCCGTTGTCGACGCGACAACGCACACCATTTGTGAAGACTGCATCGAGAGGCTTCGACGCGCGGGACTGAGCGCCTAAGGACTGAGCGCCTAAAGAGGAAGGGTCGAGACAGCTGCGGCACCACCTCGACCCTCCAAACCCGCCCAAGTCACGCAGTCTAGGCCAGCCTAGTGCGCCCGTCTACGAACAACGGTCGGGGGAAAGTGTGCGCGGCTGCCCGCGTCAGCACTCCTCCCCAACCCGGCCGGTCATATCGGCCTTCGGTGTCATGGCTTGAGAACACGCGCATAGGGCGGTCACTCCGCGCCTTTCGTAGCGCTCAAGACTGACCGAACGTCCGTGGCATGTCACTCCTCCAGCGTGCGATTCTTGAAGCTATGGGGCGAGCGCCAGCGGGCCGCCGTCTGACGCTCGCCCCGGCTTTCGTCGGTGAGGCCGGCCAATACGCATAGCACCTTGGCATCGAGCTAGCGCCGCCCGGTGGTTTCACGGGGCACCACCCGGGCATGCCCGATTCATGGTCATCACTGCCTCATCCTGATCGGATTGGGCGTCGTGGTCGGGCTCTTCTTCCCCGTCATGTTCGTGGCCGCTCTGGCCGGCGTTGTTCTGCTGATCCTTGCCTTGTTCGTCGGCGCGCGGCCAGCGAAAGAAGAAGCCGAGTCTCCGTCGTCCGGAGTCGACACGCTCAAATAGCGCAACACCGTGCAAGTAGTCATCGGTGGGCGAGGCGGCGGTGACGGAACCTCAACTCCACCCGAGGTAACGGGCAGCAAAGCGTCGCGATTGCATCGCGTCTCCGCTAACCGTAGCGCCTGGCGGGATGGGGGCACCGTCAGGAAGGAGTCTGTGCCCCCATCCTCGCCGCGGCTACTTGAGCGTGAACGTCTTCCGAACGGGCAGGCTGGTGCGACCGGACGTGTCGCGCGCGGCGATCGTCAGGGTGTAGCGGCCCTTGCCGCGGAAGCGGGGAGCCGGCACCCAGCTGCGCGTGTAGACGCCGCAGGGCCTGGGCGGGATCCGCGTCGTGAAGCGCCGCGTCTGCGAGACCCGGCCCGGACGCGAATCCGTCGCGAGAATCGTCAGGTTCCGCGGCGAGTCGTCACAGATCCGGAACCGCGCGTAGACGCGGGCGCCGAGGAACCGCACCGAGACCAGCCGCACGCTCGGCCGCGCGTTCGTGATCGGCACCGCCGGGACGACGATCCCGGACGGAGCCGAGAGAGCCGAGCCGGCACCGTTAGTGTTGCGGGCGGTGACCGCGACGCGGAGCCGGAAGCCGACGTCCGTCGCACGGACGCCGTAGGTCTTGCCGGTGGCGCCGACGACGGGGATGCAGGAGACCGCGTCGATGTCGCAACGCTGCCATCGGTAGCCGAACGACGTCGGGCTGTTCGTCCACGTGCCCTCCTCGGCCGTCAGCTCCTGGCCGACCTCCGGCTCGCCTGAGATTGTGGGCCGAGCCGTGTTGGTCGGCGCCGCACTCGGGGTGACGACGGCGGTCGGCGCCGATCGCGCGTTGACGGCGCCCTCGGCGTTGATCCCGGTGACGCGGACGCGCATCGTCCGGCCGGCATCGGCGGTCGAGAGCAGGTAGGTCTTGTCGGTTGCGCCCGCGATGTTCGCGCACGAGGCGCCGCTGTCATTGCAGCGTTGCCACTGGTACTGGAACGCGGTCGGGTTATTGCTCCAGGTGCCGTTCTGCGCCGTCAACGTCTCACCGACGCGAGGTGTGCCCGTGATCGTTGGCGCAGACGTGTTGGACGGCGGAGCAGCCGCCGCGACCGCGACCGATGTCAATCCGGCCATCACCACGATCAGAAGCGCACCAGCCCAACGCCACTCTCTTCTTCGAAATTCGTTCATCTTCAAGTCCCCCTCTTCGGTCATAGAAGAAGGACCTGCACGATCCTGGCTGCCAGAAAACTGATCCCGATCAACATTCACATTCCCCGAACAAAAGGCGAAGAGCGGCGCACGCCTATTGAGCCGCAACTCGCATGCATATAAACCTCGCTGGTGCCCGATCAATGCATGCTCGATTTCACACCTGGCATTGATCGTACGAGGCCTCAGACAAGGCAGTCTGACAAGCGCTCACGTATTCGACGGACGTCACCACGCAGACGCCTGCAGAGCCGCGACGGAGACCATAGGCTCCTATGCGGCGGCGACGCGGTCGCATGCGTGCTTCAGCGCCTCCTCGGCACCGCCTTCAGGTGTTGCTGTCAGAGCACCGTGATCAACTACATCTCGGTGTCGTTCTGAACGTGGAGGAGCGCCTGCTCGAGTTCCTCGAGACGGGAGCGGCGCTCGTAGAGGACGTTCGCGCACGCTCGGAGCATGACGTCGTCGGCGCTGACACCTCTATCGAGTGCTACATCGATGAGCGCGCGGAGCGTCTTGACATCAAGGCGCAGGTCGTCGATCTCGCGACACACTCCCATAAGAGGTTCTGCGCTGAACAGCACCCGAGCAAACCGCTGAGCACTCCCAAGACGCATTGGCGGTCTTCCGGCAGCAGTATGTGGAGGGCCGAGCGCCGAGAGGCCCCACCCTCGGCGCTCAAGCCCTCATGTCCGAGACCACGAGTGCGGAACGCTCGATTGACCCCCTAAAGATCCTCGTGGCATCCCGCTCGCCAGCCCGCCCTCGAACGCCTCAGCCATCCCCAACCTTCAGCGGCCGGAAACCGAATGCGATTGTGACCGACGACTGCCAACAGCGGACGACGGCGAGAGACTGTCATTTCCCGTCATCGTGACCTCAGCCAGCTCGAACCCGTTAAAACTAGGCTCGCTCGGGCGAGAGGACGCTCGCCCAGCGGACGTCCTCCCGTGAGAGGCTGGCCACCGTCGTCGCCGTCGCTCCGACAAGGCTCGAACATTCGCGCCGCAGTGACGCGACCTCAACTCCTTGCTTGGGTCGTAGCGTGTCGTTTTCAGCGTGGCTGCGCTTCCTGGCATTGCGGCTGTGCGGTCCGAGCGCGGGAGAGCTCCGTCAAGTCGCGCAGTCACGGATCGCGCCCGGCAGCCGCATCGTGGGCGTGAAGACGGAGACCGACGCAATGATCGCTGACTACCCGTCGATGCCAGCGGATGGCCTTCGTCGGACCTGCCGTCACACTTGACGATCGAGCGAGGGCAGTGCTGAAGGCAGCCGGCCAGCGGGGTGCGAGCTTGAGGAGGAGCTGCGACAGAGGGTCAGACCTCCGCCGCATTACACGCGCCGCGGGCATCTAAAGCGCGAGCGACGACCCTCTGGCCGCATTCCGGTGCCTGAAGCGTGTCGGCTTCGCCCGCGGTGGGTCGCTGACCGCGAGCCTGCGCCTCCGCCCAAGCACGTCCGCGTCCTGAGACTAGCGCCTCTCCCTCAGGGGTCATTAACGAACGCTGGCCCAGCCGAGGTCCCTATTGTTTCGCCGTGTCTGATCGTTGGGCGGACTGGCTTCGAAACCGTCGTGACGGCGGTTCCGTTGAGCAGCGCCGAGCCGCTCTGGAGTTCCTTGGCCCGGTTAGGGATCAGATCCTTGAAATCGCGGCGGTCGGTCCGGGAGACGTGGTGCTGGACGTCGGTTGCGGCGACGGCCTCGTCGGACTCGGCGCACTCGACCGCGGGGCGCGAGTGATCTTCAGCGACATCTCGCAGGCGTGTCTGGAGGACTGCCAGGCGATCGCGGGCGATGCGGCCGAATATCGTCTAGCGAGCGCGACCGACCTTGGCGACATCGAGGCGGACGTGGTCACGACGCGGTCGGTTCTGATCTACGTCGCCGAGAAGCAGAAGGCGTTTGCCGAGTTCTTCCGCGTGCTCCGCCCCGGCGGACGGCTTTCGATCTTCGAGCCGGTCAACCGCTTCGGGCTAGAGCAGCGACGAGCGACCTTGGGGTTCCGCGACGTGGTCGGTGTCGAGGATCTGCTTGCTCGTGTCGCCGCCGAAGTCGACCGCGCCGAGAACGATGCCGGCGGGCTCGAGGCGATGATCGACTTCGACGAGCGCGACCTCCTTTGGCTCGCAGAGAGGGCCGGATTCACCGATATTCGCCTGACATTCCATGCCGAGATCACCACCGAGGCCGAATGGCGCTCTACCGACTGGGACGTGTTCCTCGATTCCTCACCCAACCCCCTCGCTCCTACCTTCCGCGAAGCAATGCACGCCGCACTTCAGCTCGACGAGGCGGCGCGGCTAACCGCCGTCATTCGCCCGCAGGTCGAAGGAGGAAGGGGCACAACCCGTCTTGCCCGCGCCTTCCTGGCGGCTCATAAGCCGATCGACTAGAACCGGGCGCGTCAGGCGTCATCCGCGAACACTGGCCCAACCGAGCAGGTCCCGGATTCCCTAGTGGCGAGGGAACTGAAAAGTCCGCAGAACGGTTTGGACTGCCGCCGGGGCGGTCGCGCTGCCGTGCTCGGTCCGGATCAAGAGAATCTTTCCTCGCACGTTGAGAAAGGTCTGCTGCCCGGCGATGTCGGTGATGTCGGCGCGGGTTCCGAGCGCTGTGAGCGGCACGTTCTCGCTTCCCTTCAGCTTCGCGTGGAAGGTGACGCCGGCGTAACGCCCGATCCTCGTAGGCGTCGAAAGTCCGACCGTGAGTCCCGAGATGCCCTTGAACGTGGAAACGGCCTTCGCGAACGACAACCGCAGGACGTCGACAAGGATCGCCCCCTGCGCAAACCGCTCCTCAGCCCGGTTGAACCCCTTACCCACGCCCCAATCGCGCGCGGATCCTTGGTTTCCGTACCAGCCGGCGCCAACCGTCAACGTCGTCAGCGGCGCGAAGCCGGGCCGGGTGCGATAGCGAGCAGCCTGCAGCTTCGTTGGCTCGAAGCTCGCCGCCGGGAGCAGCCGAGCCCCAGCGTGGGTGGTTCTGGACGCCGACGAGGCGCCGCTCAGCGATGCTGGTAGGAGGGCCGCCGTTGCGAGGGCGATCGTGGCGAGTAGAAGTTTCACGGTGTGCTCCTTCCCTGATCGAGGGCGTCGATTGCAGCGAGCGACTGGTCGCACCAGGCCGCGACGCAGCGGGCCGTGATGAGGCCGTAATCGCGGGTGAGGCGGTGAAAGAAGTCGTCGATGTCCGGCGAGTCGGACATCTGCTCGATCTCGTCCGTCAGCCGAAAGGCCTCCGCGCGCCGTTCGAGCACCTGCGCCCGCACGGCCGACCTGTCTGCGTGGGCACTGAAGAACAGCTTCAGCAAGAACAGATCGGCCGTCCGGCGCGGCTCGCCAGCGTCCAGCCAATCGGCCAGCATCCTCCGCCCGTCCGTCGTCAGGCGATACAGCCGCTTGTCCGGCTTGCCCACCTGGCGCACGTCACGGCCCTCCACGAGCCCGCGTCTCTCCAAGCGCGGAAGCGCGGCGTAAATCTGGGAGCGGCCAACTGGCCAAAAGTAGGCGACGCTCGTCCGCGCCTGCTTCTGGATGTCCCAACCCGAAAGCGGCTCCGTGCGAGCGAGCAAACCGAGAATCCCGCCCTCGAGCGGCGTCACACCAGCCTGCGCTTCACGCTTCGTCGTGGTGCCGCCTTCACTGCCGTGCGAGCGCATAGTCCAACATGGACTATAGGTGACTGCGTCGAGCGCTGCAAACCTCGGCCATGAGGAGACCGCGGAATCCTGCGCCTCGACTGAGGTCGGAACGGCACTGTGTGTGTCGTAGGCGGCGTGTCATCACGCGCGGCCTGCACGCCCGGCGGCGGGCGAGTCTCATACTTGCGGGCCGCCGGATGCCCTACTGCAGCAAAGCGGACCCAAAGCGTCGTTCGTGCCGTCCGTGCCTAAAAGAAGAGCGTGCCCCCGCCTGAGTGGCGGGCGCGACCGGTCCCCCGTTGTGACCGGTACCCGCGGGTGATGCAAAAGCATAAGCATCGTCCCGCCCTTCCGTGCCCAAAAGGGGAGCGTCCGTGCCCCCGGCTGAAGCGCATAGTTGAGCCAGAACGGAACTGATCTTGGGGACGGAGGGGCACGAGACATGCCGGCTGCGGCGCATGGTTGAGCTCAGGGCGCATACCCAAGGGCATGGTCAAGCCGGAGCACCGTCGTCTCGGCGGTTGTTTGGTGGGCGCGACCCGCTGCTGTGAGGGCCCCGGAGCATTCAGTGGAAGAACCCCAGGCACGTGGCTGTCTTGAGGTTGATGGCTGCATCTCACGCTCTGTCTGCTCGCCCAGCCGTCGCCCTCGGAACCAAGGCGAAGCACGAGCGCGTGCGGAGAGGCGTTCAGATCGTGCTCTGCTCCGCCGCGCTGGCGCTCGCCGGCATCGCCGGCGCCGCAACGGCGCGGTTTGCACCTGAATCGACGTCGCCGCCGCCCACGACCTTCTTGACGCCGACGGAGACCGCGATCACGCCGGCCGACCTCGCTCGCTGAGCGGCGGTAGGGCGCAGCTCAGCGGCTTCGAACGCACAGGCGCCGATTTCAGGGGTCCGTTCGCTGAACGCGGCGCTCGGCGAGCCGGAGACAGGCATCGTCCGTCACTTCCGTGCCTAAAAGAGGAGCGTCCGTGTCCCCGGCTGAAAACCGCCGCTGCAACTCGACGATCCGGAGTGGCCCATCCTCACCCGCGCGTCACAACGTCCACCGGCGCGAATCGAGAAGCCTGCGAGCGTCGAGACGAGCCTGATCTCAGCCGGATGCACCGTGCGGGGGCACTGTCGTTCGCTCCGTGCTCGGGCCGGGCGTGGTCGTAGACGAGGGGTTTCGGTCGTCGACTCCGTCCTGCTCGGCCGCTCCCGGGTCGGGGCAGACCTCGAGCGGGCGATCGTCGATGTCGGCGCCAATGTCGTGCGGACGGCGACGGGAGGAGACGAGCCGGCGGTCGTCACCTGAGCGTCACTGGAAGGACGCCGGGATCAATTCGGACCGACTCGCCTTCGGATGCCACGGTGATTGAAACCTCCCGACGCTCGCCGTTAACGGTTGCCTCCACCGCGTCGGCTGAGAGCGATGAGCGCCCTCCCAGCGGCTTCGATCCTGGCCGAGTCTCGGACGGCTCGGCTGCGCCAGTGTTCAGGAATGTCCCGTGAGCGACCCGCTCGGACGATCCATCCGGGATGGTCGGACTTGAGAAAATGTGACCGTGTCAACGTTCGGCGACGCCCAGCGTTCACGAGACCCCGCGCAGCGAGCGCGCCCCGGGCGTGAGCAAGCCGACGTAGACGCCCCTACACGCAGATACTGCGCGCTCAGGGAAATACATTGCGCCGGTCGCAAGGCGCCACAAGAACGGGAGGTACGGCCACATGCTCTTTCACATCAAGCAGTCGCACGCACCTCAGGACTGTCCGTACGGCAAGGGTGGGTCGCGATCTCTCTTCGACGGTGACTCGAAGGACGTCCAGATCCACGGCTACTGGCTGGCCTTCCCGCAGCACACGACGTACCTTGTCGTCGAGACCGAGGACATCGCCCACCTCCAGGAGTTCCTGCGGCCAGGGGCAGGCGTGACGACCGCAGAGATCACACCTGTGAGCGATCAGCCCGTGACTCCACCCGGCTAGGTCGCCGTCGGCGCTGACGCGGTCTCGAGCGGAGCCTGTCCCCTGTCAGAGGTCAGGCGTACCGGTACCGGGCGAGCCGCCGTCGTTCGCCTCCACTCACTAGCGGTGCGGCGCCGTGAGGAGGTTCGGTGGGCTGGGCCAGCGTTCGGGAGTGTCCCTTGAGTCAGTCGCGGACGAGCCAGACCGTTAGCTGGCGTTGACGATCCGACGAAGACACGTGCTCGTGTCGTTCGCCGGAGTCGTTAAGCAGCGTGGTCAGCGTGTCCCGAAGCTCTTGTGCCTCCGCCTCGGTGAGGCCGAGGTGTGATCTTGCCTCCGGTCCGAAGCTGACGGCGGGCTTCGTCGCCTGGGCCAGCGTTCGCGAATGTCCCCTGACGCGTTCCCCGAGCTACGTGGGGGTGAGGACATCGATGATGTCCTCAAGCTCGCGACCGAGGGCCGTCGGCTTGTAATCAGCGTCGAATCCGCGCTCAGCAAGTTCGAGGGTCACGAGACCCGCTATCACGTGCGCCTCCTCATCTGGGAGCCGTCCCCGACGAAGCGCCTCCAGGAGCGGCGATCCGTTAACGCGGCGCTGCACGATCTCCGAAAGGGGCGCGATCTGCGACGGCGTCAGCTCGCTGTCCACGACCTCACGGTAGACCACTTGGCTGGCCCAGCGTTCACTAATGTCCCCTGAGAAGGAACAGCCATGGATAGTCTCGGTGGGCTTGGGCACGCCTGATCGAGAACACGAACTCGGCTTCGATGGGGTCACGTATCGGTGGCGTGGCCAACTGACGGATGCCGAGATGGTCGGTCTGGTGCGCGCGCACGGCGGGCGGGCTGTGGAAAGTTGGTGGGATCAGATTCGGCCCTACAGTCTCGGTTGGGTCACTGCACGGGCAACTGATGGTGGGGTGGTCGGTTTCGTGAATGTCGCGTGGGATGGCGGGGGCCACGCCTTCTTGCTGGACACGAAGACGCACGGCATGTTCCAGCGCAAAGGCATCGGGACTCGCTTGGTCGCGCTGGCCGTGGAGCACGCCAAGGCCGCGGGCTGCGAGTGGCTCCACGTCGACTTCGCACCAGAACTGGAGCCCTTCTACTTCGACGCTTGCGGGTTCCGAACAACGCTCGCCGGGCTCATCCACCTGCCGTCACTTAGCGATTCGTAGGAGTGGAGCGCGGCCTGGGCCAGTGCTTGGGAATATCCCCTTGAGCGTTCCTGCTATTCCGACGCTACGGCTCGCGGCGCGAGCCTGCATCACTCGCCGCCCGACAATCGATCAAGGTGCGCGCGCCTCGGCACTTGCAGCAACCCCGTCGTAAAGTGGGGCAAACGGCTATCCAATGCCAAGAATGAACTTGGCGTCGTCGGACATCTTGTCCGGCGTCCACGGCGGGTCGAAGGTCAGCTCGACCTCGACCTCGTCGACGCCCTCGACCGCGGCGGTCGCGTTGTGGATGTCCTCCTGGATCATCGGCCCGGCGGGGCACCCCATCGACGTGAGGGTATGGATCACCTTCACCTTCGGCCCGTCGATCTCGACGTCGTAGAAGAGGCCGAGCTCGACGATGTCCATCCCGAGCTCGGGATCCTCGACGGTGTGCAGCGCGTTGACGATCTCCTCGCGGTCGACCATGGGCACAGGCTAGCCGAGGAGGCGGACCTCTTCCTTCCGCTCGCGGGCGAAGAAGTGAATGCTCTCGGAGAAGCGCACCCAGTTGCAGCGCATGCACATCACGAGCGAGTGCGTGCGGGCGCTGTCGGTGAGGAAGCGGACGCCGCGAAGGAGGTCGCCGTTCGAGACACCGGTCGCGACGACGATCGCCTCGCCGGGCGCGAGGTCCTCGGAGGTGAAGACGCGGTCGATGTCCTCGATCCCGTGCTCCTTCGCGGCCTCGATCTCGGCCCGCGTGGTCGGCCAGAGCTGGGCCTGGAGCTCGCCGCCGAGGCAGCGCAGAGCCGCAGCCGAGAGCACCGCCTGGCGCGTGCCGCCGATCCCGACGGCGAGATGGTCGTTCGTGCCGCGGATCGCGGCGGAGATGGACGCAGTCACGTCGCCGTCCTGGATCAGCTTGATCCGGGCACCGGCGCCGCGGATCTCCTCGATCAGGTCGTGGTGGCGCGGCCGGTCGAGCACGAGCGCGGTGATGTCGTTGGCGTTGCGGCCGAACGCCTGCGCCACCGCGGCGACGTTCTCGGCCACCGGCTTCGTCAGGTCGATGCTGTCGCGCGCACGGGGGCCGACCGCCATCCGGCGCATGTACATGTCCGGGAGACGCAGCAATGAGCCCGGCGGGCCGACGGCGAGCATCGACATCGCGCCGGTGCCGCCGCGAGCGACGACGCCCCGGCCCTCGAGCGGGTCGACCGCGAGGTCGATCGCCTCGCCGCCGGCTCCGACGGACGAGCCCATCGTCAGCACGTCGCCGTCGTCGGGGCCGATCACGACGGTGCCGCTGATCGGCAGCTCGGTCAGCCCGGCGAGCATCGACACCTCCGCCGCCTCCTCGGCCGCATCCTGGTCGTCGCGCCCGAGCCAGCGAGCGCCCGCGAGCGCCGCCCACTCGGTCGCGCGCGCGAAGAGGACGCAGGGACAGCTCTCGGCCCGTGTCTCGCTCATGCTTCGATCATCGCCGAACTCCCCGGGCCACGCGCTCGGCCTGCTCGAGGACGAGGTTCATCACGGCGCCGATCGCATCGGCCTGCCGTTCGTTCTCGATCACCGGCACGTCGTTGCGGTAGGCGCGCTCGAGCACGTACTCCTGGATCATCCGGATCTCCGGCATCCCGGCGATATAGCGGTCGACCGGCCGGATGCCTTCGGAGGCGGCGTCGCGGATCCAGAAGTGCGTCTTGTGGATCTCCTCGTCCTGGATCGCGAGCACACACTGGACGACGAGCGCGCCCCGGAGCTCTGTCGTGATCATCCCGGGGACGAGATGGACGCCCTCGAGCACCATCGACCAGCCCTCGTCGAGCGCACGCTGGAGGGCGGCCTCGACGCCGGTGAGCACGTTCCGGGTCTGGTCGAGAAAGCCGAGCAGCGCAGCGTCGCCGGACTCCTCCTCCTCCGCCTTGGACAGGCCGAGCCCGGCCTCGAAGCTCGAGTAGTGGATCGACGGCATGAACTCCTTCGCGAAGAACGCCCGCATCGTCTGGCGGACGAAGTCGGTCGACGTGACCCGCGTGATCCCGAGCCGGTAGGCAACCTCCGTGGCGACCGTCGACTTGCCGGTGCCGGTGCCGCCGCCGACGAGCAGGATCACGGGCAGGTCGAGCTCCTGCAGATCGCGGAAGCGGCGCAGCTGCCGGATCGCGCGCGGCCCGCGCTCGGCGCCGAGGTAGTCGCTCGCGAGCTCGCGAAGGCGATCGAGATCGACGGACACCTCGCTCTGCTCGGCGAGGTCGGCCTCGGTGCGGCGCGCGAGCTCGTAGGCCTCGTCCTCCCTGAGCCCGATCGCGGTCAGCGCCCGCGCCATCAGGCCTTTCGAGTAGGGCGACTCGACGCTGCCGAGGAAGTTCCGCTCGCCCTTGCGCTGCTCGCTCATGCCGCCACCTCGGAGGCAAGGCGCTGCAGCTCGGCGTCGAGATCCTGGCCGTCCACGGTGAGCACGTCGCTGCCAGCGAGCACCACGTCCACCCCACGCTCGCGCCCCGCCTCGGCGACGACGTCGATCGCTGCCGCCTTCAGCTCGACGAGGAAGACGTCAGCCTCGACCTGCTCCAGTTCGGCGCGCAGCGCCGTGCGGTCGGCGAGCGCCCCGGACACGTGGACGACGTCGGCGTCGTGCCGCTCGGCCAGGTGGGCGGCGAAGAGCTCGTGCGCCGACCTCGGCGCGGTCGAGAAGAACGCCACCTTCCGGCCGCCGACGTCGTCGACCGGATGCGGTCGCAGGGTCGTCGGGATCACCGTGGGCGCGAGCGCGAGCGCGCGGCGGTGCAGCTCCTCCCAGCCCGTGCCGTGCTCGGCCATCGTCAGGATCACGAGGTCGGAGACGAGGTGCCGGTACTCGTTCAGGTAGCCGGTCGCGACCTCCGGATCGGTCGCGCCGTTGACGACGAGGATCCGCCGTCCGGTCTCGACGGGCGGGATCGCGGCGCCGCTGCCGTCGAAGAGGACGAGCTCCGGCGCGAGCTCGACTGCGAGCCGTGCGCCTTCGTGCACGTTCGAGACGGCGACCGAGCCGGCGAGCCCGCCGCCGCAGCGCCTGCAGCCGACCGTCTCGACCCCGACGAGCGCGGCCGTCTCGAGGTAGTCGGAGGCCGCGTGGCGGCCGCTCCGAGACAGCTCGAGCAGCGCTTCGAGGTCCGGCGACACGGTCGCGACCTCCGGCTCGGGGGGACCACCTCGTCCCATCGCAACGACGACGACCCGGCGGTCGCGCGCGTAGAGACGGGCCGCGTGCGCGGTGATCGCCGTCTTGCCGACCCGCTTGCCGGTGCCGACGATCCCGATCGAGGGCAGCGGAAACGGCTCGAGGGCCGGGGGGTCGAAGCGAAAGTCGGCGCCGACGTACGGGAGCCCGGCGGCGAGCACGCGGCTGGCGAGCCGGAAGCGCTCGCGCGGCCCGAGCACCGGCTCGTCGGAGAGGTCGACGACGAGCTCCGGCCGGTGCTCTGCGAGCGCCACGCCGAGATCGGCCGCCACCGCGACGCCGTAGTCGGCGTCCTCGCGCAGCTTCTCGGTGCCGCCGACGACGTGGGCCGCGACGAAGTCGTACGGCAGCTCCTCGAGCGCCGCGCGCACGACCGGCGCATAGTGCTCGCCGTCGATCAGAGCCAGCGCACGCGTCACGAGCGGCTCGTGACTTCGTCCTCGATCCGGCCCGTGTACTTCTCGTACTCGAACGTCTCGAGCGAAAACTGGATGATCCGCTCCTGGCCGTGGAACGGGTGCTTGCGCCAGACCGCGACGTGGCTCCCCGAGACCTCGACGACGTTGTAACAGGGCCTCGTGTTCCCGCGCAGCCGCAGCGACGAGACCGTGCCCGTGTTGACGACGAAGAGGTTCTCGAGCTTCCACGCATACGGGACGTGCTTGTGGCCGGAGAGGACGAGGTGGACGCCGGCGCGCTGGAGGCATTCGATGGTGTCGCCGGCGTCGTAGATCACGTTCCGCTCGCGCCCCGTGCCGGGGACGGGCAGCAGGTGATGGTGGCAGACGAAGACCCGCAAGCGGCTCTCGCCCTGCGCGAACTGCTCCTCGATCCAGCGGTAGCGGCCGCGCCCGATCTGGCCGTGATCGAGGTCGGGCTCGGTCGAGTCGACGGCGACGACGGTCGCCGTCCCGACCCGCAGCACCGAGTTGCGGTCGCCGAACAGCTCCTCGAAGTGGACGTACCCGACGTTGCGCGAGTCGTGGTTGCCGGGGATCACGACCATCGCCTCGCAGTCGACCTTGTCCAGGTAGCGGCGAGCCTCCTCGTACTCATGCTTGAACCCGAAGGTGGTCAGGTCGCCGGAGCAGACGACGATGTCCGGCTTCAGGTCGTTGATTTCGGCGATCGCCCGCTCGAGCAGGCCGGGAACGAAGTACTGGCCGCCGCAGTGGAGGTCGGACAGGTGCGCAATCGTGACGGTCGTCCCGTCGGCGGCGTCGGACATGCGCCGAAGCATAGGCCGTCCGGGGGGCCAGCTACCTTGAGGTTCGTGCCAGCGCAGCAGCCCGCGTTTCGCGCCTTCGCCGGTTCGGACCCGCCCAGATTCGTCAACGAGGTCGAACTGGAGTGCGCGAAGATGCTCGACTACTACGGCGTTCCGTGGGAGTACGAGCCGACGACGTTCGTGCTCGAACGCGACGCCGACGGGCGCGTCACCTGCGCGTTCACGCCCGACTTCTACCTTCCGGAGCAGAATCTCTACGTCGAGGTGACGGTGATGCGGCAGGCGCTCGTGACCCGCAAGAACCGGAAGCTGCGGGAGCTTCGACGGCTGTACCCCGAGGTCAAGGTCAAGCTCTTCTACCGGCGCGACATCGAGCGCCTGGCGCAGCGACTGCGGTTGAGGCTCGCATCGTAGCCGGGCAGGATCCGATCCTCGCCCGCCGTCTGGCGGCCGCAGGCCACCCCATCGGCGAGGTCTATCTCTCGCGCTTCGAGATCATGCGGCGCGTGGGCGAGCTCGGGGCGGAGCTGGCCGAGGCGTACGCCGGCCGCGAGCCGCTGCTGGTGGCGCCGCTGAAGTCGAGCGCCGTCTTCCTCACCGATCTCTCGCGGGCGCTGCCCGTTCCGCACGCAATCGACTTTCTCGAGCTGGCCGCCTACGCGAGCGGACGCTCCGGCGCCGTCAAGCTGCTCAAGGATCTCGATACGGCGGTCGTCGGCCGGCATGTGATCGTGGTCGAGGACGTCGTCGACACCGGTCTGACGCTGAACTTCCTCTCGCGGACGCTCGCGCTCCGCGACCCCGCCAGCCTCTCCGCGGTGACCCTGCTCGACCGGCCTTACCGCCGGCTCGTGGACGACGTCCCACTCGACTACGTCGGCTTCACCGTTCCCGACGAGCTCTTCGCCGGCTACGGCCTCGGACTCGACGAGCGCTGGCGCTCGTTGCCCGACCTGCACGTCGTCGCCGTCGAGGAGCTGCCCGCTCACCTGACCGGCGACAGCTACCGCCCGCCGCGCCGCGAAGCGGCCTGACGCGCGCTCAGAGGTAGCCGAGCGGGTCGACGGCGGCGCCGTTGATGCGCACCTCGAAATGCACGTGCGGCCCGGTCGAATGGCCGGTGTTCCCCGAGTAGGCGATCAGCTGGCCCTGCGCGACCTGCTGGCCGACGCCGACCGCGACGCTCGTGTTGTGCCCGTATGCGGTCGAGACGCCGCCGCCGTGGTCGACGACGACGAGGTTGCCATAGCCGCCCATCCAGCCCGCGACGATCACAGTCCCGGCCGCAGCCGCCACGACCGGCGTCCCGTTCGAGACGGCGATGTCGATTCCCTCGTGCATCCGGCCCCAGCGCCAGCCGTAGTTGCTCGTGAGCACGCCGTGAACCGGCCAGACATATCCCGCGGCGGACGCCGCGCCCGTCGGCGCCGGCACGATCGACGAGCTCTGGGCGGAGCGGATCCTGGCGGCGAGAGCGGCGCTCTCGGCCTGCAGATCGCGCATGTGCCCGATCGCCTCTTCCTTGTCCTCTTGGACCGAGGCGAGCGTCGCGCGCTTGTCGCGCCGCGCGGTCGCCAGCTCGCGCTGGCTCCAGGCGAGCCGGTCGCGGACGGCGCGCTGCTCGGCGGTGCGCATCGCGACCGTCTGGGTCGTCTCCGCGACCTGGCGCCGCGTTTTCCGGGTCGAGTTCCGTGTCTCCTGCATCTGCAGCTTGGCCGTCTCGACCTCGCCGGCGATCTTGCGATCCTGGCGGCCGATCGTGTTCAGGAACTCGAGCTGGTCGAGCATGTCCGAGAAGCTGCCCGACTCGAGCACGACCGACAGGGACGAGGTGCGCTCGGAGGTGTAGATCTCGACCAGCCGCCTGCTCAGACGCGCCACCGCTTCCTTGTGCTGTCGCTGGAGGAAGACGAGCTTGCGCGTCTGGAGCGTGTAGAGCTGGTTCAGGCGGTCGAGCTTGCGCTGGTGCAGCGCGAGGACGGTCTCCAGCTGGCCGAGCCGTGAAGAGGCAGCGTCGACGTCTGTCTGCAGTGCGTCGATCTTGTCGGTCACGACCTCGATCTCGGCGCTGAGCACGCCCTCCCGCTCGCGCGCCGCCTCGATCTTCCGCTCGAGCGCGTTGATCCGTCCGTCGACGATCTCCTTCTTCTCGGAGGCGCTCTCCTGACCGGATGCAACCGGGGAGACGATGAGCAGGAGGCCGGCCAGAAGCAGGCCGATGCTGAGGCGTAGACGCATCCGAGGAGTAGTTTCGTCGGGGGGTCGGCCGTCCCTTTACGAAACGGCCCGCGCCAGTGTAGCCCGATCCTGCGAAAAGCTACTGCTCAGAGGGTAGTTCGGGCACGACCGCGGGTGCGGGCGGATCGCCCTCGTCCGGCGGCGGATACGGCTCCGGGATGATCGCCGGCTCCGGCTCCGGGACGATCGCCGGCTCCGGCGGGTCTGCCTCACCGGGCGGCGGATACGGCTCGGGCACCTCAATCGGCTCCACGAGCCCCCTCTACCCGGGGCGCTCCACCTTCACACGCGGGCGAGCGTCGGCCCTCGGCTCGAGCGCCCGCAACGCCTCGGCGGCCTCGCGCCGCAGCGGCCCGACGAGAGACCGGTAGTCGTCGTCCGAGACTTTGCCGGTGCGATGGTCGAGCTCGAGCTCTTTCAGCGCTGCCAGGGCGCGGTCGCGAGCCTCGGCGAGCTCCAGCCGGCGCCGGTCGAGCTCGCTCGGCTCGTCGAGCACGTCCCGGTCGGCCTGCGGCTCGCGCAGGTAGGGGAGCGCGACGAGGACGACGCACGCCATCGTGAGCAGCGCACCGAGGACGAGCGCGGCGCTCACGTCCTCGCCGGTGCCTCGGCGCCCTGGTAGCGCAGGGCGAGGCGACGCTGCTCGCGGGCGTCCGGCCAGAGCGTGATCAGCGCGCCGAGCACGAAGACAAGGCCGGCGAGCCAAATCAGGTTCACCAGGGGCTTCACGAACGCGCGCACGTGGACGGTTCCGTCGGGATAGATCTGGCCCACGGTCACGAACAGGTCTTCCCCGGTGAGCAGGTCGCTGCGGATCCCCACCTCGTTCGAGACCTGGCGCTCGGCGGTGTAGGCGTTCTTGCCGGCCGCGACGGTGCCGAGCGCCTCGCCGCCTCTCTCGACGTCGAACACGGCTCGCACCTCGGTCGCGTTCGCCGCCTCGCGCTCTTCCAGGCCGCGGTACGTGAGCCGGTAGTCGGCGACGCTGAGCATCTCGCCGCGCTGCAACGGCACGCGGCTCTCGTTGACGCTGTCGTACGCGCTCGAGCCGGCGACGCCGATCGCGAGCAGGACGATTGCGGCGTGGACCACGTAGCCGCCGTACCGGCGCCGGTTGCGGCCGATCAGGGACGAGAAGGCACCGGGCCAGGAGCCGCCGGAGAGCGCCCGCCGCGCGCGGGTGCCGCGGCTGAACTCGAGCGCGATCGAGCCGAGCACGAAGGCCGAGAAGGTGTACGCGATCAATCCCGGGATCGACGAGCCGGCGCCGAGTGTGAGCAGGACGAGCCCGACGACGAGCGCGAAGCCCGCGGGCCAGGCGAACGTCGTTCCGAGGCTGCGCAGCGAGGCGCGACGCCAGGCGACGAGCGGCCCGAGGCCCATCAAGAGCAGCAGCGGCAGCCCGAAGACGCGAAGGAAGAAGTTGTAGTAGCCGGGGCCGACGATCCGCGACTCGCCCACGACGGCCTCGTGCAGGATCGGGTAGGCGACGCCCCAGAGGATCGTCAGCGTCAGCGCCACGAGCAGCAGGTTGTTGTAGAGGAACGTCGCCTCCCGCGAGACCAGCGACTCGAGCCGCGTCTTGGCGCGAAGCAGCGGCAACCGCGCGAAGATCAGCGCGAGCGAGCCGAAGACGACGATGCAGATGAAGACGAGGAACCACGGCCCGATCGAGCTCTGCGTGAACGAGTGGATCGAGCTGACGATCCCGGAGCGGGTCAAGAACGTGCCGAAGAGCGAGAGCGAGAACGCCAGCAGCACGAGCAGGTGGTTCCAGACGCGGAGCATCCCCCGCTTCTCCTGGATCATCACCGAGTGCAGAAACGCCGTCGCCGCCAGCCACGGCATCAGGGCGGCGTTCTCGACCGGGTCCCACGCGTAGTAGCCGCCCCAGCCGACCTCCTCGTAGGCCCAGTGTGCGCCGAGCAGCTGGCCGACACCGAGCGCCGTCCACGCGACGAGCGTCCAGCGGCGCGTGGCGACGATCCAGCGCTCGTCGGTCCGCCGGGCGAGCAGCGCGCCCGTCGCGAACGCGAACGGAACCGTCAGGCCGACGAAGCCGAGGTAGAGCAGCGGCGGGTGGGCCATCATGTACGGGTTCTGGAGGCTCGGATTGAGCCCGTTCCCGTCGGCCGGCGCCACCTGGGTCGCGAACGGGGTCGCGACCACGACGAGCAAGAACGCGAAGAAGACCGTGACGCCGCCGAGCACGGGCGTCACCCAGGCGATCAGATCGCGCGCCCGTCGTCTGTTCACGAGCAGTGCCGCGGTCGAGTAGCCCGTCAGGATCAGCAGCCAGAGGAGCAGCGAGCCCTCCTGCCCGCCCCAGAACGCCGAGATCGTGTAGCCGGTCGGCAGCTCGCGGCTCGTGTGCTGGGCGACATAGACGAACGAGAAGTCGTTTCGGACCAGGGCGGCCACGAGCACGAGCGACGCGACCACGCTCGTCCCGAACGCCGCCATGAGTGCGTTCTGCGCCGAGAGCGCGAGCCGGCGGCGTCCCTTCCAGGCGGCGTACGAGCCTGCGGCGACCGCGTAGATCGCGAGCCCGAGCGTTGCGACGAGCGCCGCGCGGCCGAGCTCGGGCATTAGTGCGCCGCCCGGTGACGTCGGGGCGCCCGACGGAGGACGCCGGATCGCGAGGTCTCCGCGGACGCCAACGGCCCGGAGGACGTCGCCGGGCGGCGCACTAGGTGTCTTTCTTGGCCGTGTACTTCGACGGGCACTTCGTCACGAGCGAGTCCTTCACCGCGACGAACGTGCCGTTGCGCAGCTCGCCCTTGACCGAGACCTCGCGGCCGGCGCGGAACTGGTCGGACTTCGAGCCCTTGTAGACGACCGGCACCGTCGCCTGACCGTCGCGGTCGCGGAGTGTGAACCGCAGCCCGCTCCCGTACTCGTCACCGCGGTAGCCGGGCTCGACGACGCCGACGAGCGTGACGACGCCGGTCTTGCCCGCGAGCTCGCTCGGAGCGATGGACGGGGTGCCCCCACCGGCGATCGAGGTGTAGAGGAGGAAGACCGCGAGCACCGCCGCGACCGAGAGCGCGATGACGAGCCGCGCCGGATTGCGCTTCCGTGCCACGCCTGGATCGTAGCTCGGTGGAGGGTCTGGCGGGCTGGTTCCCGGCGGCTCAGCCACCATGCCCGCCAGACCCTCCTAGCCGGAGCGGGGCGCAGTCTCGTGGCGCGCGGGGATCCGGTAGCCGTGGTCGTGGCAGAGCGAGCCGGGGTCGTCCTCGGTCAGGGCGTCGCAGTAGCCCTTGCCGTAGGCGGCGCGCATGAAGGCGGCCATCACCTCGAGGTTCCACTCGGAGACGTCCGCAGCCTCGCGCCAGAGGTCGGCGAGCCGGAGGTCGATGTCGAGCTCGAGCAGGTCGATGCGGGTCGGTGCCTGTGCCATGTGGAAAAGGGTAGGACCCCGGTCGGACGACATTCCCGCCACCGCCCGAAAAGGGCATTTCCGGTGCCAGAGGCGACTCTGGCACCGTGTCAGAGTCGAGTCTGACACCGCCCGTCGGCTACGGTCACTCTGTGGGAGCGATTCGCGTCGGACCAGCGCGCTGCCCCTCGCGGGAGTCGCCGGAGCTCGCGATCGAGCTGCTCGTCGAGCGGGGCTACTCCGCCTGCGAGCTCGACTTCGAGAGCGGCTTCTGGCTCGACTATCCGTGGGCCGAGCGGCTCGGCGAGCTTGCACGCGAGCAACGGATCGCGCTTTCGGTGCACGCGCCGCTGTTCGCGTTCCCGGGCCACCCCGACGCGAAGAAGTCCAAGATGGCGCTCGGAGCGCTCGACCGCACGGCCGGGATTGCGGCCGCCGCCGGCGCCGAGGTCGTCGTCATCCACCCCGGCTTCTGGCTCGGCCGCAGCCCCGAACAGACGATCGACGACGTCGTCGCCTCGCTCTCGACGCTGCGCGAGAAGCTCGAGTCGAAGGACCGCGCCGTCGCGTTCGGGGTCGAGGTGATGGGTCGCGTCAGCGAGCTCGGCTCGATCGACCACGTCGTCGAGGTGGCCTCGCGCCTCGCCTGGGTGCGGCCCGTGATCGACTTCGCGCACATGCATGCGACCTCCGACGGCGCCTTCACCGACGTCGACGGGTTCGCAGCCGTGCTCGAGACGGCCGACGGCGTTCTCGTCGCCGGCGCACCGTTCCACATCCACTTCTCCGACATCGCGTATGCGAACCGGAATGAGACGAAGCACTTGCCCTACGGCGAAGGGACGCTCCGCGCCGAGCCATTGCGCGATGCGCTCAGTCGCTTCGATCGTCCCGCCACGGTGATCTCCGAGTCGCCGGACGAGGAGTCGTCGCAGGCGATCAAGGCCGTGCTGGAGGCTCAGGCAGGCGCGAGCGCGGCTTCGTAGTCGGCCAGCTCGGCCTCGTACTCCTCGGCCTCGTCGACGCGGCCGCGCTCACGCAGGAAGCGGGCGAGTGCGGTGACGAGCTCGCGCCGGATCAGCAGCAGCGGCTTGCCGTCGACGACCGCGATCGCCTCGCGCAGGAGCGACTCCGCTTCCTCGTCACTGCCCTGGGCGGCGCGGACGATCCCGAGGGCCATCCGGGTCGTCGCGCGGGAGATCGTGTCGTGCGGCCCGACGGTCTCGCGCGCCTCGAGCGCATAGCGCTCCGCCTCGTCGACCTTCTTCAGCGACACGAGCACTTGCGCGAGGCCGCGTTGGCTCTCGCAGAGGGTGCCGCGGTCCTCGAGCGGCTTCAGGATCCTGATCGCGTCACGGAAGCGTCGGTCGGCTGCGTGGAGGTCGCCGCGGCGGCGCTCGACCCAGCCGAAGTGGTTCGAGACTCGCGCGAGCGCCCACTGGTTGCCGGACTCCGAGAAGAGCTCCTCCGCCCTCGCGAGCCCCGCAGCGGCCTCGTCGAGGCGGCCGCGCAGCGCGTCGATCCGCGCCTGCGAGACGAGCGCCCAGCCGATGACGGTGATGTTGCCGCTCTCGTCCGCGAGCTCGAGCGCCTCGGCGTTGAGCCGCGTCGCGCGGTCGAGGTCGAGCCGCGCGATCGCCGAGCTCGCGAGCTCGTCGGAGGCGCTCGCCTCGAGATCCTTGCGGCCGATCTCGCGCGCGACCTCGAGCGCCTTCGTGTTCCAGCGCTCGTCGTCGTCGAGGTCGCCGAGCCACCAGCCGATCCGGGCGCGGGTCGCCAGCGCCTCGATCCGGTCCTCGGGCTTCGCGTCGTCGAGCAGGACGAGCGCCTGCTCCACGAGCTCGCGGCCACGGGGCAGATCGGCGTCCCGGAGCAGGGCGTTCTCGGCGAGTGCAGTCAGCGCGAGACCCTGCAGGCGGACATCGCCGGCGTCCGTCGCGTCGGCGAAGACGCGCTCCATCTCGACCGCCTGCGCGGGCAGATCGGCGAGTCGCCTCGCCGCCCGCGCGGCGAGGAACCGGCGCTGGAGCGTCGGCTCCAGCTCGACCGAGCGGACGAGCAGGCGTCGCGCCGACTGGTTCGCCTCACGTGCAAGCGCACGGCGACCGGCCTTCTCGAGCGCGCCGGCCGCACGTGCGGCGAGCTCGGAGGAGACACCGCCGTCGAGCTCCTCGAGCAGCGTCGCGGCGTGATCGAGGTGGTACGCCCTGATCTCCACGAGCTCCTCACCCGCGACCTCGTGGAGCCAGTCGGCGACCTGCTGATGCAGCTCGGCGCGAGATCCTTTCGCGAGGCCGGAGTAGGCGACGTCACGGATGAGGACGTGCTTGAAGCGATAGGCGCGCTCACCCGTGATCGACGAGCGGTTCTCGCGGATGATGAAGTCGCGGAGGAGCAGATTGTCGAGAACGGGCTCGAGCTCCTCGAGCTCGGGCATCAGGTGCGCGACCGCGCCCTCCCAGAAGATGCGCCCGATCATCGCGGCGCGCTGCAGCAGCCGCTTCTCGTTCCGCGGCAGCCGGTCGATGCGGGCCGCGATCATCGCCTGCAGCGTGTCGGGGATCCGCTTCGACGAGGTGCCGCCCTCGAGCAGCATCCGCGTCGTCTCCTCGACGAAGAGGGGATTGCCCTCCGTCTTCTCGAGCAGCGTCTTTCGCTCCGCGGCTGAGAGCGCGTGATCGGCGAGCAGCGCGTCGAGCAGCTCCTCGCTCTCGGCGGGCGCCAGCGGCTCGAGCTCCGTGGCCGCGGCGCGGAGCCGGCCGCCGCCCCAGCTCGGCCTGATATCGAGCAGCTCGGGCCGGGCGAGGCAGAGGATCATCAACGGCGCATCCTTGACGCGCTCGGCCAGGTGCTCGATCAGCTCGAGCAGCGGCTCTTCGGCCCAGTGGACGTCCTCGAAGACGAGGATCAGCGGCCGCGCGTCGGCAAGCTCGGCGGCCCATTCGCGCGCTGCCCAGGCGATCTCCTGCTGGCTGCGCTCGGTCTCGATCCCCTCGAGCACGCCGACTGCGAGGGCGAGCAGGTCGGCGACCGCCTCGTCGCCGCAGCAGGCCCGCAGCTTCGAGACCGCCTCCTGCACCGGGTCGTCGTCGGCGATTCCCGCTGCGACCTTGACCATCTCCGCGAGCGGCCAGTAGGTGACGCCTTCGCCGTAGGGGAGCGAACGGCCGACGAGGATGCTTGCGGCCTCGACGCCTTCGAGGAACTCGCGGGCCAGCCGGCTCTTCCCGACGCCGGGCTCGCCGTAGATCGTGAACAGGTGCGCCCGCTTGTCGCGGATCACGCGGCCGAGCGTGTTCTCGAGCAGCTCGAGCTCGAAGTCGCGGCCGACGAACGGCGCAGCGACCGACGGCACGCGGCCGTCGCCGTCGCGGAGCTCGAGCAGGCGCCAGGCGAGCAGCGGCTCGCCGAAGCCCTTCAGCTCGACCGGGCCGATCTCCTCGGTCTCGGCGATGCCGAGCGTCAGCCGGCGCGCGAACGGGCCGATCACGATCTGGCCGGGCTGAGCGGCCTGCTGCAGCCGTGCGGCAACGTTGACGGCCTCCCCGGTCGCGAACGTCGAATCCGACTCGTCGGCGACGACCTCGCCGGCCTCGACGCCGATCCGCGCCTCGAGGCCGAGCTCGTGCACCGAGTCGAGGATCGCGGAGGCAGCGCGGACGGCGCGCTCGGCGTCGTCCTCGTGCGCCTGCGGGATCCCGAACGCCGCCATCACTGCGTCGCCGGCGAACTTCTCGACAATGCCGCCGTGCGTCGTGATGCAGTGCGAGACGTGCTCGAAGAACGAGTTGACGCGGCGCCGGACGATCTCCGGATCCCGCGCGGCGACGAACTCGGTCGAGCCGACGAGATCGACGAAGACGACGGTCGCGAGCTTCCGTTCCATCTCTCAAGTGTAGGGATTGAGGAATGGCGTCCGGAGGCGCAGAATGGCTGCTTCGGCGAGAAGTCTGAGGAGGGGAGACAGCGATGAGACGCTTCTGGCTCGTGCCCGCTGTATCAGTGGCGGCGCTCGCGCTCGCGGTCGCCGGAGCCGTCGCGCACGGCGACGACGGCGACGGCGACATCAAGGATCACAGCCACTTCCGGGAGGTGGCCCTGAAGGAGTTCAAGGGCGGGAACAAAGCCGGCTCCTCGTGGAACATGACGGCCGTCGGGCACACCGATCTTGGCGCGCGCGGCTTCAACGCGGACGTCTGGGTCCACGACGGCTTTGCCTACGTGGGCCAGTGGGGGTTCGCCGACTGGGCGACCGGTAACTCGCGCTTCTGTGCGGTCGACGAGACACGCGGCATCGCCGTGATCGACGCACGCAACCCGGCTGCTCCGAGACAGATCAGCTCGCTCTTCAATCCGGTCGGCAGCTCGGCCGAGGACGTCGTGGTCTATACGGCACGCTTTGGGGCCTACGCCGGACGAGACATCGCCGTCGGCGGGATCCAGTCCTGTGCGGGCTCCCGCTACGAGGCCGAGGGCAAGCGCGGCCTGCAGCTTTGGGACGTCACCGACCCGGCCAAGCCGGTCGAACTCGCGCTCCTCGACACCGGCTGCTGCACCCGCGGCGTCCACGAGTTCGAGGTCCAGCACCGGGCCGATCTCGGACGGACTTTCGCGTACGCGACCGTGCCGACCTCGCGCTACCCGGACGGCAGCACGCCGAGCGGGTACCGGGACGCCCGGGGCGACGGCGACTTCAGGCTGATCGACATCACCAACCCGGCGGCGCCGTTCCAGGTCTCCGACTGGGGGATCCAGGACGCCGGCGGTCCGTTCGACGGCGGCCAGGGCTGTGACGCCGACACCAACTACGGGCACGGCGCCGAACCGTCCGAGGACGGGAAACTCGCCTTCATCTCGTACTGGGACAGCGGGTTCGTCCGCCTCGATCTGACCAATCCGGCCAACCCGGTGTACACCGGCCGCACCGTCTACCCGGCCGACGCGGACGGTGATGCGCACTCCTCGCAGTACGACGAGGCGCGTCAGCTTCTGATCACGGCCGACGAGGACTTCTGCAAGGCGTCCGGCCCCGCCACCGAGAAGGGGTTCGGCTATCTGCGCGTGTACGACTACTCGCAGCCCGCTGCTCCCAGGCAGATCGGGTTCTACAAGACGCCGAACTCGGCCGACACGACCGACATCGCGGCGGGGGACTTCGTCATCCACAACAACTTCATCGTCGGGACGACCTCCTACACCTCGTGGTACACGGACGGCGTCCGGGTGATCGATCTGTCGAACCCGGCAGGCGCCGCGCGAAGTGGCGAACTTCGTACCGCCGGCGAGCACGAACCCCGTCAAGCCCTCGCAGAGGGGGACGCTCACGAACACGACCCAGGTTTGGGGCGTCGTCGTCGACGAGGCGACCGGCCTCGTCTACGCGAGCGACATGAACTCAGGGCTCTGGATCCTTCGACGCACCGGCTAGGGGTTGGGAGGGGCGTTCCCGCGGGGACGCCCCTCCCTCTCACCGTTCCCATAGCATCGGGCCCGTGCTCGACCCCAACGCATTCAAGGCCTACGACGTCCGCGGTCTCTATCCGGACGAGCTCGACGAAGCCGGCGCGTACGCGATCGGCCGCGCTTATGTCGAGCACTTCGAGCCGACGCGGATCGCCGTCGGTCGCGACATGCGTCTCTCCTCACCGTCGATGGCGTCGGCGCTGATCGAGGGAGCGCTCGACGGCGGCAGCGAGGTGCTCGATCTCGGGCTCGTCGGGACGGAGATGGTCTACTTCGCCGTCGGCGACCTCGGCCTCGACGGCGGTGTCTGCGTGACCGCGTCGCACAATCCGAAGCAGTACACGGGCATGAAGATCGTCCGCAGCGGCGCCCTGCCGGTGGGCGGCGAATCGGGTCTGCTCGACGTGCGCGACCGAGCGCTTGTGTTACAGGAACACAAACCCTCGTCGCAGCGCAAAGCGCAGAGCTACGACATCTGGGCGGCGTTCGTCGCCAAGGTGCTGTCCTTCGTCGACGTGGCCGGCATCGGGCCGCTCCGGGTCGTGATCGACGCGGCGAACGGGATGGCGGGCGCGATGTTGCCCCCCGTGCTCGAGCGACTGCCGATCGAGGCGGTCACCTGCTACTTCGAGCCGGACGGGAGCTTTCCGAACCACGAGCCGAATCCGCTCCTGCCCGAGAACCGCGAGTTCATCATCGCGAAGACGCTCGAAGAGCGGGCCGATCTCGGCGTCGCCTACGACGGGGACGCCGACCGCTGCTTCTTCGTCGACGACACCGGCGAGTTCGTCCCCGGCGACTTCGTCACCGCGCTCCTCGCGGAGTCGATCCTGGCGAAGGAAGGGGGCGGCAAGGTCATCTACGACGTCCGGGCGAGTCGCGCGGTTCCGGAGACGATCGAGCGGGCGGGCGGCACGGCCCTCGTCAACCGCGTCGGGCACGCCTACATCAAGCACCGCATGCGGAAGGAGGGCGCCGTCTTCGGCGGCGAGGTGTCCGCGCACTACTACTTCCGCGACTTCTCGCAGGCCGACTCAGGCGTCGTCCCATTCCTGCTCCTGTTGGAGCTGATCTCGAAGAGCGGCCGCACGCTCTCCGAGCTGCTCGCGCCCTACCGCGAGCAGTTCTTCCTCACGGGTGAGATCAACACGCCGGTGGCTGACGTGGCGCTGAAGCTGCGCGAGCTGAAGGAGCGCTTCGCGGACGGAACCATCACCGAGCTCGACGGGGTCTCGGTCGACTACGACGACTGGCACTTCAACGTTCGTCCCTCGAACACCGAGCCGCTGCTCCGCCTCAATCTGGAGGCGTTCTCGCAGGAGCAGATGGAGCGGAAGCGTGACGAGGTGCTCGAGCTGATCCGCGCGTGAACCCCGAGCTCGGCCGCGTCACCGACCGCAAGCCGCCGTTCAAGTACTCGGCGATTGCACGGGTCTGGTTCTCGGACACGGACGCGCAGGGCGTCGTCTACTACGGTCGCTACCTGCCCTACTTCGACCACGCGCGGACGGAGTACCACCGCCACCTCGGCGGCGGCAGGCTCGAGGGTCGTGACTTCGTCATGCGGGCCTCGACAGTCGAATACCACGCGCCCGCACGCTTCGACGACCTGCTCGAGATCTTCGTCCGGACCTCCCGGATCGGTCGCACGAGCACGACTCATGAGTGCGCCGCCTACCGGATGGAAGACGACGAGCTGATGGTGACAGCGAGGCAGACGCTCGTTCTCGTCGACCTGGAGCAACGGCGACCAGCCGAGATCCCCGACGAGTACCGCACCCTGATCCGAGCCTTCGAAGGCGACGATCTGGACGCCTGAAGCGCAGGCGGCGCGCCCGCCGAAGATGTGGCGTCTTCGGACGGGCGCCGCAGTCGCCCGCAACCCCTCTCCCTTACCTCTCGTTGTAGTCGGATTCCCGCTGGAGTCCATCCCTGGAGCGAGCTACCCACCCGATCCCTCGATCGGTGAACCTGGCTTCTTAGCCGCCGTTCATGTCCGTGCGCACAATGTCTCCCATGAGGATCCTTGTCGTCGACGACGAGCCCGCCGTGCGGGAGTCGCTACGCCGCGCGCTCAACCTCGAGGGCTATGACGTCGACCTGGCCGGCGACGGTCAGGAGGCGCTCGACCGCCTGGGCAAGGACGGCGTCGACGCCGTCCTGCTCGACGTCTCGATGCCGCGGCTCGACGGCCTGGAAGCCTGCCGCCGGCTACGCGCGCAGGGCAGCGGCCTCCCGGTGCTGATGCTGACCGCACGCGACGAGGTCGCCGACCGCGTCGCGGGCCTCGATGCCGGCGCCGACGACTACGTCGTCAAGCCGTTCGCGCTGGAGGAGCTGCTCGCGCGGCTGCGGGCGCTGCTGCGTCGCGCTGCGCCCGCCGAGGACGGCGACACGCTCCGCTTCGCCGACATCGAGCTCGACCCGGCCACCCGCGAGGTTCGCCGTGGCGGTGACCCGATCGAGCTGACGCGGACGGAATTCTCCCTGCTCGAGCTCTTCCTACTCAACCCGCGCCAGGTGCTGACGCGCTCGATCATCTTCGAGCGGGTCTGGGGCTATGACTTCGGCTTCGGCTCGAACTCGCTCGACGTCTACATCGGCTATCTCCGCCGCAAGACCGAGCAGGGCGGCAAGCCGCGGCTGATCCAGACGATCCGCGGCGTCGGCTACGCGCTGCGCGAGCCGTGAGCTTTCGCGCGCGACTGACGCTCGCTGTCGCCCTTGCAGTCGCGGTCGCAGTCGTGGTCGCGTCTGCAATCACCTTCGTGCTCGTCAGGAATGAGTTGCGCGGGCAAGTCGACGACGCCCTGCGGGAGCGAGCTTCCACCGGCGGCCTGGCACTCCGCTTCGACCGCGTCACCGGCGAGCCGCAGCTCGACCTTCCCCCCGATCGCTTCGGCGGCGCTGCAGGGATCACGCAGGTCGTCACAGACTCCGGCGAGGCAATTCGCGCTCCGGAGGCGTTGGTCGAACTGCCGGTGAGCGAGCGGGCGCGCCGAACCGCGGCGGGCGACGGAGGCCCGTTCTTCACCGACGCTCACGTCTCGGGTAAGCACCTTCGCGTCTACACCACTCCGGTCAACAGGCCGGGACTCGCACTGCAGGTCGCGCGGCCGCTCGACGAGGTCGACGCCGCGCTCGACCGGATCAAGACGCTGCTCTTCCTGATCGCGGCGATTGGCGTCGCGATCGCAGCCGGGCTCGGCCTCGTCCTCTCGAAGGCGCTGCTGGCGCCGGTGCAGCGGCTGACGCGGACGGCGGAGGAGGTCTCGGAGACCCGCGACCTCTCCCGCCGGATCGACGCGACGGGCACCGACGAGCTCTCCCGCCTGGCGGCGACGTTCAACACGATGCTCGGGGCGCTCGAGGAGTCGGCGCGCGCGCAGCGACGGCTCGTCTCCGACGCATCGCACGAGCTGCGGACGCCGCTGACGAGCCTGCGCACCAACATCGAGGTGCTCGCCAAGGATGAGGAGCTGCCGCCGGGCGAGCGGGAGCAGCTACTCCGCGACGTCACCGAGCAGCTGACGGAGATGACGGCGCTGATCGCCGAGCTCGTCGAGTTGGCGCGAGGCGACGAGATTCCGGCCGACCCGGAGGACGTGCGGCTCGACCTCGTCACGGCCGGCGCGATCGAACGAACGCGCCGGAACCGCCCCGGCATCGCGTTCAAGCCCGACCTCGAGGAGTCGATGATCCGCGGCGTCCCCTCGACGATCGAGCGCGCGATCTCGAATCTGCTCGACAACGCGGCCAAGTGGAGCCCGCCCGGCGGCGAGATCGAGGTGACGGTGCGGGACGGCGACGTCGTCGTCCGCGACCACGGCCCCGGCATCGACAAGGACGACCTCCCCTTCGTCTTCGACCGCTTCTACCGCGCGCCGTCCGCACGCGGTCTGCCGGGCTCCGGCCTCGGCCTGGCGATCGTGCGCCAGGTCGCTGAGGCGCACGGCGGCAGCATCACGGCCTCGCCCGCCGAGGGCGGCGGCACCGTGATGCGGCTCTCGCTCGACGGCAAATCTTAGGAACTTCTTCGCCCACCTTCAGAACGATCTTAGGGCCGCCGGTGAGGCTGGATCTGTCAACGCAAGCGCACCGAAAGGAGCAGGCAGATGAGGTCACTCAAGTTCAAGATCGCAACCGGTACCGCGGTGCTCGCGGCCGTCCTCGGCGGCGGCGCCGCCGTTGCCGCGACGCAGCTCTCGCCCACCGAGGAGAGCGACGCGATCGTCGCGGACGCGGCGAAGCAGCTCGGCGTCAGCGCCGACGAGCTCGACGCCGCGCTCAAGCAGGCGCTCGAAAACCGGGTCGACGCAGCCGTCGAGGCCGGCAGACTCACCGACGCCCAGGCGGCCGAGCTGAAGGAACGGATCGAGGCGGGCGAGCTTCCGCTCGTCGGTGTGGGCCCTGGTCTCGGCCATCGCGGCGGGCACCACGGCTTCGTCGACTTCGACGCGGCGGCCGCGTACATCGGCGTCACCGAGGCGGAGCTCAGGGCGAGCCTCGAGGACGGCGAGACGCTGGCCGAGGTCGCGACCGCGAACGGGAAGACTGCCGCCGGGCTCGTCGACGCGCTCGTCGCTGCGGCGAAGACCGACCTCGGCGAGAAGGTCGAATCCGGCCGCCTGACCGAGGCGCAGCGCACGTCGATCCTCGCCGAGCTCGAGTCGCGGCTGGAGGACGTCGTCGCCGGCGAGTTCAGCTTCGGCTTCCGTGGGCACCCGGGCGGCCCTCCCCCCAGCAACGACGCCTAGGACCCGCTCCGCGCCCCGGCCGGCTCCCTCTCCGCCGGCCGGGGCGGCGGCGAACTCTTAGGAAGTTCTTAGGCGCGTCTCAGCTTCGGTTTAGGAACGGCTGGTCTCTTGACGGACACAACGACCTTTCTCGAAAGGAACGACACGACAATGCAGCTCTTCAAGAACCCACGCGTCGCGGTCGCCACGGCAGCCACGGGCGCGGCACTCGTCGGCGCCGGCGCCGTCGCCGCCGTCTCGGTCGCGCTCGACGACGACACGGTCGCGGTGGCCCAGGTTGCAGCGACGAATGCGACACCCGCCGCGAACTCCGGCTCGGCAACGGTCGGCGAGATCTACAAGCGCACCTCGGCGTCGGTCGTCGAGATCACCGTCGGCTCGACCGCCGAGGCGAGCCCCTTCGGCGGCGGCGGCGGCACGCAGCAGGCGCAGGGCTCCGGCTTCGTCTACGACACCGAGGGCCACGTGATCACGAACCAGCACGTCGTCGACGGCGCCGAGACCGTCTCGGTCATGTTCTCGAACGGCAAGTCCTATTCCGCCCGGGTCGTCGGCGGAGACCCGTCGACCGACATCGCAGTGATCGACGTCGACGCCCCCGCTTCGGAGCTGAAGCCGCTCGAGCTGTCGGACTCGTCCGAGGTCGAGGTCGGCGACGGCGTGGTCGCGATCGGCAGCCCCTACGGGCTCGAGCAGACGGTCACCGCTGGGATCGTCAGCGCGCTGCACCGCGAGATCACGTCTCCGAACAGCTTCTCGATCGACGACGCGATCCAGACCGACGCTGCGATCAACCACGGCAACTCCGGCGGCCCGCTGCTCGACATGAGCGGTGACGTGATCGGCGTCAACTCGCAGATCGAGAGCGAGTCGGGCGGCAACGTCGGCATCGGCTTCGCCGTTCCGTCGAACACCGTCGAAAAGATCGCCGACGCCCTGATCTCGGACGGCTCCGTCGAGCACGCCTACCTCGGCGTCGCGATCGACGACTCCGACGCCACGGAGGGCGCAGCGCTCGCCGAGGTGCGGGCCGGAACGCCCGCCGCAGACGCCGGACTCGAGAGCGGCGACGTCGTCACCGAGTTCGACGGCGAGTCGGTCGACTCCGCCGACGAGCTCCGCCGGCTCGTGGACGCCCGGACCCCCGGCGACTCGGTCGACGTGACGGTCGAGCGGGACGGCGAGACGAAGACGGTGAAGGTCACCCTTGGCACCCGGCCGAGCGCGTAGGCCGGGAGAAAGGACGAGCATGACAAGGAAGCGAACGAAGCTCGCTGCAGGCGCCGGCGCGGCTCTGGCCGTGGTCGGCGCCGGCGGCGCCGTCGCGGCGACGCGGCTGTCGCCGGCAGAGGAGAGCAAAGCCGTCGTCGAGGACGCGGCCAGGCAGCTCGGTGTCGATCCGGCGAAGCTGAACGAAGCGCTGCAGCAGGCGCTCGAGAACCGGATCGACGAAGCGGTGAAGACCGGTCACCTGACCGAGAAGCAGGCGGAGGCGATGAAGGCGCGGATCGAGGCCGGCGCGTTCCCGCTCTTCGCCGGTCCCGGTCTCGGCCGGCGCGGCTTCGCCCACCGCGGCTTCCGCGACCTCGACGCCGCCGCAGCACACCTCGGCGTTGGCGAGGACGCCCTGCGCGAGAGGCTACGGGAAGGCGAGACGCTCGCCGAGGTGGCGAAGGCAGAGGGCAAGTCGGTCGAGGGGCTCGTGGCGGCGATCGTGGCCGCAACGACGAAGCGGCTCGACGCCGCCGTCGCGGCCGGACGGATGACCAAGGCCCAGCGCGACCTGATCGTCGCCTCGCTGAAGCAGCGGACGGCCGAGGTCGTCAACGGCACCTTCCCGGCCCTCAGGGGCCGGGGAGGGCTCGGGCCTTCCGGGCACAGCTTCGCCGGCCCGCGCTTCGAGCCGCCGCGCGCCGCGTAGGCCGAGCTAGGTCGGCGTGACGCGGTAGGCGTCGAAGACGCCGTCGAGGTTGCGGAGCACGCTCAGGAGCGCCCGCAGCTCCTTGACGTCGCCGACCTCGGCCGTGTACCAGTTCCGGGCCATCCCGTCCTCGACGACGCCGCCGTAGGAGACGATGTTGGCGCCGTGCTCGGCGAAACTGCGGGCGACGTCCTCGAGGAGTCGCGCCCGGTCGAACGAGTCGACGGCGATCTGGACGCGGAAGCTCGACGTCGTCGCCGTCCCCTCCCACTCCACCGGCGTGAACCGCTCCGGGTTCCGCATCAGCGCCTTCGCGTTCGGGCAGTCCTCGCGGTGGATCGTGATCCCGCGGCCGAACGAGATGTAGCCGAGGATCGGGTCGCCCGGCACCGGCGTGCAGCACTTCGCCAGCCGCACCAGCACGTCCTCGACGCCCTGCACCTTGATCCCGAGGCTGTCGCCGGCGACCGTCGAGCGCGCCCGCGGCGGCTTCAGCGGCACGACCGCCTCTTCGGCGACCTCGTCCGTCTTCAACCGGTTGAGGACCTTGTTGACGATCTGATTCGACTGCAGCTTTCCGGCGCCGAGCGCGACGTAGAAGTCCTCGGCCTTGCGGAAGCCGGTCTCCCGGATCACCTGCGCGAGCACGGCGGAGCCCTGGAGCTTGCGGTACGGCAGGTTCTGGCCCTTGAGCGCGTTGTCGAGCAGCTCGCGGCCCTTCGCCTCGGTCTCGCCGCGCGTCTCGCGCTGGAACCACTGCCGGATCTTGTTCCGCGCTCGGGAGGAGGCCGCGAGGCTCATCCAGTCGCGTGAGGGGCCGCGGCCCGACTTCGAGGTCAGGATCTCGACGAAGTCGCCGTTCTTGAGCCTGTAGTGGAGCGGCACGATGCGGCCGTTGATCTTGGCGCCGACGGTCTTGTGGCCGACGTCGGTGTGCACGGCGTAGGCGAAGTCGATCGGGGTCGCGCCCTGCGGCAGCGTCTTCACCTCGCCCTTGGGCGTGAAGACGTAGACCTCGTCGTCGAAGAGGTCGGTGCGGAACGTCTTCATGAACTCGCGCGGGTCGGCTTCGTCCTGCTGCCAGTCGAGCAGCGACTTCACCCATGCGAGCCAGTCGTCGTCCTGCTTGCCCTTGCCGCGCTTGTAGAGCCAGTGCGCGGCGATCCCGTACTCGGCCTCCTCGTGCATCTCACGCGTGCGCACCTGGATCTCGAGCGGCGTCCCCTCCGGGCCGATCACGGTCGTGTGCAGCGAGCGGTAGCGGTTGAACTTCGGCATCGCGATGAAGTCCTTGAACCGCCCCGGCATCGGCTTCCAGAGCGAGTGGATCAGGCCGAGGGCGCCGTAGCAGTCGCGCGTCCCCTCGTCGCCGGCGCGCTCGACGGTCACGCGCATCGCGGTCAGGTCGTAGATCTCGTTGAACTCGCGGCCCTTCTTGGCCATCTTGTCGTAGATCGAGTAGAAGTGCTTCGCGCGGCCGGCGATCTCGGCGGGGATGTCGACCTTGGCCAGCTCGGCGCCGAGGATCTCGCCCGCCTTCGCGACCGCCTTCTCGCGGTCGGCCCGGCGGTCGGCGACCATCGCCTTGATCTCGGCGTACTTGCGCGGGTGCAGGATCTCGAACGAGCGGTCCTCGAGCTCCCACTTCATCGCGTGGATGCCGAGCCGGTGCGCGAGCGGCGCGTAGACCTCGAGCGTCTCCTTCGCCTTGCGCACCTGCGCCTGCTTGCCCTGGTACTCGATCGTGCGCATGTTGTGGAGCCGGTCGGCGAGCTTGATCAGGATGACGCGGACGTCCTGCGCCATCGCGACGATCATCTTCCGGTAGTTCTCCGCGTCCGACTGCTCGCGGGTCTGGAAGGTCGTGCGGGTCAGCTTGGTCACGCCCTCGACGAGCTGGGCGATCTCGTCGCCGAACTCGGTGCGGAGCTCGTCGAGGTCGGTCTCGGTGTCCTCGACGACGTCGTGCAGGAGCGCGGCAGCGAGCGACTGCTCGTCGAGATGGAGCTCGGCACAGATCTTCGCGACCGCCCACGGGTGGTGGACGAACGGCTCGCCGGAGCTGCGCGTCTGGCCCTCGTGCGCGGCCGCGGCGAAGCGGAACGCGCGCGCGAGCAGCTCCTTGTCGACGCCGGGGTTGTACGCCTCGACGGCCGCAATCAGCTCATCGACGAGGTCCTGGTGATGACGATCGGCGTCGATGACAGCCATGAAGTCAGTGTACTCCGACCCCCTGCGCGCGAATCTCCCCCGCAGGAGTGGCCGTTAGAACGGAGAACGCATGCTTCCCATGCCCTTCTCACGCCGCCGCCGCGAGCGCAAAGCCCTCCGCGTCGCCCGCCTCCTCGTCGCCCTGGACGACGCCGCAGGCGAGCGCCGCGCCCGGGTTCCGCGCCGCAGCCGCGTCTCGCTGGGCTCGGCACGAGCGTAGACTCGCCCGCCTGGCCCGACGCGACTCCACCATCTCGATCTCCGTCGTCTCGTCGCTCGCGCTGAGCCTGCCGCTCTACCGCGAGCTCGGCGCCGCTGGGGTATGTGGAGGGTTTACGAGGTGGTCGGCGAGCGCGGTGCAGTGCCTTAGGCGGCTTCTGCGAACGCCGGCTCGGCGAGCAGGAGCGCCCTGAACGCCTCGGACTCGTAGAGCTGCCGCCTCGCCCCTTCGGCGAGCTCGAGCTCGCCGAAGATCTCGCGCGCCTCGCTCGTCCAGGCGTCCTCGCCTGCCTTCCAAAGCGTGCCGAGCTGCTGGCGCAGCTCCTCGTAGCCCCCCGGAGTGTCGAAAAGGCGGCGGACGATGAGTTGCGGCGCAACGGTGCCGTTCCAGCGGTTCTCCTTCAGGCGGCAGGCAATGTCGTGGCGCCCGCCGCGGCTGAGTCGGTCGAGCTGCTGCCCCAGTCCGAACGCGATCGCGGAGCCGGCGTCGCGGCCGCTCTGGCGGATCCGGAAGCGGAGGTGCTTGCCGTCGCCGACGACGCCCGGCTGCACGGCCTCGCATGCCGGTACGAGCAGCGTCACGTCCGGGTTGCCGAGCCCGAAAGGCGCGAGCCGCTCCAGCTCGGTCGCGAGCCCGAGCGTCAGCGCCGACCCGGGCACGATCGCGTCGACCCGAGTCACGGGGGCGAGATCGGCGTCGTCGAGGAAGGCGTCCGCGTGGGCTGCGAACGCGGCGGCGAACGACTCCAGCTTGGACGGCTCGATCGAGAGCCCGGCGGCGGCGCGGTGGCCGCCGAAGCGTGTCAGGTACTGCGCGCAGGCGCCGAGCGCGCCGTGCAGGTCGAACGCGGGCACCGAGCGGCCCGAGCCCTTCCAGTTGCCGTCTCCGCCTGCGATCAGGACGACAGGCCGGTTGAAGCGCTCGACGAGGCGGGAGGCGACGATCCCGATCACGCCCTCGTGCCAGTCCTCGCCCGCGATCACGTAGCCGCGACGGCGTCGTTTCGCCTCGGGCCACGACTCGACCTCGGCGATCGCGGCGCGCAGGATCCGGTTCTCGACGGCCTGGCGGTCGCGGTTCAGCGTCTCGAGCTCGTCGGCGAGCCGCTTGGCCTCGTCGGTGTCGGTCGTGAGCAGCAGCTCCAGCGCCGCGTCCGGCCGGCCGAGGCGCCCTGCGGCGTTGATCCTTGGCGCGAGCCGGAAGCCGACCGCGGCTGCGTCGACCGCGGCGGGGTCGACCTGCGCACTCCGCATCAGCGCCTGCAGGCCCGGCCGCTGCGTCCGGGCAAGCGCGCGCAGCCCGGCGATCGCGAGCGAGCGGTTCTCGTCCAGGAGCGGTACGACGTCGGCGATGGTCGCGAGCGCGACCAGATCGAGGTACGGCGTCACGTCGACGCCGAGCGCCTGCGCGAGCTTGCAGACGACGCCGGTGCCGCAGAGCTCGGGGAACGGGTAGTCGGAGGGACGGGTCGCGACGATCGTGCAGTCGGGTAGCGTCGCACCGGGCCGGTGGTGGTCGGTCACGATCACGTCGAGCCCCCGCGCCTTGGCGGCGGCGACCTCCTCGACCGCGGTGATGCCGCAGTCGACGGTGACGAGGAGCGCGCAGCCCTCGTCGGCGAGCCGCGAGATCGTGTCGCCCGAGACGCCGTAGCCCTCCTCGAAGCGGCTCGGCAGGTGCCACTCGACGTCGGCACCGAGCTCGCGTAGCGTCAGGACCGCGAGCGAGGTGGCGCAGATCCCGTCGACGTCGTAGTCGCCGTGGACGCAGATCCGCCGGCCGGCGGCGATCGCGGCGCGGATCTTCTCGACCGCCACGGCCATGTCGCCGAGCAGGAACGGATCGTGCGGCTCGATCTCCCCGCGCACGAACCTGCGCGCCGCCTCGACGTTCGAATAGCCGCGCCGGACGAGGATCGACGCCGTGATCTCCCCCAGCTCGAGCGCCTCCTCGAGCACCCTCACCTCGGCGTACTCGCAGGGATCGATCGTCCAGGAACCGTCGCGCATGGGCTGACGACGGTACGGACGCGGTCGGACAGCGCCCGCACGACCGGCCGCAGCGGACACGTCGGGGCCAGGACCCCCCACGTGCGAGAGAGACGTGTCGAGTTAGGGCTCTACGCGCCTGCGGCCGCGGATCGACTCGCGGACGATCTTCACCCACAGCAGGATCACGCCGGCGAGCGCGCCGAGCGCGAGGATCGCGACCGGGGTGTAGACGGCCATCTCCGAGAGCGAGAACTTCGTCACCCAGGTGCCGATCAGCCACACCGCCAGCACGACGAAGATCATCGGAACCACGAGCCGTCTGTCCACGGCACGAGGGTACCCTTCGCCAGAGATGGGAGAGCCGAACTACGCGTCCGGTGACGAGTACGTGGTCGAGTTCCTCGGCTACCGCTTCGGCTTCAACGCCGAGGACTTCGAGGAGCGGATCACCGCGGCGGCCGTCCGGCTCGGGCTGATCAGCTCGAACGACCTCGACGAAGAAGAGACCGCCGACCTCGTCGAGCTCGCGGCCGACGGGCGCATCGCCGACCCGCGCAGCCAGCTCGGGCGCTACCTCGTCCGCCACTGGGAGCGCGTCGGCCTGCTCGAGGGCGAGTCGCTCGTCTACTGGCTGCGCAAGCTCGTCTTCCGCGGCGCCTGGCTCGACCACCGCGTCAAGGAGGGACTGCTCGAGGTGGCGTGGGACGAGGACAGCGGCGACTTCGGCTACGCGGAGCCGCGCGGCGGCCGCGCGCTGCTCGAGCTCGCTCCGGTGCCGTCGTGGCACGAGCTCCAGTTCCGGCGTTGACGCGCAATCTCGCGCTGATCGGCTTCATCGGCCTCCTGCTCGCCGTCGACACGCAGGTCGACGCCCGCGCGCAGCTCGGGCTCGGCCTCGCAGCCTGGATCGCGCTGGCACTGGCACTCCGCGGCGTCACGCCCCTTCTCCGCACGCAGGTGCTCGTCGTCGTCGTGGTCGCGACGTGTGCGGAGATCGTCGGCTCGATCATCTGGGGCGTCTACACCTACCGGCTCGAGAACCTGCCCTCGTTCGTGCCGCCCTGCCACGGCCTCGTCTATCTCGCGGGCGTGTCGCTCGCCGCCGCCGCAAGGAACAGGTTGTTACACGGCTGGCTCGTTCGCGTCGCGCTCATCGGCGTGATCGCGTGGGGGATCGCGGGCGTGACCGTCCTGCCTCGCGCGGATGTCGGCGGTGCGATCGGGGCGGCGCTGCTCGCCGTCTACCTGCTCCGCGGCCGCGCACCCGAGATCTACGCCGGCGTCTTCCTCGTCGTCGCCTGGCTCGAGCTGTACGGGACGGCGATCGGCACCTGGGAGTGGGCGGTCACGATCCCTGGCACCGGCGTCCCGCAGGGCAACCCGCCGAGCGGTGTCGCCTCCGGCTACGTCTGGTTCGACATCGTCGCGCTCGCGCTCGCGCCGGCGCTCATTCGCTGGGGAGCGAGAATCCGATCGGGCTGGCGGGCTCTGCCCGACTCAGCGTGAGCTGGCGGATCGACCCGATCGGGACGATCAGTTCCAGCGGGTCGCCCTCGTCGGCGTGCGGGACGAGCGTCAGGAACCCGTAGCCGGGCTCCGGCGACAGCTTCGCCAGCCGAAGCAGCGCGCCGTCCGCGAGCTCCACCTCGACCATCGCTCGCTCCAGCCCGTGCTCGGACGCGAAGGCCTCGATCCGGCGGTGGATCCGTGCGACGAGATCCTCGAGCGGCCCCGCCATCCCAGGTGTCCAGAGCTCCGGCACGAGGTGGACTCTAGAGCTGAAGCTCGGACGGCAAGGGACGGGCGTGCAGGACGACGAGCGTTGTCGTCGGCCGAGTCAGCGCGACGTAGAGCTCGCGCAGTCCTTGCTCGTGTGCGGCGATGAGAGCCGGCTCGACGACGATCACATGGTCGAACTCGAGCCCTTTCGCGTCGCGGGGGGTGAGGAGCGGGATCCCGTCGAACGCGTTCTCGTGCGCGAGCGCCGGCTCGACGAGCTCCTCGGGGACGATCAGCGCGACGAGCCCGTCCTCTGTCGCGAGCCGGCCCGCCTCGCGGTACGCCTCGCGAAGAAGCGCGCCTTCGTCGACCTGCCGGAACAGCGGGGCGTCGCCGCCGGCCCGGTACGCGAGTGGGCGCTCGATCTCCGGCGCGATCGTGTCGAGGAGCGGCAGTGCGACATCCATGATCTCGCGCGGGACGCGATAGGCGTGGCGGAGCTCCTCGACCTCGGCGTCATCTCCCTGCGGCAGGTGAGGAAGGACGTCGCCCCAGCTCGCGTACGTGACCGGTCCGGTTCCCTGGGCGACGTCGCCGAGGATCGTCAGCGCACCGTCGCGAGCACGGCGGGCGATCATCCGCAGCTGCATCGGCGAGAGATCCTGCGCCTCGTCGACGATCACGTGGTCGTACGTGCGCGCGGGCTCGCCGACGAGCGCATGCGCCTCGTCGAGCAAGGGGACGTCCCACTCGCTCCAACCCGCACTGCGGCGGCGGAGCAGCCTCTGCTCGTCGTCGTCGAGAGTCCCGTCGGCAGCCTCGGCGAGAAACGCAGGTGTCGTGAAGAGCGACCGGACGAGCTTCTCGGGCGTCACTGCCGGCCAGGCGCGCTCGAGCACACGGTTCAGGTAGCCGTTCGCCTTCAGCGCCTTCTCGACCTGCTCGCCGTCGCGAACCGCACCGCCACGGAGGATCCGGCCGTACTCACCGTAGAAGCTGCGGACGATCCCCATCCGGAAGCGCTCACGTGCAGCGGCGCTCGTGCCATGCTGCAGGCGCACTTCTTCGAGCAGCCGCTCCTGTTCGCGCACCCGCACGCGGATGTACTCACCCTCCAGCTTCAGGATCAACTCCTCCGGCTCGGCGGCCAGCCGCAGCTCGGCCCCGCGTGCGATCACCTGCGCCAGCCGCGTGTCCGCCTTCAGCCGCGCGACCCCCAGCGTGTCGCGCACCGTCGGCTCGACGCCGCCGACGAGCTCGGAGACGGCGAGCTGCTCGACGCTCCCCTCCCCGAGCGCGGGCAGAACGTGGGAGACGTACTCCATGAAGGTGCGGTTCGGGCCGACGACGAGGACTCGGCTCCGCGCGTTCTTCTCCCGCTCGGTGTAGATCAGCCACGACGCGCGGTGGAGGCCGACGGCCGTCTTGCCGGTGCCGGGCCCGCCCTGGATCACGAGTGGCCGCTCAGGCGCGCGGGTGATCAAGCGGTACTGATCTGCCTGGATCGTGGCGACGATGTCGCGCATGTGAGTGTCGCGGCTCCGCTCGAGCTCCTCGAGCAGGAAGTCGCCGACGCTGGCGCCGTCCACGGTCGAGCCGTCGAGCGCCTCGTCGGCGATGTCGATCAGCCTGCGCCCCTGCGCGCGAAAGCGTCGGCGTAGCGTGACACGCTGCGGATCCTGCGGGGTCGCGGTGTAGAACGGCCGCGCCGCGGGCGCCTGCCAGTTGACGACGATCTGCTCACCCTCGTCGTCGTGCACCCAGCGCCGGCCGATGTAGAGGGCGCGCTCGACCGCCTCGAAGTCGAGCCGGCCGAACAGGAGGCCGCGCTCGGCGTCCTCGAAGGTGGCGAGCCGCTTCGCCGCCCACGCGTCCAGCGCCGCCTGCGCGACCTCGCCGTCGGCCGCGTCCGCGGCGCGCAGCACGATCTCGCGCATCCGCTCGAGACAGGCGTAGGCGTGGTCGACGTAAGCCTGCTCCGCCCTCAGGTCTGGATGGCTCACGTCTCCGAATCTAGAACAAGCGCGGCTCCGGGGCCGGCGGCGCACCGATGTGGGCGCGGCCGAGCTTCGTGATCACACGGCCGCGCGGGGTCCGCTGGAGGAAGCCGAGCTGGAGCAGGAACGGCTCATAGACGTCCTCGATCGTGTCGGGCTCCTCGCCGAGCGTGACGGCGAGCGTCGAGAGCCCGACCGGACCGCCGTCGAACTTGAACGCGATCGCGTGCAGCAACTCGCGGTCGGTACCTTCGAGCCCCTCCTCGTCGATCTCCATCAGGTCGAGCGCCTCGCGTGCGACGGCGTTCGTGACGGCACCCTGGTGGCGCACCTCGGCGACGTCGCGGACGCGCCGGAGGATCCGGTTGGCGATCCGGGGCGTCCCGCGCGAGCGGCTCGCGATCTCGGCGCAAGCCTCCTCGCGCGATCTCGACGCCGAGGATCCCGGCCGAGCGGCGTACGATCGTGCTCAGCTGGGCCGCGTCGTAGTAGCCGAGCCGGAACGTCATCCCGAAGCGGTCACGCAGTGGCGTCGTCAGCAATCCGGTCCGCGTCGTCGCGCCGACGAGCGTGAACTGCGGCAGGTCGAGGGTCAGCGTCCGCGCCGCGGGCCCCTGGCCGACGATGATGTCGAGCCGGAAGTCCTCGAGCGCCGGATAGAGGATCTCCTCGATCGAGCGGTTGATCCGGTGGATCTCGTCGACGAAGAGGACGTCCTTCAGCTCGAGGCTCGTGAGGATCGCGGCCATGTCGCCCTTCTTCTCGAGCGCCGGTCCCGCCACGGTCCGGATGCCGACGCCGAGCTCCTCGCGGATGATCTGCGCGAGCGTCGTCTTGCCGAGCCCCGGCGGGCCGACGAGCAGCACGTGATCGAGTGCCTCGTCGCGCGCCTTCGCGGCCGCGAGCGCGATCGCGAGCTGCTCCTTGACGCCCTCCTGGCCGACGAACTCGTCGAGCTTGCGCGGCCGGAGCGAGCGCTCGAGCTCCTCCTCCTCGGGGCCGAGGACCTCAGCGGCCACAGCGCTCATGCCGCCTGCCTCAGCGCCAGCCGCACGCGCTCCTCCGCCGGCAGATCGGGATCGACCGACCCGAGCGCCTGCTCGGCCTCGAGCACGGAGTAGCCGAGCTCGACGAGCGCGTCGCGCGCGGTCAGGTGCACGGAGGTGCCGGTCGCCGTCGAGATCGGGACGGGCTCCTCGGCGCCGAGCTTCTCCTTCAGCTCGAGCACGATCCGCTCGGCGGTCTTCTTGCCGACCCCGGGAACCGCCTGGAAGCGCGCCGCGTCCTGGAGGACGATCGCGCGGCGCAGGTCCGCGGCCGGCGCGCCGGAGACGATCGCGAGCGCGACCTTCGGCCCGATCCCGGCCACGGTCAGCAGGTGCAGGAAGAGCTGGCGCTCGGCCGCGTCGGCAAAGCCATAGAGCTGGAGCGCGTCCTCGCGCACGTGCAGATACGTCTCGACGACGGCTTCGCCCCCGCCCTCGGCCGCCCGCACCGCCCCGGGAGTGGCGGCCAGCAGGTAGCCGACGCCGTTGACATCGAGGACGAAGCCGTCCGGCGTCCTGCCGACGAGCTGCCCCCGCAGCCGGCTGATCATGCTGTTCTCCTCACCCTGCGATCCGCATCAGTGGCGGCGCGAGGGCGTGGCAGATCGCGACCGCGAGCGCGTCGGCGGCGTGGCTCGGGGTGGGGTTCGACTCCATCGCGAGGATCGCCCGGACCATTCGCTGCACCTGGGCCTTCTCGGCGCGGCCGTAGCCGCAGACCGCCTGCTTGACGCGGGCCGGCGGATACTCAACGCACTCGACGCCGGCCGTTGCGGCGGCGACGAGCACCGCCCCGCGCGCCTGCCCGACGGAGAGCGCGATGCGGGCATCTGCTCCGACGAACGACTCTTCCACTGCGACGGCGGAGGGCTCGTGCTCCGCAACGAGCTCCTGCACCCGGTCGAAGATCGTCTTGAGGCGCAGCTCCAGGCGGTCCGCCGCGGGCGTTTGCCACCACCCGTGGTCGAGTGCCCTGATCCGGCCTCCGTTTTCTTGGACGATCCCGTACCCGCAAGCAGCCGTCCCTGGATCGATGCCGAGAACCTTCACGAGGAAAGGTTAGGCAGCGCACCGGACGTTCCTCTACGAGGCCACGGCCTCCAGAACCTGCTCGGGGATGTCGAAGTTCGCGGACACCTCCTGGACGTCGTCGTTGTCCTCGAGCGCCTCGATCAGGCGGATCAGCTTCTTCGCCGACGCCTCCGCCGCCACCTCGACGGTCGTCTTCGGGATCATCGCGAGCGCTGCAGACTGCACCTCGATCCCGGCGGTCTCGATCGCCTCGCGGACGGCGGTGAGAGCCTCCGGAGCCGAGAAGACCTGGAAGACGTCCCCGTCACGCTCGACGTCGTCGGCCCCACCCTCGGCGGCCGCCAGCGTCAGCTCGTCCTCGTCCGCCCCGTCCGCTTCGACCAGGACGACGCCGCGCCGCTCGAACAGCCAGGCGACCGCGCCGGTCGTACCGAGGTTGCCGCCGTGCTTGGCGAAGGTGTGCCGAACGTCGGAGGCGGTGCGGTTGCGGTTGTCGGTCAGCGCCTCGACGAGCACGGCGACCCCGTCGGGGCCGTACCCCTCGTAGACGATCGTCTCGTACGCGGCCGCGTCGGCGTCCGTGCCCGCACCGCGGGCGATCGCACGCTCGATCGTGTCCTTCGGCATCGAGTACGACTTCGCCTTCTCGATCGCGTTCTGGAGCGAGAGGTTCGCGGCCGGGTCGGGGCCGCCCTCCTTGGCGGCGACGATGATCGCCTTCGAGAGCTTGGTGAAGAGCTTGCCGCGCTTCGCGTCGGCGGCGCCCTTCTTGTGCTTGATCGTCGACCACTTGCTATGCCCTGACACCTGACTCCTCTCGGACGAGCTCCAGGAACTTCTCGTGCACGCGCTTGTCGGCGGTCAACTCGGGATGGAACGACGCGACGAGGAAGCGCCCTTGCCGCAGCAGCACCGGCACGCCGTCGTGGCTCGCGAGCACCTCGACGTCCGGACCCGTCTCCGTGACGCGCGGCGCGCGGATGAAGACGCCGCGCAGCAGCTCGCCGCCGTCCGCGAGCTCGAGGTCGGCCTCGAAGCTCGCCAGCTGGCGGCCGTAGCCGTTGCGCACGACCTCGACGTCGACGAGACCCAGGTGGGCCCGGTCGAGCAGGATCATCCCGGCGCACGTCCCGAACACGGGCCTTGGGAACGTGCGAATCGCCTCTTCGAGCCCGTAGAGCCGGATCAGCCGCATGATCGCGGTCGACTCTCCCCCGGGGATCACGAGCCCGTCGAGGCCCTCGAGCTGCTCCGGCAGGCGCACCTCGACGACGTCCGCGCCGAGCCCGCGCAGCATCGCCGCGTGCTCCCGGAAGTTGCCCTGGACCGCGAGGACACCGACTCTCATGCCTTCGATTGTAGGTTCAGCGATCGCTCCGCCGGGGGCTCCTGACGCGCGCTCAGGCGCCCGAGCCCGGTCAGGGACGCGTCGGCGTTACCAGCCGCGGGTTTCGAGCAGCTCGCTCGGCTCCAGCTCGGCGGCCGAGATGCCGACCATCGGCTCGCCCAGCCCTGCGGAGACGCGCGCGAGGATGTCGGCGTCGCGGAAGTGCGTCGTCGCCTCGACGATCGCCTTCGCGCGCAGGGCCGGGTCGCCCGACTTGAAGATGCCGGAACCGACGAAGACGCCGTCCGCCCCCAACTGCATGCAGAGCGCCGCGTCGGCGGGCGTCGCGATCCCGCCGGCGGTGAACGTCACGACCGGGAGCTTTCCGTTCTCGGCGACCCACTTGACGAGCTCGTACGGCGCGCGCACGTCCTTCGCCTCGGCGTAGAGCTCCTCCTCGCGAAGCACGCCGAGCCGGCGGATACCGCCGAAGACCGCGCGCATGTGCGTGACCGCGTTGACGACGTCGCCGGTGCCGGCCTCGCCCTTCGTCCTGATCATCGCCGCGCCCTCCGCGATCCGCCGGAGCGCCTTCGCCGAGGTTGGTCGCGCCGCAGACGAACGGGATCTCGAACGCCCATTTGTCGACGTGATGGGCCACGTCGGCCGGGGTCAGGACCTCCGACTCGTCGATGTAGTCGATCTCCAGGGCCTGCAGGATCTGCGCCTCGACGAAGTGGCCGATGCGGCACTTGGCCATCACCGGGATCGTGACCGCCTCCTGGATCTCCGTGATCATCGCCGGATCGGACATGCGGGCAACGCCGCCGTCGCGCCGGATGTCGGCTGGAACGCGCTCGAGCGCCATCACCGCGACCGCCCCGGAGTCCTCGGCGATCTTCGCCTGCTCGGCGTCGACGACGTCCATGATCACGCCGCCCTTGAGCATCTCGGCAAGCCCGCTCTTGACCCGCATCGTCCCGGTGTCGCTCATCCCGAAGAGTGTAGCCACCCTCGCATCGACCGCTGGAATGTGCGATGACTATGGGTACCGAACGCGACTCCTCTCCCCCTCCAGACGGAGCGGCCGCTTCGGCGGCTTCGCCGTCTGGCCCAGAAAGGAGCGTTCGGGAGAGGGGTCTGCGCTCTGCGCGGGCCCCTCGTCATGGCGCAAGGACACGGGCAAAAGCCCGTGTCCGCGCGAAGACCCCTGAAGGGCCGCTTCGCGGCCAGAGCCCGTCAATCAGCCGCTGCTTGCGGCCTGCTTGCCGAGCTGCTTCGACCACCAGTCGGTTTCGCGCTGATCCATCTGCTGCTGCAGCTGGCCGACGTACTGGGCGAGGTCGCTCTCCTTCTTGCCCAGGCGCAGCTCCAGCTCACCAGTGGTCTTCTCGCGGTGCTCGAGCTTCGCCTCGCGGATCTCGGCGTCCGCCTCGAGGCGGGCCCAGCGGGCCTCGATCTCGGCCTCGCGCTCGTCCAGCTCGCGCTGGCGGTCGGAGATCGACTCCTCCGTCTGGCCGAGCCGCTTCTCGCGGCGCTCGACGCGCGCCCGCTGCGACTCGAAGAGGGTCTCCGAGCTCGTGATCTCGGCCTCGCGGGCGGCAAGCTCGCGACGGAGATCGTCGAGCCGGCGCGACTCCTCCTCGAGGTGGGCCGACGTCTGCTCCTCCGCCTCTTCGCGCCGGACCTGCGACTCGCGCCGGTTCAGCTCGGCCTCGCGCGCTGCGAGCTCGCTCTCCTTCGCCGTGATCTCGGCGCGCTTCGCGCTCATCGCCGCGACGACCTCGCCACTGCCGGAGCGCTCCTCGGCAAGCCGCTCGAGATCGGCCGTCAGCCGGTCGGTCTTCGCCTTCAGCTCGGCTTCGCGCGACTCGAGGTGCTCCTCGCGAGCGGTCACGGTCGCGCGAGCCTTGACGAGCTCGCGGTCGCGTTCGTTGACGCGCCGATCGCGCTCGGACAGCTCCGCCTCCTGATCCTTGAGCACGTGCTCGCGTGTGGCGAGAACGGCCTCGCGCGCCTCGACGCGCGCATTCGCCTCCGCGGCGGAGCTCTCCATCTCGGCAATCGACCGTTCGAGCGCCCGCTCGCGCTGGGCCAGCGCAGCTTCCTGCTTGGCCAGATCGGACCCTGCCTCGGTCCGCTCGCGGTCGGCGTTCGTCAGCTCGCGGAACTTGATCGAGATCTGCTTCTCTCGCTCGGCCGTCCGCGTCTCGGACGCGGCGAGCTCGGCCTTCAGCTCGGCCAGGCGCTGCTGCTCCGATGCGGCCGCCTCTGCACGCTGCCCGAGTTCGCGCTCGCGCTCCTCGAGCTCCGCCTGTGCCGCGGCGAGCTTCGCCGCCCGTGTGTCGACTTCCGCCGACCGGAGCGACAGGCTCTGGGCACCGACGAGGTCATGCTCCAGCCGGGCCTGCATGTCGGCCAGCTCGGCCCGCACCTCCTGCTCGCGCGCCAAAGCCTCGTAGAGCTCCTTGCGGAGGACCTCGACCTCGCCGAAGTCCCCGGCTGACGCCTCTGAGACGGACTCGACGGCCGGCGGCTGCGCGGCCTCGGGCGCGACGGGCTCGACCACGGGCTCCGCCTCGCGGCGTGCCTCGAGCTGAGCCCGAAGGCCGGTGCCGAATCCGTGCTCGATCTCGTGACCCGGCGCCATCAGAAGATCTCAGACAGGTTGAGGAACGCCGGCCCGAGGATGACGATGAACATCGCCGGGAAGATGAAGAGCACCGTCGGGAAGAGCATCTTGATCGGTGACTTCATCGCCTTCTCCTCTGCGACGGCCTGGCGCTTCAGGCGTGCATCGGCGGCCTGGACGCGAAGGAGACGACCGAGGGAGATGCCGAGCTGGTCCGCCTGGATGATCGCCCTGGTGAACGACGCCACCTCGGGCGTGGCAGCGCGTTCCGCGAGCTTCTTCAGCGCGTCGTGGCGAGACTCGCCGATCCGCATTCCGCCGAGCGTCAACGCGAACTCCTCCGCAAGCGCCCCGTCCATGTGCTCGGTCAGCTTCGCGACTGCGCCGTCGAAGCCGAGACCGGCCTCGACGGAGACCGCGAGCAGGTCGAGCGCGTCCGACAGCTGCGACCTGATCTCCTCGCGGCGACTGCGACCTCGCATGCCGACGACAAAGCCGGGGGCGACGAACCCGCCGAAGCCGGCGGCGAACGCGAAGGCGAGTCCTATCGTGGGTCCGCCCGCAGCCGCGCCGAGGGCTGCGCCGACAAGAGCGCCTCCGACGGCCCCTGCACCCTTCATGGCCAGAAACGCCGTGGGCGTGATCGAGCGGCTCATCCCCGCCGCCAGCAGCCGTCCGGAGATCGAGTCGAGCGTCGTCCGTGGGTTGAGCCTCAGCGCCAGCCGGGCGAACGACGCCGTCGCCGGAACGAGCACGCGCTCGTTGAACCGAAGCCGTTCCAGGCCGCCTGTACCCGACCGGTGGAGCCCGTAGTTGACGGCCCGGCGGAGAGCGCGATTGCGGTCGCGGGTGGGCTGCGTCACGACCTCCCCGACCAGGTACGAGGAGACCGCCAAGAGGAGGAGCGCGAGTGCGAAATACAGTTGCATGTGTGATCAGCCCTTGAAGGAGACGATTTTTCGGAGCATGAGACTGCCGACAGCCATCATCACGAGCCCGACGATCATCAGCTTGTGGCCCGTCGATGTGCTGTACAGCGGGTCCATGTACTCCCGGTTGATGAGCGTGCTCGTCCCGAGCACGAAGAATGGAAGCGCACACAGCACGTAAGCCGATGCACGGCCCATCGCGGTCAGCGAGCGGATCTTGCGCGCGAACTGCTGCCGGTTCCTGACCGCGTCCGCGACCATGTCGAAGATGCCCGCGAGACTACCGCCGACCTGACGCTGGATCGTCACCGCGGTGACGACGAAGCTCACGTTCTTCGACCCGATCCGCGCGGCCATGTCGGCGAGTGCCTCGTCCATCGGTCGCCCGAGCCGGGTCTCCGTGAGCACTCGCTTGAACTCCTTGCTCGTCGGCGGCTGGCCTTCGTCGACGACCGCCTGGATCCCCTGGCGGAAGCTGTGACCGGCTTTCAGCGACGCGGCGAGCGTGACCAGGAGGTCGGGCAGCTGCTCGTCGATGGCGGCGAGCCGGCGGCGCGCCTTGTGCCAGACGATCAGGATCGGCACTGAGCCGCCGACGAGCATCGCGGCGAGGATCAGGTACGTCGCCATCCCTGCGACGGCGAACGCGATTCCGAGCAAGAGCGCCGAGCCGGCGGCGGCGTAGACGAGCTCGACTGTCCGCAACGGAACGTCGGCGCGTTCCAGCAGCCGGTGGAGTGCGTGCCAGACGCGGAAGTGGCCGAAAGCCCTCTCCGTCGCCCGGAGGAGCCCCGAGGCCGTCGCGAAGCGCTCCTGGACGGGCCCGCGGGCACGCTTGCGCTCTTGCTCACCGAGGTGTGGGTTGATCTGGCGGCGAAGCCGCGTGCCGGCCGGGGCCCGCATGAGGAAGAGGCCGCCGACGAGCCCGAGGAAGCCGACGATCGTCGCAACGGCGAGCGGGCCGATCTTGAAGAACTGCTCCGGCAGCCTCGACGCTTCTGGCCTGGAGATCACCGCTACGCCGGGGACGACCGACTCCGCGTGGACGCCGGCGGCGTCGATCTCGATCCGGTCGCCCGGCCTCGCAGCCGTGACGTAGCTGAGCTGCCAGGTTCGGCGAAGCTCCTCCGCCAGCGCGGCGTAGATCGCCTTCAGGTCCTTCGTGCCACTGGCCCCGACGTAGCGCCCGCCCGTCTTCTCGGCCAGCCGCTGGAGCGGCGCGGGCCGGAAGCTGGGGCTCTCGATCCCGATCGGGTAGACGGCGACGTGTGCGTCCCGTGCTGCGTCGATCGCCTGCTCGAGGCTGGCGTCGCTCGAGACCTCCTGGCCGTCGGTGAGCAGGATCAGCACCCGCGTCGGGTTGAGGTCGGCGGCGAGCGCCTGCGTCGAGACGAGGATCCCGTCGTAGAGCGCGGTGCCGCGGACCTTGTCCACCTCGATGGTGCGCAGGGCGGCGTCCGCCTCGGCGGGGTTCGAGGAGAAGCTCGTCAGCTGCACGGCCTTCTTGCCGACCGCCACGACGGCAATCCGGTCGTTCGCAGGCTTCGAGCCGACGAACTGGCGTGCCGCGGCGGATGCATCAGCGATCGCCTGACCGATCATCGACTGCGAACGGTCGAACAGGAGCATGACGCTCTTTTCGCGGCCGAGGTTGACGGCCCGGAAGCCGACGACCGCCTGGCCGTTCTCCGTCAGCTTGGGCGCGGTCCCGACCGGCTTCGGCGTCACCACCGTCGTGCGGACGGTCGGGTAGCCGGTCGTGTCGAGGCTCGCGATCCTGGGCGCGGCGGCGTGCGCGACGCCGGGAAGCAGGGCGCAGAGGACTGCCAGAGTCAGGAACCGCCTCACTGCCCACCTCCGTAGGGAGCGGCGCTGAAGCTCGGCCGGCCACCGGGGGCCTCGTGGCGGAAGAACGTCGGCGGCAGGACGACCCCGTTCCCGGCCATCTTCTCGAGGAAATGCGGCTTCAGGCCGGTGCAGGCGAGCGGGAGCAGCAGCCGCGAGCCGCGCCCGGTCGCGATCGTGTCCTCGTCCGGCGCCTTGGCGAGGAAGAGATCCTGGAGCGTGATCACGTCGGACTCCATCCGGAGCACCTCGGTGATGTGCGTGACGCGGCGCGAGCCGTCGACGAGGCGGGAGATCTGCACGAGGACATCGAAGGCGCTCGAGATCTGCTCGCGGATGGCACGGTGCGGAAGCTCGACCCCGGCGGTCATGACGAGCGTCTCGAGCCGCCCGAGACAGTCGCGAGGGTTGTTGGCGTGGATCGTCGTGAGCGAGCCCTCGTGGCCCGTGTTCATCGCCTGCAGCATGTCCAGGGTCTCGGGGCCGCGGACCTCGCCGACGATGATCCGGTCGGGGCGCATGCGCAGGGAGTTGCGAACGAGCTCGCGGATCCGGATCTCGCCCTGGCCCTCGATGTTCGGCGGCCGCGACTCGAGCGTGATCACGTGCTCCTGCTGGAGTTGGAGCTCGGCCGCGTCCTCGATCGTGACAATCCGCTCGTCGTCCGGGACGAACGCGGACATCGCGTTCAGCATCGTCGTCTTGCCGGAACCGGTACCGCCGGAGATCAGCACGTTCAGCTTCCCCTTGACGCAGGCGGCCAGGAACTGCGCGGCCTGCGGTGTCAGCGAGTTGAAGTTGATCAGGTCGTCCATCGTGTACGGGTCGCGCGAGAACTTCCGGATCGTCAGTGTCGGCCCGCGCAGCGACAGGGGTGGGACGATGGCGTTCACGCGGCTGCCGTCGGGCAGACGCGCATCGACCATCGGCGAGCTCTCGTCGATGCGCCGGCCCACCTGCGAGACGATCTTGTCGATGATCCGGAGCAGGTGAGCGTTGTCGGCGAAGGAGGCATCGGTGCGCTCGATCCGGCCCTTTCGCTCGACGAAGATCCGGTCGTGGTTGTTGACCATGACCTCCGTCACGGAGTCGTCGCGGAGGAACGGCTCGAGCGGCCCGTAGCCGAGCACGTCGTCGGCGATCTCGCGGACGATCCGCCGGCGCTCCTCGCGCGTCAGCGGCGTCCGGTCGAGCGCGAGCTGCTCGGTGACCGCGTGCAGCACCCGCTCAGTGAGGTCTTCACCGGTCTCGCGCTTGAAGAGCTCCGGCCCGAGCTTCGCGATCACGGCGTGGTGGATGCCGCTCTTCAGCTCGCCGTAGGGGTCGCTGGCGCCCGTGCTCGGCGCCGGCGAGGCCTGCTGCGTGGGATGAGCAACGGGGCCGGCCAGCGCGGCCGGACGCTCGGCGGTCACGCCGGCGGCCCCGTTTCCGTTCTGCTTCGAGAGTCTGTCGTGGAGGCCCATGGCCCTACGCCTTCGCCAAAGCGGCGAACTTGCGTCGCTTCTTCGGCTGCTCGTTCACGAGCAGCGACTTGGCCACCTGTCGGATCGCCTTCGCGAAGTCCGAGCCGGTGTCGGCGACCACCGGGGGCGCCCCCCGGTTGACGCCGAGCGGGACGGCCCGGTCGGAAGGCACCTCGAAGCCGATCTTGATGTCGAGCGCGCCCTCGACCTCGCTCTTCTTCATCCCGACCTTGGAGTTGGCACGGTTCAGGACGAAGCGAATCCGCGACGCGGGGAACGAGAGCAGCTCGAGCGTCTGCATCGAGAGTCGCACGTTCTTCAGCGTCGGCACGTCGAGACCGCAGAGCATCAGGAGCTCGTCGGTCCGGTCGAGCGTGGCGAGCATCGGCCCGTGGAAGAAGGGCGAGGTGTCGACGATGATGATGTCGTACGACTCCCGCGCCACCTCGAGCAGGCGGGCCAGCTTCGTCTCCGTGACCAGCTCGGCGTCCTCCGGGCGCAGCGGCGCCGGCAGGATGTCGAGCCCGCACGTGTGCTTGGTCGTGTAGCCCGCGAGCTTCTCGGAATCGAGCTCGCCCGGGGCGACGACCAGGTCGTAGATCGTCTTCTCGGGCTCGAGCCCGAGCATGATCGCGGCGTCGCCGAACTGCAGGTCGAGATCGACGAGGAGCGTGCGCTTCTGCTCGTGCTTGGCGAACGCCGCCGCAAGGTTCGTCGCGGTCACGGTCTTCCCGGTGCCGCCCTTGGGCGAGAACACGGTCACGATCCGGCCCCGGCGGCCCTGACCCCCCTCCGCGACGAGCCGGCGGCCCGCATGCGCCGCTTTGCGAAGCGCGAAGACCACGTTCTCGGTCAGCTGCGGCAGGAGCAGGACGTCGGCGACGCCCTCGGCGTCGAGTGCCTCCTCGAGCAGGACCGAGGACTCGCCCGAGGCGAGGATCACGATCGGCGAGCGGGTGTGCTCGCGAATCGCGGCGACCTCACCGGCGGGGAACGACGTCGCGCGGGTGGCGTGGACGACGACCCGGAGGTGGCCGCCCGCGAGAGCGGTGGTCGCCTCGGCGACGTTCTCGCTCCAGCCGACGAAGTCGAGGTCGGGATGGTTGGCGAGCTGGTCGCGGAGGTTCTCGAGCCCCTCGCATGAGCCCGTGACGTAGATGCGGACGCTCTCGTTATTCATCGCTCTTGCCTCCAACCGGCTCGACGTAGATGGCGCCGGACTCCTCGAGCTGCTTGGGGCGGACGCCCTCGCGCAGCACCGAGTACCAGCTCTCGACGTTCTCGGGGCTATCGGCGCCGTCGATGCCGGGGCGGAGCTCGAGATGCCACTCCTCCGCGGCCGTGTAGACCCAGTGCAGCTTCTGCACCTGCGTGTCCGTGACCTTGAGCATCACGGAGAAGGCGCCGCCACGATCGGAGACGCCCGTGAGCTTGTCCGAGGCGTTGACGTTGGCGGGCGGGCGAAGCACCTCGATGTCACGCAGGACGACCCGCGTGAAGAGGAGACCGGACCCTGAGCTGATACCCGTGGCGAAGGTGGCGACGACGTCGACCTTGTCGCCGGCCTTCAGGGTTCCTGCCAGCAGCGAGTGCTGGTTGCCGTCGACCTCGATCGCGCGCTGGACGCCGGTCAGCTGGGCCTTGATCCCCCGCTGCGAGGGTGTTGAGAAGCGGCGCGTCGAGACCTGCTCGCCCGCGAAGATCGGCTGCGAGGTGACGAGCTCGCTGACCTGGTCGGGATTCGAGATCGCGCCTGGCACGACGCTGCGGCGGACGATCTCGCTCTTCTCGAGCATCCCTTTCCGCTCGAGATCGGCGCCGGTGGTGCCGGCGGGGATGTCGCGCTTCGCGACCCAGATCGGCACGTTCGTCTCGTCCTGGCGGACGTTCCGCTGGTAATTCGTCACGTAGAAGCTCGTCAGCAGGGCAGCGACGAGGGCCAACGCGACGGCAATGGTGATGTTCTTGACCCTGTACGTCATGAGCGTCTCTTTTCTTCCTCTTTCTTGGTTTGTTATTCGACGAGCTGGATGGCGCGAACGCCGTAATTCATGTTCGTTCCGGATTGCGAGCGAACGCCATCCCAGACGACTGACACGAACGATCCCTTCACAAAGCTCTTGCTTCCGTTGGGATTGAAATAGGAGACCTTGAAACCGACCCAGCCGACGATGTCGTACTGAGCGGTAGAGCCGGTGCCGAGGAGCGTCCGGTAGATCGGGAACAGCAGCACGTCGGGCATCTTCGCGGCGAGCGCGTCGAGGAACTGCGAGTTGTTGAAGTTCGCGGACGGCGCAGCGTCATAGATCCCGAGCGGCATGTACTGGTCGAATCCCTTCGCGACCCACTGGGCGAGGATTGAAGCACCCGTGTTCCCGCCGCTCCCCTGGTCGAGGTTGATCAAGCCGAACGAGCCGGCGGCGTCGGAGCTGCCGGGATCCTTGAGGTTGAGCAGATCGAGCTGCGTCTCGGTGCCGAAGCAGGGGACGGGTTTTCCGTTCGAGGTACCGCAGTTGAGCATCGGGTGCGCGACATTGACCACAATCGGAGCGACGCCGATCGCGGCGTCGATACCGACCGCCCGCGCCGTCGCCTTCGCGTTGACGGTGACCGAGTTGATCCCGAAGAGCTTCGAGAAGATGCCCGGCGCCTGACGGTTCACCTTCACGGTGATGGTGTCGTTGGCCAGGTACTGCGATGAGAAGGTCGTCGTCGGGTTGCCGCCCCCGTTCTTGGCGAGGTAGCTCGCCACCATCGCCTGCGCGGGGCCGGTGCTCCCCGGCAGCTCCTGGGCGGCGGCGAGCGCGGCCGCGTCGGCCGCGGCCTGGGTGGCGCGCTGCTCGCGGAACCACGAGCCGACGTCGAGCACCATCGCCATCGCGCCGAGAAGGCCGACGAGGAAAAGGACGCTGACGACCGCGGCCTGTCCGTGCTCGCTCCGAAGCTTCGTCATTCCACACGCTCCTCGATCCGCGAGTTCAAGTTGCCGGACTTGACGACCATGCCAAGCAGGTTGATCGAGTAGGGATAGGTCCCCTCGACCACCACGGGATCGCCTTGCTTCCAGGTGGAGTCCACGCTGACGGTGAGCTTGCTCGCCGTCAGCCCGCTGGCGGCCTTCCTCATCGCCGTCTCAGCGGCCGCGGACGGGCTCGCCTCGAACCGGCTGACAGCCGCCCTCCGCGCACCGACGCGAGTTGCGTCGGTCAGAGTGACGTAGTCGTTGTACAGCGCACCGAACTGCAGGATCCCGAAGAGCACCACGCAAAGAATGGGGATGACGAGTGCGAGCTCGACCATCGTCTGACCCTGTTGATCCTTGATTCGGTGGCGATTCATAGTGGCGGCGTGCTTTCTGTTGAGGTGGCGGTGGGGGCGCCTCGCGGCACCCCCACCGTGACGTGCATCTGTCAGAGGGCGGAACCGATCAGTCCGACGATCTCGTTCAAGACGCCTTCGATCGCGCCCGACAGCACTGCGAAGGAGAAGACAATTGCAAGCGTGATCACTCCGAGAACGACCGAGTACTCGGCCATTGTCTGCCCTCGTTCACTCTGCATTGTGATGTCACGTCTCAACATGTATCTGCTCCATTTTCTTCGAGTTAGCCCAGCATCCCCGTGACGGAGTCGAGCGCGTCACTGATGCCACCGGAAAGTGCCGTCAGCGCGACGATGATTCCGGCCGTGATCACGGCGAGAACGACGCCGTACTCGGCCATCGTCTGACCCTCCTCGCTCCGAACCTCGGCGAGCTTGTTCTGAATGGCGACGAAAAGCTTCAGCATGTAATTCACCTCCTTTCGAGCAGGAGAGAGCGGATGGACTCCCGGGCACAGGCGGCGGCCCGGAGACTGTTGTGGCGGCTGTGCTTGACGTTGCGGTGATTCACCTGAGAAGCCTTCCTCCCATCGGCGAGCCGCTTCGCCTGTCGTGTTGCGTTGCGTTGACCCAAAGATCGATCAGCAGTCGCACACTGAGAAGCCCCATCCGGGGGACTTCTTGCGCCGGATGTTCAAATTCACCCGAACGAGTGAGCAGGGCTAAAGCCGGTGCCGATAAGGAGGTTCAGACAGAACCGTCGGCGGCGCGGTCGAGAAATCAGCCGGCGTCGGTGGAGGTCAAACCCGGCGCCCGAATTCGATGGAGGAGCTGGGTCGATGCCGCAACGGAAGCACATCTTCTCGAAAGCACTACTGCCGCTGGGCCTGCTGGCCATGACAGCGGCGATCTTCCGCCGCAAGCCCGACGAGTGGGAGTACGAGCGGGCCGAGGAGGAGATCGAAGCGATCGAGGCGGCCGCGCCGGCTGGGGTCGCCCGGCGCCGGCAGTCGAAGCGCTTCGTGCACGCCGCCGCCTTCTCGATGCTGTTCTTCGCGGGCGCGGCGTTCACGGCCGGAGCCGGCGACCAGATGGTGCGTCTCACCGACGAGGATGCGGCCGCGCTCGAGGCCGCCCAGATCTCGGCGCCGCCGGCGGCCGCTGCCGAGCTCGCCCCTGAGGACGCCGCCGCCGTGTCGGCACCCGCCGCGGCCGAGGCTGCACCCGCCCCCGAGGCGGCGCCGCAGGAAGCGCCGGTCCCGGAAGCCGCGCCGGAGGCAGCTGCCGCGCCGGCACCGGCCGCCGAGCCCGAGACCGCCGCTCCCGAGGCGGCGACCACGGTCGCTCCGTCGACCGCCGCCGCCCAGGCCGCCGAGCCTGCGGCCGAACCAGCCGTGGCCGCAGCCCCCACGCCGAGCAACGTCGTCTCGGCCGCGCCGGCGACCCGCGCCGCGCCGCAGTCGGCACCGAAGCCCGCTCCCGCCGCGAAGAAGGCCGCGCCGACGAAGAAGTGGGTCGTCGAGCGCGCGGCCGCGAAGCCGGCGAAGGCACCCGAGCTCGAAATCGAGCAGGGCGGCGAGCCGACGATCTGGCTCAACCGCGCCTTGCCGGATCCCACCCCGGCCTCTGCGCGGCTGCACCGCCCGTTTGCGAAGCGGCTCGTGGCCGCCTCGAAGGCCCACGGCGCCGACTGGGCCGCGGTCCTCGGGGTGCTGCGGGCCCAGGGCGAGCGGGGCGCAGCCCCCGCATCCGCACGCGAGCTCGATACGCTCGCCGCCCGGATGGCCGGCGCCGACGCGTGGAAGGGCGCGCTCGCGCTCTCCGGTCGCACCGGGTTCGCCGACCGCGCCGCCGCCTTCGCGGATCTCTATCGCTTCGTCGGGGTCGAGGCGCTCGTCTCGGGCTACACCGCGTCGAAGGTCAGGCTTGCCCGAAAGGTGCTGTCGCAGCAGGGGATCCTGATCTACGGCCCCGGCCGGACCGACATCATGATGGGCCGGATCGACGTTCGGGTAATCGTCCTGATCGGCTATCTGGCGGAGCGCCACGGCGCGGTGACGGTGTCGAGCCTCTTCTCGGGTCACCGCACCTTCTCCCGCCCCGGCGTCGTCTCGGCCCACGTGTACGGACACGCGGTCGACATCGCCGCTGTCGGGGGCACTCCGATCGCGGGTAACCAGCAGCCTGGTGGCCTCACCGAGGCGGCGGTGCGTTCTGTGCTCCTCCTCCCCGGCGAGCTCCAGCCGCAGCAGGTGATCTCCCTGCTCGGGCTGGGCGGCCCGTCGTTCCCGCTGCGCGACCACGGAGACCACATCCACGTTGGCTTCTAGCTCCGTGAGCTTGACCCACGAGGACGGGCGCGTCGTCTGCGAGCACCTGCTCGTGGCGGCGCGCCCGCTCCGGCGCATGCGCGGCCTGCTCGGCCGCGCGGAGCTGCCGTCCGATCAGGGGATCCTGCTCCGGCCGGCCGGCTCCGTGCACACGTTCTTCATGCGCTTCCCAATCGACGTCGTCTTCCTCGACCACGACGCGATCGTCGTCGGGATCGAGCCGTCTCTGCGGCCCTGGAAGGCGGCCGGCCGCCGGGGAGCAAAGGCGGTCGTCGAGCTCGCCGCCGGCGAATGCAAGCGTCGCGGCGTGCAGGTCGGCGACCGCCTGGTCGCCGCCTAGACCGCTCGCCCTAGCGAGACGGGCCGAGCGCCGTCTGCGCCTGCTGAAGCACCCAGATCGTGCAGAGGAGCGCGTAGACGAGAGCCGGCAGCACGAACACGAACACGAACACGAACGTGGAGACCGCCGTCGACTCGCCGAACATCGACGTCGTCTTCAGCAGCGCGAACGCCGCCGCCGCGTGCAGGATGGTGCGGCCGAGCCGCTCTGGTGCGAGCGAGGGAAATCTGACGTGAAGCCACAGCGCCAAGAGCCCCGCTCCTGCCGTGAGGACCAGTACGAAGGTGCCGTTCGACATTCCCCCAATCCCTCCTCGAGCCACAGTCGCCACGGTTGCCGCAGATGCACCGGCGGTGAGAACGCGGGGCCTCGCCGCAAGGCCCCGCTCGTTCTCGGGAGAAACCCCTCGGGCCCACCGCAGGAGGCCCGTGAAGCTCATGTGCCGTCTAGGGACACCATGGACGACCCCCCACCGGTTGACCAATCACCCAACCGGTGGTTCACCCCGCCGGTTGACGGTGAAGTGCCTGCGTTACGCTCGTCCGAGGGGCCCGTAGCTCAGTGGTCAGAGCAGCGGACTCATAATCCGTCGCGCCCTGGTTCGAATCCAGGCGGGCCCAAATCAACCCGCTTGCCTAGTGGGTTTCCGCTTAGGCAAGCGGGTCAGGTGTGCCAGGGACAATGCTCACCGCGTGCTATCCCCCGTGCTACCCCCGAGACTTGCGCCGGCAAGCACCCGCTAGCCTCGCCGGATGGTGCTCGCCGGCGTCCTAGTGCCTCGCCGACGCCGTCGCGCCTTGAGAATTCTTAGCCTTCGGCCCCCATATCCTCGACGGCGTGTCGCGCCGCGCGCAAGTCCGCGCAGACAACGCCGTCGACCGGGCCAAGGTTGCGGCCGCGAACACCGACAACCGGGGCGGCGCACCACGCCTCCCCGATCCGCTCCGGGTGCTCGCCGCGCCGCAGCGTTGATGGGCCGGAGGTTCGCGCCCGCTGCCGTAGTTCCCCCACACTGTGCGAGCGCGAACCTCCCGCCGAACCCCGAAGGATTCGACCCCTGAAGGACGGGTTCCTCAACACCGTCCTGGCATGCAACGGCCGCACCGCGGGCGGGGATACGGCCGCAACCTCGACACCAGCTCAGCGGCAAGAGCCGGCCAGAGGAAAGCCCAGGATTGACCCGTTTGAGTCAAGCCGCGTGCCTCAACACGTGGCTAGCGTCGGTTGAGGACGCTCGCCGTCGGCGTCCCCCGTGCCGCGGAGGGCTCCGCTCGAGGTATGCCCCCACTTCCGAGGGCGTGAGCCCCCGCAGCCGGCTACGACTGAACGTTCGTCTCGCCGCTGCCGCGAGCTGACGGATCACGTTGAGGGCAGTCGGCAAACACTTGGCCTTGTACTGCTCAAAGGCTGCGTGAGGAACTGAAAAGCCACCCGCCCCGTTGCCCCTGTGATGAGCGAAGCGATCCTCTTCGACCGTGACCAGGTAGACAAGCTGGGCGACCTCGGCGAGCGCCCCAGGCGGCTGCGTGGCGGGAGGCTGCTCTGGGTCGACGTCGACCGCTGCTCCGAGGAGGAAGCGCACCGTGTCGCGGAGGCATTCGGGCTCGACAGCGCCACCCGCGAGTGCCTTACCAACTCGGACGACCGCGCCGTCTTCAAGGACCACGGCCGCTACATCCACGTCACCACCTACGCCCCCGACGAGGACGACGAGGGTGAGCTGATCGCGCTCGAATGCGTCGTCGGCGAGAACTGGGTGATCACTGCCCACGATCAGCCGATTCCGGTGCTGGAGGAGTTCGCGTCCCGAGTCTCTGGCTCCGGCGACACCGGCTCGCTCGATGGCCCCGGTTTCCTCGCCGCGCTGCTGGAGTGGGTGCTCGGTTCCTATTCGGCCGCTTTCGAGCGGATCGAGCACCGGCTGGAGGAGTTCGACGTCGAGGCCATGCGTGGCAAGGCCGAGGGCTCGGACTACATCGAGCGGCTGATCGCGATGCGCAAAGAGGTGGGCAAGCTACGGCGTGCGCTCGCCGCACACCGCTCGGCGCTCGTCTCGCTGACGCATCCCGAGCTCGAGGCCCTCGGGGACAACAAGTCCGGCGAGCGCTTCGCCTCCTTGCTGAGGCGGTTCGAGTCGACCGTGCAGGAGGCGCGTGACGCACGCGAGGCGATCGTCGGCTCCTTCGACGTCTTGATCGCCCGAAGCGGTCACCGCATGAACGAGATCATGAAGGTGCTGACCTTGACGTCAGTGATCCTGCTCCCCGGCGCCCTGATCGCAGGCGTGATGGGGATGAACTTCAAGGTCGCCCTCTTCGACGAACCGATGCTGTTCTGGGTGGTGCTGGCCGTGATCGCGCTGATCGCGCCCGTCACGATCGGGCTTGCCAGGCTGTGGCGCTGGATCTGAGCGTGCCGATCACCGGGATGTCCGCCGCGCCGGCTCTCAGAAGGTGCGCTGCTGCTCGAAGCTGAGCAGGAGGCCGTGCCCGCGAAGATTCGTGCAGACGAGCGCGAACCTGGTCGAGAGACAGCTGAAAGGCCCGCGGCGCCAGAGCTTTCCGTACGCGAGCCGGAGCGGCGGCCTGCCGCTCAGGAGTGCATCGCAGGGCGCAAACCGCGACCCGGGTCCGGTTGCCTCGAGGGCATACCAGCGGCCACCCTCCCAATCGCAACCCTGCTCCGCCGCAGGACGCGGATACGTCCTCGCCATTCGCCTCAGCGAGCAGCGCATCGTCCCTGTCTGGCTGCCGCCGACGTAGGCAGCGCAATGGATATTGCCGCTCGGGCTGACCAGCTCGTAGACGATTCCTCCGTGGCCGGTCGCAGAGACCTCAGAGGTCGCCACCGAGCCGTGCCAGAGACCGAGGGCGAGCAGCACCAGCATCGGCTTCGTCGGACGCATACCGGCATCGTTCGATTCCCGCGCTCGCTTCTCCTTCTGCGTCGTGCGGATCGCCTGCTGGTTCCTCCACCGGCACTCGCGGCGCGGCTGTCACAATGCCCGCGATGAAGGCCTACCAGCAGGTGAAGGAGCTCCGGACCGCAGGTGGGCTCTCGATCAAGGACATCACCGAGGAAGTCCAGGAGGCCGTCGCCGTCAGTGGGATCCGGAACGGGATCTGCTCGGTCTACTCGCCGCACACGACGTGCTCCGTGCGGGTGAACGAGTTCGAGAGCGGCTTCCTCGAGGACTTCGCGCTGCTCTTGAAGCGGCTCGTTCCGAGCGACAACTACTACGCCCACGACGACTGGGACCGCCGTACCGAGAACGTCTGCCCCGAGGACATGGACTTCGGCAACGGCCACTCGCACTGCATGTCGATGCTGCTCGGCCCCGCCGGCGAATCGATCCCCGTCTCCGACGGCGAGCTCTGCCTCGGCACCTGGCAGCGCGTGCTCTTCCTCGAGCTCGACCGCGAGCGCGACCGCCGCTGGCTCGTGCAAGTCGTCGGCGTCTGAGTTAGCCCGCAGCATCCGAAATCTGCGGAAGCAGATCCCGGATGCGCGAAGACCCCTGAAGTGTCGCTTCGCTCCAGCCGCTCACTCAGCGGGCTCTACTCGGGCGTCACGTAGGCGGCGGTCAGGCCGCCGTCGACGAGGAACGTCGCCCCGTTCACGTACGAGGACTCGTCGCTCGCGAGGAAGAGGGCCGCGTTGACGATCTCGCGGGGCTTCGCCAAGCGGCCGGTCGGCCAGTGGATCCGGCGGCGCTCGAGTGCCTCCGGGTCGTCGCCGAAGATGTTGAGCAGGAGCGGCGTCTCGACCGGGCCTGGACAGAGCGCGTTCACGCGCACGCCCCGCCGGGCGAACTGGACGCCGAGCTCGCGCGACATCGAGAGCACTGCGCCCTTCGAGGCCGAGTAGGAGATCTGCGACGTCGCCGCGCCGAGCACCGCGACGAACGAGGCGACGTTGATCACCGAGCCGCCGCCGCGCTCGAGCAGGTGCGGGATCCCGTGCTTGCAGCAGAGGAAGACACCGCGGGTGTTGACCGCCTGGACGCGGTCCCAAGCCTCGACCGATGTGTCGAGCACCGACGCATCGTCGTCGGGCGAGATGCCGGCGTTGTTGTAGAGGACGTCGATGCCGCCGTAGCGCTCGGAGGTCGCGGCCATCATCGCCTCGACATCGGCCTCCTTCGCGACGTCCGCCTGGAACGCGAACGCCTCGCCCGAGCAGAGGCCGACCGTCTCCGCCGCCGCGGCGAGGTCCATGTCCGCAGCGCAGACCTTCGCGCCCTCCGCGGTGAAGAGGGCAGCCGCCTCGCGGCCCATCCCGCCGCCGGCGCCCGTGATCACGCAGATCTTGCCGTTGAGACGTCCCGCCACCTCAACCCTCCGTCGAGAAGAAGACCGACTTGACCTCGGAGTAGCCGTCGAGCGCATGCATCCCGAGCTCACGGCCGAACCCCGACTGCTTGAAGCCCCCGAACGGCGTCGCCACGCGCACGGACGAGTTCGAGTTGATGCTGAGGACGCCGGTGTCGATCGCCCGCGCGACGCGGAACGCCCGCGCTCCGTCCCGCGTCCAGATCGAGCCGGAGAGGCCGTACGGCGTGTCGTTCGCGAGCCGGATGGCGTCGGCCTCATCGTCGAACGGGATCAGCGCCGCGACCGGCCCGAAGACCTCCTCGCGCGCGATCCGCTCGTCGTTCGACGCCTCCACGATCGTCGGCGGGTACCAGAAGCCCTTGCCGCCGGGCACCTCACCGCGGTACAAGGGCTCGCCGTCGACGAAGCCGGCCACCGTTTCGCGGTGCGCGGCCGAGATCAGCGGCCCCATCTCCGTCGAATCGTCCTCGGGATCACCGACCTTCAGCTTCTTCGTCGCGTCGATCAGGAGCTCCGCGAAGCGGTCGTAGGCGCTGCGCTCGACGAAGATGCGCGAGCGCGCACAGCAGTCCTGGCCGGCGTTGTCGAAGACGGCGTAGGGCGCCGAGGCTGCTGCCCGCTCGAGGTCGGCGTCGGCGAAGACGACGTTGGCCGACTTGCCGCCGAGCTCGAGTGTGACGCGCTTGATCGTGCTCGCCGCCCCGCGCATCACGAGCTGGCCGACCTCGGTCGAGCCGGTGAAGCCGATCTTCGCCACGTCGGAGTGCTCGACGAGCCGCTCACCAACGACGGACCCCTTGCCGACGACGACGTTGACGACACCTTCCGGGAACCCGGCCTCGAGCGCGAGCTCCGCAAGCCGCAGCGCCGACAGCGGCGTCAGCTCGGCCGGCTTCAGCACGACGGTGTTTCCGGTTGCGAGCGCGGGCCCGAGCTTCCAGGAGGCGATGTTGACCGGGAAGTTCCACGGCACGATCAGGCCGACGACGCCGAGCGGTTCACGGAACGTGAACGCCTCGCCGCCCGCGACCGGGATCGTCTCGCCGTAGTGCTTGTCGACGGCGCCGGCGTAGAAGTGGAAGACCTGCGCGACCATGCCGACCTCGGCCCGGGCGCCCGCGATCGGCTTGCCGACGTTGCGCGACTCCAGCCGCGCCAGCTCCTCCCCGTGCTCCTCGACGAGCTCGGCCAGCCGCCGCAGCAGCCGAGCCCGATCGGCAGGCGCGACGGCGCGCCAGGCCGGGAACGCCGCCTTCGCGCGCGCCACCGCCCCGTCCGTCTCCTCAACCCCCGCCTGCTCGAGCTCGGCGAGAGCCTCTTCGGTCGCCGGGTTGAGGACGGTCAGCATCGACGCTATTTGACCATCTCTCCCCCAAGCGCGGTGGCTGACCGCGGCTGGGGAAACGATGGGAGCGGAGACCGGGGCGCCGCCTCTCCGGCTAGGCCTTCCCCTCCCGGTAGGCCCGCGCCTCGTCGACGAGCGCGCGGAAGAGCGCCGTGTCCTCGCCCTCCTCCGGGTGCCAGAGCACGCCGACGGCGAAGCGCTGCTCCGGGGCCTCGAGCGCCTCGAGCGTCCCGTCGTCGGCCCAGGCCGCCTCGACGAGCCCCTCGCCGACCCGGCCGAACCCCTGATGGTGGTGCGACTTGACCGGAGCGCGCCCGCCGAGCAGCGAGCCAAGCCGCGTCCCCTCCTTGACGTCGACCTCGTGGTCGGCAAAGACACCGGGCGTGTGCTTGTGCTTTTCGTGGCCGACGACGTCGGGGAGATGCTGGACGAGATCGCCCCCGCGCGCGACGTTCAGCACCTGCGAGCCCCGACAGACGGCGAGGACCGGCATGTCGCGTGCGAGCGCCGCCTGCAGGAGCGCCAACTCGCCGCGGTCGCGCTTCGGCCGGACGCCGTTCGTCTCCGGATGCGGGTCGTGGCCGTACTCGGACGGGTCGATGTCCGAGCCGCCGGAGAAGAGGACGCCATCGAGTGCGTCGAGCGTCTCGTCGATCCCCTCCTCGCTCGGCGGCACCAGCAGCGCCCGCCCACCCGCCGCCTCGACCATCCGCACGTAGGCGAGCGGGATCACGGCTGCCGGCACGTCCCACGCGCCCCAGCGCACGCTGGGCTCGGCGTAGGCGGTGATCCCGATCAGGGGCCGCATGGCTCCAGTGTAAGCCGCTCGACGATGCTCGCGGCCGGCTCGACACGGCGCAGCGCGCGGACACCCGCACCCGCGTAGAGAGCCATCCGGTCCGGGTCGCCGCCGCGCGTGCCGGTCGGCATCGCCTCGGCCGCAGGGACACCGTCGGCGAGGGCCGCGTTCGCGAGCACGCGGTGCTTCGCGTCCGGCCAGCCGATCGAGAAGACGTCGGTGAGGACGGCCTCCTCCGCGCCGAGCAGGCGTTCGACGTAGCCGGGATGGCGATCGGCCTCCTCCGCCACGAGGAAGGCCGTGCCCGCAGCGACGGCGTCGGCGCCGGCCTCTCTGGCGGCCCTCGCCGCGGCCGCTTCTGCGATTCCGCCCGCGGCGACGACCGGGACCTCGAGTCCCTCGACCAGTCTGAGCAGCTCGAGCAGCGGCCGCTCCCCTTCGACATGCCCGCCGGCCTCAATGCCCTGCACCATCACGAGGTCGGCGCCGGCGTCGACTGCCCTGCGCGCGGCAGCCGCCGACCCCACCTGGATCAGCACCTCCGCGCCCGCCTCGTGGGCGCGGGCAACGAGGTCGGGGCGAATTCCCCAGGAGAACGAGATCACGGGCACGTGCTCCTCGCAGAGCACCTCCAGGCGGTGCTCCTGCGGAAACGCCAGTACGAGGTTGACGCAGAAGCGGCGGCCGGTGAGCGCGCGTACCTGCCCTCGCAGGACGTCGGTCCGCGTCCACGAGGACGCCAGCGAGCCGAGACCGCCGGCGGCGCAGACGGCCGCGGCGAGGTCGACGGTCGCCGCCGGGCCGATCGGGGCCTGCATGACCTCGAACCCGGGGCTACCCACGCTCGAAGAACCGCTGCCGCTCATACGAGGTGACGACCCGGTCGAAGAGCTCCTGCTCGGTGCGCGCGTAGTTGAGGTAGTGGTCGATCACCTCGTCGCCGAACGCGGCCCGCGCCATCGTCCCCTCCTCGAGTGCCGCGATCGCCTCGCGGAGGGAGTGCGGGAACCGCTCGGCGTCCGACTCGTAGGCGTTGCCCTCGAGCGCCCGCGGCAGCCGCAGCTTCCGCTCGATCCCGTCGAGCCCGGCCGCGATGATCGCGGCGAAGGCGAGATACGGGTTCGCGTCGGCGCCCGGGATTCGCGTCTCCGTCCGGAGAGCCGGCCCGTGCCCAACGATCCGGAACCCGCACGTACGGTTGTCGTGCCCCCACGCCAGCGTGGTCGGCGCCCATGAGCCGGCCGCGAAGCGCTTGTACGAGTTGACGTTCGGCGCGAGGAAGACCGCCAGCTCGCGCAGGTTCGCGATCTGACCGGCGAGCCAGCGCTTGAACGTCGGCGTCTCGCCGCTGAAGGCGCTCCGGTCGCCCCGCCAGAGCGAGGAGTGGATGTGGCACGAGCTCCCGATCCACGTGTGATCCGGCTTCGCCATGAACGTGATCGAGCACCCGTTCAGGTGTGCGAGCTCCTTCGCCCCGTTCTTGTAGACGACGTGGTTGTCGGCCGTCGTCAGCGCGTCGGCGTAGCGAAAGTTGATCTCGTGCTGGCCCGGCCACGCCTCGCCCTTCGAGGTCTCGACCCGCATCCCGGCCGCCTGCATCCCGTTCCGGATCTGGCGGATGAACGACTCGTCGTAGGTCGAGGCGAGGATGTGGTAGTCGAGGATGTACGGCACCGAGGGCGTCAGGTCCTCGTAGCGCTGCGCGTAGGCCTCCTCGTAAGTCTCCTTGAGCAGGAAGAACTCGAGCTCAGAGCCGATCATGGGCGTGAACCCGAGCGCCTCCGCCCGCTCGACCTGCGCCCGCAGCACCTGGCGGGGCGACGGAGCCACGGGCGAGCCGTCATGCCAGAAGACGTCGCAGAGCACGAGCGCGGTCGCCTCGAGCCACGGAATCCGCCGGAGGGTCGCCAGATCGGGCTGGAGCGCGAAGTCACCGTAGCCGCGCTCCCAGCTCGCGATCGCATAGCCGGGCACGGGATCCATCTCCATCTCGAGCGCGAGCAGGTAGTTGCAGCCCTCGACCGCGTGGCCGGCGCCGACCTCCTCGACGAAGAACTCCCCGTGAAGCCGCTTGCCGAGGAGGCGCCCCTGCATGTCGGTGAACGCCACCACGACGGTGTCGATCGCGCCCGACTCCACGTCGGCCTTCAGCTCGTCGAAGCCAAGCACGAAGGCGATCCTAACGCTCGTGCTGTCCGACACGTTGACAACGCTCGTGACAGACGCGCGTAATAGCGCTGACACGACACCGAACGCTGGGAGGGCTGATGGAACCGGCACCACCTGCGGGCAGCTACCACACCGACGAGGACGAGCGGACACTGCACAAGCTCGGCTACGCGCAGGAGCTCTTCCGCGCGATGGGCGGCTTCCAGAACTTCGCGATCTCGTTCACGATCATCTCGATCCTGGCGGGCTGCCTCACGTCCTATTCGATCGCCTACGGCCAGGGCGGCCCCGTCTCGATCATTTGGGGCTGGCTCATCGTCGGCGCGATGAGCACGATCGTCGCCCTGTCGATGGCCGAGATCGCGTCGGCCTTCCCGACGGCGGGCGGCCTCTACTACTGGGCGTCGAAGCTCGGGAGCCCCGGCTGGGGGTGGTTCACGGGCTGGTTCAACCTCGTCGGCCAGATCGCGGTCACGGCCGCGATCGGCTACGGCCTGGCGATCTTCAGCACCGCCCTGATGAACTACTGGTTCGAGTACCCGAACACGAAGGGGTACGTCTACCTCATGTACGCGATCGTGCTCACGGTCGCGCTCGTGCTGAACCTCTTCCGGGTGACGCTGACGGCGATGCTGAACACGATCTCGGCCTACTGGCACATGGCCGGGGTCGCCGTGATCGTGATCATCCTGTTCGCGGTCCCGGACAACCACCAGTCGTTCAGCTTCGTCTTCACCGAGACACTGAACCTGACCGGGTGGGGCGGCGACGCCGCTCCGACCTCGTTCAGCAGCCCGGTGTTCTGGTACGTCGCCCTCACGGGACTGCTGATGGCCCAGTACACGATCACCGGCTTCGACGCGTCGGCACACGTCGCCGAGGAGACGCATCAGGCATCGCGGTCGGCGGCAGTCGGCATGTACATGTCCGTCGTCGCGTCGGTGATCTTCGGCTTCATCCTGCTCGTCGCGGTCACGGCCGCGCTGCCGGCGGAGCCGGTCTTCGACCTCTTCATCGTGCCGACGAGTTGGGTCGCCGCAATGGGCCAGAGCTGGGGGACGTTCATCCTCTTCATCTGCTGCCTGGCGCAGCTCTTCTGCCTGATCGCGTCGGTGACGTCCGCGTCGCGGATGCTGTTCGCGTTCTCGCGCGACCGGGCCGTGCCGGGGCACCAGCTCTGGCGCCGCGTCTCGCGGAACCGCGTCCCGCACCTGGCTGTCGTCGGCATCGTCGTCGCGGCTGCGGCGCTGATGCTGCCGACGCTCTACAACTTCTTCATCGGCTACTACGTCGGGACGGGCATCGCGGTCATCGGCCTCTACATCGCCTTCATCCTCCCGGTGATCCTGCGGTACCGGATGAAGGACGCGTTCGAGCCGGGAGCCTGGACGCTCGGGAAGCACTACCGGTGGATCGATCCGATCGCGATCGTCTGGGTGTTCTTCATCTCGGTCGTCTTCCTGATGCCGCCCTACTCGGTCAGCGCACCGTGGAAGGACGGCTTCACCTGGGAGGCCGTGAACTACGCGCCGCTCCTCGTGGGCGGAGCGATCGTGCTCTTCGGCGGCTGGTGGCTCGTGTCCGCCAAGAACTGGTTCAAGGGCCCGGTCCGGATGGGCACCGAGGAGGAGCTCGAGCTGCTCGAGCAGCGCCTCGAGGAGTCGTCGAGGATGCGGCCGGAGCCTGCGGCCTAGGACCTGCGCGCGGGAAGGGGCGCCGGCGCCCCTTCCCGCGCTTGCCAATGGACGCCTTAGCCGGTCCAGGCGCCGCCGTTCTGGTCGATCGCCTGGCCGGTGACGCCGCGGGCGTCAGGGGAGAGGAGCCAGGCGACCGTGCCGGCGATCTCCGCGGGCTGTCCCATCCGGCCGAGCGGAATCGCACGCAGCGCGTCCGCGACCGCCTCCTCGCGCGTCATGCCCGTCGCCTCGACGATCGCGTCGATGCCCTGGGAGGCCATGTCCGTCTCCACCCACCCGGGGCAGATCGCGTTCACCTGGACGTCGGCCGGTGCCAGCTCGGCGGAAAACGACCGCACGAGCCCGAGCAACCCCGCCTTCGAGGCGCTGTAGGCCGTGTACCCGGGCACGGCGATCCTGGCGAGAATCGAAGCGAGCACGACCACGTGGCGCGGCTCGGGCCCGGCCGCGAGCTGCCGGAGCGCGGCCCGGATGCACCAGTAGCTGCCGAAGAGGTTCGTCTCGACGATCTCCGTGAAGCGGTCATCCGGTCCGTCGGCGTTCGCGCCGCCGATCCCGCTGTTTGCGACGAGGGCGTGCACCGGCCCACGCGCTGCGGCGGCCGCGGCGAAGGCGGCATCGACGCCGGCGCGGTCGCGGATGTCGCAGAAATGGGCATGGCCGCCGACCCGGGCGGCCACCTCCTCGAGCTCGTCGAGGTTCGGCGCAAGCAGCGAGAGTGACGCGCCTTCGAGGGCGAGCCGCTCCGCGATCGCCTTCCCGATCCCGCGACCACCGCCCGTGACGACGATGTGCCGGCCCGAAAGTGCCTCCATCTCGCTCCCTTTTCCGCTCTTTGCGTGAAGTTTGTGCGCCCGCGTCACTTGTGGTCCCGCGGAAGCGCAGCATAGATTTTCGGTTCCCGCGGCCCTCTCGTTCGTCCCACCGGCCCGGACACACCTCCGAATCGCCCCACTAGAGCGTCTGACGCGATGCGCAAACAAGCCGTTGTTTAAAGAAAAAGCCGCAATTTGCGCACGCCGTCGTCCGCGAGCTCTTGACGCTCCTCGGCGGGAGCCGTACCTTCCCCCTTGCAGCGAGCACGGAGCGAGAGTAGGTCGAGGCTCCACCGGAGGACGAGTAGGCGGAAGCCGAAACGTCAGTCGGGGGAGCGGACGAAATCGCCACCGGCTCGCTGAATTTATTTGTGGCGCAATCGGAATCGGGATCCGCTAGGCGGATCCCGATTCGCGCCAAGACCCCTGAAGGGTCGCTTCGCTCCCGGGCTCGCTCACCATCGTGTAAGGCGTGGATGGCAATTGCGACTTCTCACGAAGAAAAAGTCGCAAATTGCGGGCTCTCCGGTTCTTCGACCTCTTGACCACCACCCGGAGACCGCCTAGGTTCCCTCTTGCAGCGAGCACGGGACGCGAGTAGGTCGAGTCCAACCCGGGAGGCCGTAGGCGGAAGCCGAAAGTTCGTCGGGTTGGCGGACGAAAGCGCACCCGGCTCGCTGAATTTTTTTGGGCGCATTCGTGAACAGGGGGCCGCTAGCGCGGCCCCCTGTTCGCGCCAAGACCCCTGAAGGGTCGCTTCGCTCCCGGGCTCGCTCACCACCGTTTACGGCGTGGATTCGCGCCAAGTCCCCAGAATGGCCGTCTCGGCGGCCCGGCTCTCGCACGCGGCGTTCTGAGTTCTGGTTCAGTCGATAACGTCGGACGATGCGTCGGCTGCTTGTTCTCGTCTCGACCGTCGTCTTCGTCGACGCGATGCTGTTCGGGGCGCTCGCGCCGTTGATTCCCGGCTACGCCGACGAGTTCGGTCTCTCCAAGACCGGTGCCGGGCTGCTCGTCGCCTCCTTCGGCGCCGGCGCGCTCCTGGGCGGCATCCCCGGCGGGCTCGCGGCCCTGCGCTGGGGGCCCAAGACCGCGGTCGTCGTAGGTCTCGTCCTCCTCGCCTGCTCCAGCTTCGCGTTCGCTGCAGCCGAGGGTCCCTGGGCGCTCGGTCTCGCCCGCTTCGTGCAGGGCACCTCGAGCACGATCACGTGGGCCGGTTCCCTCGCATGGCTGACCATGGCCACACCGCGTGAGCGCCGCGGCGAGCTCATCGGGATCGCGTTCGGCGCCGCCGTCTTCGGCGCCATCCTCGGCCCCATGTTCGGCGCCGTCGCGGAGTCCGTCGGCATCGGCGCGTCGTTCGCCGTCGTCGGCGCTGTCGCCGCGATCCTCGCCGGCTGGGCCGCCACCCGCCCCGGCGCCGAGCCCGAGCAGCAGGACGCAGGCGCCGTGTCGCGCGCCTTTGCCGACCGCGGCTTCATCGGCGGGCTCTGGTTGAACACGCTCCCCGCCTGGCTCTTCGGGACGCTCGTCGTCCTTGTCCCCCTCCAGCTCGACGACGGCGGCTTCACCCCATTCGCGATCGGGGCCGTCTTCCTCGCCGCCGGCCTTGTCGAGACGGTCGTCAACCCGTTCCTCGGCCGCTTCTCCGACCGGCGCGGCCGGTTGCTGCCGATCCGGATCGCGCTTGGCGCCTCCGTCGCCGTCGCGCTCGCGTTCGCGGCCGCCCGCGACCCCTACCCAGTGGCGGTGTTGACCGTCCTGGCGGCGATCACCTTCGGCGCCTTCTACACGCCCGGGATGGCGCTCGTGTCCGACCGGACGGAGGCCGCGGGCCTCTCGCAAGCGCTCGGCTTCGGGATCATGAACACGGCCTGGGCGCTCGGGAACATGACCGGGCCCGCGCTTGCCGGAGCGGTGGCCGAGGCGGCCGGCGACGCGGTTCCCTACGTGCTCGCCGCCGCCCTCTGCCTGCTCACGCTGGCGGCGACGGGAAGCGCTCGAGCACCCACGACGCGTCGAGTTGCCGGCGACGGTAGCTCCGCCCGTTGACGAGCGCGTAGTCTCCTGTCCGCGGATCCATCGGCAGCCGCGACTCGGCCGGATACCACCGGTTGTGCCGGTCGATCAGCTCGTTGACGTCGCCGAAGTCCCAGCCGTGCGCGAGCACCCGCCATGCGTCGTCGTCACCGCCGACCTCCTCGTACGCGGCCGCGAGGCGCAGCTCGTGCTCGACCGTCAGTGCGTCGATGTCGCGCAGCCGGGCCATGTACGGAAGCGGCCCTCCGAGCGACGCGAGATAGCTGCCGGCGTCCGGCCGGAAGTTGCGGAGCCGGAGCGGCAGCTCCCGCCCTCGCAGCGGGCTGTCTCGGAGATCGGCCTCGAGCGCCTCGAGGTTCCGGCGGTCCCGCGGCGTCTCCGGGAGCACGACGCCCTGCCGCATGATCCGCTCCCGCTCTTGCCGCCTCACGCGGCCAACGGTAGCGCTAGCGGCGCAGCAGGCGGCTGAGGAGACCCCGGCGCGGCTCGGGTTCAGGCTGTGGCTCGGCCGACGCCACGGCGGCGGGCACCTCGATCAGCGCGAGCACGTTCTCGCTCGACCGTTGCCGCGCCTGCTCCGCCCGCTCGCGGTCACCGCGCACCGCGGCCCGCATCTCGTCGATCTGGCTCTCCTCTTTCACTCGCCGCTGTTTCGATCCGATCCCGGCGGTTCCTCCCTCTCGACGACGACGCAACGGCGGCCGTCCCCCGGCAGCGGCGAGGGCGCCTGCCGGAGTGCCCGGAAGGCGCTCCCATCCAGCTCGAGCATCTCGCCAGGCTGGGGCGCCGTACCCGTCTGTGGGACGATCGCGTAACCCTGCGAGGAGGTGACAAAGGCGATCCAGCCCCGCCCGTCGCCCGGCTCCGGCGGCGCGGCCGCGGCTCGTGGCGGCGCCGCCGCGGTTGGTACCGGCGCATGCTGATCGGGTGCGGGCTGCGGAGCCGCGGGCGTCCCGCCGCCCGCGACCTCGTCAACCAACTCGACGACGCGCTCGATCAATCCCGCGAGTCGATCGAGAGACGGCAGCGCGACCGGAGGCGGCGCCTGTGCTCGACGACGCCAGGGGCGCATCTCAGCCCCGGAGGTCGCCGTCGGCGTGCGCGACCGACATGCGCGCGGCCTCTGCGAGCTTCGCCGGCGCGACCTCGAAGTAGGCATCCTCGACGATTCCGGCCAGCTCGTCCCAGTCGATGCCGCGATCCAGCCGAGCCCCGAGCCAGCCCCGATGGCCGACGTAGGGCGGCACGAAGAACCGCTCCGGATCGTTGTCGACGAGTACCGCCTGCATCCCCTCGGCGGCCGCGCACCAAATCGCGAAGCGGCCGTCGCCATGGTGGTTCGTCAGCACCATCAGAAACGCCCGTTTCCCCCGCACGAAGAACGTCGGCGCGCCGTGGCTGAGCCGCTCGCTCGTCTCGGGCAGGCCGAGGCAGAGCTCACGGATGCCGGCCAGCACCCGGGCGCGGTTCTGGTCGCCGACCACAGGTGCATCGTATGCATACGATCGCCCGGTGGACGAGCATGGCCGCCACCTCGTCTACAGCGTCACGAAGACGTTCCTCGGCGTCCTCTGCCTCCGCCTCGAGCTCGACCTCGACGCTCCGGTCGCGACCTGGATCGACGACGACCGCCTGCCGCGCGTCTCGCTGCGGCAGCTGCTGAACCACACGAGCGGAATTCCGGATTACGGGCGCCTGCCCGCCTACGCCGACGCGGTGCGGGACTCCTCCTCCGAGCCGTGGAGCGACGAGGAGCTGCTCGCACGCGCGCTCGCGGCCGGCAGCGACTTCGAGCCGGGCACGGGCTGGGCGTACTCGAACACCGGCTACCTGCTCGTGCGCCGGATCGTCGACGCCGCGGCGGCTGGAGGCCTCGCCGGCGCGCTGGAACAGGAACTGCTCGGGCCGCTCGGCCTCGCCGAGACCTCGCTCGCGCTCGAGCCCGCCGACCTCGACGGTCTCGTCCCAGGCTGGAGCACGCAGATCGGCAACGGACGGCAGGACGTGCGCGGCCGCTACCACCCGTGCTGGGTCGGTCACCGGACGCTCGCGTCGACGCACGCCGACCAGCACCGTTTCTGGACCGCGCTCGCCCAAGGCGAGCTGTGCGACCTCGCCCGGCTGACCGAGGCGGTCGAGATCGGCTTCGACGCTCCCGGCTTCTGGCGTCCGAGCTATGGGCTCGGCGTGATGACGGATCCCGGCCGGCCCGGCGGACTCTTGATCGGCCACGGAGGCGGCGGGCCCGGCTACGCCGCGGCGACGTTCGCCGTGCTCCGAGAGCGCGGCGACCCGCTCGTCGCCGTCGAGCTCAGCGGCGACGAACGGGTCGACGTCCAGGCGCGGGCGCTGGACCAGCTCCGGCTCGCTACCTCCGGATGAAGGTCTTGCGGACGGGGGCGCTCGTCCGGCCGGACGTGTCGCGCACCGCGATCGTGACCGTGGAGCGGCCCTTGCCGCGGAAGCGCACGGCCGGCACCCAGCTGCGCGTGTAGACGCCGCACGGACTCGGCGCGATCCGGGTCGTGAAGCGCCGCGTCTGCGACACCCTCCCCGGCTTCGAGTCGGTCGCGAGGATGGTCAGGTTCCGCGGCGAGTCGTCGCAGATCCGGAACCGCGCGTACACGCGGGCGCCGAGAAAGCGGACCGAAATCAGCTTCAACGTCGGCCGCGCATTCGTCACCGGCACGGAGGGAACGACGATGCCGGACGGACTCGCGAGAGCCGAGCCGGCTCCGTTCGCATTCCGGGCAGTGACCTCGAGGCGGAGCCGGAAGCCGACGTCGGAGGCGCGGACGCCGTAGGTCTTCCCGGTCGCGCCGACGACGTCGACACAGGAGACCGCGTCGATGTCGCACCGCTGCCACTGGTACGCGAACGACGTCGGTGCGTTCGTCCACGTCCCGTCCTCGGCGGTCAACTCCTGGCCGACCTCCGGGTCACCTGTGATCGCCGGCCGGGCGGTGTTCCGAGGCGCGGCGCTGGGCGCGACGGCCGCCGTCGGTGCCGAGCGTGCGTTCACAGCGCCCTCGGCGTTGATCCCGGTGACGCGGACGCGCATCGTCCGGCCCGAGTCGGCGGAGGTGAGCAGATACGTCTTCTCGACCGCACCCGAGATGTTCGTACACGCGGCTCCGCTCGCGTTGCAGCGCTGCCACTGGTACTGGAACGTCGTCGGGCTGTTGCTCCAGGTTCCGTTCTGCGCGGTCAGCGCCTCGCCAACGCGAGCGGTGCCCGTGATCGTCGGAGGAGTCGTGTTCGCGGGCGGCGCGCCCGTGGCCGGTGCAGCCCAGACGAGCACGGCTCCCATCGCTGCCCCCAATCCCAGCAGTCTGATCTTCACAAGAACGTCCTTTCGGTCGATTGCCTCGTTTGCAACGGGAAGCCCGCACCACGGGGTGCGGGCGCTAGGCGTGCACGGCGTGAAAATCCGGTACCCCGGGGTATGCCGAAGGGAGAGGTAACGACCAAAGGGGGAAGATTCGATGCGCCGCCTCATCCTGCTTCTCAGCGCCCTGCTTCTGCTCGGAACCGCCGTCGCAGCAGCGCAGAGCGCGTTCCCGTCCAAGATCGCGCTCCCGAACGCGTTCGCGCCCGAGGGGATCGAGATCGGGAAGGAGCACACGTTCTACGTCGGCTCCGTCGGCACTGGCGCCGTCTACGTCGGCGATCTCCGCACGGGCACGGGCCGGATCCTCGTCGAAGGCGCGCCCGGCGTCCGCTCGGCCACCGGGCTCGAGCTCGAGGGCGACCGGCTCTGGGTCTCGGGCGCGCGCTTCGGGAACGCTCTCGTCTACGACGCGAGCACCGGCGCCCTGCTCCACGAGTTCCAGCTGGCGACCGGCCCGGGCGCGACCTTCATCAACGACGCGGTCGTGACCAAGGCGGGCGTCTTCTTCACCGACTCGCAACGACCCGTCATCTACAGGGTCGGACCTTCGGGGACGACGACGACGATTCCGCTCTCGGGTGACTACAAGCACGTCGTCGGCCAGTTCAACCTCAACGGCATCGTCGCGACGGAAAACGGCAAGACGCTGATCGCGGTCCAGAGCTTCGCGCGCAAGCTCTTCACGATCGACCCGGACACGGGCGTCGCGGACGAGATCGACCTGGGCGGCTACGACCTGACGAACGGCGACGGCCTGCTCCTGGTCGGCCGGACGCTCTACGTGGTTCAGAACCGCGACAACAAGGTCGCCGTCTTCCGGCTCTCACACGACCTGACGTCGGCGACGTTGCTGCACACGCTCACTAATCCCGACCTCGACGTGCCGACGACGATCGACCGGGACGGCGCGCGGTTGTACGTCGTCAACGCCCGCTTCGGGACGACGACGCCGACCGACCAGGCGTATCACGTGGTCAAAGTGAACTAGTGGAGTCTGCGTCGAGCCGCATGAAGGCGTAGACGACGAGATAGCTCAGGGTCAGAAAGCTGGCCAGGAGCATCGTCATCCCGATCGCGATGGGGTCGGCAACGACCCCATCGAGATCGGAGAGCAGGTACGGGTTCGCGAGCACGTCCCAGCTGTTCCAGCGGAGCACGCGGCCGAGGTAGATGCCGAAGCTCGCGAGGCCGAGCACGGCTACAGCCCCCGCCCACGCCACGCGCGCGCCGACGAGATCGCGGGCGACAGACTGGACGAGGTAGAGGGAGCTGAATCCGAGCAGCATCCCGGTCCACGCCGGTGCCGCGATCACGACGACGTCGACCCAGAGCGGCACCGCGGCGCTCGGGACGAGGTGCTTGAAGTCGGTGAGGATGTAGGGCGCGTTGGGGAGGAAGAGGAGCCACAGCGCCGCGAGCGGGAGGAGCCGCAGCGGCCGGGTGCCGGCCCGGTGCCGGTCGTAGATCACGATCGCGAGCCCGAACGGGATCCAGGCAAGGAAGAGGTTCCAGATCAGGTAGCCGAAGAGCTGCTCGCTCGAGTAGACGTAGCGGACGGCGATCAGGGCGACGGAGAAGAGCGACAGCAGCGCCAGCGCGACGTAGATCGCGCGTCGGCGGCCGCTGATGTCCGTGCCCGTCATCCGGAGCACTGTACCGGCGAGGGTCAGGCCGACTCGTGCGCGTAGCGGGCGAAGCCGGCAGGCCCGAACGCGGCCGTCCGCGCGCCCCAGGCGGTGAAGCGTGTCCGGAAGCTGCCGGTGAACGTGCCCTCGGCGGCGACGCTGGCGGCACGCGCCACGCGTATCGGTCGAGGTCTCGGACGCGGTGAACGTGCCGGAGCCACGCACCGCGAGCGCGGCAGGCAGCCGCACGTCGAGGTTGAGAGGGGTGCCGGAGAGCGGGTCGAAGCCGAGCTGCTCGAGCCGCATGACGTGGTACCACGTCACGCCGGCCGGCAACGGGCCGCCGCGGTCGGCGAAGCTCAACGTGATCCAGCCGGACGCGTCGGGCGAGAGCAGCAGCGTCGCCGCTGGGCCGCTCGCGGCCTGGCGGACGGCGGTGAGCACCGTCGACGGCACGCAGGTCGTGGCCGCCGCCGGCGCACAGTCGACCAGGCCGCCGCGATTGAACGTCACGGAGCCGGTGAGGCGCACGCGCCGGACCGTGCCGAAAAACGTCGTCCCGGTCCGGAGGACGAAGCTGCCGCGCAGGGCCACCGGCATCCTCGCGAACGCGCCGCGGCAGCCCTGTGACTCGGCGAGCTCCTGCGCCGGCCCGGTCGCTGTCACGGTCATCGCGATCGTGAGCAGCGTGCCGAAGCGCGCCTGCCAGCGCCCGCTACGACCGTCGAAGGTGATCGTGCTCACGGGAGCGGCGCGCAGTCCGTGCTGCTCCTCCCCGCGTCCGTTGGCGAGCTTCCGGGTCAGCGTGACACCGAAGGTCTCGCGTCCGGCCGGCGAGTTCGCCCCGACGGCGGCCGACAGCGACCAGCCGGGGGCGAGCTTCGCAGGGGCAACGAAGAGCGTGACGTGGTCGACCGCGGCAGCGGTGCCCGGCAGCGCCAGCGCCGCGGCCACGGCTGCCATCAGCGCTACACCTCGACCCGTCATGCACCCCTCCCGTCACCCGAACGGTACGTCCTCCTCAGTCCGGCAGCAAGGGCATCATCAGCCCTTCCCCGCGGCCGAGCAGCACCGCCCGCGTCAGGGCAGCGGAGCCGAACCGGGCGCGGACCTGGTCGACGGCCGCGTCGAGCTCGCCGTCGTTCCGCGGGTCGAACGGCAGCATCAGCTGCATCGGGCGGTCGTCGTCGAGATTGGCTATCGCCACGCCGACGAGCGTGACGCCCCGCCGCTCGATCATCGGCCTCGCCGCGGCCAGCAGCCCGCGCGCGGTCGCAAGGATCGTGTGCGTTTGCGCCGTCGGCCGGTCGAGCGTGTGCGATCGCGTCGCGCGCGTGAAGTCGTCGAAACGGAGCCGGAGGACAACCGTGCGCCCGACCCGTCGAGCCGCCCGCAGCCGTCGCGTCACCCGGTCGACGAGGCCGATCAGCGACGCGTCGAGCTCCTCGATCGACGTCGGCCCGCGGCCGAGCGCCCGCTGCGACCCGATCGAGCCGCGCCGCCGGCCGGTGCGCACGGACCGCGGGTCGAGGTTGTGCGCGAGCGCGTGCAAATGGCGTCCCGACGCGGCGCCGAGCATGGAGACGAGCACCGACTCGGGCAGCACAGCCACCTGCCGCACCTTCGAGATCCCGCGCGCCCGCAGCTTCGCGGCCGTGACCGGGCCGACGCCCCAGAGCCGCTCGACCGGAAGCGGATGGAGAAACCTGAGCTCCTGGTCGGGCGGCACGAACAACAGCCCGTCTGGCTTCGCCACCGCGCTCGCGACCTTGGCGAGGAACTTCGTCCTGGCGACGCCGACCGTGATCGGCAGCCCGACTTGGTCGAGCACGTCGCGCCGCAGTTGCTCGGCGAGCTCGACGGGAGTCCCGAAGGCGCGCTCCATGCCGCGCACGTCGAGGAAGGCCTCGTCGATCGAGAGCCCCTCGACGAGCGGAGTGGTGTTCTCGAACACCTCGAAGACGGCCTTGCTTGCCTCGACGTAGGCGGAGAAGCGCGGCTTGACCGTGACCGCGTGCGGGCAGAGCCGCCGGGCGTGCCGCTCGCTCATCGCCGTGCGGACGCCGAACGACTTCGCCTCGTAGCTGGCCGCGAGGACGACGCCCATGCCGACGAGCACGGGCCGACCGCGCAGGCGCGGCTCGTCCCGCTGTTCGACGGACGCGAAAAACGCGTCCAGGTCGGCGTGCAGGATCGTCGCCTCCCGTGACACGAACATATGTTCGCACAGTCAGGCCTGCCGCGAAAGCCAGTCTCGGACCGCGTCCGCGACGGGCCCCGCCGACCGGAGGCTGTGATTGCCCGGCACGACCACCACCGAGCGGAGTTCGGAGGGGGGTGGGATCCCGAACGGGTCGCGCTCACCCTGGACGACGAGCACCGGCACGGTCACCGCGTCCAGTTCGTCCAGCCGGCTCGGCGCACTCGGACGCCCCGGCGGCCGCAGCGGGAACGCAAGGCAGACGATGCCTGCGACGCCGGTTGCCGCAGCGGTGCGGCAGGCGACTCGGGCACCGGCGGAACGACCGCCGGCGATGAGCGGCAGCCCGCCGAGCTCGCCTCCGCGTAGCTGCTCGACGACCGAGATCCAGGCCGCGTCGAGCTGGGATGCCGGCGCCGGTGAGCGGCGGCCCGCGACGCGGTAGGGCTGCTCGACGAGCGCGACCGACACGCCGGTGTCGAGCGCGGCTGTCGTCGCAGCGACGAGGTCGGGCGCCCCGACCCCTCCCCCGGCCCCGTGCCCGAGCACGAGCGCCGCGCGAGGCGCCGCGGCGTCGTGCATGTGGATCCGGGCCGTCCCGTGCGGGGTGTCGAGCTCGAGCATGTGCGGCTACTCTGCCGGTTGTCGCGCGGGGAGGGGTGAGGTGCTAGGAAGGCTGCTCGTGCTCGCCGGGGGCATTGCCGCCGCCGGGGTGATCGCCGGCCCGGCAGCCGCGCTCGAGGCGGCGCCACGGCCGGTGCCGTCGCTGACGCCGGTCGCCACGCAGCGGCTGTGGAGCGAGCTCGTGCGGCGGCCGCGACTGCAATCGCTCAGGACCGCCGAGTGCAGGCCGCTCCGCGCCGTTTTCTACGCGCCCACGGATTGGCGCCGCCTGGCGACGAAGCTCGCCGCGACGCCGTCGCCGTGCGCCCAGTACTACATCTCCGTCCCACCCGTCGGCGACAAGACACAGCCTCGGGGGGACGAGGCGTGGCGCATCCGTGCGCTCGGCCCGGCGTTCCACGCGCTCGCGGAGATCAACGTCACCGGCTGGACGAACTGGGTCGCGACGACCGGCAGCTCGTGGTACGAGGCCGGCGTCGAGGCTCGCCGGCGCATGGCCGCCGCCGGCTATGACGCCGCCCTGGGCGACACCTGGGCTCTGAACGAGCTCTCCTCGGCAGTGCGGCAGGGCACCGGCAACGCGCGCGCGAACATGCGGGCGTTCCTCAACGGCCTCCACGACGGCGACGGCACGCTGCCGGCCGTGCGGGGCACGGTCTTCATCGCCGGGATCGGCCAGGCGACGACCGAGCTCTCGCTCTACCAGGCGCGGCTGCAGGACTGGTACGAGGACGCCGGCTTCTGGAGCGACCTCGCCCGCGTCGCCGCCGACTGGTCGCAGGAGGTCTACGGCGACGTGCGCCACTACGCGGTTCCGGGCGTGACACAGGAGGCGCGGCGCGACCTGCTGAACGAGTACCTGCAGCACCAGACCGCGCTCGCCGCCGTCGCACCCGTATCGGCGGGGGCCGCGAGGGCGTTCCTCGGCGGCACGTACAGCCCGCTCGCGAACGCCGCGTGGCGCTACGACGCCGCCTTCGGCTGGACCGACGTCGCGCCCGACCTGATGCAGGACTACGTCTCGGCCCAGACCTACGCGCTGCGCTCGGCGGGCAACGGCCGCTTTGGCTACGCCTGGTCGCCGAAGAACCTCGCGGCCGTCCCGACGCCGGACTTCAACGCGCAGACCGATGCGCTCCTCGTCCGGCTCGCAGCGGCGATCGCCGACTCGAGTGACACGCCGGAAGCTGCCTGCGGCACGAGCTGGTGCGGCGGCACCCTCGACGGAGCGTCGGTGACGACCGCCTGGCAGACGTTCGGGGCCTGGAAGCCGTCACGGTTGGCGTTCACCTCGGCGGCGCAGACGCTTGCGGCGGGCGCGGTGTCCGCTCCCCTGACGGTCGAGCTGCAGACGAGCACGGGCGCGGTCTACGCGGCCGGCGTGCCCGTGACGCTCGAGCTCTCGGCCTCGTCGCCGACAGCCGAGTTGTCGGCGAGCCCAGGCGGGCCGTGGTCGCCGACGCTCGCGGTCTCGATCGCCTCCGGCTCCAGCTCGGCCGCGTTCTACGCCCGCGAGTCCGAGGGCGGCACGGTCACGATCACCGCCGCAGCAGCGGGGAAGAGCACGGCGACGCAGGCGCTCTTCGTCGGAACCGTCGCGTCACCGCCCTCGCCCGGTGGCGGCGGCGGTGCGGCGCCCGACCTCGTCGTCCAGGCGAGCGCCACCCCTGCCGCCCCTGCGGTCGGCAGCACCATCACCTACGTGGTCACCGTGCGAAACCTCGGGGGCCAGGCATCGCGGGTCAGTCTCGCTGTCCAGCTGCCGTCGCAGGTCGCGCTCGCCGGCAGCGAGTCCGACCGGGGTGCCGGATGCACGGGCGCGGCGACGCTCACCTGCGAGCTCGACTTCCTCGCCGGCGACCTCGTCGCGACCGTCCGGATCAACGTCGTCGTTCGCGAGGCGGGCACGCTTGCGTTCAGGGCGGTCTCCTCGTCGCAGCCGGCGGACTCCCAGTCCTCGAACGACACGGCCGCGCTCGCCACCGTCGTCACACCGCCGGAGACTCCTCGCGTCACGCGGCCGGTCGCTCCCGCGCTCCGCGCGGTCGGCACACCGACGCGCGTGACGCGATCGAAGGCAGCTGCGACCGTCGCCGTCCGCTTCTCCGTGACCGGCTCCGCGCGGCTCGGGGCGCGCCTGACGCCGCTCGGTTCGACCCGTCCTCTGACGCTGCTCGCCGGCACGAGGCTCGCAGGGGCACGCCTGACCAAGCCCCGAACGACCGCGTCGGCGAAGGTTGCACGGGCCGCGACGTACCTCTTCGCGGCGCGGGTGGGTGCGGCTTCGCTGATCCGCGGCCGCACGTATCTCGTCAGGCTCACAGCCGAGGACGCCGCCGGTCGCACACGGGCGCTGACGATCCGCGTCAGGATCTGAGCCGTGAGCGAGCCGCTCTTCGTCGTCGACCGCCCGGCCGGATCGGAATGGGTGCCTGGGAAGGGTGCGCGGGAGCAGCCGCTGTGGGACGAGCACGCGGCGTTCATGGACGGTCTCTTCGAGCGCGGCCTGATCGCGCTCGGCGGCCCGTTTCTGGACGGCTCCGGCGCCATGGTCGTGCTGCGCGTGGCCGACGAGGGCGAGGCACGCAAGCTGCTGGAGCCGGATCCGTGGTGCAGCAACGGCCGCGACATCCAGGGGATCGGCAGGATCCGGCCGTGGACGATCTTTCTCGACAGCCGAGGGTGACCCCTCCATCCGGATGACGGAGCGAGCCGTCATCCTGGTCGAAGGCATCAGCGACCGGATCGCGGTCGAGACGCTCGCAGCCCGTCGCGGTCGCGACCTGGAGGCCGAAGGTGTCGCCGTCGTGGCGATCGGTGGCGCTCAGGCCGTCGAGCGCGCCGTGCGCGCCCTCGGCGACGTGCGCCTCGCGGGGTTGTACGACGTCGCCGAGGAACGCGCCGTGCTGCGCGGGCTCGAGCGGGCCGGCTTCGGCGCCGACGGCTTCTTCGCCTGCGACCCCGACCTCGAGGGGGAGCTCGTCCGCGCGCTCGGCCAGGAGCGGATGCTCGCGCTCGTCGAGGCGCGTGGGCAGCTCGGGGCGTTCACCACGTACCGGAAGCAGCCGGCGCAGCGGGAGAAGCCGCTCGAGGCGCAGCTGCACGGCTGGCTCCACAACTGGAAGATCCGCTACGCCGCGCCGCTCGTCGAGTCGCTCGACCTCACGTGCGTGCCGCGGCCGCTCGACCAGTTGCTCACGTACGTCTGACCGGGTTAGCCGGGGACTTCGACGGCCTCGGGGACCGGCTGCTGGCCCGCCGCCTCACCGCCTCGGAGCTGGCCGCGCCAGCCGGCGAGGATGCCGTGGACGCTCGCAGCGCCGAGGATTGGCCCCGGCGGCACCTCGAGCTGAGTCGGGTGGAGGATGAACGGACGCGTCTGCAGCCCGCCGATCCCGCCGTGGAAGCAGATCAGCTCCTCGAACGCGCAGCCCTCGTCGAGCTCGGGGTCGTAGAAGCTCCCGACCATGATGTCGGCGACGTGCTCGAAGCCGTCGGTGCGCAGCAGGTGCTGGGGCGCCGTGGCCGAGAATGGCGCCAGCGGATCGTCGCCCTCGACCCGGCCGTCGGCGAGGTAGTGGGTGCCCCGGGCGCCGAGCGCCAGCGGCCCGTGCTGCGAGGAGTGAACCAGCAGCCAGCCGACGTGCGGGTGCGACCGCAGGGCGGGCACCAGCTCCGGATGACGCTCGTCGATCTCCTCGAGCGTCAGGCGCCGGTTCTCCTCCATCAGGTAGACGAGCCCGAGGTTGCCGGAGCCGAGCACGACGACGTCCCGATCGGAGACGTCGTTCTTCGGCCGCTTCGCCGTCGTCCCCGTCGCGTCGCTGACTGCATTGCCGACCATCGCCTTCTGCTCGTCGCCGCCGGCAATCCCTTCGACGTCACCTTGCGCGAGCGCGCGCTGCACGAGTTCGTCGAGGCCGTACCCGTTGCGCTGCTTGAAGGTCGCGCCCTGCGTCTGCCCGTGATCGGAGAGGACGACGATCTCGTAGGGTCGCGGGGCGTATCGGCGCGCCCGCTCGATCTTCCCGAAGTGATCGTCGAGCTTGCGGAGGGCTTCGAGTGTGTCGGCGCGCTCGAGCCCCGAGTGGTGGGCGACCTCGTCGTAGCTCGAGAAGGTCGCGTAGACGGCGGGCCGCCCGCGCATCATGTCGGTGAGGACGCCCGACACGATCAGGTCGCGCACGAAGACGCAAAGCGCCCCTCGCATCAAGGGGTATGTGCCGCCACGGTGGCCGCGCGGCCGCACGTCCCTGCGGATCGCGCGGAGGGCTGCTGTCCACTCGAGGAGCACCTCCCAGATGAAGAGGACGAGCGTGCGCGTGACGTTGTCGCCGTTGGCGAGAAACGCGCGGTACCCCGGATTCGACTTCTTCTCCTCCTCCATCCTGCTGACGGTGAGGATCACGGCCTCCGCCTCGCCCGAGAGCAGGTTTCCACGGCTGGCACCGCCGTCGGTCAGCAGGCCGATGCCTGTCGCGAGCCGCCGCTCGATCTCCGCGCAGTCAGGCGGGGCCGAGCACGTCATCAACCTCCCGGTGTCCTTCTCGACCCAACGGAAGGCGGAGATGTCCTCGTTCGACCCGAGCAAGATTCCCGCCTGGCTCGCACCGGTCTGCGAGGAGAGATCGGTTTCCCACTCGGCCAGGCTGTGCGTACCCTCGGCCACCCAGCGGGCCATGTTCGAGGCGTTGCCGTCGCGCATCGCGCGGCGCAACACGGGCAGCGCCAGCCCGTCGATCTCGAGGAAGATGATCCCGGGGACGTCGGTGTCGGCGATGATCCCCTGCCGGCGCGCGATCCGGTGCGCGACGCGGACCGGGGCCATGTCGTCCGTGCCGAAGATGACAGCGAGCACGACGCTGACGGCGGCGACGACGAGCGCGGCGAGGAGCGCCCAGCCGAAGTTGTCGACGGTGAGCGCGCCGTCGGTGACGTCCAGGTCGGCGGCAATGAGGAGGATGAGCGCGTCCGCGATCAGGACGAGCAGAAAGCCGAGGACGAGCGTCAGCGGCAGCCGCAGCGCGGCGAGCAGGGGCGGGATCACCGCGTTGAGCGCCGCGACGACGGCCGCGACGAGCAATGCGCCCCAGAAGCTCCCGATGTCGACGCCGGGCAGAATCGCGGCGGCGACCATCAGCGCGACACCGGTTGCGAACCAGGAGATCAGGACGGGGAAGACCCGCAAGCGCGGGCGCTCGGGCCGCCACGCCGTGGATTGGCCGTAGACCGGCTCGGACCCGCTAGGCGTCAGGTTCCTCTCCTTCCCGTGCGTCTCTGCGGAACCGGCGCCGCCCGGATTGCTCGCGTTCCGCCCGCTTTGTCGCCTTCTTCTCGGCGCGCTGTTCCTTCTGCTCGGCGACCTTGACTTTCGCGTCCGTGTAGGACTCGCCGACGAGCTGCTTCCCTCCGGTCCAGCCGAAGACGGCAACGACGAGGACGATCGCGACCAAGACGTTCCATGCGGTCGTGATCAGCTGCTGCGCGGTCGAGTAGTCGACGGCGACGCTGGACGGCACGTCGCAGCACTTGTCGAGCGCGAGCGCATTGGTCGCCTGGGTGATCCCGACCGCGCCGGGCGTGACCGAGACTGTGTTCGCAAGCGAGCCCGAGCCAGTCACCCACATGATCGACTCGAACGTGACCGGAATCGCGAACGCCGCCAGGAAGATCCCGATCACCGTCAGCTTGCACAGCCAGGAGAGGAGCGAGGGCAGGAACGCGTGCAGGAGGTAGTCCTTCGGGCGGGAGAGGATCGCGCCCCCCTGCTTTGCCTGGAGCCAGAGCTTCTTCACCTGCTTCCAGAAGATCCGGCCGAGCATCACGATCAGCACCACCGCGCCCACGGCGATCAGCACCGACGTCACCGGATTGTCGGAGATGTTGCCGAGGTTCTCGCTGAACGAGCCCGGCACCGAGAGGAAGAGATACAGATAGACGAACGTGCCCGCGATCGTGAAGAAGATCTTCTGCACGAGATACGCGGCGATCGAGCCCGCGAACGTGGCCGACGGGATCAACGCGACGAACATGAGCAGCGTCACGAACGTGCCGATGTTCGCCGGCAGGAAGTTGTTCATCGCCACGCCCACGGCATAGGCGGTCACGATCGGCCAGAGCTGCACCTCGCCGGGATAGGCGGCCCGGAGGATGCCGTAGTAGGAGACACCGGCAAGCGCCGTCTGGCCCGTCTGGAAGATCAGCGCCGCGACGATGTAACCCGCGGGGACGTCCTTGATCTGCTGCCAGAGATCCTGCAACCAGCCGACCACGTCGACGCCGAGCAGGTTCAGGACGACGAGCACGACCGCGACCCCGACGAGCCAGCCGACGACCTTGACCAGGCGGCTCCTGCGCGAGGGGTCGTTGAACGGCACCACCGGCGAGGGATGGACGGCTTCGCTCATCCTGGCGTGCGTCGATCCCTTGCGTTTTCGCGGGCTGACGCGCTCATGCAGTGCGACGGTACGCCGGTGGAGTTCGGATCGCGTCACCCGGATCGTATGAAGCCCGCGGTCCCGAGAAGGTCGATTCATGCCATCGGCATGACGAACGCGGCCGCCGACGCGCCCCATAGTCTCTGAACAAGCTCGACGCACTCATGACCGTTCACCAGGAACCCGCACCCCAGACGCGCGAGCCGCCGGCGCAGCCGCGGCGCGTCGAGCTGGTCCTGCCGATTCGGACCGTGCTGCTGGTGGCAGGGGCGGCGGGGGTGCTGGCAGCGTTGTGGGCGATCGGCGAGACCTTCCTGGTCGTCTTCATCGGGATCTTCCTCGCGCTCGTGTTCGAGTACCCGGTGCGGTGGGTGATGGCGAAGACCGGAATGTCCCGCGGATTGGCGGCGACACTCACCGTGCTCGGCACCGCCGTCACGGTGCTGGTGCTCGCACTGCTGTTCCTGGTACCGATCGTCGGCGGCGTCCGAGACTTTCTCCAGCAACTCCCGCTGCTCGTGGAGCAGCTGCGCGAGTCGGACGAGCTGTCCTGGCTGGGGGACAGCGGCGCCGCCGAGAACGTCCAGGCCGGATCCGAGCAGGTCTCGGCGTCGGTGCCGGATGCGATCTCGGCCGTGCTCGGCATCGCGGGCGACTTTTTCTCCGTCTTCCTCATCAGCTTCACGCTCATCTTCATCTGCATGTTCCTGCTCAGCGACATCGCGAATATGAAGCGGGCGCTGGGGAGCGTGCTGATGCCCGGCGAGGACGAGCGCTGGCTAGGAGTCTGGGAGCGCGTGACGACCTCGGTTTCGCGCTGGGCGATCGGGGTCGTCGTGATCGCGACGATCGCGGGCACGACGCAGGGGGTCACGGCCTGGCTGCTCGGGTCGAGCTACGCCCTTGCGCTGGGCGTGATCGCCGGGCTGCTCGACATGATCCCCAACATCGGCGCGACCATCGCCGGCGTCGTCCTCGTCCCGGCGCTCTGGGCCGAAGAGGGTCTCACCGCTGCGATCATCATGCTCGCCGTCGTGCTCATCTACCAGCAGGTGGAAAACAACATCCTCACGCCCAAGATCCAGGGCGTGGCCGTCAGCCTCTCCGGGTTCTTCATCATCGTCGCCGTCACCCTGTTCGGCGCGCTCCTAGGCGTCCTCGGCGCCCTCACCGCGGTCCCGCTCGCAGCGACGATCCAGATCTTCATCCAGGAGCTGACGGCCGCCCGCCGGGCCAAGGTCGCTGCAGCACGCGCAGCGCTCGAGGCGCCGGCCCGTCTCGGCTAGCCGCGGCGACCGACGAGCCAGCCGGGCGATCACCGGCCGCAGACCGAGTCAGAGCCGGCGCCGTCAGAACCCATCAAGGTCTGCGATCGAGCCGTAACCGACACCACACCCGTGGACGTTGCTACGGCAGAGGAGGTGCGGAGGATCCCGTCCTAGAGGAGCGAGTTGCGTCGGCGTGCAGCTCAAAGGAGGTGAGTCGTGGCGAGTCCGATTCCCGCCCGTAGCGATGTGTCGGGATGTGTGTACGAGTGCGTGAACTGCGGCCAGCAGATGGATGTCGAGTCGATTCAGGCGATGCCGCCCTGCCCGACCTGCAACGGCCCGCGCATGTGGGAGTTCCGCAGCGAGGGTCACAGCGAGGACGACGACCCGGACGACTAGGATCTGATCCCGCTCATGCAGGCACCCGTCGGCGTTGCAGCGCGAAGCGGGCGACGACCAGGCTGATACACGCCCCTGCGCCGGCCAAGACGATCACCAGAGCCCAGACCCCCGCTGGCCGGCTGCTCGACGCGATTTCGGGTTGCAGGAAGATCGTCTGAACCAGCGCTCCGACCGGCACGACCAGCCCTGCGAGAAGGCCGATCACGCCAAGGCGGACGAGGCTCGCGCCCACCGCACCAAGCAATGGTCCGAACGTCAGGCTCGCCAGCAACCAGTAGCGCGCCTCTCCGACGTATCCGGCCAAGGAGTCTGCGCGAAGTAGGGAGTCCATCAAGAAGTAGGCGACTGTCGCTGCCATCAGCGCCGCGGTCCCGGCCGCCGCACCCCGGCCGATCGCGCCCGCGCCGGCCAACCACCCAGCAGCCACCGCCACGGCGGCCCAGGCCCAGCCGACATCGAGCAGCAGGCTCCCCACCTCTGCGACGTCGGTGACCCACGTCCACCTGTCCCCCACCAGCCGGCCCCCAAGTTCCCCGTACGGAGACGACAGGTCGTTGATGAGAGACGTAGTCGCGCCGAATCCCGCTCCGAGTGCAGCGGCCACGCCCACAGCACGACTGACCGTCATGCTGCCACGCTAGTGGTCGCGACCGGGCCAGCGACTTCGCGTCCGCTGTTCCTGGCTCGATGCATCGAAGCACCGCGCTGCGCACGCTCGCGGATCGGACGTGGCACCGGGTCAGTGCCGGCGACCATGATCGAATGCCCGTCACAGGACGGAGAGGAAGTGCAGCGTGCGCTGGGTCACCAGCGCCGCCGCGTCGGCGTCGTAGGTAGGAAGCGAGGAGTCGACGAAGAGGTGCTCGTCGCCGGGGTAGACGAACAGTTCGGCCCGGTCGGGTCCGAGCATGGCGACGAGTGCGCGGGCAGCGTCGATGTCGCCCTCGTGTGCGAAGAACTCGTCCTCCGCCTTGCCATGGATCTGAACGGGCACGTCGTTGGGCCACGGGCCGAAGGCGTAGTCGCCGGCGATCGGGAAGCACGCTTCATAGAGCAGCGCCCCGCGGGCGCCGGCGCGGGTCTGGGCGAGCCGCTGCGCAGCCCCGACGCCCCACGAAATGCCGGCGTACACCAACCCCTCGGGCAGTGCCTGCGCGGCGCCGTCCGCCTTCGCGTCGAGTGCGTCGCCCGCCTCCCGCACGAAGGCGAAGGCGTCTTCCATCGTGGCAAACGTGCGCCCGTCGAACAGATCTGGGGTGTGCACGGTATGGCCGGCCTGCCGCAATTCGTCGGCGAAGGATCGCACTCCCTCGGTCAGCCCTTGGACGTGGTGGTACAGCACAACCTCGGTCATCCGAGCCCTCCTAAGTCATTGATCCACTAAATTGGAACATTCTACAATGCTAGTCTGTTCGACCATGTCTCGCAACCTTTCGCCTCCGGACTACGACCTCGCCGACCGGCTCGCGCTCACCAGGCCCTCCCAGGTGAAGGCGATCAGCCATCCCCTCCGAACCACCATCCTGAGCCTGCTCCACGAGCGGGCAGCGACGGTGACCGAGCTGGCGGTCGCGGTCGGGCGGCCGAAGAGCACCATCGCCCACCACGTCAGGGTGCTCACCGAGGCCGGACTCCTCCAGGTCGTGAGGACCCGACGGGTGCGTGCGATCGAGGAGCGGTTCTACGGCCGTACGGCACGCATGTTCTACGTCGGGGCCGAACGGAGCCCGGACGGCGACGACGTGCCTCGAGACTTCAACGACTTCGAGGTCGCCGCTCGGGAGTCGGCCGCGGCGTACCGGGACGGGAAGTTGTGGGGTTTCATCCGGCACGCCCGCATCTCGGAGTCGCAGGCGTCGGAGTTGTGGGAGCGGATGGCGGAGCTGGTGACGGAGTTCGACCAGCTTCCGCGGTCGGGCGAGACCGTGTATGGATTCGCGATCGGCGTCTACCCCACCGACTATCCGACCCTTCCAGGCGGCGACGACCAAGACGCCGTCTGAAGCGGCGAGAAGACGAAGAGGCCGGCCGACAGACCGCCTCTGGGAGCCGCCGCACGACACGGGTTATAAGATTCGGCCCCGGATCGCGGCTCACACCCTGCGATCCCAGCGTCCACCCCACCCAATCCCGTGGAGGTCACGCGATGAGGAGCCGATTTCGGCACTCCCTTGTTCTGACGATCCTGCTTGCCCTCGTGCTCGGGGTCTCCGGCAACGCCGCCCCGGTCGTCCCCGGGGGCGATCCGACGAACACGAACGTCGCCGGTATCGACGTCGACGCGACGACGATCCCGGAGCTCCAGACGTTGATGAACGCGCACCGGATCAACTCTGTCGAGCTGACGAACTTCTACCTCGGGCGCATCCACCAGCTCAACCCGACGCTCAACGCGGTGATCACGGTCAGCACGACCGCCCTCGCCGAGGCACGAGCGGCGGACCGGGCCCGACACCACGGCGACGACCGTCCGCTGCTCGGGATTCCGATCATCGTCAAGGACAACGTCAACACCACCGGGATGCCGACCACAGCCGGCTCCTGGGCACTCGCCGGAAGCACGCCCAGCGACGCGTTCATCGCGCAGAAGCTGAAGGCCGCCGGCGCGATCATCATCGGCAAGGCGAACCTGTCCGAGTGGGCCAACTTCCGGTCCTCCCCGTCGTCGAGCGGCTGGAGCGGCATCGGCGGCCAGACGAACATGCCCTACGTCCTCGATCGCAACCCCTGCGGCTCGAGCTCCGGGTCCGGCGTCGTCGCGGCTGCCGATCTCGCGGTGGCGGCCGTCGGCACGGAGACGGACGGCTCCATCGTCTGCCCGTCCGGCGCCAACGGCATCGTCGGGATCAAGCCGACACTCGGCTTGTGGAGCCGCGCGGGCGTCGTCCCGATCAGCGCCGACCAGGACACGGCCGGCCCGATGGCCCGCAACGTGACCGATGCTGCGGTCCTCCTCGGCGCGGCGACCGGCGTCGACCCGGCCGACGCCGCGACCACGGCTCAGGCCGGCCACGCCTTCACCGACTACACCCGGTTCCTCGACGACGAGGCGCTCAAGGGCGCTCGAATCGGCGTCTGGCGGGCCGGTACCTATAACCAGGAGGTCGTGGGCTCGGTCGTCGAGCCGATCCTCGATCACACGATCGCCGCGCTCAAGACCCAAGGGGCGACCGTGATCGATGGGACCGACATCGACCTGTCGGCCACCGCCAATGAGTTCCCAGCGCTGCTCTGCGAGTTCAAGACCGACATCGCGACGTACCTCCAGACCTACGTTCGCGGTACGAACCCGGTGACGGGTCAGCCGTACCCGCAAACGCTCGCAGACCTGATCGCCTTCGACGCGGCCAATCCGGCCCTCGAGGGACCGTGGAACGATGCGATCTTCGAGCTCGCCGAGGCCACCAACGGGCGTGACGACGAGTGCGCCCACATCCGTGCCGGCGTGACGCCGCCGGTGCAGGACGCGATCGACGAGCTCATGGCCGAGAACCACCTCGACGCGATCATCGCGCTCACCAACGGCCCGGCCTGGCCGACGAACGACGACCCGAACGAGGGCGACCTCGACGGCCGCTTCGGCGAGTTCTTCGTGGGCTCGTCAAGCGCGGCTGCGGTGTCGGGCTACGCCGACATCACGGTGCCGACCGGCTACATCCACGGACTGCCGATCGGGATCACCTTCATCGCCGGCCGCTGGGCGGAACCGACGCTGCTCGGCCTCGCCTACGACTACGAGCAGGCGACGCAGGTTCGTCTGCCGCCCACGTTCATCCCGACGATCGGCGACGAGCTGTTTCCCGGCGTCCCGAATGCGCCGGATCACCTGCCGGCCCAACCTCAGCACGCGACCGAGATTCAGCACGCTCCAGTCGTGCACTCGCCGTAGAAGAGTGCGGAGACAGCGAAGCCCGGTAATTCGGCCGGGCTTCGCTCCGTGCGCTGATCCAACCAACTCCGACCGCACAGCTTCGCTCGGCGGCGGGCAGCCGAGCAGCCGCGTCTCACTGGTCCCTGGATCGCACAGCTAGCCCGCAAGGGCGCCGGCGAACACCTGCCAGGCGAGGGCGCTCTTCGCGACCAGGCTGAGCACGAGATACACGCGCTCTCCGAAGAGATACCTGCGCCACGGCCCGACCCGCAGATACTGCAGCGCCATGTTGACGGCAAAGCTGAAGAAGAGGATGAAGAGCGTGACGAAGATGGCGATCACGAAGCCCGGGACGTCCGCCTCCGACTCGGCGTGCCCGAGCTGGACGGCGATCGCGAGCCAGGGGGCCGCACCGACGATCGAGCCGTAGACGAACGGCCGCCAGTCGACCGGCTGGCCGGGACGGTTGACGCGCTCCATCACCAGCCCGAACAGGATCATCGCCGCGTTGACGCCGAAAAGCGCGATCAGGGCCGTCACGTCGCGGATGCCCGTCAGCATCGCGATCAGCACGACCATCAGTGAGGCGCTGAGCGAGTATTCCCACCACCGGGCGGGATTCATCTCTGCTTCGAGGTTGCGCTCGTACCAGCGGTGCATGCGCGGCGCTGACATCAGTCCGTGGTCGACCGCAGCGAGGAAGAGGAACGCGGCCACCGCCGGGCCGAATGGAAGGTCGTAGAGCGTGTCGGTGCTCACGTCGCCGGTCGCCGGCGGCCCGTCGATGAAGCTCCACGTGATCGGGATCGTCGTGTCGTTCGCGAGCGCGAGGATCGCGATGCCCTGGAGCGCGTGCGCGAGCGCGAGCGCTGCATTCCAGACGCGCAGCTGCTTCATGCGGCGAGCGTAGCGAGCCCGGAGGAGCGCGTTCGATCTCCTCCGCGTCTGCGGCACGCGCCCGACGGGCCTGCCGTGAGCCGTTCGAGCCGCGGCGTCGCCCCACGCGCACCAGCCGCTTGCTCAATCTCATCAGCTGTGAATCCCAGCCTCGCCGCCCCG
>CAWATM010000015.1:0-80527 GCA_963784895.1 uncultured Gaiellaceae bacterium | reverse complement strand
TACTTCGCGATCTCGGTCGCGCGCGACTCGCGGATCACGATCACCTTCACCTGGCCCGGGTACTCGAGCTGATCCTCGATCTCGCGTGCGATCTCGTGCGAGAGGAGAACGGCGCCGTCGTCGTCCACCTCGGTGGGCTCGACCATGACCCGGATCTCGCGACCGGCCTGGAGGGCGTAGGCCTTGGCGACGCCCGGTTTGCCGGTCGCGATCTCCTCGAGTGCGCCGAGCCGCTTGATGTAGTGCTCGAGGCTCTCGCCGCGGGCACCCGGCCGGGAGGCTGAGATCGCGTCCGCTGCGATCAGCAGCACCGCCTCGACCGTCTGCGGCTGCACCTCGTAGTGGTGCGCCTCGATCGCGTGCACGACGCCCTGGCTCTCGCCGTAGCGCTTGGCCAGCTGCGCAGAGATGAGCGCGTGCGAGCCCTCGACCTCGTGCGTCATGGCCTTGCCGATGTCGTGGAGCAGCGCGGCACGCTTCGCCGTCTTGACGCTCGCGCCGAGCTCGCTCGCCATGATCCCGGTCAGGTGCACCACCTCGAGCGTGTGCTTGAGCACGTGCTGCCCATAGCTCGTCCGATAGCGAAGCCTGCCGAGGACCTTCACCAGCTCCTCGTGGAACTCGCCGCACTTCGCCTCGAAGACCGCCTGTTCGCCGGCCTGGCGGACGTGATCCTCGAGCTCGGCCTTGGAGAGGTAGTACATCTCCTCGATCCGGGCCGGGTGGATGCGGCCGTCTTCGATCAGCTTCTCGAGCGTCGTCCGCGCGACCTCGCGGCGCAGGCCGTCGAACGAGGAGAGGACGACCGCCTGCGGCGTGTCGTCGATGATGAAGTCGACGCCGGTGAGATGCTCGAGGGCGCGGATGTTGCGCCCCTCACGGCCGATGATGCGGCCCTTCATGTCGTCGGAGGGAAGCTCCACGACGGTCACGGTCGTCTCGGCTGTGTGACTGGCCGCGACCCGTTGCAGCGCGTCGGCGATCAGCGCGCGCGCCCGGCGGCGTGACTCGGTCCGCGCTTCCTCCTCCTGCTGGCGGACGCTCTTCGCGAGCTCGTGCCGGATCAGGTCCTGGGAACGCTCCAGCAGATGGTTCTTCGCCTCGGCCACGGTCAGCCCGCCGACCCGTTCGAGCTCGCCGAGCGCCTGATCCTTCGCCGCCTTCAGCTCCTCCTGGAGCTGCTTGATGTGCACCTCGCGGTCCGAGAGCCCCTGCTCACGGCGCTCGACTTCCGTCTGCTGGCGCTGGAGCTCGTGCTCGGCCGCGGTGATCTGCTCCTCGACCCGTGCGACCTCGGCGCGGCGGTCCTGGACTTCGGCCTCGACCTCCGCCCGCAGCTTCACCGCCAGCTCGCGCGCCTCGATCTGCGCCTCCCGCCGGATCGTCTCCGCCTCTCGCTCGGCCACGTGCACCCGCGAGCCGCTGCGCAGCATCAAGAGGCCGGTCGCCACGGCTGCGCCGATCGAGAGTCCAACCAGCGTCATAACCGCAGTGAGCATGCCGTCCTGCCTCCAGAGGGAGAAGGTGGATTCCGCGACGAGGCGTCACGGGTGCTCACATCCGGCGCCGGCCTGCACGGCCACGCTCCGGTCTTGGCGCGTCAGATCACGGTCGAGCCGGAGATTCCTCCCGGGCGTCCGCTGGCATGAGGTTTGAGGTGGTCAGGAGAGCCAAGTTTCAGAAGCTTCGGAAAAACGCGCGTGTGCAGGAGAAACATCGAATGAAAGCACCTGGGATCCTATCTCTTCTCAGTCCTCCGGCGCAACGATCGCCTCCAGCGCGTCGGCGTCGAACCCGCGCGAGGCCAGGTAGCGGGCGGTCTTGACGCTACGGCCGCGCTGGGCCGCGATCCGGTTTGCTCGCACCCGTTCCGGCTCGAGCGTGGCGAGCGCCTCCTCGACGCGCTCCGCCGCGAGCCCGCGTCCCTCGAGGTCGTGGCGGATCAGCGCATTGCCGGAGCCGCGGGCGGCCAGCTGCTCTGCCCGGGTGCGGGCGAAGCGCTGATCGTCCACGTAACCGACTCGCTCGAGCGTCGCGAGCGCCTGTTTGCGCTCGGCCTGCCCCACGCCGCGCCGCTCGAGGCTCAGCTCGAGCTCGGCGGCCGAGCGGTCGCGATGGCGCAGCGCCCGGAGCGCGTGCTCGACGGCCTCGTCGTTCGCTGTCATGCCGCCGAGGCGGCTTCCTCCTGCTCCTCGACCTCGTCGACGACCGGAGTGGCCTCCTCCGCGCCTGCGACGGTCGGCAGCAGCCGCGCCGAGATCGCCTGCTCGGGCCCCGCCTGCAGCTGGATCTGCTGCAGGATCTGCTGGACGACGTCCGGATGCTCCTTCAGGAACGAGGCCGCGTTCTGGCGGCCCTGGCCGAGCCGCTCGTCGCCGAAGCTGAAGTACGAGCCAGACTTCGCGACGATCTTCCGCTCGATGCCCACGTCGAGCACCGTGCTCTCCCAGGAGATGCCGGAGCCGTAGATGATGTCGAACTCGGCCTGCTTGAACGGCGGCGCGACCTTGTTCTTGACCACCTTGACGCGGACGCGGTTGCCGTAGGCCTCCGCCCCGTCCTTCAGCGTCTCGATCCGGCGGATGTCGAGGCGGACCGAGGAGTAGAACTTGAGCGCCCTGCCGCCCGGCGTCGTCTCGGGGCTGCCGAACATGACGCCGATCTTCTCGCGCAGCTGGTTCGTGAAGAGGCAGATCGTGTCGGTGCGGTTGAGCGTGCCGGCGAGCTTGCGCAGCGCCTGGCTCATCAGCCGGGCCTGCAGACCGACGTGGCTGTCGCCCATCTCGCCCTCGATCTCGGCCTTCGGCGTCAGGGCCGCGACCGAGTCGACCGCGACGACGTCGAGCGCACCCGAGCGCACGAGCAGCTCGGTGATCTCGAGCGCCTGCTCGCCGGTGTCGGGCTGCGAGACGAGGAGGTCGTCGACGTTGACGCCGATCTTGCGTGCGTACTGCGGGTCCATCGCGTGCTCGGCGTCGATGAAGGCGCAGATGCCGCCGCGGCGCTGGGCCTCGGCGATCACGTGGTAGACGAGCGTCGTCTTCCCCGAGCTCTCCGGCCCGTACAGCTCGACGACGCGGCCACGCGGGAGCCCGCCGATGCCGAGAGCGACGTCGAGCACGAGCGACCCCGTCGAGATCGCGCCGATCTGCACCTGGGCCTGGTCGCTCATCTTCATGACCGAGCCCTTTCCGAACTGACGCTCGATCTGCCCGAGGGCGACGTCGAGAGCTTCCTCGCGGTTCATCTGATCAGCCTCCTAGCCGGAATGAGTCGTGCACCTCGTACCGCGCCCCGGACGGGTGCAGACGTGAAAGGAAAGCAGCCGCGTCGGACGACACCCAGCGCAGCGAAGGCGCCTCGGGTCGCAGCAGCGGCCGCTCGCGGAAGCGCAGAACCGTGAGGTGCGGCAGCCAAGGCCGCGCTTCACGCCGGTAGACGCCGAGCTCCTCCAGGTCGTCGTGCAGCCGCCCCGAAAGCGCCGCCGCGGCGCCGGACTCGTCGGCGAGCGTGAGCATCCCGACCGCGCGTGTCTCGCGGTAGCCGGTGACCTCGAAACGGGTCGGCTTCGAGGCGCCAGCCGCGCGCCCGAGCACGTCGCGGATCGCCGGCAGGTCGCGCACGGGCCGCGAGCCGAGGAACGCGAGCGTGACGTGCAGGTTCTCACCGGGGACGATGCGGGCCGCCCGACCGACGCCTCCGAACTCGCGGGACTGCCAGCCGGCAAGTGCCTCGACGGCCTCGGCGGGGATCCGGAACGCGAGAAAGAGTCGCACTCGTTCATCGCCGCCCACGCTACCCCGCATCTCTCTACGGCTTCGTCTCGATTCTGTTCCAAATCACGAACCGATTCTGCAGCAGCTGGGCGGAGGCGGCGCGGATGAGCACGGCGTGAGTGACGGGTGAGCCACCGCTGGGACGCTCCGAACATACGGATGTCGAAAGGGGGTGAATCATGAGGCATATCCGGTTGATCGTCGTCCTCGCCGTTGCAGCGGTCTTGGCTGCTCCGGCGGCGGCGAGCGCCGCGTCCAATCCGACGCGAGCCTCGATCTCGTCCACGGCGAACTACGTTTCGCCCCAGCAGGTCAACCTCGAGGTGGCACTGGTGTGTGAAGAGGGCCTGTTCTACAGCCTGTACGGCCGCGTCCTGCAGCAGCAGGGCAACGTCACGCAGGTCTTCGGAGACGGCGGCACCAGCGGTCCGTGCACGGGCCGGCACCAGAAGGTGGCGTTGTCGGTCTACGCGTTCTCGTTCCCGGGCTGGCAGCTCGGCGACGCGCTCGCCAGCATCAGCGTGTGCGCCTTCACGTGCGAGGAGGCCGCGAGGTCGATCCGCATCGTCCTCTGATCGAGCGTCGGTGAACCGGAGGGCCGAGGGGTCGCGGCCCTCCGGATCCGCCGCACGTCGAGCGCGACTGCCAGTCGGTGCAGGCCTAGGAGGCGGTCACGTCCTGTTCCAACAGACGCCGCAGCAGGTGGAGCGACGCGACGACCGAACGCCGGCGGATCGAGTCGCGATCGCCGGGGAAGCTGAAGAAGCCGCCTTTGCTCCCCTCGGGCGTCTCGGCGTGGAAGTAGACGAGCCCGACCGGCTTCTCCTCCGTGCCGCCGCCGGGGCCGGCGACGCCCGTGACGGAGACGGCGACGTCGACGCCGAGGCGAGCCCGCGCCCCGCGCGCCATCGCCTCGGCGACCTCGGCCGAGACGGCGCCATGCCGCTCGATCAACTCGGCCGGCACGTCCAACTCGGCGATCTTGACCTCGTTGGCGTAGGCGACGATCCCGCCGGTGACGACGTCTGTCGAGCCCGGAATCGCCGTCAGCCCCGCAGCGACGAGCCCGCCCGTGCACGACTCCGCCGTCGCGAGCGACCAGGCGCGGTCGCGGCAGCGGTCGAGGACGATCTCCTCGACCCCGCGCCCGTCGGCCGAGAAGAGGTAGCGGCCGAGACGCTCCGAGAGCTCGTCCTCGAGCTCGAGCAGCCGGGGTTCGGCGCTCGGCTCCGCAACGAGGTCGACGTGGATCTCGAAGCTGCGCGCGCAGATCGTCACCTCGAGCCCGTCACCGTCGCCGCCGGCCTCCTGGAAGGCCTGGGCGACCTGCGACTCGCCCGGTCCGAAGAAGCGGAGGGTGCGGCGGAGCGGCGGCGTGCCGCGGTCGAGCACGCGGCGGACCTCCTCGGTCTCGAGCGCCCGCGGCCAGAGCCGCTGCAGCTCCGGCGGCGGGCCGGGCAGGATGATCACCGGCGTCCCGCCCGCCTCGACGACGAGCCCCGGCGCCGTGCCGGCCAGGCCGAGGATCGTCGAGGGTACGGGCACTCTCGCCTGCTTCGTGACGCCGTCGGAGAAGTCCGCGTACGGCCGCTTCATCCGTTCCGCGACCAGTCGAGACACGGCCTCGATCTGGGCTTCCAGCTCCGCGTCGACGGTGAGGCCGAGCCCGGCGACCTTGGCCACGGTTGCGACGGTGCGGTCGTCGTGGGTCGGGCCGAGCCCGCCCGACGTCGCGACGATGTCTGCCGTGGCGACCGCCTCTGCGACCGCCGCCTCGAGCTCGGCCGGATCGTCCCCGACGACGTGGATCCGCGTCGGCTCGATCCCGAGTGCGAGCAGCGCGCGCGCGAGGAAGGGGCCGTTCAGGTCGGTGCGCTCGCCGCGCACGAGCTCGCTGCCCGTGACGACGACGACGGCACGGGGTCTCGCGCCGTTGGCGGCGGTCAAGCCGCGTCGGCCGCGAAGATCTTCTTCGCCGTCACGAAGACGCCCTGCGCCTTGACGGCGGCCGGCAGGCGGACGCGGTTGCCGTTGCGGCGCACGAGCACGTTCTGGGGCGACTCGAGCCGAATCCAGAGCACCTGGCCGTCGAAGAACTTCTTCTGCCCGCGCTCGAGCGTCCCCTCGTACGCCAGTTCGCCGAGCACGCTCCCCTTCCGCACGAGCAGGTAGGAGTCGCCGCGCGTCGCCCGGAGCTCGAGCCGAGCCTTCCCCGCTGCCACGGGCGGCGGCGTCGCGGCCGACCGCTGCTCCTGCGACGTGGTCAGCCCGTGCACCGGCTCGTCCTCGGGGCTGCCGAAGCGCCACGCGACGATCACGAGCGCCGTCACGAGCGTGATCGCGGCGAGTGCGAGCACGACGATCCGCGACTCGCGGCGGTCGGAGCGCCTCGCCTTGGCGGCCGGGACGCGCCGCGCGCGGACGGGCACATCCTCCTCCCCGACCACGAAGCGCGAGTTGTACTCGTCGACGTAGAGCTGCCCGTCGAGTCCGAGATAGTCGGCGTACGAGCGCAGGAAGCCCTTGACGTAGGTGTGCGAAGGCAGCAGCTCGAAGCGCTCGTCCTCGAGCGCACGCAGGTACTTGCCCCTGATCTTGGTGCCGTGCTCGGCGTCGGCGAACTCGATGTGGCGGCGGAGGCGCGCCTCGCGCAGTGAGTTGCCGATCTCGAACACGTCGGCATGGTAGCCGCCCCGCCCGCTCGTGCCTAATCAGGCCTCGACGACCGAGAGCAGCCAGTAGACGGCGAGCGAGCCGGCAGCGGTCAGCGCGAGCAGGAAGCCGAGCAGGCCGAGCAGGCGTCCGAGCCGGGCCGTCCTCGTTCCTTTCGGGTGCCCGAGCGTCGGTGCGAGACGTGAGCGCGCCCGGCGCGCGAGCGCGACGGCGAGCAGCCCGAGCGCGGCCCCGAGCGGGATCGCGAAGCCGGCTTGGAGCAGCTCGTACTCCTCCGACCAACGGGTGACGAGGATCGCCGCCGGCATCGTCGCGACCGAGAGCACGCCGACGAACACGGATGCACGCGCACTGCCGGGGCGCGGCGGCCCGCCGTTGGAGCTCGAGCTCATGGCCGACGATGCTTCGCCGGCGTGGCGCGCTGGGGCGTGCGATGCGAGGACGCAGGGAGTCCCGGATCGCAGCGCCATTCGGGCGACGAGGACGACGCAGCGTGCGCGCACAGCGCGTCACGACGGCATGAGGCTTCGCTCGGCAAGGAGCTCCTACTGTTTCTGGTAGGGACGGCCGACGGCCGCAGGCGGGATCGAGCGGCCGATCACGCCGGCGACCGCGATCAGCGTCAAGACGTACGGCAAGGCCTGGAAGAGCACGGCGGCCGACTCGGAGTACGCGGGCAGCCGTTGCGCGAGCGCGCTCGAGAAGCCGAACAGGAGCGCCGCCGCCGCCGCGCCCCAGGGCCGCCAGTTGCCGAAGATGACGGCGGCGAGGGCGATGAAGCCCTTCCCCACCGTCATGTTCTGGTTGAAGGAGTTGACGAACCCGATCGAGAGGTATGCCCCGCCGAGAGCCGCGAGGATCCCGGAGAGGACGACCGCGGCGTAGCGCGTCTTGTAGACCGAGATCCCGACCGTGTCGGCCGCGCGGGGGTGCTCGCCGACGGCGCGGATGCGGAGGCCGACCGGCGTCTTGAAGAGCACGACCCAGGTGGCGACGATCGTCAGGAACGCCAGCCAGATCATCAGGTTCAACTGGCCGAGCACCGGCCCGATGAAGTACCAGTCCTCGAGGAAGGCGAGGTGCACGTTCGGGATGCCCGGGATGTCCGGCGGCGTCCCCTCGCCACCGTAGATGTCGATGAAGAGGTAGCCGGTGATGCCGAGCGCGAGGAAGTTGATCGCGGTGCCGCCGACGATCTGGTCGGCGCGCAGATGGATCGCGAAGTAGGCGTGCACGAGCGCGAACGCACCGCCCGAGACCGCGGCGCACAGGAGCCCGAGCGGCCAGGAGTTGAACTTGTCGGCGCCGAGAATCCCGAAGAAGGCGCCGGAGAGCATCATCCCTTCGAGGCCGATGTTCACGACGCCGCTGCGCTCGGAGAAGATGCCGCCCATCGCAGCGAAGGCGAGCGGGGTCGCGTAGCGGAGCATCGCAGCGGTCAGCGCCGACCAGACGACGACCTGATCGAGATGGCCCACGCTCGAGCGCGTGGCCAGGTAGCCGAGGCCGATCCCGAGCACGCCGATCACGACGGCCCCCCAGCCGAGCCGGCGCGCGCCGCCGCGGGAGAGCGCGGAGATCCCGAGCGCAATGGCGAAGAGGCCGATCAGGACCGGGACGACCGGCTCCCGCACCTTCAGCGGCGGCAGCGCAACCCAGAAGGCGAGCAGGCCGACGAGGATCCCGAGCCAGGCGAGCGTGGGCGTCCCGCTCGGGCGCCAGGAAAGCAGGCGGTCGATCATTCCGTCGCCGCCTCCGTCTGCCGCCGCCGCCGCCTGCGCAGGCCGAGCACCGAGAGGATCAGCACGTCGGCGCCGACGAAGAGGACGACGAGCCCCTGGATCATCACGGTCAGGTTCGACGCCAGCTCGGGCCTGAAGATCTCGGGATCGAGGTTGCGGGTCGAGGTTCCGGTCACAAGCGACGCGAACAGCATCGCCGCCAGGCCGATCCCGACCGCCTTGTTGCGCCCGAGCAACGCGACCGCGATCCCGACGAATGCGATCTGCGACGAGATCATGACGTCGTTCGTGTTGATCCGGTACGCCCAGCCGACCGTGTCGATCGCGCCCGCGAGACCGGCGAACATGCCCGAGATCGCCATCGCGAGGAAGTAGTTGCGCGCAACCGAGATGCCGCCGTAGCGGGCCGCCTCCGGGTTGTAGCCGACCGCCCGCACCTCGTAGCCGAGCGTCGTCCGGTTGAGCGTGATCCAGTAGACGACGAGCGCCGCGAGCGCGACGAAGAAGCCGACGTGGAGCGCCTGCAGGAACGGGTCGCCCCAGAAGATCGGCAGCTTCGCCCCCTCGTGGATGTCGTTCGAGACCGGCACGAACGGCTGCGTGTCGTTCTGGAGCGGGCCGCCGAGCCCGAAAAGGAAGACGCCGATCCAGATCGCGATCCAGTTGAGCATGATCGTCGAGATCACCTCATGCGCCCCGACCGTCGCCTTCAGGAACCCGGCGATCCCGGCCCAAACGGCGCCGGCGAGGGCGCCCCCGATCACCGCGAAGAGGATGTGCACGAAGCCGGGGAGGCCGGGCAGTTCCGAGCCGATCCAGACAGCCATGATCGCGCCGCCGAGGTACTGGCCCTGGCCGCCGATGTTGAACATGCCGCAGCGGAACGCAAAGCCGACCGCAAGCCCGGTCAGCACGAGCGGGACGAAGTTGATCAGCGTCTGCTGCAGGTTGAACGCCGCCGTCGACTCGATGTCGTCGACGTTCCAGGGGAACCAGATGTGCGCGTCTGTGAAGGGGATCCGCAGCTCGTACGAACCGACCTCGATGAACCAGTTCAACCCGGCGCCCTCGAAGATCGCCTTGTACGTTTCGATCGGGTTGCTGCCGGTGGTCGCGAGGACGACGACGCCGCCGATCAGGAAGGCGAGGACGACCGTCAGCAGCGGGACGATGATGCCGCCGGCTTTCTGCGCCAGCGCGTAGCGTGCGGCGACGCTCGGAGCGTAGTCGCCGCCCTCGCGCGGGTTCTCAACCTTGCCCGAGCCCTCCGGAGGGAGCTCGCTCAAGCTGCTGCCTTCCGGCCGCCGCCGGTCATCGCCACGCCGAGCTCCTCCTCGGTGACGCTCGGCGGGAACTCGCCGACGATCTCGCCCTCGAACATGACGAGGATCCGGTCGGAGAGCGAGACGATCTCCTCCAGTTCGAGCGAGATGAGCAGGATCGCCCTGCCCTCGTCCCGCTCCTCGACGAGGCGGCGGTGGACGAACTCGATCGCGCCGACGTCGAGCCCGCGGGTCGGCTGCGCCGCGATCAGCACCTTCGGGTTGCGGTCGATCTCGCGGGCGAGGATCACCTTCTGCTGATTGCCGCCGGAGAGCCCGGCCGCCGTGGTCTGCGGGCCGCCGCCGCGCACGTCGAACTCCTTGATCAGGGTCGCCGCTCTCTCGGTCAGCTTCTTCGGGTAGAGCCAGCCGAAGCGGGACGCCGGCGGGTGGTCGTAGTCGTGCAGGGCGAGGTTCTCGGCGAGCGAGAAGTCGAGCACGAGCCCCCGGCGCTGCCGGTCCTCCGGGATGTGCCCGAGCCCCGCGTCGAGGCAGTCCTTGCAGCCCTCGCCGGTGACGTCCTCGTCGCCGACCTGGATCCGGCCGGCCGCGAGCTTGCGCAAGCCGGCGATCGCATCGATCAACTCCGTCTGGCCGTTGCCGTCGACGCCGGCGATGCCGACGATCTCGCCGCCGCGCACATCGAAGGAGACGTCGTTCACCTTCGTGATCCCGCGATCGTCGACCACCGTGAGGCCCTCGACCTGGAGCAGCGGCTCGCCGGGGGTGCCCGAGGACTTCTCGACACGTAGCAGCACTTCGCGGCCGACCATCAGCCGTGCCAGCTGCTGCTCGGTCGCGCCGGCGGCGGGCAGCGTCTCGATCTTCTTGCCACGGCGCAGCACTGTCACCCGGTCGGCAATGTCGGACACCTCGTTCAGCTTGTGGCTGATGAAGATGATCGACTTGCCCTGCGCTGTGAGGCCACGGACGATCGTGAAGAGCTCCTGCGCCTCCTGCGGCGTCAGCACGGCGGTCGGCTCGTCCAGGACGAGGATATCGGCGCCGCGGTAGAGCGCCTTCAGGATCTCGACGCGCTGCTGCTGGCCGACGGTGATGTCCTGGACCAGCGCGCGCGGGTCGACGGCGAGCCCGAAGCGCGTCGAGATCTCGCGCACGCGCTTCTCGGCGGCGTTGTAGTCGAGCAGGACGCCGTTGTGGACGGGCTCAGTCGCGAGGACGATGTTCTCGGCGACCGTCATCACCGGGATCAGCATGAAGTGCTGGTGCACCATCCCGACGCCGTTCTCGATCGAGGCCTTCGGAGAGCCGAGCTCGGCCGCCTTGCCGTTGATCAGGATCTCGCCCTCGTCGGGGCGGTAGAGGCCGTAGAGGACGTTCATCAGCGTCGACTTTGCCAGCGCCGTTCTCGCCCAGGAGCGCATGCACCTCGCCTTTGCGCAGGTCGAAATCGACGCTGTCGTTCGCGACGATGCCGGGGAACCGCTTCGTGATCCCGCGGAGCTCGAGAACAGGCCGCTCGTCCATCCGCGGCGATCCTACTGTTCCGGGGCGGCTGCCCCTAGGGTCTACCCGCCCGGGACGGTCTCGGGGATGTCCGTGATCGTGCCATCCGCGATCTCGTCCTGGACGCGCTTGACCTCGGCGACGGCGTCCCGGGGGACGGTCGGCGAGATCTCGCCGATCCCGACCGCGCCGGAGGCGACGTCGAAGATCGTGTCCTCGCCGCCGTTGAAAGCTCCATCCGCGACCTCCTGCACCGTCTGGAAGACGGCTTCGTCGACCTTCTTCAGCGCGCTCGTCGCGACATGCTCGCCGAGGTAGGCCTGGTCGGCGTCGACGCCGATGCCGCGCATGTTCTTCTCCGCCGCAGCCGAGAGGGCGCCGAGGCCGCACTGGCCGGCTACCTGGAAGATGACGTGCGCGCCGCGCGAGATCTGGTCGAGCGCAAGCTCCTTGCACTTGGCCTGGTCGACGAAGTCCTGCGAGTACGCGTTCAGGGTCGTGATCCCGGGGTTCGCCGCCTCCGCGCCCGCCTGGTAGCCGGCGATGTAGCGGTCGACGGGCGGGATCTTGAGCCCGCCGACGGAGCCGATCACCTGTTTCGCCCCCGCTTCGGCCTCCGCGATCAGCCCGGCCAGGTAGCCGACGAGATACCCCGCCTCCTGCTCCTTGAACAGCAGCCCGCGGACGTTCTTCGGCTTCGACTTCAGCTCGGACTGGGAGTAGTCGATGATCGCGAAGTTGACGTCCCGGTAGCGGGCGGATACCTCCTCGAGGGCGCTTGCCATCAGGAAGCCGACCGCGATCACGAGGTCGTAGTCCTGCCTCGCGAGCGTGGTCAGGTTGGGGACGTAATCCGCCTCCGCCTCCGAGATCACCACGCGTCCCTCGACACCGAGCTCGGCCTTCGCGCGCGCGAGGCCCTTGTTGGCAAGGAAGTTGAAGGAACGGTCGTCGAGGCCGCCGATGTCGGTGACGAGACCGATCTTCAGCCCCTCGCCGGCCGTTCCACCCGTCGTTGCGGCGGTCGTCTCCGGGGCGGTCGTGTCGCCGCCGGCCTCGTCCTCGTCGCTCCCGCAACCGGCGAGCGCGAGCAGGGCGACACGAGCAGCACGAGCAGGCGCGCGAGCCTCATGGCCGTAGTAGTACCGGAAGGGGCGGGATCGAAACCCCGCCCCTTCCGTAGAACCGCGTTGCTTAGCCCGTCGTTGGGGGCGGAGCCTGCGGGATGCCCTTGATCTTGCCCGCCGCAAGCAGCTTGCGGACGGCCTCGACCTGCTGCCTCAGCGCCGGCGAGACGCGGGACGAGATCTTCCCGTACCCGACGCCGCCGTTCGCGACCGTGAAGATCGCGCTGGTGTTGGTCTTGAACTTCGCACCGGCCGCCTTGGCCGCCTCGATCGTCTTGTAGACCGCGACGTCGACCTTCTTCGTGGCGCTCGTCATCACGTGCGCCCCGAGGTAGCCCTGGTCGGCGTCGACGCCGATGCCGAAGACACCGCGCTCCTTCGCTGCCGAGAGGACGCCGAGACCGCACTGGCCTGCGACCTGGAAGACGGCGCCGGCGCCGTTGGCGATCATGTTCAGCGCCTGCTCCTTGCACTTCGCCTGGTCGACGAAGTCCTGCGAGTAGGAGTGCGTCACCGTCACCTTCGCGCTGGCCCGCTTCGCGCCCGCGTAGTAGCCCGCGATGAAGCGGTCGACCGGCGGGATCTTGAGGCCGCCGACGGCACCGAGCTTCGTCTGGCCCTCGAACGGCTTCGCGACGACCTGCTTCGCGGCCAGGAACCCGACCAGGTAGCCGGCCTCCTGCTCCTTGAAGAGCAGACCGCGGACGTTGGTCGGCTTGCCCTTGAGCTCGGCCGCGACGCCCGAGTTGTCGACGATCGCGAACTTCGTCTTCGGGAAGCGCTTCGCGACCTGTGCGACCGAGTCGGCCATCAGGAAGCCGACGCCGATCACGAGCCCGCTCCCGTTCCGCGCAGCGCGGGTCAGGTTCGGGATGTAGTCACGATCGGACTTCGAGATGAACACCGATCCGTCGACATTGAAGTTCTTCTTCGCGAGCTGGAGACCCTTGTTCGCCAGGAAGTTGAACGAGCGGTCGTCGAGACCGCCGATGTCGGTCACGAGCGTGACCCTGAACTTTGCCGGCGCCGCCTGGACGTCCGACTTCGCGGCGCCTGTGCCGGCGCCGAGCGCCAGTACCAGGACCGCGATCAGCGCCGCCGCCACGAGCGGCATGAACGTACGTGCTTTCACTTACCCTCCTTAGAAGACGCATCCACCGGAAGACTTGGACGCCTGATTACACCCTAAGTTGGGTCGAAAATGAAAGTCTTTACTTGTTCTAGGGCGCGGTCGTGACGAAGCGCTCGAGCTCGGCCTCGTCGACGAGTACCCGTCTCGGCTTCGAGCCCTCGTAGCCCGAGATGATCCCGCGCCGCTCGAGCATGTCGATCAGCCGGCCCGCCCTCGTGTAGCCGACGCGGAGCCGCCGCTGGAGCAGGCTGACGGAAGCCGTCTGCGTCTGGACGACGATCTCGATCGCCTTGTCGAGCAGCGGATCCTCGTCCGGGTCGAACTCGCCGTCGTGGTCGTCGGCGTCGTCGATAGCTCCCTCGGGGACGACCAGCAGCGTCTCGTCGAGATCCTGCTCGCGCTGGTGGCGGCACTGCTCGACGACGAGGCTCACTTCCTCCTCGCTCACGTACGCGCCCTGGACGCGTTGCAGCCTGCTCGTCCCGAGTGGCTTGAAGAGCATGTCGCCCTGACCGAGCAGGCTCTCGGCGCCGGCACCGTCGAGGATCACGCGCGAGTCGGTCTGGCTCGAGACCGCAAAGGCGATCCGGCTCGGCACGTTCGCCTTGATCATCCCGGTGATGACGTCCACCGAGGGGCGCTGGGTCGCGAGCACGAGGTGGATTCCGACGGCGCGGGACTTCTGCGCCAGCCGGATGATCGCGTCCTCGACCGCCTGCGGGCTGATCATCATCAGGTCGGCGAGCTCGTCGATCACGACGAGGAGGTACGGGAGCGGGTCCTCCCCGCGCGCCTTGAAGGCCCGGTTCGCCTCCGGCAGGTTGCGGGCGCGGACGATCGAGAGGCGCTCGTAGCGTCGCTCCATCTCGGCGACGACATTGGCGAGGACGGCGCTCGCCTCCTTCGGACTCGAGACGACCGGTGTCAGCAGGTGCGGGATCGACTCGTAGTAGTTGAGCTCGATCCGCTTCGGGTCGATCAGGATCATCCGCACGTCGTCCGGGGTCGAGCGGAGCAGGATCGAGGTCAGGAGCGTGTTGATGCAGCCGGACTTGCCGGAGCCGGTCGTGCCCGCGATCAGAATGTGCGGCATCCGCGCCAGGTCGGCCCAGACGGCGTTGCCGGAGATGTCCTTGCCGAGCCAGACCGCGAGCGGGCTCGCGCTCGCGGGCAGGTCGTCGTAGATGTCGCCGAGTGTGACGATCTTCGGCGCCAGGTTCGGCACCTCGACGCCGACTGCCTGCTTGCCGGGGATCGGCGCCAGGATCCGGATCTCCGTGGTCGCGAGCGCGTAGGAGAGGTCGTCCTTCAGCGCGGCGACCTTCGACACCTTCGTCCCGGGAGCGAGCTGAAGCTCGTAGCGGGTGACGCGCGGGCCGGCGATCTGGCCGACGATCGTCGCCTCGACGCCGAAATGCGCGAGCGCGGTCACGAGCGTCTCGGCGGTGCGCTGGTCGGCGCCCTTCGAGCTCGCCGCGGCGGCCGGCGAAACCTTCAGGACCCCGCGGTCCGGCAGCACGTAGTCCCCCTCCGCGCGCGGGACGTCGAAGAGCGCTGCCTGCTCCTCGGTCTGCGTCGTCCGGCTGGGTCAGCAGCGGCGGCGGCTCGGAGAGCCCCTCCGAGACGACATCGGGATAGTCGTGGACGACGTCGATCGGCGGCTCGTGGTGGGCGAGCGCGGGCGGCGGCGAGGCGACTTTGTGTCCATCAGACACTTTCTCCGGCCGGGCGACCGCGCGCCGGACGGCGTGGTGCGAGCGACGGAGCAGGGCGCCGTACGACGCGCCCGAGAGCATCAGGCCTCCGGCGAGCAGCAAGGTCAGGCCGAGGAGAGCGGAACCTGTGCCGCCGAGCAGCTTCGAGATCCCGCCGCCGAGGACGTTCCCGACGGCGCCGCCGTGTTCGCTGCCGAGCGTGACCAGCAGCCCGACGACCGTCAAGGCGAGGCCGGTGCGGAACGGCTTCACCTCGAGGAGTGCGCTGCGGAAGAGCATCAGCCCGCCGACGACGACGAGCGCGAGCGGCGCGACATACGCGGCCGACCCGATCAGGTCGCCCAGCCAACCCTCGATCTTCTCGCCGGCGACGCCCCCTTCCCAGCCCAGGTAGAGCAGCGACGAGAGGAAGAGACCAGCCGCGGCGAGGCCGAGGCCGATCAGCTCTGGATGCTCGTGCGCGGCACGGGCACGCTTCTTCCGCGTCGTCCGCTTCTTCACGCGCGAGGGCGTGCGCGGCCGCAGCGGCCGCTTCTTCTTCCTGGCTGCCATGCAGGGCGCGTTCGACGCGCCCCGGGCTAGACCTTCCTCGTCACCTTGACCGACCAGTAGAGCAGGACCGCGCCGCCGAGGGCGAGCGGGATCCCCCAGAGGTTGCCGTCGATCGTGGCCACCGCCCCGACGCCGAGCGCCAGCGCTCCGACCGCCGCCACGGCGACGTAGTGCGTGCCAGGCGGGAGGCGGCTCATCCGAGCGTCGCGACCCGCTCCAGCAGGAGCTCGAAGAAGGCATCCGCATCGATCTCGACGCCGACGTGGGCGTTCGCCGGCCTGTCGGTGCGGTGCCAGCGATCGGCGACCGTCCGGCCGCGCGTCAGCTCCGACTCGACCTCGATCTCCACGTTCATTCGCTCCGTCGTGACGATTCCCGGCCGAAAGGCGTGCGCCAGCGCGACGGCATCGTGGATCGGAGCACCGTCCCAGCCGTAGGTGCGTGCGTGGTACTGCTTGAAGAACTCGACCAGCTCGGCGACGAACGTGCCGACGCGGCCGGCCCCGCGGAACCGCGCGGCCCACGCAGGCGTCAGCAGCGCGCCGTGGGTGACGTCGAGGCCGATCATCGTCACGTCGAGCCCAGACCGGAAGACGCGCTGAGCGGCCTCCGGGTCGGCCCAGATGTTGAACTCGGCAGCGGGAGTCATGTTCCCCTCTGCGATCGCGCCGCCCATCAGGACGATCCGCGCCGGCCGGATGCCGCGGTCGAGCGCGAGCGCGACGTTCGTCAGCGGCCCGACGGGTACGAGGACGGTTTCGGGCGTCACGTGCTCGACGAGGAAGTCGACCGCGCCCTGCTCGACCGGCTCGGAGGCCCGCGGCGGGAGCTCTGGGCCGTCGAGGCCGCTCTCGCCGTGGACGTGGGCGGCGGTGTGGAGCTCGCGGACGAGCGGCCGCTCGGCGCCGATCGCGACGGGGACATCGGTGCGACCGACGAACGCAAGCACGCGCAGTGCGTTGTCGGTCGTCTTGTCGAGGGTCTGGTTGCCGTGCGTTGTCGTGACGCCGACGAGCTCGAGCTCCGGGCTCCCGAGCGCGAGCAGGAGCGCGATCGCGTCGTCGTGGCCGGGATCGCAGTCGAGGATGACCGGGGTCGTCACGCCTGGAGTATGGCGTCGACCTCGTCCGCGGTCGGCAGGGAAGGCTGCGCCCCGAAGCGGGAGGCCGCGATCGCACCGGCGGCGCACGAGCGGCGCAACGCTGCCTCCGGCTGCAGTCCCTCCAGCCAGGAGACGAGCAGGCAGGCGGTGAACGCGTCCCCGGCCGCGGTGCCGTCGACCGCGACGACCGGCGGCGGCTCAGCGCGCGCAACCTCCTCCCCGTCCTCGAGCAGGATCGCGCCCTCGGCGCCGAGCGTCACCGCGACGATGCCGTCCCGGCGTCGCAGCACGTCGAGCTCGTAGCGGTTGACGACGGTGACGTCGGCGTCGACGTCGATCGGCCGCGCCGGAGCGGCGTTGAGACAGAAGAGCCCTGTCGACTGTTCCCACGCGCAGCGCACGGCTTCGTCGGGGATCTCGAGCTGCGCGAGGACGGCGTCGCTCGGCGGCAACTCGAACTCCTTCAGCTCGGCGTTCGCGCCGGGCGCGACCGCGATCTGGTTCTCGCCGCTCGCGTCGACGAGGATCAGTGCGACGCCGGTCGGAGCATCGACGCGCGCGGCTGCGAGCATCAGCCGCTCTTCGGCCGGCAGCGCCTCGTCGGCGAAGACGTCCGTCCCGACCGAGCAGACGAGCGTCACCTCCGCGCCGAGCCGCGCGCAGGCGACGGCCTGGTTCGCACCCTTGCCGCCCTTGACGCGCGCGAAGATCGCGTCGGTGACCGTCTCCCCCGGTCGTGGCAGCCGCTCGACGCGTGCGACGAGGTCGAGGTTGACGCTGCCGACGACGGTGATGCTAGGCGGCAAGCGCTCGCAGGTCGTCCACGGTCGAGCCGAGCAGGGTGTCGCGCAGGTCGAAGAGACCGGCCCAGAGCGACGACGCATCCGGCGGCGCGTCGAGCCGTGCCGCGTCGGAGAGGCCCTGGAGCGCTCGCACCAGCACCGCGAGCTCGAGGTAGGCCGCAGTGACGCGATCCGGGCACGCGTGGACGCCCGCGCGCGTGAGGACGGGACGCCACTCGACCAGCTCGCCGGCACCGGGCCCGGAGTACCACGAGCGTCCCTCCGCTTGGTCGGCCTCGAGCTCCAGCAGATAGCGGCCGAGCGGAGCCTCCAGACCCGCCAGCGCGGTCTCGACCCGGTCGGCGGCACGCCTAAGCGCGGCTTCGCGACCGCCGGGAGTCGCGGGCTGCGCCTCCCCTCTCCCCCAGCGCTCGAGCAGGCGGCAGAACGCGAGCGCCGCCGCCTCGCAGGCGCGGAGCTGCACGATCAGCCGCCGCGCCGTCAGCTCGCTCGCCGCATGGCTGACGAGGATGTCCGGCCAGGCGCGCGCTCCCGCTCCGGCGCCGGCAGAGCCAGCACCTCCGCTACTTGTCGGCTCCGTCAAGCCTACGCCTCCTAGACCTCGATCACCACGGGAAGAATCATCGGCCGCCGGCGGGTTCTGTCGTAGACCAATTGGCCGACGGCGTCGTGCAGGTGCTCCTGGATCAGCTTGATCTCCGTGATTCCGTCCGACGACAGGTCCTGCAGGACGCTCAGCGCCTCGGTGCGGAGCTCCTCGACGAGCTCGTCGGAGTCGCCCATCCCGCGCGCGATCAGCTCGGGCGGCGCAGTCGAGCCGCCGTTCGAGCCGGCGAGCGTCGTGACGATGATCAGGACGCCGTCCTCGGAGAGGCGCCGCCGGTCTCGGAGCGCAACATCCCGGACGTCGCCGACCCCGAGGCCGTCGACGAAGGTGACCCCCGACTCGATCCGGTCGACGATCCGCGGCGTGCGGCCCTGCTCGAGCTCGACGACGGACCCGTTCTCGCCGATCAGGATCGCATCCGCCGGCACACCCGCCTCGCGCGCGAGCTGGCCGTGAGCCGCGAGCATCCGGTACTCGCCGTGGACGGGCATCACCGCGCGCGGCCGGACGAGCGAGAGCAGCGTCCGCATCTCCTCGGAGCAGGCATGCCCGGAGACGTGCACGGGCGCGATCTCCTGGTGCAGCACCTCGGCGCCCATCTGGGCGAGCCGGTTGATCGAGTCGTGCACGCGCAACTCGTTCCCCGGCACCGGCTTCGCCGACAGAATCACGGTGTCGCCGCGCTCGATCGAGATCGACGGATGGTCGTTGTAGGCGATCCGCGTCAGCGCCGACATCGGCTCGCCCTGGCTGCCGGTGCAGAGGATCATCACCTGGCCGGGCGGCAGCTCCATCGCCTCCTGCGGCTTGACGAGCATGTGCTCGGGCACGTCGAGGTAGCCCAGCCCACGCGCGATGTTCAGGTTCTTGCGCATCGAGCGCCCGACGATCGCGACCTTGCGGCCGACCTGCGTCGCGACGTCGATCGCCTGCTGCATCCGGTGCACGTTCGATGCGAACGAGACGACCAGGATCCGCCCCTTGCGCAGCGGGATCAGCGTCCGGAAGGCCTCGCCGACGAGACGCTCGGAGCCGGTCATACCCGGTCGTTCGGCGTTCGTCGAGTCGCCGAGCAGCAGGTCGATTCCCTGGTTGCCCAGCTCGGCGAGGCGGCCGACATCGGTCTTGAGGCCGTCCACCGGCGTGTGGTCGAGCTTCCAGTCGCCGGTGTGGAGGACGCGGCCGGCGGCGGTCTCGAGCACGACCGCGACGCAGTCCGGGATCGAGTGGGCCATGCGGACGAAGTCGAGCGTGAACGAGCCGACCCGGACCTGTTCGTTCGGCACCGCCTCCTGCAGCTCGGTCGAGGCGGAGAGGCCGTGCTCGTCGAGCTTGGACTTGATCAGCCCGAGCGTCAGCTTCGTCGCGATCACCCGGTCGCAATCGACCTCGCGGAGCAGGTACGGCAGCCCGCCGACATGATCCTCGTGCCCGTGGGTGAGCACGACCGCGTTGACGCGCTTGCCTTCGAGGTACGAGATGTCCGGCAGCACGAGGTCGACGCCGAGGTGCTCGTCTCGCGGGAACGCGAGGCCGGCATCGACGATGACGAGCTCGCCGCCGTGCTCGTAGACGGTCATGTTCTTGCCGACCTCGCCGAGACCGCCGAGCGGGATGATGCGCAAACTCACCCGCGGGAGTGTATGCGCGTCGTTAGACCGCGGCTGGTGCGAGCAGGCCGAGCCGGGCGAGGCAGTCGCGCACGCGCTCGACCTCGTCGTCGGTCGGGTCGACGAGCGGGAGCCGGTGGCCGCCGACCTCGTGGCCGAGCAGGTTCAGCGCCGCCTTGATCGCGATCGGGTTGCCGACCACGCGCAGCAGCTCGATCGACGGTGCGAGCTCGCGATCGAGCGTCCGTGCGGCCTCGTGCTCGCCCGCGTTCCAGAGCCGGATCAGCTCCTTCACCTGCGGCCCGACCACGTGCGTGTGCACGCAGACGCCGCCGACGCCGCCGAGCTCCAGGAACGGCAGGATCAGGTCGTCGTCGCCCGCGTAGAGGTCGAGGCCGGTCTGGACGATGTGCTTCGCCTGCGCGAGGTCGTCGTTGGCCTGCTTGACGGCCCTGACGTTCTCGATCTCGGCCAGCCTCGTGATCGTCTCGGGCTCGATGTTGATCACGACGCGGCCGGGGATGTTGTAGACGACGACCGGCTTGTCGGTTGCGGCGGCAACGGCCTCGAAGTGAGCGACGATCCCACGCTGCGGCGGCTTGTTGTAGTACGGGGTGATGACGAGGACGGCGTCGGCGCCGAGCTCGTGCGCCTTCTCGGTCAGGTGAATCGAGTGGCGCGTGTCGTAGGTGCCGGTGCCGGCGACGACGGTGGCGCGGTCGCCGACCTCCTCCAGCGCCGCGGCGTAGAGCCGGAAGCGCTCCTCGTCGGTGAGCGTCGGGCTCTCGCCGGTCGTGCCGGTCACGACGAGCCCGTCCGAGCCGTTGTCGACGAGATGGCGCGCGAGCGCGCGGAAGCTGTCCAGATCGACGGAGCCGTCCCGCGTGAACGGCGTCACGATCGCTGTCAGCACCTCGCCGAGCATGTCTCGATCCTACCTGGGTGGTCCGACAATCAGGCCTTGACAGTTGGCTGCGGGCGCGGAACAGTCGTCCTGCGGTCCACGTCGGCCGGCAGCTTCACGGTCGACCACCCTTGCGGCGGCGGTAGGCCGTTCGAACGCCCCGGCGTGGGCCGCGCCTTCGCGAGCTTCAGAGCAGCGCGTCCAGCCCGACCGTGAGGCCCGGGGAGAGCCCGCGCACCTTGTCGAGAGCGAGCAGGACGCCGGGCACGAACGCCTCGCGGGACGTGGTGTCGTGGCGGATCGTCAGCGTCTGGCCCGGCCCGCCGAAGATCACTTCCTGGTGGGCGACGAGGCCCGGCAGCCGCACCGAGTGGATCGGCGTGCCCGGCGGCAGCAGCGCCGCGGTCGCCTTCGCCGTTCCCGAGGGAGCGTCGAGCTTCTCGTCGTGGTGGAGCTCGACGATCTCGGCGTGTGGCAGCAGCTTGCCGGCCTCGGCCGCGAACCGCATCATCAGCACCGCACCGAGCGCGAAGTTCGGCGCATAGAAGACGGGCAGCTCGTGGACGCGGGCGAGTGCCCCCACCCGCTCCTGGTCGAACCCGGTCGTCCCGATCACGACCGGGACGCCGTCCTCGAGTGCGACGCGGACATTCTCCTCGACCGCCTCCGGCCGGGTGAAGTCGACGGCGACGTCGGCGTCTCCGGTCAACTCGACGAGCCCGTGCCCGGCGGCTTCGAGGGCCGGCCCGAGCACCGAGCCGACCTTGCCGCGGCGTCCGAAGAGAATGACCCTCACGTCCCTGGCCGCCTCTCGCTCCCGCCCGGCAGAGCCGGGCTCCGCGAGAGGCTGGCGCCGCTCGCGCCGCTCCAGCCGGCGGCCCGTACCGCCGTACTGTGCCTCCGGCCTACGCAGCGCGAGCGGCGCCCCAGGTACGTGAGCGAGTTCACGCCGCGGCGCGCTCCACGAGCGCCGGATTGACGCGCTCGATCGCAGCCCGAAAGCGAGACTCGGACGGCCCGATCCCCGCGGCGGAGAGCCGGTCGAGCCGCAGCAGTTCAGCGGCGAGCTCGGCGACGTCGTCCGCCGTGACTGCCTCTACCCGGGCGACGAGCTCGTCGAGCGAGAGCAGCTCCGTGTCGGTGAGCAGCGACTTGCCGAGCCGGCTCATCCGGTTCGAGGTCGACTCGAGCGAGAGCAGCATCCGTCCCTTCAGGTTTTCCTGGGCACGCTCGAGCTCGCCCGGCCGCACGTTCCCGGCCGCGACGTCCGCGAGCTCCCGCGCGACGATCTCGAAGCACTCGACGAGGTTCTCCTCGCGCGTGCCGACGTAGAGCCCGACCTGGCCCGAGTCGGAGTACTGGGACGCGAAGCTGTAGACCGAATAGGCCATGCCGCGCTTCTCGCGGATCTCCTGGAAGAGGCGCGACGAGGCGGAGCCGCCGAGGATCGAGTCCAGCAGGGACGCAGCGAAGCGGCGCTCGTCGCGGCGTGAGATCCCGGGCGCCCCGAGGCAGACGTGGTACTGCTCGGTCGGCTTGCGCAGGAAGCGGTAGCCGGGCGGCGGTACACGTCCGAACGGCTTGCGCGCGCGGCGCCCGCTCGGGTCGGTCGAAGGCAGCCGCGCGCCGAGCAGCTCGACCACCCGTTCGTGGCTGACGTTGCCCGCGGCTGCGACGACGATGTTGTCGGCGGCGTAGGCGGCCCGGTGGTAGACGGTCAGCGCCTTCCTGCTCACGGTCGAGATCACCTCGGAGCGGCCGATCACGGGCCTGCCGATCGGATGACCGCCGAAGACTGCCTCGGCGACGACGTCGTGGACGAGGTCCTGCGGGTTGTCGTCGACCATTGCGATCTCCTCGAGCACGACCTCGCGCTCGGAGTCGATGTCGACGAAGGCGGGGTCGTAGACCATGCCCGCCATCACGTCGAGCGCGGGCTCGAGCCGGTCGTCCGGAACCCGGGCGTAGACGAGGGTCGTCTCGCGGGAGGTCGCCGCATTCAGCTCGCCGCCGAGGCCGTCGAAGATCTCCGCGATCTCCTGGGCGGAATGCGTGCTCGTGCCCTTGAAGAGCAGGTGCTCGATGAAGTGCGAGACCCCCGCCCGCGCGTCGGTCTCGTCGCGCGAGCCGGTGCCGATCCAGAAGCCGAACGAGACGGAGCGCACGCTCGGGACGTGCTCGGTGATCACCCGCTCGCCGGTCGGGAGCGTCGAGAGCTCGTAGGCCTGCATGCCAGCGATCCTAGCTTCGCGCCCTGAACCGAAAAGGTGCCGTGCGCTTGACATCGGGCGCCGTTCGTACTTAGGTCCCCGCAGCAAGGGGGGAACATGGCCGCGATCGACTACTTCCTCAAGCTCGACGGGATCTCGGGCGAAAGCAAGGACTCGAAGCACAAGGGTGAGATCGACGTGCTCTCGTTCAGCTTCGGCGAGACGCAGAGCGGCTCCTCCGGCAGCGGCGGAGGCGGCGGCGCCGGCAAGGTGCAGATGAGCGACTTCTCCTTCACCGCGCGGACGACCAAGGCATCGCCGCAGCTCTTCCTGAGCTGCGCGCAGGGCAAGCACATCAAGCAGGCGATCCTGACCGTCCGCAAGGCCGGCGGCTCACAGCAGGAGTACCTGATCATCAAGCTGAACGACGTGCTCGTCTCCGCCTATGCGCTTGGCTCTGGCGAGGGTGAGAGCGAGCCACACGACGCCTTCTCGCTCAACTTCGTCAAGCTCTCGTACGACTACAAGCCGCAGAAGGCGGACGGCTCTCTCGACGCGCCGGTGCACGCCGGTTGGGACCTGTCGAAGAACGTCAAGATCTGAAGCCGCCGCCCGTCCCGCCGGCGGCCGGGACCGCGGCGCGACTCCGGGAGGAGTTCGCGGCCGCGGGGTACACGGGGGCCGGGATCGCGCGGCGCCTGCACACGAGCGGCGAGCCGCTCTTCACGCACGTCGACCTCGAGGTCTACCGGCGCCGGCTGGCCGCCGAGCCGGACCGCCTCTCGACCCTGATCGCGCTTCTTCTCCTCGGCGACGACGTGCCCGTGGACGGGCTCGCGCCGCTCCTGGTCGAGGCGGGAGTCGCCGAGCGGCGGGATGGACATCTGCGCGGACTCGTCCGGGTCGTCCCGCACGACGACCTCCTCGTCGCCTCCGACCGCCTGGACGTCGAGGGAGCCGACCGGGTTGCGGGCGTGCACCGCCCGTCCGCGGTGCTCGCCCACCTGACGATCAGGCAGGAGGTCGAGCGGGCGCTCGACGTCGGCACGGGGAACGGGATCCAGTCGCTCCTCCTCTCCCGCCACGCCGGAGACGTGGTCGCCACGGACGTCAACCCCCGCGCGCTCGCCGTCGCGGCGTTCAACCTCGCTCTGAACGGGGTCGCGAACGTCGAGCTCCGGCAGGGAAGCCTCCTCGAGCCGGTCGGGGACGAGCGCTTCGGCTGCATCGTCTGCAACCCGCCCTACGTCGTCTCCCCGGACGCAGAGTTCACGTTCCGCGACAGCGGCCTCCCCGGCGACCGGGTCAGTGAGCTGCTCGCGCGCGGGCTGCCCGCCCGACTCGAGCACGGCGGCTTTGCGACGCTGATGGCGAGCTGGGCCCAGGCGGGCGACGACCCGGCCATTCGCCCGCGCGAGTGGCTCGCCGGATCGGGCTGCGACGCCTGGATCCTCCACACCACGACCGACGACCCGCTTTCGAACGCAGCCGCGTGGACGCGGGACGCCGTTGACGGGCCGGAAGCGTTCGGGGCGGCGCTCGACCGCTGGACGGCGTACTACCGCGAGCAGGGGATCGAGGCGCTTGCGTATGGCGCGCTCGTGCTGCGGCGCCGTGACGGCGGCGGCAACTGGACACGCGGCGCGAGCCTGCCGCCGCGGCCGCTCGAGCCCGCGTCCGCCCACCTGCTGCGGATGTTCGCGGGCGTCGATGCGACGACCGCCGGCGAAGACGCAGCGCTCGACCTGCCGCTCGCGCTTGCAGAGGCGGCGCGCTTCGAGCAGGTGGTAGAGCCGCGCGAGGGCTGGAGCGTGGTCCGGTCGGCGCTGCAGCTCGAGGAAGGGCTCGGCTTCAAGGCCGACGTCGACGAGCAGACGCTGCGCCTGCTGCGCGCGCTCGACGGCACCCGAACCGCCCGCGAGGCCGTCACGGCCTCGCTCGGCGAGGAGGCGCTGCCCCGCGCTGCCACGCTCGTGCGCGGCATGCTCGAGACCGGCTTCCTCGCGGCGAACTGACGAGGGGCGGCTCTCGTCGCCGCGGGTCGCTCCTTGTCGCGATCGCAACCGCGCCCGGAGCGCGGCGAAGCCGCCCTCCGGCTTCAGGGGTTTGCGCGGGTCGGGATCCGCTCCTGCGGATCCCGACCCTGCGAGAGAGCTACCTGGGGCCGCGGTCGCGGCCGCCCCGGCCGCCGTCGCGGCGCGGGCGCTCCTCCTCCGGAGGCCGCGGCGGCGCGTTCTTCGCCCGCTCGATCAGCTCCTCCGGCTCGACGAGCCGTCCGTCCTCGTGCTTGTGGACGAGCTTGAGGCCGATCCGGCCACGCGCCTTGTCCACTTCCTGCACGACCACGTCGACGACGTCGCCGCGCGACATCACGTCCTCGATGTGCGCGACCCGGCCCGGGCCCACGTTCGACACGTGGAGCAGGCCGTCGGTGCCCTTCTTCAGCTCGACGAAGGCGCCGAACTGCGTCGTCTTCACGACCTTGCCGGTGAAGGTGTCCCCCACCTCGGGCTCCTTGGTCAGGGCCGCGATCGCACCGATCGCCGCGTCCGCCTTCGTGCCCTCGGTCGCGTAGACGAGGATCGTGCCGTCCTCCTCGATGTCGATCTGGACGTCGTACTCCGACTCGAGCGAGCGAATCGTCTCGCCGCCCTTGCCGATCACCATCCCGATGAAGTCCGGGTTGATCTGGATCGAGGAGATCCGCGGCGCGTGGGCCGCCAGCTCCGTCCGGGCCTCGGGCAGCGCCTCCAGCATCCGGTCGAGGATGAAGGTGCGGGCCTCCTTGGCCTGATCGAGGGCGCCGCGCATGATCTCCTGCGTGACCCCGGTGATCTTGATGTCCATCTGCAGCGCGGTGATCCCGTCCCTCGTGCCGGCGACCTTGAAGTCCATGTCGCCCAGGTGGTCCTCCGCGCCCTGGATGTCGGTGAGGATGACGTAGTCGTCGCCCTCCTTGACGAGGCCCATCGCGATGCCCGAGACGGGCGCCGTGATCGGAACGCCCGCGTCCATCAGCGCCAGCGTCGAGCCGCAGACCGAGCCCATCGACGAGGAGCCGTTCGACTCCAGCGTCTCCGAGACGATGCGGATCGTGTACGGGAAATCCTCGGCCGGCGGGATGACCGCCTCGAGCGCCCGCTGCGCGAGCGCACCGTGGCCGATGTCACGGCGCTTCGGGCCCCGCATGAAGCCTGTCTCCCCAACCGAGTAGGGCGGGAAGTTGTAGTGGTGCATGAAGCGGCGATCCGTCTCGAGCGAGAGGTCGTCGATCCGCTGGCCCTCCTTGGCGGTGCCGAGTGTCAGCAGGCTGAGCACCTGCGTCTGCCCGCGCTGGAAGAGGCCGGTGCCGTGCGCGCGGGGACTGACCGTCACCTCGCACTCGATCGGCCGGATCTCGTCGGTGGCGCGGCCGTCGGGGCGGCGCTTCTCGATGGCGATCTTCTTGCGGACGAGATCCTTGTAGATCGCCTCAGCCGCCTTCTTGACGTAGCTCTTCGTCAGCGCGTCCTTGACGGACGGCGCATCGCCGTCGACCGTTGCCGGGCCGACCGGGAAGGGCAGCTCGACGGTGTCGACGATCCGGTCGAAGAGCAGGTGCCGCTTTGCGGACTTGAGCTCCTTCGAGTCGTCCTCGGCGTCCGTGAGGGCGCGCAGGTCGGACTCGAACTGCTCCCGCACCGGGGCCTCGACGGCAGCGAGCCGCCCCTTCTCGAGCAGCATCGCGACGCTCGCCTTCACCTGCACCTGGCGCTGGATGTCCTCGTCGCCGGAGTCCATCGACAGCTCCGGCGCGAGCTCGGCGAGGATCGCCGACTCGACCGCTGCGGCCTCGCGGATCCCGTCCTGCTGGATCCGCTCCCAGATCGCGTGGCCATGCGAGCTCTCGATCTCGGCGGTGACGTCCAGGTCCAGCCACTTCGCCTTGCCTGCCTGGCGGCGCAGATCCTCCTGCGCCTCGCAGAGCTTGCGGATCTCCTGGTGCGCGAGCTCGAACGCGTCGAGCAGCACGTCCTCGGAGACCTCGGACGCGCCGGCCTCGATCATCGTCAGGCCGTCCTTCGTGCCGACGACGATCAGGTCGAGCGCCGACTCCTCGAAGTTCTGCTCGTGGGTCGGGTTGACGACGAACTCGCCGTCGATCCGGCCGATCCGAACTGCGCCGACCGGCCCGAAGAACGGCAGCGGCGACAGCATCAGCGCCGCCGAGGCGCCGTTGATGCAAAGGATGTCGTGCGGCGTCACGAGATCGGCCGACAAGACGGTGCAGATCACCTGCACCTCGTTGCGGAAGCCCTTCGGCCAGAGCGGCCGGATCGGGCGGTCGATCATGCGTGCGGTCAGCGTCGCGCGCTCGGTGGCGCGCCCCTCCCGCTTGAAGAAGCCGCCGGGGATCTTCCCCGCGGCGTACGCGCGCTCTTCGACGTCGACGGTGAGCGGGAAGAAGTCCGCTCCCTCGCGCGCTTCGGGACGGCCGACGGCCGTCGCCAGAACCATTGTGTCGCCGGAGCGAACGGCGACTGCGCCGTCCGCCTGCTTGGCGAACTTGCCCGTCTCGAAGGTGAGCTCCTTGCCACCGATCTCGACGGACGTCGAGGCAACCTGCCCCAGTACCGTGCTCATTCCATGTCCTCCACTCTGCTTGGTGGAGAGTGGAAGTTTGGATCAGACCTGGCAGAGGCCTCATCCAAGCTTCCACTCTCCCGGGGTAGAGCTAGCGCCTCAGGCCCAGCTCCTTGATGAGGGCGCGATAGCCCTCGAGGTCGTGCTTCTGCATGTAGTTCAGGAACCGCCGCCGGCGGCCGACGAGCTTGAGCAGCCCGCGCCGCGAGTAGTGGTCCTTCGCATGCGTGCGCAGGTGCTCGGTGAGGTCGTTGATCCGCTGCGTCAGCATCGCGATCTGAACCTCAGGGGAGCCGGTGTCGGCCTCGTTGCGGCCGTGCTTCCCGATCAGCTCCTGCTTGACTTCCTTGGTGAGGGCCATGTGGCCTCCTTCTGTCGAGGTCTCCGGAGTCCCCGCGCGGCGTGAAGGAAGACACGGCCGGCCGAGATCTCGGTCGCGACTAGGGTAGCACCCACGCACTCTGGCCGGCCCTGGCGATGCTCCGGTCGGCGGCCTCTCCCTCCGTCCTGTTCCGCCGGCCCACGCCCCGCGGGCGGCGCGCCGGAGCACGTGGTCGCAGATCGAGGCGGATAGCCTCCGGCCCATGCTTCCACGCGGTGTCGCAGCCGGACATCCCGCCACTGTGGCTGCCGGGATCGAGATCCTCGAAGAGGGCGGAACAGCCGCAGATGCGGCGGTCGCCGCATCACTCGCCTCGTGCGTCGCCGAAACGGTGATGACGGGCCTCCTCGGCGGCGGCCACGCGGTCCACTGGGACGGCGAGGAGGCGTGGAACCTCGACTGCTTCGTCGACGTACCCACCGGCGCCGGTGCCGCGCCGGTCGAGCTGAGGGTGCCGTTCGGCGAGGAGCTCGTCCACTACGCAGTGGGGCCAGGCACGTGCGCCGTGCCGGGGCTCCCGCGGGGGCTCGGAGCGCTGCACGAACGCTTCGGCCGCCTGCCCTGGCCGCGGCTCGTCGCGCCGGCGCTGCGGCTCGCTCGCGAAGGCGTCGTGATGCCGCCTGCCCACGCCGCGTGCCTCGCGATGCTCGGGCCGGTCTTCACGATGCAGCCCGACGGCGAGCAGATCTACGCGCCCGCGGGCCGGCTGCTCGAGACCGGTGAAACGCTCGCCCAACCGGGGCTTGCGCGCGCGCTCGAGCTGCTTGCCGACGAGGGCGCCGACAGCGTCTACGAGGGCTCGATCGCAGAGCTGCTCGCGGCGTTCGACGGCGTACCCGTGACCGCCGCCGATCTGGCCCGCTACGAGGCGCGTTGGGAGGCGCCGGCCGAGGCGAGGTGGCTGGGGCGGCGCGTGCTCACGCGCGGTGGAATCTCAGGGGTGCGGGAGGCACTGTCACGACTCCCCCGCCTCCGCGGACTCGACGAGACCACACGCGTGCACGCCCTGCTCGCCGCACTGACGGGCCCGGCGGCGTCCGGGCACACGACAAACCTCGTCACCGCCGACGCCGAGGGTTGCGCCTGCGTGCTGACGTCGAGCCTCGGCCTCGGCACGGGCGACTTCCTCCCCGGGCTCGACGCGCAGCTGAACAGCATGCTCGGCGAGGTCGACCTCGTCCACGAGCCGCTCGAGCCGGGCGGGCGGATGGCGAGCATGATGGCGCCGACGCTCGCCTTCGGCGACACACTCGAGCTGGCGATCGGCTCCGCGGGCGGCACCCGGCTGCGGACCGCGCTCGTCGGCGTCGCAGCCGGGATCCTCGACGAGCGGATCGATCCAGTCGCAGCGGTCGAGCGGCCGCGCTTCCATCGCGTCGGCGAGGTCGTCAACGCCGAGCCCGGCGTCGACGAGCGGGCGCTCGACGAGCTGGCGGCGAGCGGGCTCCAGGTGCGGCACTGGCCCGGCACCCACCACTATTTCGGCGGCGTCAGCCTGATCGGGACGACAGGCGCAGCGGGCGATCCGCGCCGGAGCGGTCACGCGGCGACCCTGCCGTGAGCGCCGCCGGGCTCGGCAACCAGCCGAGATAGCCGCAGGTCGGGCAGCCGGGATTCGTCGTGAGCGTCCCCCGCCCACTCGGCTTCGCATAGTCCGTGCCGCACTCGAGGCACCGCACCGCCTCGACGGGCCGCAGCCTGCCCGCAGTCATGTAGGTACAGATACGCGTGCCGCGGAAAACTTGCGCCTACGTGAGCAAGAGCTTCTCGACGCGTCGGCTCGCGATCAGCATCCCGACGAGGCCCAGGGCGCTCAGGTAGGCGACGTTCACGAGCTGACCGGGGCCGACGGCGCCGGTCGTGAGCGCCCGGAGCAGATCGACACCGTGGTAGAGCGGGGTCGCCCGGATCACCCACTCCAGCCAGTCCGGATAGGTCGAGAGTGGGAAGAACGTCGCCGAGAAGAGGAACATCGGCAGGATCGCGAGGTTCAGGATGTCGAAGTCCTGCCAGCTGCGCATGTAGGTGACCGCCGCGATGCCTGCACCCGCGAACGCAAAGCCGATGAAGACGGTCGCCGGCACCGCCAGCAGCGCCCACCACGACTCGAGCAGCCCGAGCGCGGCGATGACGGTGAAGAAGCCGACCGCGTAGATCAGGCCCCGGAAGAGCGCGAACGCCGTCTCGCCGGAGGCGATGTCCTTCGGCCCGAGCGGCGTCGCGAGGACCGCGTCGTAGGTCTTCTGGTAGCGGAGCTTCCAGAAGATGTTGGTCGCGTCGTAGAAGGCGCCGTTGAACGCAGATGCGGCGAGCAGCGCAGGCGCGACGAACGCGGCGTACTCGATCGTCTGCCCGTCGATGACGACGTCCCCGACGTAGCCGCCGAGCCCGTACCCGAGCGAGAGCAGGTAGAAGAGCGGCTCGAAGAAACCCGAGACGATGATCGGCCACGTGCGCCGGTGGCTCATCACGTTCCGCTCGAAGAGGTGGATGCCGCGGCCGCCGGGCAGGTCGAGCGCACGGAGGACGAACGAGCTCATCCGAGCAGCCTCCTGCGGTACGAGCGGCGTGCCAGCTCGAAGCCGACGAGCGTCCAGGCGAGTAGGTAGGCGGTGTGGCCGAGCGCCGGTCCGAGCTCCACCGTGCCGAGCGTGAGCATCCGGCAGAGCTCGACGCCGTGCCAGATGGGCGTCACGTATGCGGCGAGCTCGAACGCGAGCGGCAGCTGCGAGACGGGGAAGAACGTCCCGGAGAAGAGGAACATCGGCACGACCAGGAAGCGGAAGATCGTGACGAACGTCCGGTCGTCCTCCACCGACGCGGCGAGCGCCGCCATCGGCATCGAGAAGGCGGTGCCGATCAGCACGGCGGCCGGGACGACGAGAATCCCCCACCACGAGGCCACGGCTCCGAATGCGGCGATGACGGCGAGGTAGGCGGCGGCCGAGGTGAAGACGCGCGTGACGACGAAGAGCTGGTGGCCGACGAAGGCGTCCCGCTCGGTCAGCGGCGTCGCGATCATCGCGTGGTAGACGCGCGACCACTTGATCGCCGCCATCACCGGCCAGCTCGACTCGATCGTCGCCGTCTGCATCGCCGCCGCGGCGAGGAGCCCGGGTGCGACGTAGTCCAGGTAGGGCACGCCGGCCGGAGCGTTCTGGGTCTGGTCGACGATCGTGCCGAGGCCGACGCCGAGTGCAGTTACGTAGAGGATCGGGTTGACGAGGCTCGTCCCGATCGTCCCGCGCCAGACCCGCTTGTACTGCGCCAGCCAGTGCTCGTAGGCGCGCAGCGGCTGGAGGACGCTGTCCACCGCTAATCCACGAGCGTGCGGCCGGTCAGATGGAGGAAGACGTCCTCGAGCGTGCTGCGCCGCACGAGCGTCGAGTGCGGCGGGAGCCCGCGCTCGGCGACGGCGAGCGCGGTCGCGTCGCCGTCCTGCGTGTACAGGAGCACGCGGTCCGGCAGCTCTTCGATCCGGTCGGCCGCGCCCTCGAAGACGCCGTTCACCGGCCGCTCGTCCTCGAAGCGGACCTCGACGACCTCGCGCGTCGAGTAACGCTGGATCAGCTGCCACGGCGAGCCTTCGGCGACGATCGCGCCGTGGTCCATGACGACGAGCCGGTCGCACAGCTGCTCGGCCTCGTCCATGTAGTGGGTCGTCACGACGAAGGTCTTGCCGCGCTGCTTCAGCCGGAAGAGCCGGTCCCAGACGACGTGGCGCGCCTGCGGGTCGAGGCCGGTCGTAGGCTCGTCGAGGAGGAGCAGGTCGGGGTCGTTGACGAGTGAGCGCGCGATCGTCAGGCGCCGCTTCATCCCGCCTGACAGCGGCTCGACCTTGTCCCCGGCCCGCTCGGTCAGTTGCACGAAGTCGAGCAGCTCGTCGATCCGCGGCTTCAGCTCGCGCCGCGAGAGCCCGAAGTAGCGGCCGTAGATGAGGACGTTCTCGCGCACGGTCAGCTCGAAGTCGAGCGTGTCCTGCTGCGGGACGACACCGAGCCGCGCCCGGATCTGGGGCCCGCGCTCGGCCGGATCCTGGCCGAGGATCCGCAGCGTGCCCTCGCTCACCGGCGAGACGCAGCCGATCATCCGCATCGTCGAGCTCTTCCCCGCCCCGTTCGGGCCGAGGAAGCCGAAGGCCTCGCCCTGCTTGACGTCGAGGTCGATTCCGTCCACGGCGACAAGCTCACCGAACCGCTTGACGAGCCCGCGGGCGTGGATCATGGCGCCGGTCTCGCTCACGGCTCCAACCTACCTCGCCGGCCGCACGGCCTCTCTCGTCGCCTCGACGTCCCGCGCGATCTGGTCGATCAGCGCCTGTTCGCTCTCGAAGACCTGCTCGTCCCGCAGTCGCTCCCAGAGCTCGACGATCAGCCGCCGGCCGTAGAGGTCGCCCTCGAAGTCGAGCAGGTACGGCTCGATCCGCCTCTCGTCGCCGCCATAGTGCGGGTTGGTGCCGATCGAGATCGCCGCGCGGTGCTCGAGCGCGGCGCCGGCGTAGATCCCGTAGGCCGGGACGAGCAGCGCCGGCTCGACGGCGAGGTTCGCCGTCGGGTAGCCGAGCGTCCCCCCGCGCTGGTCACCGCCGACGACGATCCCGTCGAGCTCCGGCGGCCGGCCGAGCAGCGTCGCGGCGGCCCGAACGTCGCCCTCGTGCAGCGAGCGGCGGATCGCGGTCGAGGAGACACCTTCGAGCAGTGGCACGGCGAGCACCTCGTGGCCCAGCCCCTCGAGCAGCTCGAGGTCGCCGCGCCGCTTGCGGCCGAACCGGAAGTCGGCGCCGGCGACCACGACCGCGGCGTCGCTCAGGTACTCGGTCGCGAACTCGTCCGGCTCCAACTTGGCGACGTCGAGGGTGAAGTCGACGACGGTCGTCTCGGCGACGCCGAGGTCGTCCAGCAGCTCGAGCCGCCGCTCGAGCGTCGCGAGCGCCTCGACGAAGTTGCCGAGGACGACGCGCGGATGCGGCGCGAACGTCACCACCCGTACCGGCAGGCCGGTGGCGAGGGCGGTTTCGATCACGCGGCGGTGCCCCAGGTGGACGCCGTCGAACGTCCCGATCGCGACCGCGAACCGCTGCTCGGCTGCGTTCACGGCAGCAGGGCCAGTGCCTGCTCGGCCGGGATCACGCGGTCCTCGTCGGCGTCCTCGACGCTGAACGGACCCACTTCGAGCCGGCGCAGCGCGACGCAGTGGCCGCCGAGCGCCTCGGCGATGGCCCGGACGTAGGTCCCCGAGCTGACGCGGAGGTCGAGCGTGACGATGCCGTCCGTATACGCGATGACGTCGAGCGCGTCGACCCGCGAGCGCCGGAGCGGCATCTCGACCTCGACGCCGCGGCGGTGCAGCTTGTACGCGCGCTCACCGCCGATCTTGACCGCGGACGCGGCCGGGATCGGCAGCTCGATCTCGCCGCGGAGGCCCTCGAGGCCGCGCTCCAGTGCGGCCGGCGACGGCGCCTCCTGCCGCGCGACCACATCGCCTTCGGGATCGCCCGTGGTCGTGCGGGCCGTCAGGTCGACGTCCGTGAGATAGCGCTTGTCGAGACCGAGGAACGATCCCGCCAATTTTGTCGACCGTCCGGAGAGCAAGAGCAGCAATCCAGTCGCGAAAGGATCGAGAGTTCCCGCATGTCCCATCTTCGTCCCGAGCCGCGAGCGGACGCGCGCCAGGACCGCGAACGAGGACGGCCCCGCCGGCTTGTCGACGAGGATGATCCCGCTCGGTTCGAGTCCCTTCGGCGGCATCAGCGCGAGGGAGCCGAGGCGGCCGAGAACTCACGCCGGAGGAACGCGGTGATCTCCTCGATCGACTCGTCGCTCGAGAAGCCCGCCGCCTGCCGGTGACCGCCGCCGCCCGACTCGCGCGCGATCGCGGAGACGTCGAGCTCGTCGTGTGAGGCGCGGAGCGAGATCCGGCGTGCGGGCGAGCCGCCCCGGGGCGGCTCGCGGATCAGCGCGGCCATGTCTGCGCCCTCGACCGCGCGGAGAAAGTCGATGATCCCTTCGGAGTACGGCTCGACCGCCCCCACCTCGCCGAAGTCGTCGCGCAGCAGATACGAGATGACGAGGCCGCCGCCCTCGTACACCTGCGCCCGCTCGAGCGCGCGCGCGAGCAGCTTCAGCTTCGCGAACTGGACGCTCTCGTAGACACCCTGGAAGACCTTGTGCACGTCGGCACCGGCCTCGACGAGCTCGGCCGCCAGCCGGAGGGCCTTCGGCGTCGTGTTTGCGTACTGGAAGCGACCCGTGTCGGTCACGAGCGCAACGTAGAGCGGCTCCGCCAGCTCCGCCGTCAGGTCGAGCCCGAGCTCGCGGATGACGTCGCGGAGCACCTCTCCCGTCGAGGACGCCCTCGCATCGACGAGGTTGACATCCCCGAAGCGCGAGTTGTCGTGGTGATGGTCGATGTTGATCGTGAACGGTGCCGAGTGGAGCGCCGCCGCGTCGGCGCCGAGCCGGCTTTCGTTCGCCGCGTCGACGGCGACGAGTGTGCGCTCGGCCGCGTCGTCGGGAAGCTCGCGGCGCAGCTGCTCGAGCGGCAGGAACCGATACTCGCCCGGAAGCGGAGCCGGGCCGGGCAGGAACATGAGGCTCTCCTTGCCGAGCGCGGTGAGCGCGAGCTGGGTCGCGAGCAGGGAGCCGAGCGCGTCGCCGTCCGGATTCTCGTGCGTCGTGACGAGGAAACGCTCGCGGCCGCGGATTGCCTCGACGACCGCCCCGAGGTCAGCCGTCGTGTCGTGGTTCAGCCGGGTCTGGTTCGGGGGCGAGCTCATCGATGAGTTGTGACATCCGCACGCCGTGCTCGACCGCGTGATCGTATTCGAACGTGAGCGTCGGGGTCCGTTTCAGCCGCAGCTCGCGCGAGATGCGCGACTGGAGCACGCCGTGGGCGGCTTCGAGCCCGGTCATGCTCTTGAGCCGCTTCTTCTCGCCGCCGAGCACGCTGACGAACACGACCGCCTGACGGAGGTCGGGCGACGCGGCAACCCCGGTCACAGTCACGAAGCCGATCCGGGGATCCTTGAGCTCGAGCAGAGCCTCCGACAGGACCTGGCGGAGCGACTCGTTGACTCTGCGCATCCGGTCGGTCATCAGACCACGGTAGCGAGCGGGCGCTGCTAGTCGTGGTCGAGCGTCACCAGCTCACGGTCGACCCGCCCGAGCTCCCACTCACGCGAAGCGAGATAGCGCTCCGCGTCCGCGAGCAGCCGCTCGGCCTCGCCCGCGTTCCGCGTGACGACGGCGAGGGTCAGCCGGGCCCGCTGCCAGACGTCGTGGTGGTCGACCTCGGCGACTGCCGCGCCGAAGCGATTGCGCAGCTGCTCCTTCGCCGAACGCACGTACATCCGCTTCTCCTTCAGCGAGTGCGCCTCCGGAAAATGGAGCTCCGCCGACAGAATCCCGATCCAGCCGCTCGCCATTCCCGCAATTCAAGCCTCAACTCCGGTCGGCGGGCAGCCGATCATGCCTGCCAGGATGCTCAACGTCGCGCGGTTCTCGGCCGTTCTCATCGTCTTCGTCGCGAGTGTCGCCGGCGTGGCGTGGACGACGGCGTCCGCGGAGCGGCAGATCGGCGCGCGCGAATTCGCGGAGCGCCAGGCCGCCGAGTCGATGCTCGACGCGCTGCTCGCGCGGGAGAGTGCGCTCCGCGGCTACTCGGAGTCGGGCGGCGAGGGATTCCTGCAGCCGTACGACGAAGCGACCGCGGCTCTGGCAGCGGCTGCGGACAAGGCCCGCATGCTGGCCGGCGAGGGCGACAGCGCGGAGAAGGAGGCGATCGCGGAGCAGGAGCGGCTTGCAGAGCGCTGGGCGGGCATCGCGAACGACACCGTCATCCGCGTGCGGAACGGGCGTCCGGTCCCGGCCGAGTCGACCGCGGCCCGCAACGACCTGCTCGAGCGCTTCGAGCGGGCGAACGACGACCTCCTCGACCTGATCGCGGACGAAAGCGCCGACGCCCATGCCGGAGCGGTCGAGCGCGCGGTGCTGCTGATCGTCCTGCTCAGCGCCGCCTTCGCCGCCACCGGCGCATTCCTGCTCGGGCGCATGCGGCGTCGCGAGGAGCACCGCCAGCTCGCCGACGCCCAGTACTACTCCTCGCAGCGCGAGTTCGCGGAGACGCTGCAGGTGACCCAGAACGAAGGCGAGGCGCACGCGCTCCTGAAACGGCATCTCGAACGCTCGCTCGCAGACTCGGAGATCGTCGTCCTCAACCGCAACAACAGCCAGAACCGGCTCGAGGCGGCGACGCCCGTCGACCCCTCCGGCGCACTCGCCCGGACGCTCGTCGACTCCTCCCCGCACAGCTGCCTGGCCGTTCGTCTCGGGCGCGCACACGCGCAGTCGGTCGACAACGAGCCGTTGCTGATGTGCGGTCTCTGTGGCAGCCGCGAGCGGACGACGTGCGTGCCGTCCCTCGTCGGCGGCGAGGTGATCGGCTCCGTCCTCGTCGCCCACCGGAGGCCGATGACGCAGCAGGAGCGCAGCCGCGTCGACGAGTCGGTCAGCCAGGCGGCACCGGTGCTCGCCAACCTTCGCAACCTCGCCGTCGCGGAGGTCCGCGCCGCGACCGACGGGCTCACCGGCCTGCCGAACGCGCGTAGCCTCCGCGAGACGCTCGTGCGGATGGTCGCCCAGGCGGCACGATCGGAGCTGCCGCTCTCCGCCGTGCTCTGCGACCTCGACCACTTCAAGCAGATCAACGACGTCTACGGGCACGAGAAGGGCGATCAGGCGCTCGCCGCCGCCAGCGCCGCCCTGCGTGGAGCACTCCGCGAGAGCGATCTCGCCGGCCGCTACGGCGGCGAGGAGTTCCTGATCCTGCTCCCCGACACGCCCCTCGACGGCGCCGTCGTCCTCGCGGAGAAGCTCCGAGACGAGGTCGCGCACGTCGTCGTCCCCGGCGTCGACCGCGCGATCAGCGCGAGCTTCGGCGTCGCCTCGTTCCCGGCCGACACGCCGGATGGCGACATGCTGATCCGGATGGCCGACCGCGCGCTCTATGCCGCCAAGTCGCTGGGACGCAACTGCGTCGTCACCTCCGCCGAGCTGCTCGCGAAACCCGCTTAGGCGGCGGGAGCCGGCGTGCTGCCGGCGGGCTCGTCGAGCGACGTCCGCTCGACCTGGCGCGTCTCGTAGGCCTCGAGCACGTCGTCTTCCTTGACGTCGTTGAAGCCGTCGAGCAGGATCCCGCACTCGAAGCCCTCGGCGACCTCGCGCGCATCCTCCTTGAACCGCTTCAGCTGCGAGATCGTCGTGTCGTAGATGACGGTGCCGTCGCGGACGACCCGCACCTGCGAGTTCCGCCGAACGACGCCGGACGTGACCATGCAGCCGGCGATCGTGCCGAGCCGCGAGACCTTGAAGAGTGCACGCACCTCGGCCTCGCCGGTGATCTCCTCGGTCTGGACGGCCGAGAGCATGCCGACGAGCGCCTGCTCGATGTCCTCCGTCAGCTGGTAGATGACGCGGTAGGTACGGATGTCGACGCTCTCCCGTTCCGCCAGGGCACGCGCTTCGGCGTTCGGCCGCACGTTGAAGCCGACGACGAGCGCGTTCGAGGTGGCGGCGAGCATGATGTCGCCTTCGGTGATCGGGCCGACGCCCGAGTGGATCACGTTCACGCGCACCTCGGGATGCTCGATCTTGGCGAGCTCGGAGACCGCGGCCTCGACCGAGCCGCCGACGTCGCCCTTGAGGATCAGGTTCAGATCCTGGACGGCGCCTTCCTGCAGCTGGGAGAAGAGGGTCTCGAGCGAGACGCCGCCCTTCGAGCGCTGCGCGAGCTGCTCGGTGCGCAGCCGCTGGCCGCGCCTCTGCGCGAGCGTGCGGGCCTCGCGTTCGTCCTCGACGACACGCGCGAACTCGCCGGCGGGCGGCGGCGCGTTGAAGCCGAGAATCTCGACCGGCGTCCCCGGCCTGGCTTCCTGCACCTTCTCGCCGCGGTAGTCGTGCAGCGCCCGCACCTTGCCGTACGCGTCGCCGGCGACGATCGCATCGCCGACGCGAAGGGTGCCGCGGTGGACGAGCATCGTCGCGACCGGGCCGCGGCCGACGTCGAGCCTGGACTCGATGATCGGGCCCGACGCCTCCGCGTTCGGGTTCGCCGTCAGCTCGAGCTCGGCGTCCGCGACGAGCAGCACCTTCTCGAGCAGGTCGTCGAGGTTCGTCTTCTGCTTCGCGGAGACGTTCGAGAACTGAACGTTGCCGCCCCAGTCCTCGGGCTGCAGGCCCTCGGCGGCGAGATCGGCCTTGACCCGGTCTGGATTCGCGTCGGGCATGTCCATCTTGTTGACCGCGACGACGATCGGCACCTCGGCGGCGCGGGCGTGCGAGATCGACTCCCTCGTCTGCGGCATGACACTGTCGTCCGCGGCGACGACGAGCACGGCGATGTCCGTCACCTTCGCGCCGCGGGCGCGCATGGCCGTGAACGCTTCGTGGCCGGGGGTGTCGAGGAAGGTGATCTTGCGGCCGCCGACGTCGGCCTGGTACGCGCCGATGTGCTGCGTGATCCCGCCTGCCTCCGTCTCGACGACAGCGGCCTCGCGGATCGCGTCCAGCAGCGTCGTCTTGCCATGGTCGACATGGCCCATGATCGTGACCACCGGTGGTCGCGGCGCCAGATCCTCCTCGGCGTCCTCGAAGACCTCCGGCAGCTCCTCCTCGTCGGCGGCGTGCTTGATCGTGATCTCGCGGCTGAGCTCGGCCCCGATCAGCTCGACCTCCTCGTCGGAGAGCGACTGCGTGATCTGGACCATCTGGCCGAGGCCCATCATGATCTTGATGATCTGCGCGGCGGGGACGCCGAGCGCCTGCGAGAGGTCGCGGACGGAGACACCCGACGGGACGGTCGCGGGCCCGGTCGGCGGCGCGACCTCCTGCTTCTCGCGCTTCGGCGGCGCGTCGCCGCGATTGCGGGCCTGACGTGGGTTCGGGCGATTCGAGCCGCCCTCGATCACGACGCGGCGCTTCCGTCCGGGCGCGCCCTGGCGGGGCCGGATCGGGCGGTTCGGCTTGTTCGGTCCGTCAGCCATCAGCGTCCAATTCTAGAGGGTGTGTGACGAGCCGCGAGAGCTCCGGATCGATCGAGACGCTCTGCCGCAGTACACGGCCGAACGCGCGCCGTGAAACCGCCCGCTCGAAGCAGGCCAGCCGGCGGCACGTGTAGGCGCCGCGCCCCGGCTCCCCACGACCTGGGATGAGGGCGCCGTCCCGCGCCGCAAAGCGGACGAGCTCGGTCCGAGGCGCCTTGCGCCCGCAGCCGACACAGGTGCGTTCCGGCGTCACGCAGGCGTCTCGTCCCCCTGGCGCTCAGCCGCGAGCGGCTCGTCGGCGGCGGCCGTCTCCTCGGCCGCGGCCGCCGGTGTCTCCTCGGCAGCAGCTTCGACTTCGGCGACCGGCTCGAGCTGAACGGCCTCCTCGGCGGTCGCGGCCCCTCGTCGCGGCCTCCTCGTCCACCGGCGCGGGCACCTCCGCCGGCTCGGAGCCGACGAGCGCCTGGTGGGCCGGGACGCCGCAGTAGCGGGTGCCGGCGACGGAAGCGTTCGGGCAGCGCTTGCCGTTGGAGAGGATCGCGGCGCAGCGGCCGGAGAAGTCGCCAACCTCGCCCTCGCCTTCGCCGGCGCCCGCGAACGCCGCCTCGGCCTCGGCCTGGGCGAACTCCTCGTCGGACTGGATGTCGACCTTCCAGCCGGTCAGGCGCGCGGCGAGACGTGCGTTCAGCCCTTCCTTGCCGATCGCGAGCGCCAGCTGGTCGTTCGGGACGACGACGGTCGCCTCCTTGGTCTCGTCGTCGATGTAGACCTCGCGCACGCGGGCGGGCGAGAGCGCCTTGGCGACGAACCGAGCCGGCTCGGTGTTCCAGGGGATGATGTCGATCTTCTCGCCGCGCAGCTCCGAGACGACCATGCGGACGCGCGAGCCGCGCGGGCCGACGCACGCGCCGACCGGATCGACGCCCTGAGCGTGCGACTCGACGGCGATCTTGGCGCGGTAGCCGGGCTCCCGGGCGACGCCGCGGATCTCGACGAGGCCGTCGGCGATCTCGGGCACCTCGAGCTCGAAGAGCGTCTTGATCAGCTCGGGGTCGCGGCGCGAAAGGATCACTTGCGGGCCCTTCGTGCCCGAGCGGACCTCGGTGATGACGGCCTTGATCCGGGAGCCCTGCTCGTAGCGCTCGCCGTCGACCTGCTCGGAGCGCGGCAGCAGCGCCTCCACCTTGCCGAGATCGACGAGCACGTTGTTGCGGTCGCCGGCCTGCTGGACGATCCCGGTGACGACCTCGCCCTGGCGGTCGATGTACTCCTCGTACATCATCGCGCGCTCGGCCTCGCGGATCCGCTGCTGGATCACTTGCTTGGCCGTCATCGCTGCGATGCGCCCGAAGTCGTGCGGCGTCACGTCGGCGCGCTTGATCAACTCTTCGGGCACCTGATCCCAGTCGAGCTCGAGCTCGTCCTGGTTGATCAGGGTGTGCTGCTTCTCCCCCGTCTCCTCCTCGAGGTGCTCGAGCTCGTCGATCTTCGCTTCCATGGCCTCGTCGAGCAGCCGCTCCTCGAGATCCTCGGGAATCTCGATCGCGAAAACGCGGAACTCACCCTCCTCGTCCAGCTCGACGGTGGCGTGGCGCGCCGCGCCCGGAGTCTTCTTGTAGGCGGCCAGGAGTGCGTCCTCCAGCGCGTGGATGACGGTGTTCTCCTCGATTCCCTTCTCGCGCTCGAGCCCGCGGATGTGCTCGATGATCTCCTGCGACATTGCTCTTCTCCTACTGCTCGTAGACCAGGTTGCCCCGGACGACCTGGTCGTACGGGATCTCGACGGTGTTGTCGCCCGAACGGACGACGACGGACTGCTGTCCGGCGCTGACGACCTCGCCCTTGAGCTTCTTGCGCTCGGGCGTGCGAAGGGTGACGGTGCGGCCGATCGCGTTGCGGAAGTGCTCGGGGGTGCGGACCGGGCGCTCGATCCCGGGTGAGGAGACGTCGATCGCGTAGTCGCGCAGGTACTCGCGCAGCACGTCGGTGACGCGCGCGCAGAGGGCGTGGTCGACGCCCGCGGCGTGGTCGACGAAGACGGTGAACCGCTCTGGACTCTGCAGCTCGACCGCGAGAACCTCGACGCCCGGCAGGGCCGTCTCGACCTCCCGTCCGATCTGCTTCGTCAGTGTCCGCTCCTTCTCGTGCGTTGCGCTCAACGTCCTGCTCCTTCAACAAAAATGGGCGCAGCGCGCCCATTTCGACCTGCCTGAAATGTGGTGACCGAAGTGTAGCAACCACTAGGCCGTTCGGCCTATACGGAGCCCAGTGCGACGACGCCCGCGACGACGAGGACGGCACCGAGCAAGCGGCTCCGCGTGATCCGCTCGCCAAGGAACGGCGCCGCAAGCGCGACGGCGAAGAGGACGCTCGTCTCCCGAACTGCGGCGACTGGCGCGGCGGGCGCGAGCCGGAGCGCGGCGAGCACGAGCACGTAGGCGAGGAAGCCGCCGCAGCCGGCGAGGACCGGACGGGCTCCCCACTGCGCGTCGAGGCGCTCCCGGCCGCAGACGAGCGCAGCCCCGACCGCGGTCGGCACCAGTGCGAGCAGCAGGTACGGCACCGGATTCGCATGCTGGATCCCCTCGCTATCGACGAGCGTGTACGCGGCGATCTGCGCCGCGATCACGAGCCCGAGCACGACTCCGAGCCGGTCGCCACCGCGCAGTCCGCGCACCAGCACGACGCCGGCCGCGACGGCGAGGACGCCGAGCACCTCGATCCCGACCGGCGCGTAGCCGGTCGCGACCGCACCGAGGAGCACGAGGACGGGCGCGCCACCGCGCGCCAGCGGATACACGAGCGAGAGCTCCGCGCGCTGATAGGCGGCGGCGAGCGTGAAGAAGTAGACGAGCTCGAGCGCGCCCGAGGCGAGGAGCCACGGGATCGCCTCGCGCTCGACCTCCCAGGTCGCGAGCGCGAACGGGAGCGCGACGACCAGGCTGGAGCCGAGCGCGACGGCCGTCGCTGCGAGCACGTCCCGTGAGCCTGCCAGGAGCAGGTTCCAGAGCGCGTGCAGTACCGCCGCGCCGAGCGCGAGCCCGAGTGCGGCGCCGCTCACCCGAGAACGATCGTGACCGGCCCGTCGTTGACGAGCTCGACGTCCATCCTGGCGCCGAAGACGCCCTGCTCGACCGCGACCCCGAGGTTGCGCAGCGCCGCGCAGAACCGTTCGTAGAGCCGTTCCGCGTCCTGCGGCTGCGCGGCGTCCGCGAAGCTCGGCCGATTCCCCTTCGCCGTGTCCGCGAGGAGCGTGAACTGGCTGACGACGAGCACGCCACCGCCAATGTCGAGGACGGAGCGGTCGAAGCGTCCGTCGTCGTTCGCGAAGATCCGCAACCGCGCGACCTTCTCGGCGAGCCGCGCCGCGTCGCCCTCGTCGTCGCCGGCCGCCACGCCGAGCAGGACGAGCAGGCCGGGCCCGACCTCCCCGGCGACACGGCCCTCGACCCGCACCGTTGCGCTCGAAACGCGCTGGATCACGGCTCTCATGTCGATCCGCACTATGGCCGATACACCGCTCGTGGAAGCTGCGTCGATTCCGCCCTCCCTGCCTGCGGACTCCTACGGCCGGCCCGAAGGCCGGCCGCAGCTTGGCTCCTTGCTCCTACGCGACGGCGTCATCACCGCCGAGCAGCTCGAGGCCGCGCTCGCCCAGAAGGAGGCGGAAGGCGGCCGGCTCGGTGAGATCCTGCATCGCTACAACATCGCGACGGCGGCCGCGATCGCGCGGGCGCTCGCCGAGCAGTACGGACTCGAGTTCGTCGAGCTGAGCCGCGTCGACCTCGTTCCGGCCGCGACCAGCCTGCTCCCCGAGAACGTGACGCGCCGCCTCTCGGCGCTTCCGATCGGCTTCGACGAGGACGAGACCGTGATCGTCGCCGTCACCGACCCGACCGACGTGATGGCCTTCGACGACCTGCGCCTCGCCCTCGGCCTGCAGATTCGCTTCGTCGTCGTCGCCGGCACCGATCTGACCCGCACCATCGACCGCGTCTTCCGCGGTGGCGGCTACGTCGAGATGGAGGCGGACGCGCCCACAGAGGACGAGGAAGAGAGCCTCGAGGACATCACCGAGGGGGACGCCACCGACGCGCCGGCGATCAAGCTGACGAACCAGATCATCGCCAACGCGATCGCCGAGGGCGCCTCCGACATTCATTTCGAGCCACAGCCGCAAGGGATGGTCGTGCGCGCACGCATCGACGGCGTCATGCGCGCGGTCGAGGACGTCCCGTCCAGCCTGGTGGCCGCTGTCACGAGCCGGCTCAAGATCATGGGCGAGCTCGACATCGCCGACCGGCGCAACGCGCAGGACGGCCGCATCTCGATCCGCTACGACGGCCAACCCGTCGACCTACGCATCGCCGTGCTCCCGACGACGTTCGGCGAGAACGTCGTGCTCCGGATCCTTCACCGTGCCTCGGGGCGCCTCGGCATCTCCGACCTCGGCCTGCACCCCGACGCCGAGGCGGTGCTGATGCGTGCGCTGAAGCAGCCCTACGGCGCGATTCTCACGGTCGGCCCGACCGGCTCCGGCAAGACGACGACCCTCTACGCCGCACTCGAGTTTCTGAACGACGACGAGCGCTCGCTCGCGACGATCGAGGATCCGGTCGAGAACCAGATTCCGGGCATCGCGCAGGTCGAGGTCAACGTCCGCGCCGGCCTCACCTTCGCAAGCGGCCTGCGGACGATGCTCCGCTCCGACCCCGACGTCGTCCTGATCGGCGAGGTGCGCGACGAGGAGACCGCCCGGATCGCGATCCAGGCGGCGATGACGGGCCATCTCGTGCTGACGACGCTGCACACGCACAACGCCGCCGCCTCGATCGCGCGCCTGCGGGACATGGGGGTCGACCAGTCGTTGATCGCGACCTCCGTCAACTGCATCGTCGCGCAGCGGCTCGCCCGCCGCCTCTGCGTCCACTGCCGCGAGGCGTACTACCCCACGATTGCAGAGCAGATCGCGGACGGCCTCAACGGCGTCCTCGCGGAGGGCGAGTTCCTCTACCGGGCGACGGGCTGCGCCGAATGCGCCGACATGGGCTACACGGGCCGGGTCGCCCTCTACGAGGTGATGCCGATCAGCGGCAAGATCCGGCACCTGATCGAAGCGTCGACCGAGGAGATCTTCGCCGCCGCCGTCGAGGCGGGGATGATGACGCTGCGCGAGGACGGGATTCGGCTCGCGCGAGCGGGAGTCACCTCGCTCGAAGAAGTGCACCGGGTCACCGGCGACCGCCTGATGTAGCTGGTGCGGGGTCGGGGCCCGCGAACGGCCCTTCAGGGGTGTTCGCTAGGAATCGTCGAGCTGCATGATCCGCTCGGCGTAGGTCTCGCTCTCCGGCGAGAGGGAGCTCGCGAGCTTGTAGTGGCCGTTCGCCTCGGCGTCGCGGCCCTGCTTCTCGAGTGCCCGGCCGAGCGCATAGTGGGCGTAGTCGTCGGTCGGTGAGAGCTCGAGAACCGCCCTGAACTCGGCCTCGGCCTCCTGCCAGCGCTGGATCCGGAAGTAGGCGATCCCGAGCGCCTCCCGGATCGACGCCTTCGCCGGCTCGAGCTTCTTCGCCTTTTCGAGCGCGACGGTCGCCTGTGCCGCCATCCCGTCCTTGAGATGCGCCTTGCCCTGCTGAAAGTGCTCGTACGCGTCGGTCACAGGCTTCCAAGGTAGGGGAAGTTGTGCTCCAGCAGGTCGATCGGCGTCGTCAGGTCGCGGGTCGCGCCGATCTCGACCGCCGCGATCTGCTTGCCCGCGTCGATCGCCGCCTGAAACGCGTTGCCGAGCTCCCAGGGGCGGCTGTCGAGGCAGAGACGCTCGTGCACGGCCGGGCCGACGACCCATAGCGGCGCGCCCGAGAGCGGTCCCGGCCCGTCGGCGTCGCGGACGCGCTGGACGAGCCCGTCCCGCACCCGCACCGGCACACGATCTTCCATCCGCCGGACCGCGATCGCGCCAGCCGGCAGCGCCGCCAGCGCGACGTGCGCGATGCTCCCGGGCGGAAAGACCGTGTCCGCCGCGGCGACGAGGTACGGCGGCCGCTCGCCGGCACGGCGAACCGCATCGGCCGAGCCGGCTGGCTCCGGTTGGCGCACGTAGCGCAGCTCGGTGTCGAAACCGCTCCCGTCGCCGAGGAGCGACTCGACCTGCTCGGCGAGATGGCCGGTGACGACGGTGACGCGCGCGCAGCCGCCGTCGACCAGGTCGCGCAGCAGCCGTGCGATCACGGGCTGGCCGCCGAGCGGCAGTACCGGCTTGGCGTAGCGCTCGGTCAGCGGCCGCAGCCTCGTGCCGAGGCCGGCCGCGATCACAACGGCGGGGATCACGTTCGCAGCGAGCGGACAGCGATGAGGCCGCGCAGCCGCGCCGTGCGCCCGAGCTGGTGGCGGAGCTGGCGCAGCAGCTTCTTGAGCTCTCGGCGGCTGCTCGTCGCGGCTGCGGCACTGCCGTCCGGCGGGCCGAAGCGCGCTTCGGCCAGCGCCCGCGCGAACGGCCGGCCGTCGGCGCCGAGCTCCGAGCGCACGAGCTGATGCAGCTCCTCCGGGGTCGCGCTCGCGCCGACCGCGATCCCCTGGTCGGCGAGGAAGTCCACGAGCTCGTGCCGCGCCGCGCCGGCGAGCCGCCGCGGATCGCGCGTCAGATACCGCAGCCGCCGGCGGATGAGCTTGACGACGCCGAGCGCGCCGACCGCTGCCACGAGGAGGAGGACGAGCAACCACAGCGTGCTCCTGCCCTCGCCGCGCGCGAGGCGCTGCGCCTCCGCTTGGGCCGCCAGCCGCTCCTTCTGCTCGAGCAGCCGCAGCTGGTCGACGCCGCCGCCCGTCACGCCACGTGATGCGCCCCCGAGGAACCCATCCGCCGCGTCGCCGGCGTTGAATGCCCTCGAGGACGCGCTGTAGCTGGCCGTCAGGGAGCCGCGCCCGGGCGTCGGGTCGAAGGGCAACCAGCCGTAGCCGGGGAACCAGGCCTCGACCCACGCGTGGGCGTTGTGATCGGTGACCGTCCAGCCGCCGTCCTCGTAGGTCCCGCTCGTGAACCCGGCAGCGACCCGCGCGGGGATCCCGAGCATCCGCAGCATCAGTGCCATCGCGCCGGAGAAGTGCTGGCAGTAGCCGCGCTTGCCGTCGGTGACGAAATGCGCCAGCGGCGGAGCACCGGCAGCCGCGGGCGGTGACTCGTCGTAGGTGAAGCCGCCGGTGGAGCGCAGCCACGTCTCGATCGCGACGACGGCGCCGTACGGCGTCCGGGCGTCGGCGCGCAGCAGCCGCGCCCGCTCCCACATCGCCTCGTAGGACCAGAGCGGGAGGTAGCGCTCGTCCTCGAAGAGGCGGTCGACGAGCTGGTCCCGCCCCGGCGTCCCGAACGCGTCGACGCGAGTGCGGCCGATGTCGAGGAAGCGCTCGAGCTCGGCCGGATACGCGGCGGGCAGACCCGCGAGCTCGGCCGGACCGGGCCTCGGCGCGTAGCTGTAGACCGAATACGTCTGGCCCCGCCCAAGGCCGTTCTGGACCTGGACGATCCCGTCCGAGAGCCGGAAGACGGTGCCGAGCTGTGGCCCGTCCAGCGCCACCGGCTGCGCCGCCGCGACGATGCGGGACTCGCTCAGGCGTAGCACCTCGACGTCCTGGCGCACCCAGGTGTTGCGGTTCCGCGCCCGCGTCGGCAGGAGTGGATCCTCGGGCAGCCGTCCCCGCGCCGGCCCCGTCGAGAGCGGCGTCGGATTCTCGATCCAACCGTCGGAGTCGGAGTCGAAGGTGTCGAGCGTCGTCGCACGCCAGTAGAGCCCGCGCTTCGGCCCGGTGATCCGGAGCACGGTCGTCTTCTTCTTCGGGAACGAGATGCCGCCGTAGTTCGCGTTCCAGACGAAGCGGACCGAGACCGGGTCACCGCCGATGCCACTCGGGCTCCACTGCTCCCATGCGAGGACGCCTTCCTTGGCGACGGCGGCCGAGCTGGACGCAACTGCAGCAACGGCGACGAGCACCGCTCCGGCGACGAGGGCGGGCGCCGGACGGGTCGGGCGCAGACCGGCGAGCACCCAGAGTGCGGCGGCCAGGATCATCGCCCCGAGCGCGATGCTGCCCGAGGGGTAGAGCGCCGCCGGCCAACCGGCGCCCGCGATCACCGCGAGCAGCGCCGGCAGCGGACGCTTGGCCGCGACCGCCTGAGCGAGCACGGCGCAGAAGCCGAAGATCGCGAGCAGCAGCACGCCATGCATCCGCTGGTGCTCGACGGCGCTGAACGGAACCGCGACGTCGTAGTAGCCGCCGAAGCCGTGGTAGAACCGGTCGAGCACGGGGCCGAAGAACCCGGGCTGGTCGTCGATCGCAGGCGTATCGAACGCCACCCACGCGGCGACGAGCGCGGCAGGCGCGACGAGCGCCAGCCGCAGCCAGAGCTTCGGCGCCAGCGCCGGGATGAGGGCGAGCAACACGATCCAGAGCCAGTCGAGCTCCGGCGCGTGCGGGTCCTCGAGCCTGAGCCACGAGAAGGCGATCAGGAGCGCCGGCAGGCCGGAGACGGCGGCGGTCCTAACCATGCGCGCTCCTCAAGTCCGGTGCCGCGCCGAGGACCGCAGCGAGCGAGTCGCCGCGCCGGAGGACTGCGACGGCGACGCCGGCCGCCTGCAGCCGCAAGAGCTCGGGCTCGACCTTCGTCGGCCGCGCCGCAAAGCTCGCGGTGTCGACCCAGACGACGCTCACACCCTGGCCGGCGAGCGAGCGCTGGACGAGCTTCGTCGCGAGCGCCCCGGAGAGTCGCGCCGTGACCACGACCGTCTCGACGGCGCGCGACGCCGGCCCGCCCTCGCGGGAGAGGAGCTCGACTACCGGCCGTGCGGCGTCCGGCTGCGCCTCCGCGAGCACGCCGAGCGCGGCGAGCCAGTCGCCGTCGAGCGAGGTGACCCGGACGCTCGGCCGCGCCGCGGAGTTGACAGCGAGCACCGCCCGCCGGGCATGGGACGCGTGGGCGTGCAGGATCGATCCGGCCGCGCGCACCTGGACGTCGAAGCTGTCGGCGACGACGGCGTCCGCAGCCGCGTCCAGGATGACCGCGATCTCGTCACGAGGCGCGTCCTCGAGCTCCTTCACCATCAGCTGGCCGCGACGCGCGGTCGTCTTCCAGTGCACCTTTCGCAGCGACTCGCCCTGCTCGTACTCGCGCACCGAGTGGAGATCGAAGCCGGACGGGCGGCGGAGCAGCAGCCGGCGGCCGTCCTGTGCATGCGCGCCGCTCTCGGAGAAGAGCCGGTCGAGCAGGACGAGGCGCGGATAGACGAGCAGCGACCCGCGCGCGTCGAGGTCGACGTCCGCCCGCGCGAGCCCGAACGGATCGTCGATCGTCGCGCGTGCCTCCTCGACGACGTAGCGCCCGCGCGGGACGCGCTCGAGCACGTACGTGCCGCGGTAGCCGCGACCGGCACGGGAGAGCGCCGTCACCTGCTCGCCGAAGCGTGCGATCCGCTCGGTCACGACCAGGCCTGGCAGCGGTGTGCGCGACGAGGGGCGCGCGTCGAGGCTGACCCACACATCCTCCCCCTCGAGCAGCGCGCCCTTGCCGGCCCGGCGGCTGAGCCGGATCGGGCCGGCGGCGAGCTGCACCCACGCGCGGGCGCCGAGCGGCGCCAGCACGAGCCCGGTTGCGACCGGGTAGAGCGCCTTGGCGCCGAAGAGCCAGGCGACGACGTAGGTTCCCGCACCCAGCAGCAGCGTCAGCCAGCCGCGCCGGGTCATCGTCTAGACAGGGACGGGGGTTTGCTCGACGGCCTCGCCGACGATCTCCTCCGCCGTGAGGCCGGCGGAGCGCGCTTCCGGCGCGAGAATCAGCCGGTGCGCGAGTACGGGACGGGCGACCGACTTGACGTCGTCGGGAAGCACGTAGTCGCGGCCCTCGGCGAGCGCGCGCGCCTTCGCCACCCGCAGCAGCGCGATCCCCGAGCGCGGGCTGGCGCCGAGCGCGAGCCGCGAGCTCGAGCGCGTGTGCCGGAGCAGCGCAACGACGTAGCGGTTGAGGCTCTCCTCGACGAAAAGCAAGCGCGCCTCGTCGATCGCCGCCGTGACTTCGACGAGCGTCGCCACCGCCGCCAGCGTGTCGAGCGGCGGCTCCGTCGTCTGCTCGTTCAGCATCCGCGCCTCGTCCGCGAGTTGCGGATAGCCGAGCGAGAGCTTCATCGAGAAGCGGTCGAGCTGGGCCTCGGGCAGCGGGTACGTCCCCTCGTACTCGATCGGGTTCTGGGTCGCGATCACCATGAACGGCGCCTCGAGCGGGTACGACTCGCCGTCGATCGTCACCTGGCTCTCCTGCATCGCCTCGAGCAGCGCTGCCTGCGTCTTCGGCGAGGCACGGTTGATCTCGTCGACGAGCAGGACGTTCGCGAAGACGGGACCTGGTCGGAACTCGAACTCGTTCGTGCGCTGGTTGAAGACGTTGACCCCGGTGACGTCGGACGGGAGCAGGTCGGGGGTGAACTGGATCCGCGAGAAGCCGAGATCGAGCGAGCGCGCCAGCGACTTCGCCAGCATCGTCTTGCCGACGCCGGGGAAGTCCTCGACGATCACGTGCCCCTCGGCGACGAGCGCGAGCACGATCAGCCGCAGCGTGTCGACGGGCGCGTGCACGACGCGCGCCAGGTTCTCGACGAGCCGCTCGACCGTCTCGGCCGACGAGGCGACTGCAGCCGGGTTGCTCCTAGCTTCCACGACGATGCTCCTCGAGCAGGCGCTCGACCTCGTCGACGATCCCCGCTGCGATCTCCGCCTTCGAGGCGCGCGGCAGCTCCCGCTCGCCGGCGCGGGTCACCAGCGTGACCTCGTTCTCGGTCGAGTCGAAGCCGATGCCGGGAGCGGACACGTCGTTGTAGACGACGAGATCGAGGTTCTTGTCTGTCAGCATCCGGCGTTTCCGCTCCAGGCCGGCCTCGCCGACCTCGGCGCCGAAGCCCACGAGCACCTGGCCGTTTCGCTCCAGCTCGCCGAGCTGGGCGAGCACGTCGGCCGTCTGCTCGAGCTCCAGCAGCCACGCTTCGCCCGTCTTCATGCGTTTCCCCTCGACCGTCTCGGCGGGCCGGTAGTCGGCGACGGCGGCCGCCATCACGACGACATCGGCGTCGGCCGCGCGGCGCTTCGCCTCCCGCTCGAGATCCGCCGCGGTCGGAACCTCGACCACCTCCACCCCATCGGGCGCGGGTACGGCCAGATTCGAGGCCAGCAGCGTCACGGCCGCACCGCGCCGCTTCGCCTCGGCGGCGAGTGCGACGCCCATCCGGCCGGAGGAGCGGTTGCCGAGGAAGCGGACGGCATCGAGCGGCTCGCGGGTGCCGCCGGCGCTGACGAGGACACGGGCGCCCGCGAGCGGGCCGGAGGGACTTTGTGTGACTGTCACACGTTCCTCCCCCAGCAGCGACTCGATCCGTGCGGCGATCTCGGCCGGCTCGGTCATGCGGCCCAGGCCGACCTCGCCCTCGGCCAGCTCGCCCGCCTCGGGGCCGATCAGCTCGACGCCGCGCTCGCGCAGCGTCGCCGCGTTCGCCTGCGTCGCCGCGTGCTCCCACATGCGCGTATTCATCGCGGGCGCGACGAGAACAGGGCCTCTGTGCGCGAGCGCCGCCTCCGTGAGGACGTCGTCAGCGAGCCCGTGCGCGAGCTTCGCGAGCGTGTTCGCAGTCAGGGGCGCGATCACGAGCAGATCGGCGCGCTCGAGGTGCGGATAGGGATCGTCGCTCTGCGCCTTGCGAGCAAGCGCGAAGAAGGTCTGGGCGCGGACGAACCGCTCGGCGCCGCGGGTCGGCAGCGGCAGCACGTCGTGGCCTGCCTTGACGAGCAGCCGCGTCAGCTCGCAGGCCTTGTAGGCCGCGATGCCGCCGGTGATCCCGAGCAGGATGCGCGCCATCTCAGCCCATTGTGCCCGCACCAAGGCACCGCAGTGGCGGCGTACCCGATTCGCGAGTGGGAAAAGGGTCTAGCGCTTGCCGTAGTCGTACTTGATCTTGCCCTGGGCGATCTCCTCCAGCGACATGGTCAAGTAGTTCTTCGAGCGCGACTCGACGAGCGGCGGCGGGGCCTCTTCGAAGCCCATGCCCTCGCCGAGCTGGTGGTGGTAGTTGTTGATCTGCCGCGCGCGCTTGGCGGCGACGATGACCAGCGCGTAGCGCGAGTCGACCCCACCGGCGTCCGTGTTCAGCAGTTCATCGATGCGAGGATGGATCATGAGCCGGCCATGGTACCGGCAGCAGCGAGCTCCTGTTGGACGAGCGCCGAGAGCGCGTCGGTCGCCCGCTCGACGTCGTCGTTGCGGACCATGTAGCGGAAGCGGTAGGCCTGCTCGAGCTGGCGGCGGGCGATCGCGATCCGGTCTTCGATCTCCCCGGAGCTCTCGGTCGCGCGTGCCCGCAGGCGCCGCTCGAGCTCGGGCACGTCCGCGGCGATGAAGAGGGTAATGCTCCGGTCGACCTGCTCCTGGACTGCGAGGGCGCCGTCGATTTCGAGCTCGAGCACGCAGACGCCGCCCTCGGCGGCGATCCGGTCCATCTCCGAGGCGAGTGTGCCGTAGCGGCCGCCGACGAACTCGACGTGCTCGAGGAACTCATCGGCCTCGATCCGGGCGACGAACTCCTCCTCGGTCAGGAACCAGTACTCGCGGCCGTTCATCTCGTTCGGCCGCTGCGGGCGCGTCGTGGCCGAGACGGCGACCTCGAGCTCGGGGTGCCGGTCGACAAGCCGCTTGATCAGGGTGCCCTTGCCGGCCCCGCTCGGGCCGGTGATCACGAAGACGGGGATCGACTTAGCGGTTGAAGAGGCCAATGAGCTCCGCGCGCTGCCGCTCGGAGAGGCCACCCACCGTCTTCGACTGGCTGATCCGGCACTGGTTCAGGAGCCGGGCAGCCTTCACGCGCCCGAACTTGGGCACGGCCATCAGCATGTCGAACACCTTGGCGGTCGAGACGTACTCGGGTGGATCGAGCAGGATCCCCTCGATGTGGGCCCGTCCGTCCTTCAGGTCTTTCTTGAGCTGAGCGCGCCGGACTCGGATGTCGTTGGCCCGCTTGAGCGCTTCCATCCTCTGATCCAGCGACCGCAGCGGGGCCTGAGCTTGCGTCTTCGACGGCACCATGAGCGCGGGATACTAGCAGCCTCGCGAAGTCGGTCAAGCAGTCACTTTCTCCTTGTTTCCAGGCACTTTTTGCAACCCGTTGTCTGATCTGGATACGCTCATTTGCAGGGACGAATGGGCGAGGCCGCGCGCGTCCAGGGGATGTCCGAGGTCGCGCTCGGCCACCTCCGAGGCCAGCTCCGCCCTCACCCGAACCGGTGCTTCGGGGTCACCGAAAAGGATGGTTCCGAGCGCGACGGCGCTCGCGCCGGCGGCGATCAGCTCGAGCGCGTCGAGCCCGGAACGGACCCCGCCCATGCCGACGATCGGGAGCTCGACGACCGCCGCGCACGCGTAGACGGCGGCGAGGGCGACCGGTTTCAGGGCAGGTCCCGAGTAGCCACCAGGGCCGCGCGCGAGCACGGGCCGAAGCGTGTGCCGATCGAGCGCGAGCCCCCGCAGGGTGTTCACGAGCGAGAGCCCGTCCGCCCCGGCCGCCTCGACGGCACGCGCGGCCTCGGCGATGTCCCAGGCCGAGGGCGAGAGCTTGGCGAAGAGCGGGAGCCCGGTGACGGCACGGCAGGCGGCGACGATTGCGGCCGCGCTCTCGGGCGCCTCGTCGACATTGGGGCAGGAGAGGTTGAGTTCGATCGCCGCGACGTCCTCGAGCGCAGCGCAGGTCTCGGCGTACTCGGCGGCGGAGAAGCCGCCGACCGAGACCCAGAGCGGGCGGCCGAGCTCGCGTAGACGCGGCAGCGTCTCGGCGAGAAAGCGCTCCCGGCCGGGGTTCGCGAGCCCGATCGAGTTGAGCATGCCGGCCTCGGTCTCGGCGATCCTGACGGCCGGGTTGCCCTCGCGCGGCTCGGGCGTGATCGTCTTCGTCACGAAGGCGTCGAGCGAGCGCGCGACCTCGGGCGCGCTCAGGGCATCGAGGCAGCCGGAGGCGTTCAGCAGCATCAGGCCGCGCCTGTCAGGACCGGCCCCTCGACGCAGAGCCGCCTCAGCTCGCCGTCGAGCTCGACGGCGCAGCCGTAGCAGGCGCCGTAGCCGCACGCCATCGGCGCCTCCCACGCGAGCTGGGCCGTGGGCACGAGCTCTCGCAGCACCGCCAACATCGGCTCGGGCCCGCACGCGAGCACGTCGTGGGGTTCGTCGGGGAGCAGCGCGGTGACATAGGTCGGCTCGATGCAGATCTCGGCGCCGGGCAGCAGCGCGGCCGCCTCCGCATGTGCCTCGCTGCGGAAGCCGAGAATCGCGGGCGGCGCCCCGAGCCGGTGCGAGAGGTATGGCAGCGGCGCGATCCCGATACCGCCGCCGACGAGCAGCGGCCGTTCGACGTCGAGGTCGAAGCCGTTCCCGAGCGGGCCGAGCACGTGCAGCCGCTCTCCGGCCGCGAGCTCGCACAATGCCCGCGTCCCTGGGCCGACCGGGTCGATCAGGAACGCCAGCTCGCCGGCGGCGGACAAGCAGACACTCATCGGCCGGGGCAGGACGCGTCCGGGCGCCTCGAGCATGAAGAACTGGCCCGGGATCCCGGCGTCGAGCCCGCCCTGGTCGACCCGGAGCAGCGTGTACGGGCCGACCCGCTCGCCGCCTACGACCCTACGCAGCTCGCGTCTCACGCTCGATCCGCTCCTGCAGGGAGTGTGCGATCTCCTCGCGCGCGTTCGCGATCGCGTCGACGGCGACGCGGGCGCCGGACAGGGTCGTAATGCACGGGACACGCGCCGAGAGCGCCGCCTGCCGGATCAGGGCGCCGTCGCGGCGCGCGCCGGAGCCCTGGGGCGTGTTGACGACGAGATGGCAGCGGCCGGCGCGAATCGCGTCGACGACCGCAGCACCCTTCTCGAGCGTCGCGACCTCGAGCCCGGTCGCCGTGAGCACCGCGGCGGTGCCTCGCGTCGCCAGCAAATCGAAGCCGAGCTCGGCCAGCGCCTGCGCCACTGGAGCGATCGCGGCCTTGTCGAGCGCGCGCACCGAGAGGAACGCCGTCCCGCCGGTCGGCAGCGGTCGCCCTGCGGCCCTCTCCGCTTTCGCGAAGGCGGTCGGCAAGTCGGCCGCGCTCGCCATCACCTCGCCCGTCGAGCGCATCTCGGGGCCGAGCACCGGATCGGAGCCGGGGAAGCGGGCGAACGGCAGCACGGCGGCCTTGACGCTGACGAGCTCCGGCCGCCGCTCCTCCGGCAGCTCGAGCTCGTGCAAGCGGGCGCCCGCGGCGAGCCGGACGGCGGCATCGACGAGGTTGACACCGGTCGCCTTGCTCGCGAACGGCACCGTCCGCGAGGCGCGTGGGTTGACCTCGATCACGCTGACCTCGCCTCCAACCAGTGCAAGTTGGACGTTCAGGAGGCCGATGACGCCGAGCGCCGGCCCGAGCCGGCGGACGATGCGGCAGACCTCCGCGTAGGCGTCCTCGTCGAGCGAGGGTGCCGGCAGGACGCAGGACGAATCGCCGGAGTGGATCCCGGCCTCCTCGACGTGCTCCATCACGGCACCGACGTGGACGGAGACTCCGTCGCAGAGCGCGTCGACGTCGATCTCGAGCGCTCCCTCGAGGAAGCGGTCGACGAGAACCGAGCCGGACACACCGGACATCGCACCGCGCACCTGCTCGTGGTCGTAGCACACGCGCATCGCCCTGCCGCCGAGCACATACGAGGGCCGGACGAGCACCGGATAGCCGATCCGCGCCGCGATCTCGACCGCTGCCTCCGGCGCGTCCGCGATCCCCCACTCCGGGCAGCGGACGCCGAGCTCGGCGAGCAGCTGCCCGAACCGCTCGCGGTCCTCGGCCAGATCGACCGCCTCGTACGGTGTCCCGAGCACCTTGAAGCCGGCCGCCTCGATCGCGCGCGCCAGCTTCAGCGGCGTCTGGCCGCCGAACTGGATCACCACGCCCTCCGGCCGCTCCCGCTCACAGACCGCGAGGACGTGCTCGACGTCGAGCGGCTCGAAGTAGAGGCGGTCGGAGGTGTCGTAGTCGGTCGACACGGTCTCCGGGTTGCAGTTGACCATGATCGCCTCGTAGCCGAGCGCCCGGAAGCTCTGCGCGGCGTGGACGCAGCAGTAGTCGAACTCGATTCCCTGGCCGATCCGGTTCGGGCCGGAGCCGAGGATGACGACGCGCGGCTTCCCGGTCGCGGGCACCGGCTCGTCCGCCTCGCCGCGGGTCGAGTAGTAGTAGTTCGAGTCGGCCGCGACCTCGCCGGCGCACGAGTCGACGCGGCGGTAGGCGCGCTCGCCGGTCGGCGGCCCGTCGGCGTGTAGCTGCTCGAGCTCGCGCCGGAACCAGGGGTGCAGGTCGTCCGGCAGGTCGTCGAGCGTCGCCCACGGCGTCACTGCGCCCGCGTCGAGCTCGCGGGAGGACCAGGCCTTCCAGAAGGCCTCCTGGAAGGTGCGGCCGATCCCCATCGCCTCGCCGACCGACTTCATCTGTGTGCCGAGCGTCGTGTCGGCGCCGGGGAACTTCTCGAACGCGAACCGCGGGAACTTGACGACGACGTAATCGAGTGTCGGCTCGAAGCTCGCGGGCGTCGTCTTCGTCAGGTCGTTCGGAATCTCGTCGAGCGTGTAGCCGACTGCGAGCTTTGCCGCCACCTTCGCGATCGGGTAGCCGGTCGCCTTCGACGCGAGCGCGGACGAGCGGGAGACGCGCGGGTTCATCTCGATCACGCGGATCTCGCCGCTCTCGCGGTCGCGGGCGAACTGGATGTTCGAGCCGCCGGTCTCGACGCCGACCGCGCGGATGACTGCGATCGCGGCGTCCCGCAGCTCCTGATAGGCCTCGTCGGCGAGCGTCAGCTGCGGCGCGACGGTGACCGAGTCCCCGGTGTGGACGCCCATCGGGTCGAGGTTCTCGATCGAGCAGACGATGACGACGTTGTCGCGGCGATCGCGGATCACCTCGAGCTCGAACTCGTCCCAGCCCTTGACCGACTCCTCGACGAGCACCTGACCGATCGGGCTCTCCTGCAGGCCGCGCTCGACCTGGGCGCGCAGCTCGGCCGCGGTCGAGACGAAGCCGCCGCCGTGGCCGCCGAGCGTGAAGGCCGGCCGCACGACGGCAGGCACCGCGACGCCGGCGAGGTCGTCGACACTGGTGACGATCCGCGAGCTGGGCACGGCGAGGCCGCAGCTCTGCACGGCCTCGCGGAAGAGCTCACGGTCCTCGGCACGTCGGATCACGTCCACGGGCGCGCCGAGCAATTCGACCCCCAGGTCCCGCAGGATCCCCGCGTCGGCGAGCTCGATCGCGAGGTTGAGCGCCGTCTGCCCGCCGAGCGTCGGCAGGAGCGCGTCGGGGCGCTCGCGGCCGAGCACGTCCGCGACACCTTCGAGGTCGAGCGGCTCGAGGTAGGTCGCGTCGGCGAAGCCGGGGTCGGTCATGATCGTGGCCGGATTCGAGTTGACGACGATCGTGCGGAAGCCGTCCTCGCGCAGCACCTTCAGCGCCTGGCAGCCGGCGTAGTCGAACTCGCACGCCTGCCCGATCACGATCGGACCCGAGCCGATCAGGCAGATCGACCTGAGGTCCTGCCTACGCGGCATCGCAGTGCGCCTCCTGATGGCGTGGCCCGGATGATGCCGTCAGGAGGCGCACTTGACCTCCTCGACCCAGGACTCGAGGATCGGCCAGGCGTCATGGGGGCCGGGCCCGGCCTCGGGGTGGAACTGGACGGAGCGCGCGCCGAGCTCGGGGAAGTCGAAGCCCTCGACCGTGCCGTCGTAGAGGGAGACATGCGTCGCTTCGGTGTCGTCGGAGGCCGCGACCGCGAAACCGTGGTTCTGGCTCGTGACGAGGACGCGCCCCGTTCGCCGTTCGAGCACGGGATGGTTGGCGCCGCGGTGGCCGAAGGGGAGCTTGTACGTCTCGTGCCCGGTGGCAAGGCCGAGCAGCTGATGGCCGAGGCAGATGCCGAGGATCGGGACACGGCCGAGCAGTTCGCGGACGACGGCGACCTCGTCGACGAGCGGTTCCGGATCGCCAGGGCCGTTCGAGAGCAGGACTGCGTCGTAGCCGGCCAGCTCATCGGCGTCGGCGGTACAGGGGTGGACGTGCACGGCTGCTCCGGCACCGGCGAGCCTGCGAAGGATCGAGCGCTTGCAGCCGTAGTCGACAACCGCAACCCGGATCGCGCCCGCGGCGCTGAAGGCGTACGGCTCGGTCGTCGAGACCTGCGCAGCGAGCGAGCGGCCTTCCATCTGTGGCTGCGCAGCGAGCGCTGCGACGGCGTCGTCCTCGCTCAGGGCCGTCGCCACTGCGACCGCGCGCATCGCTCCAGCCTCGCGGAGGCGGAGCACGAGCGAGCGGGTGTCGACCCCCGTCAGCGCGACGATCCCGTTCTGCTCGAGCCAGGCGGTCCACTCCGGGCCGCGCGCCTCGCGCATCAGCACCGCTTTCGCATGCGCCCCCGGAGACTCGGCGCGGCCGGCGGCAACGCCGTAGTTGCCGACCATCGGGGCGGTGAAGCACACGAGTTGCTCGGCGAAGCTCGGATCCGTGACGGTTTCCTGGTAGCCCGTCATCGCCGTCGTGAAGACCGCCTCGCCGAACGCAGCACCCTCCGCGCCGACCGATTCGCCCCGGAAGATCGCGCCGTCCTCGAGCACGAGGAAGCCGGTCACGCGAGCCACTCCGCGGCCTCCGGTTTCGCGATCCAGCGACCGGTCTCGCGCCACGCGCGCGCGCGGGCGGCCGCGACGGCACGGTCGTGCGGGTCGGCCCAGGCGTCGGAGGCGGCCGCCTGCTCCAGCGCCGCCTCGATCGCCTCGTCCGACTCCGGCTCGAACAGCTCCGACCAGTCCGGCCCGGCGAGCGGCAGCGCGTGCTGCGCGGCGATCGCCCGGTCGAGCACGAACCAGAACGACGGCTCGGCGTCGGGATCGAGGCCGACATGCTCGCCGGTGTTGAGGTTGAGCTCCCAGCGGTCGCTGCCGCGCGGGTAGACGACGAGCTCGAGCTTGCGGGCGGGCACGGGCAGCTCCTCCACCGCAGTCGCCAGCGCGCGGCGCTCGTCCTGCGCGAGCGAGCGGCTCGTGACCGCGACCACGTCGACGTCGCTGCGGCCGTGCTCGTAGCCGCCGAGCGCGGCCGAACCGAGCAGGTAGACGGCCTCGATCGGCGCGTTTTGCCGCAGCGTCGCGACGAGCTGCTCGAGATACGGCTCGAGCTCGACGGGGATCCGGACGGCGGTCATCACGCGGCGTGCACCAGCCGGCCGTCGGCGACCGTCTTCAGCACTCTGCCGCGCAGCGTCCGGCCGAGGAGCCACGAGTTCGCAGAGCGGGAGCGGAAACCGCGCTCCTCGACTGTCCACTCCGTCTCGAGGTCGAGCAGGACGAGGTTGGCGCGGGCACCGACCTCGAGCTTCGGCTCCGGCAGGCCGAGTGCGCGGGCCGGGCCGCCCGACATGCGCTCGAGCAGGGTCTCGAGCGAGACGAGCCCGGGCACGACGAGGTGCGTGTGGAGCGCCGCAAACGAGGTCTCGAGGCCGGTGACGCCGAACGGCGCGGCCTCGAACGGCGCCTCCTTCTCCTCGCGCGAGTGCGGTGCGTGGTCGGTGGCGACACACGTGATCGTGCCGTCACGGAGCGCGTCGATCAGCGCCTGCCTGTCCGCCTCGGCGCGAAGCGGCGGATTCATCTTTACGTTCGGGTCGAGCGAGCGAATGGCGTCGTCTGTGAGAACGAGATGATGCGGCGTCACCTCTGCGGTGGCCCGGATCCCCCGCTCGTGCGCGCGGCGGAGCGCGTCGACCGACTCCTTCGCGGAGAGGTGCATCAGATGCAGCGGCCGACCCTCGTTGCCCGCGAGCGCGAGGTCGCGTTCGACCATCGTGCTCTCGGCAAGCGAGGGATAGGGCGCGAAGCCGAGCTCGGCGCAGACGTCGCCCTCGTGCACTTGACCGTCGCAGGAGAGTGTCGGCTCCTCGCAGTGGAGCGCGAGCGTGCGCCCTGTGATGGCGCCGTACTGGAGTGCGCGCCGCATCAGTCCGGCGGAGGTGACCGGGCGGCCGTCGTCCGTGAAGGCGGCGGCGCCGGCGTCGGCGAGCTCCGCCATTTCGGTCAGCTCCTCCCCGCCCAGCCGCTTCGAGATCGCGGCCATGAAGCCGGTCGGCACGACCGCGTCGCGCGTCGCTGTCTCGACGAGCGAGCGGAGCACGGCCGCCGAATCGACCACGGGATCGGTGTTCGGCATCGCCAGGATCGCTGCGTAGCCGCCGGCGGCCGCCGCTGCCGAGCCGGACGCGATCGTCTCCTCGTCCTCACGGCCGGGCGAACGCAGGTGGACGTGCGGATCGACGAAGGCGGGCGCGAGCAGGGTGGAGCTCGAGCCGGACGGCTCGATGCGCGCGATCACCCCCTGCTCGACCGTCACCGTCACACAACGCTCCCCCGGCAGGCGGCCCGCGAGGACGAGGCTGTCGGAGCGACCGTTCCTGCAGAAGAGGGTCATGCGACGACCTCGAGCGCCGGCCGCGCGACGAGGAGCTCGTGCAGCACTGCCATCCTCACCGCCAGCCCGGAGCGGACCTGCGCGAGGATCAGGGAGTCGGGCGAGTCGGCGACACGGCCGTCGATCTCGACGCCGCGGTTGATCGGCCCGGGATGCATCACCTTCTGGCCGGCCCGCAGTCGCTCCGGCGTGACGCCCCACTGTGCCGCGTACTCGCGCAGGCTCGGGACGAATGCGGACTCCATCCGCTCGCGCTGCATCCGGAGCACGTAGACGACGTCCGCGTCGGCGATCGCACCGATCTCGTTCGTGGTCGCGCACCCCATTGCCTCGATCCCGCGTGGGAGCAGCGTCGGCGGGCCGACCAGGGTCGTATGCGCTCCGACGAGCGCGAGCGCCTGGATCAGCGAGCGGGCAACGCGGCTGTGGAGGGCGTCGCCCACGATCGCGACGTGCAGGTTCTCGAGCTCCCCGAGCGCCTGCCGCATCGTGAAGAGATCGAGCAGCGCCTGCGTCGGGTGCTGGTGCTTGCCGTCGCCCGCGTTCACGACCGCGGCGCCGGAGTAGCGCGCAACGAGTCCCGGTGCGCCGATCTGAGGATGGCGGACGACGATCGCCTGCGGTTCGTATTGCGCCAGCGTCAGCACGGTGTCCTTGAGCGACTCGCCCTTGTCGACCGATGAACCGGCCGCCTTCAGCGACATCACGTCGGCCGAGAGCCGCTTCGCCGCCAGCTCGAAGCTCGATGAGGTGCGGGTCGACGACTCGAAGAAGAGGGTCAGCACGAGCTTTCCCCGCAGGGCAGGCAGCTTCTCGTCGACGCCCTGGAGCGCCTCGGCCGTCTCGAGAATCTGCTCGACGTCGTCGCGGGTCAGGTCGGCGATCGAGAGCAGGTGCCTCACGATCGTTCCTCCGGCGCGCCGACGAGGAGGATTCGGTCGGCGCCGTCGGTCTCGGCGAGCTCGACCTGGATCCGCTCGCTGCGGGCGGTCGGCAGGTTCTTGCCGACGTAGTCGGGGCGGATCGGCAGCTCGCGATGGCCGCGGTCGACGAGGACGGCCAGCTGGACGCGGGCGGGCCGTCCCCGCTCGAACAGCGTCTCGATCGCGGCGCGGATCGTGCGGCCGGTGTAGAGGACGTCGTCGACGAGGATCACGGTCATTCCGCGCAGCTCGAAGTCGAGCGCGGTCGCGTGGACGACCGGCTGCTGCGCGTCCGGAGTCGTGTCGTCACGGTGGAAGGTGATGTCGACGGCGCCAAGCTCGACCTCCTCCCCGCTCCGCTCCTCGATCAGGCCGGCGAGCCGCTCGGCGATCGGGACGCCTCGGGTGTGGATGCCGACGAGCGCCAGCCGGCCGAGGTCGTCGTTGCGCTCGATGATCTCGTGCGCGATCCGCGACAGCGTGCGCTCGAGGCCCTCGGCGTCCAGCAGCGTCTTGACCGCGGTGCGGTCGGGCAGATGTGTGCTCATTCCCGTCCTTTCCGGCCTCTCTGGACCGGGTTAAAGGGTCGAGCGCGATCCTAGCGTGTCGGGCGGACGATCAGTCGGCGATCGGATCGTCGGGCTCGGTCATCGCCTCGATCGCATCCTTGGCGGCTTCGATCGACCCCTCCGGGACCGCGACGGTCAGCGGTTCGTCTTCGCCCTCGGTCTGCAGCTCGGACGCGATCCCGGCGGCGGTGAGGATCGCCTGGATCTCCTCGCCCTCGGCCACGTCTCCTGCGACGGCGACCTGCACCATCTCGCTCATGAGCCGGAGGGTACTTCAGCACGCGGCAGGCGTGCGCCGCGCTTGACGAGCGCGGGGCTGCCGCGCTCCGGGAACGGCACCTCGATCAGGTCGAAGTCGCGTGGCACGACCGTATCCGGGAACACGGTCCGCGCCTCGCGCTCCACGTCGCCGCCGCTGTAGCGGCTCGAGCTGTGGGTCAGCGCGAGCAGCCTGACGTTCGCGTCCTTGGCGACCCGCGCCGCCTCTAGCGCGGTCGAGTGCTCGGTCTCGACCGCGCGCTCGGCCTCGTCCTCGCAGAACGTCGCCTCGTGGACGAGCAGATCGGCGCCGAAGGCAGCTTCGACGACGAGGTCGGACGGCGCGGTGTCGCCGGTGAGCGCGACCTTCCGGCCCGGGCGGGACTCGCCGAGCACCTGCTCGGGCGTGATAACCCGGCCATCCGCGAGCGTTACCGGCTCCCCGTTCTGCAGGGCGCCGCGCTCCCGTCCGAACGGAATTCCGAGGGCATCCGCCGCTTCGACGTCGAAGCGGCCGGGCCGCTCGTCCTCGACGAGCGCGTAGCCGATCGCATCGCGGCCATGCCGTGCCGGAAACGTGCGCAGGATGTAGCCGTCGCGCGCCAGCGCCGCCTCCGGCGCGAGCTCCACGACGTCGACCTCGAAGGTGAGCCGTCCGAAGATCCGCCGCAGCGACTCCAGGAGCGCGTGCAGACCGCGCGGGCCGTACAGCGTCAGCGGCAGCTCCCGCCCGCGGAGTGCGAACGTCTTCAGCATCCCGGGCAGGCCGAGGAAGTGGTCGGCGTGGAAGTGGGTCAGAAAGATCTCCTGCAGGTCGACGAGGCCGAGGTCGGAGCGGAGGAGCTGTCGTTGGGTTCCCTCGCCGCAGTCGATCAGCAGCCGCTCGCCGCCGCGGCGGACGAGCGTCGCCGAGGGGGCGCGCCGGGCGGTCGGCATCGAGCCGGCGGTGCCGAGGAAGACGACGTCGAGATCCACGCAGTCAGTCTAGGAGCGCGTCGTGCTACGGGAGGACGAGCACCTGGCCGGGGACGATCGTCGCCCCGCGCAGGCCGTTCCGCTCCTTGATCTCCCAGACGCCCTGCCGGGGGTCGCCGTACCCGCTCGACGCGATCGACCAGAGCGTGTCGTACGGCTGCACGACGTAGCGCCGTTCCGGCTCGGAGGCGTCCGATGAGCGGGCGAAGGCGGCCCAGAGGAGGATGCCGACCGCGGCGAGAAGCAGGATTCGTCCGAACATGTGTTCGCCATGATGCACGAACATGTGTTCGCTGTCAAGCGTCGGTCTCGTCGGCGCGGGCGGCGCGCCGGGCGAGGAAGATCAGCACCAGTGCGACCACCGCGATCGCGAGCCCCGCGACGGAGAGCGCGATCGAGATGCTGTCGTTGTCGACGAGGGCCGCGGCGATCAGGAGCACGAGGACGAGGAGCCCGACGTTGCGGTGGCTGAGCGGCATGCCGCGACTCTATCCCGCTACTCGAGCGAGGCGAGCACGGCGTCGAGGATCCGGTCGGCGCCGAAGCGGACAGGATCGTCGGCGATCAGGCCGGTCTCGGCCTCCGCGCGGGCGATCGCGGCTCGAGCAGCGTCCTCGTCTCCGATGTCACGCGTGTTGAGCGCGATCGCAGCGACTCGGGCGCGGCGGGCCGGCAGCGAGATCCACTCGTGCAGCTCGACGAGCTCCGGCAGCGGCAGCAAGGGATGCCCGGGATAGCCCTCAACCTCGGTCGCACCCGCGTGGTGGCAGAGGACGAACGCGTGCGGCGCCGAGCCGTGGATGAGGCCGAGCGTCACACCCGAGTACGCCGGATGGGTGACGGCGCCCTGCCCCTCGACGAAGAGCAGCTCGCCCCCGCGCTCGTACCCCTCGATGACGAGGCGTTCGGCCGCGCCCGCGATGAAGTCGGCGACGACGGCGTCGACGGCAATACCCCAGCCGGCGATCGCGATTCCCGTCTGGCCAGTCGGGACGAAGCGCGATTCGAGACCGCGTCCCTTGGCGGCCCGGTCGAGCTCGAGCGAGACGGTCATCTTTCCGATCGCGCAGTCGGAGCCGACGGTGAGGACGTTCCGGGTCGGCTGCGTCAGGTTGGCGCCGGTCGGGACGTTGAGGTCAGCCGGCGGCCGGCGCAGGTCGCGGAGCTCGACGCCGTGGCGCGCGGCGAGCCCGCTCAGCTCCTCGTCGTCGGCGAGGAACTCGTGCAGGCCGTTCTCGACGTGGAGGCCCCGCTCGATCGCGATCCGGAGCAGCTCGCGCCAGGCGGGCGGAAAGCGGCCGCCCTGGGTCGCGACGCCGACCAGCGCCGTCGCCGGCTCGTAGCCGAGCGCGTCGTCGACCGTGCCGACGATCGGGACGCCGCCCTGGGTCTCGCCCGCGCGGGTCGAGTCGACGAGGGCGACGACCGGCCGCTCGCCGTACGCGAGCACACCGCGTGCGGTCTTGCCGTAGTGCGGGTCGCCCGAGAAGCCCTCGGCCAGGACAAGGAGGCGCTCAAGCCTGCTCGACACCGAGCCCCGGCCTCACGGAGGGAGTCTGGATTCCGTCTGCGAAGCCGACGCCGGGCCACGGATCGTGCGCGATCAGCAGGTTTCCGTCCAGGTCGACGTGGTCGCAGAGCGGCGCGACGACGCAGCCGGCGGCGATCCCCAGCCCCGACTCGATCATGCAGCCGAGCATGACACCGAGGCCGAGCGCGCGGGCGGCGTGCGCCATCCGGATCGCCTCGCGGATCCCTCCCGACTTCGCCAGCTTGATGTTGATCCCGTGCGCGATCTCGGCGCACGCGGCGACGCTGTCGAGCCGGTGGCAGTCCTCGTCGACGTAGATCGGGAGCGGCGAGCGCTCCTTCAGCGTCCGGCCGCCCTCGTCCCCTGTCCGCAGCGGCTGCTCGCAGTAGGCGACGCCGAGCTCCGCCAGCTGCGGCAGCGCGTCGAGCGCCTCGTCGAGCGACCACCACTCGTTCACGTCGACCTGGAGCGGCAGCTCGGTGACGCTGCGTACGGCGCGGACGCGCTCGACGTCGAGCCCGTCTCCGCCACCCAGCTTCAGCTTGAGCCGCGCGAATCGAGACGCGGCCCTCTCGGCCCGCCGCGCCATGTCGTCGGGATCGCCGAGCCAGACCGTCCACGAGGTCGGCGGCCCCATCCGGGGCAGGCCGAGCAGCTGCCAGACGGGGACGCCGAGGAGCTTCCCCTGCAGATCGTGCAGGGCCCCGTCGAGCGCTGCCCGGGCCGCGTTCTCGCCCGGCGGCAGCCGCGATTCGATCTCCTCCAGCGCGAACGGGTCGGCGCCGAGCTCCCGCGTGACCGACTCGAGATACGCGAGCGCCGAAGCAGTGGACTCCTGGTAGCGCTCGATCGGCGCCCCTTCGCCGAAGCCTGTGACGCCGTCGTGTGTGAGCTCGACCTGGACGACGTCGTCCTCATCGCTCGACTCGCGTGCGATCACGAAGGTCTCCGCCAGGCGCAGGGTGACAATCCGTGCGGTCAGCTCCACCGCCGCCAGCCTAACCGCACTCGTCTTGCAGAATTGTTTTGCGGCGCCTAACCTCCACCGCGCTTGACGAGACAAAGGGGGGAAGGGAATGAAGAAGCTGATCGTTTTGGCCGTCGGCGCGCTCATGGCACTGGCGGTGACCGCAGCCCCGGTCGGCGCCGCAGCGAATCCGGCCCTGTGCGCTGGCTGGGAAGCGGCGGGGGCCGGGACGTTCGACAGCCTCGCGTCGCTGACGACGCCCGGCAGCGCCGTCCGTGCCGCGGGCAACGTCGTTCGCGAGCCGTCGGTCAATGCCACGTACGAGGCGCTGCCCGCCTCGGCGAAGGGCAAGGGCGGCGCGAAGTTCAGAGCGACGGTTCCGGTCTGGTTCCACGTCGTCAGCGACGGCGCGATCGGGAACGTCACGCAGGCCCAGATCGACGAGCAGATGACCGTGCTCAACCTCGCGTTCGCGGGCTTCTACGGCGGCGCGAAGTCGGGCTTCAAATTCGAGCTCGCCGGGGTCACGCGCACGGACAACGCCGACTGGTTCTACGGTGGCATCGACGGCTCATCCGAGCGGCCGATGAAGCGCACGCTCCATCGCGGCGGCTTCGAGACGCTGAACGTCTACTCGACGACCGCAGGCCCCTACCTCGGCTGGGCCTACCTGCCGGGGCTACCCGACTCGAACCTCTACCTGGACGGGATCGTCTTCGACTGGGAGTCGATGGTCAGGACGTCCGACCGGTACGAGGGAGCCTACGACCTCGGGATGACGCTCGTTCACGAGGCGGGCCACTGGGTCAACCTCGAGCACACGTTCTACGGCGGCTGCAATGCGAAGGGCGACTTCGTCGACGACACGCCGCCGATGAAGGTGCCGACGAACGGCTGCCCGATCGGGAAGGACACCTGCTCGGAGCCGGGGCTCGACCCGATCCACAACTACATGGACTACTCGTACGACTCCTGTTACAACCAGTTCACCGCGGGGCAGGTCGCCCGCGCGCAGGACGCCTGGCTCTACTTCCGGGCCTCCTAGCCCATCCGCGCGGGGGCGGCTCCGGCCGCCCCCGCTACACTCTCGTTTCCCCGCGCCCGTAGCTCAGGGGATAGAGCGTTCGCCTCCGGAGCGAAAGGTCGCACGTTCGAATCGTGCCGGGCGCATCCTTTTTCCGTCGCATGCTTCCGCATCTGCGGGAGCAGATGCAGAAGCGCGCAGACCCCTGAAGGGAGCCGCTTCGCGGCTCCGGCTGTGCCGCGACCCCCTGGCTTTGTATGTTCTTCCGGCGGTGGATCTCTACGACTGGCTCATCTTCCTGCACGTCCTTGGCGCCTTCGTCGCCGCCGGCGCGCTGACCGCGCTCTGGGCGCTGATCCTGGGCACGCGCGGGACGGCGCCGCTCTTCGACCCGCCCTCGGCCCTGAGCTTCGGCCGCGTCGCAGGGATCCTCGTGGGCGTCGGGATGATGGCTGCGCTCGTCTTCGGGATCTGGCTCGCGATCGACCTCGACGCATACCAGCTCTGGGACGGCTGGATCCTCGCCTCGCTCGTGCTCTGGGCGATCGGCGGCTGGGCCGGAGGGCGGGCCGGGAAGGCGTTCGAGAGCGACCCGGTCGCCGGCCGGGCGGCGGGGATTCGCTACCAGGCGATCAACAGCGTCGCCGTGCTCGTGATCCTCGTGCTGATGATCTGGAAGCCGGGAGCCTGACGTGCTGGCCGCGATCCGCCCGGACGCCGTCAATCTGCCGCTCTTCCTGCACGTGCTCGGGGCGATGCTGCTCGTCGGCTGCCTCTTCGCCGTCGCCTTCGCGACGATGCTCGGCCGGGCGCCGGATCGCGCGCCGGGGATGGCCCGCTTCGGCCTGAAGACGCTGCTGCTCGGCGTCCTGCCGTCGTACATCCTGATGCGGGTCGGCGCGCAGTGGGTGGAGGCCGAGCAGGACTACCCGGACGACTTCGACCCCGCCTGGATCGGGATCGGCTACATCACCGCCGACATCGGGGCGCTGTTGATTCTGATCTCGGCGATCCTCGCCGGCGTCGGCCTCCGCCGCGGCAACGTGCGACTCGCCCGGATCGTCGGCGTCGTCAGCGTCATCCTTCTGGCTGCGTTCCTCGTCGCCGTCTGGGCGATGACGGCGAAGCCGAGTTAGGTCTGCGACGACCTCGAGGACGCGGTCGCCGCGCTCAGTGGCTGAGCTGCTCGAGCGCAGCGAGCAGCCGCTCGACGTCGGCCTCCTCGTTGTAGGGCGCGATCGAGATCCGCAACAGGCTCTTCCCCTCCCACTCCCGCACGACCACCTCGATCGCGTGCTCGTCGAAGAGACGCCGCTGCAGCCCGTCCGGATCGTCGGTCGCGAGCTCGGTCGCCCACATCTGCGGCGCGGGAGCGGCGCCGACGGGTGGCAGGCGGTCGTGAAACGCGGCGGCGAGCCGTCGGCAGCGCTCGAGGTCGAACGTCGCGTGCGCCTCGATCGCGGCAGGGATCGTCAGCGCCGCGGCCGGGTCGCGCGTCCCCTGCCAGCCGTGGCGGTCGGCGAACGTCCGGTCGTCGCCATACCCCCACGAGATCACGAGCGGCTCGATCCAGCGCTGGTGCTCCGGGCGCGCCCAGAGGAAGCCGGCGCCCTTCGGGGCGCAGAGCCACTTGTGGCAGTTGCCGGCGTAGACGTCCGCGCCGAGCGCCTCGAGGTCGAGCGGCAGCTGCCCCGGCGCGTGTGCGCCGTCGACGACCGCGAGCGCGCCGGCTGCCCGCGCCGCCGCGCAGATCTCCGCCACCGGCAGCACCAGCGCGGTCGGCGAGGTGATGTGGCTGACCGAAACCGCCTTCGTCCGCGGCCCGATCGCGCCGACCAGCTCATCCGGCTCGGCGTAGACGAGCTTGGCGCCCATGAACTCCCACGTCCGCGTCACGGCCCCGTACTCGTGCCGCGTCGTCAGCACCTCGTCGCCGGGCTGAGCTGCAGTGAGCGGATGACCGCGTTCAAACCGGCGGTGGCGTTCGGGACGAAGACGAGGTCGTCGGGTCGCGCGCCGAGGAAGACGGCCAGCGCGGCGCGCGACCCGGCCGTGAGCTCGTCGAAACGCCGGGCGAGGAACGCGACCGGGTTGCGCTCGAGCTCGCGCTGCAACTCCTGGTAGCGGGCGAAGACGGGCGCCGGGCAGGCGCCGTAGCTGCCGTGGTTGAGGAACGTGACCCCTGGGTCGAGCAGAAAATTCAAGCCGCTACTGTCTCACGATGCGGAGCTTCCTCTCGAGCCTGAACCCGCGCCTGCCGCGGCCCGTGCAGCTGCTCCAGCTCGGCGGGTTGATGAACGCGTTCGGAAACGGGCTCGTCGTCCCGTTCCTGCTCATCTACCTGCACAACGAGCGCGGGATCTCGCTCGGCGTCGCCGGGCTCATCCTGGCGACGAACGCCGGGGTCAGCCTGATCTCAGGGCCGATCGGCGGCGCGCTCGTCGACCGGGTCGGCGGCAAGGCGATGCTCACCGCCGCGCTCGGCTTCCTCACGGCCGGCTTCCTCGGCTACGCGTTCGTCGGCAACGCCTGGCAGGGCTTCGCCGCTAGCGCGGTCACCGGGATCGGCAACGGGCTCTTCTGGCCGGCGCAGTCGACGCTCCTCGCCGGGCTGACGACGCGCGCGCAGCGCTCGGCGACGTTCGCGATGCAGCGGGTCGTGATGAACCTCGGCATCGGCCTCGGCGGCGTCGCCGGCGGCTTCATCGCGTCGGAGAGCTTCCGCGCCCTCTTCGTGCTCGACGCGCTCACGTTCGTCGCCTACGCCGTCGTACTGACGATCTTCGTCCCCGAGCCGGCGCACCGCGAGGAGCGGGCCGCGCGCACCGGCAGCTACCGGACCGTCTTCCGGCACAAGGTCTTCATGGCCCTGATGGTCGCCAACTCGCTCTTCATCGGGGCCGGGATGGCGCAACTCGAGATCCTGCCCGCGTTCGCGAAGAACGAGGCCGGCGTCTCCGTGCGGGGAATCGGCTGGCTCTTCCTCATCAACACGATCGTGATCGTCTTCCTGCAGCTGCCGACGACGCGGCTTGTCGAAGGGCGCCGGCGGATCCCGCTGCTGGCGCTGCTCGGCGCCGTCTCCGCGGCAGCGTGGCTGCTCGTGCCGGCGAGCAGCCTCTGGCTGACCGGGATGGCCGCGTTCGCCCTGCTCGCGGTCGCCGTCTCGATCTTTGCGCTCGGCGAGTGCCTGCACGGGGCAGTCCAGCCCACCCTCGTCGTCGACCTCGCCGACCCGCGGCTGATCGGCCGCTACATGGCGGTCTCGGCGCTCTCCTGGCAGGTCGGCTTCATGGTCGGCCCCGCGGTCGGGGGCGCGCTCCTCGCGGCCTCGCCGACCGGCCTCTGGATCGTGATGGCGTCGGTGCTGCTCCTGACCGGGCTCTCGACGCTCCCGCTCGAGCGCCACCTCCCCGAAGGGCTCCGCCGCGTGCCCGAAGGCGTCCGCGCGCAGGAACCGGTCGCGCTCCCGGTCTCGGCCGGCGACCCGGAAGCCGCCCGGGCCGCGGGGTAGACTTCGCGCCATGCCCAGCCTCGAGGACCCGCTCAGTACGTATGCCCAACCTGCCTCGCATCCGGCGGACGCGGCAGGGCTCAGGCGCGGTCCCGGCCGGCGCCGGCGCTGAGCGCCGCGCGCTCGAGCTCACCGCTCCGGGCCTGACCTGGGTTCACCTCGAGCGGCCCGACGCCACCGCGGCGCACGAGCTCGCGGAGCGCTTCGGCTGGCACGAGCTCGACGTCGAGGACGTGCTCTCGAAGCGGCAGCGGCCGAAGGTGGACGAGTACCCGGAGTACCTCTTCGGCGTCCTCCACTTCCCGGTGTACGACAAGACGATCCAGCGGCTGAACGCGGCCGAGCTCGACGTCTTCCTCGGCCCCGACTACCTCGTGACGCTGCCGAACGTCGAGCTGCTCCCGGTCGCGCGCCTCTTCCACCGGCTCGAGGAGGACGGGCGGCTGCGGGAGGAGCTGTTCGCGAAGGGCTCGGGCAGGCTCCTCTACGAGGTGCTCGACGACCTCTTCGACTACTGCTTCCCGATCCTCGACAAGATCGGTCACAAGCTCGACTCGGTCGAGGATGACATGTTCGAGCGCCGCGCCGAGGACGTCGTCCGCGACCTCTCGAACGTGAAGCAGGAGATCATCAGCTACCGGAAGATCATCAAGCCGGAGCGCACGACTCTGCGCGTGCTCGAGCGCCGCGTCGAGCGGTTCCTGCCCGAGGAGCTCGACCTTTACTTCGACGACATCGTCGACGCCGCCGAGCGGATCTGGGACCTGCTCGACAACTACAAGGAGGTGGTCGAGGGGCTCGAGTCGACGAACGAGTCGGTGATCTCGCACCGCCAGAACGACGTGCTGCGGATCCTGACCGTCTTCAGCGCGACGCTGCTGCCCCTGACCCTGCTCGCGAGCGTCTTCGGGATGAACGTGGACTTCCCCGGCAACGAAACCGCGGGCGCGTTCTGGGTCGTCGTCGCCGTGATGGTGGCGGCGAGCGCGGCGCTGCTCGGCTTCTTCCGCTGGAAGCGCTGGATCTAGGTCTTACGGGTCGATGCCGACCGCGCGGCCGGCCAGCACCCAGACCGCGTAGCTGACGCCCGTGAGGGCGCAGGCGAGCAGGAGCGCGGGCCAGAAGTCGACGCCGCTGCGGAGTGCGACCGGGAGCACGACGAAGAAGACGAGCGACGGGACGATCACCCAGAGGATCGACCACGAGAGCGCCGCCACCTCGTCAGTGTCGTTCGTGTCGCGGTAGAGCCAGATCGCGGCGAGGATCGACGAGAGCGGCAGCGAGATCAGCACGGCGCCGAGAAGCGACGATCGCCGCGCCACCTCGCTCGCCACGGCGATGATCAACCCCGAGAGCAGGGCCTTGAGCAGCAGGTACACGCGGCCAGATTATGCCGCTGCGTGCGGGGCTAGTACGGGCCGAACTCGCGGGTGGCGCAGTGCGTGCAGTAGACGAGGACGTCCTCCTCATCCAGGTACGCACGCCAGCCCCGCGCCTCGTCGGACTCGTCGCCGCACTCGAGGCAGACGAGCGTGGTCACGCGTTCCTCTTGGTCCGGGCGGCGCTGCATCGCGCGCCAGTCTCTCGTATCCACGGCTCCAGCGTCAATGCCCGGTCCAGCGCGCTTTGCCTCCCCCGTCCGGGTAATGTCGCGCTGTGGCGGAGGGGTTCCTGCTCGGCAAGTTGAAGGACGGCGGCGAGCTCGTCCTCGACCCCGATGACCTGACCACGCACGCCGTCATCGTCGGGATGACCGGCTCCGGGAAGACCGGTCTCGGGATCGTGCTGCTGGAAGAGGCGCTCGCCAAAGGGATCCCGGCTCTGATCCTCGACCCGAAGGGCGACATGGGCAACCTCGCCCTCACCTTCCCCGACCTCGCCGCCGCAAGCTTCCGGCCTTGGATCGACGAGTCGGCCGCCCGGGACGCGGGCCAGACACCGGACGAATACGCCCAGAAGACGGCCGAGCTCTGGCAGCGCGGCCTTGCCGGGCATGGGATCGACCAGGCGCGGATCCAGGCGCTTCGCGACACCGCGGAGGTGACCCTGTACACGCCGGGCTCGGAGGCCGGCGTGCCGCTGAACGTGATCGGCTCGCTGAAGGCGCCGACGCTCTCGTGGGAGACGGACGAGGAGACGATTCGCGACGAGATCGAGGGGACGGTCTCCAGCCTCCTCGGCCTGATCGGGATCGAGGCCGACCCGCTCGGCAGCCGTGAGCACGTCCTGCTCTCGAACCTGCTCGAGCACAACTGGCGGGCGGGCAGCGACCTCGACCTCGGCGGCCTGATCGGGCAGATCCAGAAGCCGCCGCTGCGCAAGCTCGGCGTCTTCGAGGTCGACGCCTTCCTGCCGCCGGACGAGCGGAACGAGCTCGCGGTCCGCCTGAACGCGCTCGTCGCCTCGCCGTCCTTCGCCGCATGGGGCCGCGGTCCGGCGCTCGACCCGGCGGTGCTGCTCCGTACCGAGGATGGCCGCCCGCGCGCTGCCGTCATCTACCTCGCGCACCTCTCCGACCAGGAGCGCCAGCTCGTCGTCACGCTCGTCCTCTCGCGCCTGATCACCTGGATGCACAGCCAGTCCGGGACGAGCGAGCTGCGCGGGCTCGTCTACCTGGACGAGGTGATGGGCTTCGCGCCGCCGACGGCGATGCCGCCGTCGAAGAAGCCGATCCTGACGCTGATGAAGCAGGCCCGCGCCTTCGGGATCGGGATGGTGATCGCGACCCAGAACCCGGTCGACCTCGACTACAAGGCGATGGCGAACGCCGGCAGCTGGTTCGTCGGGCGACTGCAGACTGAGCGGGACAAGGAGCGCGTGCTCGAGGGGCTGCGCTCCGCCGCCGGCGGCGTGGACGTCGGCGCGCTCGACACCGCGATCGGCGGGCTCGAGCAGCGTCAGTTCCTGCTCCAGAGCGCCCACCGCGACAAGCCGGAGCTCTTCGCCACCCGCTGGGCGATGTCGTTCCTGCGCGGGCCGCTGACGAAGGAGCAGATCGCGACGCTGACGCCCGACGAGGCGCGGGCGGAGGAAGAACGTGTGACAGTCACACAAAGTCCTCTCGCCGACGACGAAAGCGGCGTCGCGCCGCCGGTCGCCGACGGGATCCCCGTGCGCTGGCTCGACCCCGCCGCTCCGTGGGCGGCCGAGCTCGGGGCCGACCCGGCCGGGAAGCGGCAGCAGGCCTTCCTCGCCGCGCGCGTCAGCCTCCGCTTCGACGACACGAAGGCCGGCCTCGATGCGACGCAGGAATGGGAGGCGCTCTACGGGCCGCTCGACGCGGGGCTCGACCTCGACCGCGAGACGGCGGTCGACTACGACGACCGCGACCTCCGCGCCGAGCCGCCGGACGGCGCCGCGTACGTGCTCCCGAGCGTCTCGCTCGACGAGGCGTCGTTCTTCCGCGACGCCGCACGGGAGATCCAGCGCCGCCTGACCGACACGCAGACCCTCGAGCTGCTCCGCAACGCCGAGCTCAAGCTCTACTCGCGCCCGGGCGAGACGGAGGAGCAGTTCGCGGCACGCGCCGACGAAGCGGCCAAGGCGAAGGCCGACGCCGAGACGGCGAAGATCCGCGACCGGCTCGAGGCGAAGCGCGACCGGCTCGAACGTGCGCTCGAGACCGCCCGTCAGCGCGTCGAGCAGGCCTCGGTCGAGCAGAGCTCCCGCCGCAGCACCGAGCTTCTCTCCGGACTGGGCAGCGCCCTCGGCGTCCTCCTCGGCGGCAAGGCGGACACGCGGACGATCGCGCGCGCCGGTCGAGCCATGGGCGGCGCCGCGAGCCGCCGGGGTATGAGCTCGCGCGCCGCGGAGCGCAAGGAGGGCGCCGAGGAGAAGGCGGAGCTCGCTGAGGCAGATCTCGCCGAGCTCGAGCAGGAGATTCTCGACGAGGTGGCGGAGATCGACGAGAAGTGGGCGGCGAAGGCGGACGCGGTCGAGACGGTGCCGATCCGGCTCGAGGCCGGCGACGTCCGCGTCGTCGAGACGACGCTCGTGTGGGTTCCGACCGCCTGAGAGGGCTCGCCCTCCTCGCCGTCCTGCTCTGCGCCGCCTGCGGAGGTGGGACGACGACGCCGGCCGGCCGGGCGACGGTCGACTCGGCCCGCGACGGCGACACGCTTCTGCTCGAAGACGGCCGCCGCGTCCGCTTCGTCCAGGTCGATGCGCCGGAGCTCGGGGTCGAATGCTGGGGGGACGAGGCGATGGCTGCGCTCGACCGGCTCGCGCCCCGCGGCACCGAGGTGCGTCTGGAGCGCGATCCGGGGCTGGACGACCGGGACCGCCACGGCCGCCTGCTGCGTTACGTCCACGCCGACGAGACCAACCTGACGCTCGAGCTCGTCCGAGTCGGGGCAGCTGCGCCGTACTTCTACCGCGGCGAGCGCGGCGTCCACGCGCGGCGCCTGGTCGCCGCGGCGCAGGAGGCCCGGGCGGCGGGGCGCGGACTCTGGGGTGCCTGCCCGCGCGCCCGGCTCCGCACCGGGCGCCAGATCGAGACCGGCCCCGGCTAGACCGCCTCGGCTGCAACATGGGGCCGCGCCGCGGGGCCGGCATCCCCGAGCACGCGAAGCGCTCGACGCGTCGGGGTTGGCGGAGCAGCTCAGCCGCCGTTTCGCCAACCCCTCCTTGCAGCGCGGCTAGAATGCCCGCACCAGGCGGGCGTAGCTCAGTTGGTAGAGCATCAGCTTCCCAAGCTGAGGGTCGTGGGTTCGAGCCCCATCGCCCGCTTTGAAGAAAAGCCCCGGTGACGGGGCTTTTTCTATTGCCAGCTTGGTCTCCACGAGCGCTACCCGCGCGCCGGGCTGCCGCTGGCTCACCCGCTCCTGCGATGAGGCGCCGGCGCCCACGCTCGACGAGGCGGCGCTTCCGCGATCCAACGGCACTCTGAATCGTTCTCTCGCGGGGAAGCCTCGACGGCAGGCGTTAGAAGACCTGCTGGCGTTCGTAGCTGAGGAGGACGCCGTTACCGGTGGCGTTTGTGCATAAGAGCGCCAGCCGGCTCGACAGGCACCGGAAGGGGCCGTGCCGCCAACTCGTCCCGTAGGCAACGCGCGGGGGGCGCCGGTCTGGGAGGAGCGCGTCCGTGGGACAGATCCGTGCGGCCGGGCCGCGACGACCGAGCGAGAAGATGCGCCCGCCGAACCAGTCACCCTGCTCCTGGCAACCCTTCGGCTCCGGCAGATCCCGGCCGGCGGTGCGGCGGATGTTGCAGCGCATTGTCGCGGTATCCCGCGCGACGAAGGCCGCACACAAGATGTTGCCGCTTGGGGTGAAGAAGCCGCGCGTCGCCGGCAAACCGGCCGACCCGGCTTGCGCGTCTGCGCGGAAGAGGGTCAGCGCCAGCATCGCGCCGACGAGGACGAGCGGGGTGAGCAGTAGTCGCAGCCGCATCGGGCCTGGATTCGAGGTCGCTCGTCTCGCTCCTCCACAGGCGTCTGCTCGGTCGCCGCGTCAGTCGCGAGTCGTGCGTAACGCACCTTCTGCCATCCCTCGCCTTTCAAGCTCCCGTGCGACGCGGCACGCCTGCTGCCGAGCAACTCCAGATCCACGCCACGTAGGCGCCGAGCACGCCCAGCACGCCGAAGGGGGCGACGACGGTGCGGTCGAGATCTCGCTTGTACTCGGGGACGAGCTCGGGAGGCGGGGGCGTCTTGTTGGCCAAGTCGATGCCCGGCGCCTCGAGGAGAACGTCGATCAGCCGCCGCTCGAGCCAGCCATGTCGGAGGCGTTGAACGGGTGCAGGCCCTGGCGCTGGATGAGCAGGCACCGGCCCACTCCTTCAAGTTGTGGCCGGTCTTGACGCTCGAGCGCAGCGCCTGCGCCCTCCCGACGTAGACGCTCAACGACACCCCCTCGCTGGTCGGCTTGCCGATCAGCAGGTAGTGCAACCAGCGCGCGGCTCGGCGCGACGACCCACAGCACAAGCTCAGATGCGGTCGCGTCTTCGTCATCTGTGCGGTCTCACCACCTATGGCGAGCTAGGGATGCGATGCCGATAGCGCATGCACGGCTCATGCCCTTCTTTGCGCGAGTGTTCAGGAAGTTCCCTGAGCGACATGGCCTTGCTACGGCGGGAGGGTGAGAGCGGCCGTTGTCCAAGAATCTAGCGGACGACGCTCAGCAACTCTGCTGCCCCGCTGCTTTCTATGTCGCGCTCGTACTGGAAGCACACTCGCGCCAAGAGCGCAGCGCGTTCGAGTTGTTCTTCGCGGGATCGACCGTGACACGGCTCCAGCCTCGAGCTGACCTCGGCCGAGATCTGGAGCTTCACCTCCACCTGCGAAGGGCCCCGGGAGGGGCCCTTCGCAGCGGCGACTCGCTGGCAGTGTCAGCCGACGTAAATCCATCCCGCACCCGTGTTGCATCTCCCTACGGCCGTCTGGCACTGGTAGTCGCTCTGAGCGTCGAAGGCATACCCGCGCACCCCCAGGAAGTTTCCGTATGAGTCACTCCACCTGAAAGCCACCTGCATCGTGAAGTGGCCGTAAGGGTAGAGGCCGAAGTTCACGCCGAGGCTGAGACGGTACGGGTCAGTGACACAAGCCGCTCCGGCCGGGATTCCAACTGTCACGACTTTCTCCGGGTACCCCGCCCAGGCAACGCCGTTCCAGCGAAAAACGCGGTACAACGCGGTCAACGTCTGGGCACCCGATGTCCGCGACGACCGACACACCCACGCGACCTTGTGATTCAAGGCCGCCGAATAAGTGGTTACCCAACCGCCGACCCCGTTGGGCACGGTAGTGGGCATGTGCCAGCCGACGACGCTGTATGTGGGAAATGCGATTGTGCCGGGAGAACCGCTTGAAGGCCCGGCCGTCACAGCCGATGCCTGCGGAGCGGCCACCGAGAGCATGATCGCCGCAACAGCAATGGTCGCAACGAAGCACGTGCGCCCGGGCCGCATGCTACGGCTGCAGCCGAGAGTCGAGGTGGCGTTCATCATTTCTCCTTTTCCGGCGGCCGCCCGATGCGACCGATGGAGAAGACGCTACGACCGAGTGGAGCTAGCGTCGTTCACAGCGCAGACATAAGAACTGTCACGCCGATGACAGTTCGGCGCCGCCTCGTGCTGGCCATCTCTCCCTTGGCAATTTGGTTGCGCAATTCTGCGCCGTCCCGGCAACTCGGGCGGTTATTGCGAGACTCCGTCTACTTTGTCGTCGTAAGCGCGTAGCGACCGCCTACTCGCGTTGCCGAACCTTTCTGCTTTCAGCGCCGGCGAACCGGTCCGCGCCGAGGACTGCCCAATGGCGATTGCAGCACTGCTTGAAATAGCTTGACCCGCAGCGCACAGGAAGGGTCACGCTCCTGAAGCTGTATGTGTAATTCAACTAAGGGGCGAACGCGATCACCCCGCCTTAGACAGACGCGCGTGAGGGTGCGGTGTCGGCCTGCTGAAGCTGCTGAGCTTGATCGCGTTGAGTAGTCCCGCAGGCTCAGTACGAGCCGACGTTCAGGACGCCCTCGGGGAAGGCGTCGGGATCGCCTGGAATTGGTCCCGTCTGGGTGGTGGCCAGTAGATGAGTACGGATCGCTTCCGGTGACCAGCCAGGGTTGCGTGCCTTCAGCAGTGCGGCCCCGCCGGCGACAAGCGGAGCCGCGAAGCTCGTCCCGCTACTGACCGCGTATTGCCCGCCGGGGTAGGTGGAGGAGATGCAGACGCCGGGTGCGGCGATGTCGACGACGCTCCCGAAGTTCGAGAAGAACGCCAGATGGTCGTCGAGCGCCTCAGGAAGGCATGCCGGTGGCGGGCCGAAGCCGCCCGTTTGACCGTCGGAGTCAGCCAGGGCGGAGACTGCGATCACCTCGGGGTACGCGGCAGGGAGATACCCGGTTGCGTCCATCGAGTCGTTTCCTGCCGAGGCGACCAGCGTGACACCTGCTGCAGTCGCAGCGCACACGGCCTTGTGGATTTGGTCGATGCGGTTGCCGCGCGTGGGGACTCCGCACGGCCCAGTGACGGTCGCTTCCATCGAGAGAGACATATTCGCGACCTCGATCGTGGTGGCGTTGACGGTCACCCACTCGAGTCCGCAGAGCAGGGCGGATGTCGTGATCATGTTCGCGTTGTTCGCGACGCGAACGCCCCAGACGCGCGCGCCGGGAGCGATTCCGACCGCTCCAAATGAGTTGTCGATTGCACCGATGAATCCGGCCGCGAGGGTGCCGTGGCCGTCGCGGTCGTGCCATCCCTTGCCCCCGGCGCAGTTGACGCCGCCTGCGATGTTGAGGTCAGGATGAGCGGCGTCGACCCCGGTATCTAGCACGGCGACATCGACGTCGACGCGCTCGTCGATTCCGTCGATCTTCGCGGTGGGGCTGAGGAGCCCGCCGACGCGCCGCACCCCCGAAGTGACGAACTGCGGCGGCTGCTCCGGGATTGGCGTCACCACCGGCCGCGCCTGGACCACGCCCACGTCCGCGATCACAGACAGCACGCGCGGGTCCCGCTCGAGCCGCTGCTGCTGCTGCGACGACACGTTCGCAGCGAAACCGGTGATCGTCCGCGAGTACGTGTGCGTCGGGTTCAGGCCAACCGCTGCCGCAACCCTCCCAACTTGCTCGGCGGTCGTGACCTCGACGATTACCGGCGCGGCCGCGAGAGCCGCCTGAGAGGTGGCCGCTACGACAGCGCACGCAGCGACGACTATGAGCGTAAGGCTACGTGCCACTTCAGACCCCCAGTCCGCAGAACGACCGACTGTACGCCAGCGCGGGAGCGACCGCAATAGGTCCTCCGACCTACCGGCGCCCCGCGCATTACCGACACGCGCATCGCCTAGCGTAGTTCCGCTACATCTCCCTCGAGCGCGTAGGCGACCGCCAGCTCCTGCGGCCACGTGTGCGCCTCGGCACGCGCAGTGGAGAGCGCAGCCGACGCATCCGACGTGGCGAGCGTGCGCTCGACTCCCTCAAACAATTGCAGCTCGAACGTCTCCAGCGAAATGCCGACCGCGTCGATGATCGCGTCGGCGGCGCCGAGAAGGCGCGCGGCTCGCTCCAGACCGGCCCCCTGGCTTGCGACGGCTGCGAGGCCGACGAACGCACCGGCGATGTATTGCGGCACGCCGAGTTCGATAGCGACGCGTAAGCCTGTTGCGAACTCATCGCGGGCGTTCTGCGTAGCGCCCGAGACCCAGGTCAACGATTCCGAGATTCGTGTAGTCGGCGGCGATTCCGTCTCGCGCGTCGAGGCGCTGGTCGATCTCGAGCGCCTCCACGAAAGCGCTGCGCGCTTCACGAAGATTTCCGCGATGAAGCTCGAGGAATCCGAGGTTACCGACATTGATTGCAATATCGATCATCGATCCCCTCCGGCGGCTGAGCGAGAGCGCACGCTTGAGCACCACACTTGCCTCGTCAAGGCGATTGAGCTGAAGAAGGACGGCGCCGTAACAGCTGACTGCGCGCACGAGTTCCTCATGGTCGTCGGACACCGAGATCTCAATCGCAGCTTCGAGTGCTGCTGCGGCGTCGTCTAGACGACCCGCACTCCACCTGAGCCACCCCAGACCGAGCAGTGCTCGCGCCCTGACGACAGGCGGCACCTCGGCGACGCCGGCCAGCTGTTCGAGCCACGCCAGCCCCTCGCTGACGTGCCCGCGCCTATCCCAGAAGGCGAACAGCCTCGACGCGAGCTCCGTCGCTAGAGCTGGAGCTTCCGTCTGCGACCACTCCAGCGCGGCGCGGAAGTTCGCATGCTCCACCTCGATAGAGGACAAGGCCGCCCACAGCAGCTCGCGGTCCGCGTTCGCCGTCTCTGCCACTCGGAGGAAATGGTGGGCGTGCCGCTGACGGACCTCGGCAGCCTCCCCCGATTCCAGCAGCCGCTCGCGCGCGTACTCGTGAATAGTCTCCAGCATCACGAAGCGCGGGTGCCCGGTCTCGCTCTCCTCTTGACGGAGCAGGCTCTTGTCGACGAGCGAGGCGACGATCTCAAGGACGTCCAGCACCGAGTCGGGATTGCAGACGGCCTCAATTGCCTCCAGCGTGCGCCCGCCGGCGAAGGCGGAGAGGCGGCGGAAGAGGCTCTGCTCGTCGGCGGAGAGCAGGTCGAAGCTCCAGTCAATCGCGGCGCGGAGCGTCTGCTGGCGGGCGGGCAGGTCACGTGCCCCGCCGGTGAGCACCTTCAGCCGCTCGTCGAGCCGCTCCAGCAGCGCCCTCTCGGGCAGCAGCTTGATGCGAGCGGCCGCCAACTCGATCGCCAAGGGCAGGTGGTCGAGGCGGCGGCAGATCTCCGCGACCACGTGTCGGTTGCCGTCGATCGAGAAGGTCGGCCTGGAGGCTCGCGCGCGCTCCGCGAAAAGGGCAAGGGCCTCATCGTCGAGGAGTGCTGGGACTCCGTACTCGTGCTCGGCGCGGACGTTCAGCGACGCGCGGCTCGTGACGAGCACCTTGATCGCGCCTGTGCGGCCGAGGAGCGCGGCCAAGGACTCGGCGGCGTCTGCAACCTGCTCGAAGTTGTCCAACACGAGGAGGCTCTCCTTGCCGGCGAGCTGCTCCGCGAGCGTCTCCGCCAACGGCCGGCCACTTTCCTCCTCCACGGCGAGCGTCTGCGCAACCGCCGGCAGAACAAGCGCTGAATCGTTAAGTGCGGCAAGGTTGACGAACCAGACGCCATGGGGGAACCGCTCGAGCAGGTCGGCGGCCAACTGCAGGGCCAAGCGCGTCTTGCCAGTTCCGCCGGGACCGGTGAGGGTCAATAGGCGTACGTCCGCACGCATGAGGAGCGCTTGCAGCTCGAGGAGCTCTCGCCGGCGTCCGATGAGTGCCGTTGGCTGCGTGGGCAGGTTGGTCGGCCGGTTCTCGAGCGTCTTCAGGGCCGCGAAATCGCTCGCCAGCCCGGGGCCGACCAGCTGATACAGGCGCTGGGGGACAGTCAGATCCTTAAGCCGGTGCTCACCGAGATCCATGAGCGCACCACCGTCCGGCAGTTTCCCTGCACCAGCGACGCCGTCCGCTCCGACATGAGCACCTGCCCACCAGCGCCGGCACTCATCACACGCGCGGCGCGGTGGACATCAAGGCCGGCATACAAACCATCGACCTGCATCGGTTCGCCCGTGTGCAGCCCCATGCGCACACGAATCGGCTCCGACTCCCACCCGTACTCCGTGAGCGCCAGCTGCCCAGCCGCCGCCGCCGCCACCGCTTCACGCGCAGAGGGGAACGCGAAGTGAAAGCTGTCCCCCTGCATCTCCACCTCAACCCCGCGATGGCTGGTGAACGCCATTCGCAGGAGCCGCCGATGCTCGGTGAACGCGCGCACATACCGCTCCTGCCCAAGCTGTTGCAGCAACCGCGTCGAACCCTCGACGTCCGTGAACAGGAGCGTGACCGTGCCGGTAGGGAGCTGCCGCACGCCGCCCAGCGTACGACGCCGCCAAGAGGAGGGGAAGCGCCCGCGCCGCGACCGAGATGCGTTTCGTCCATGACGT
>CAWATM010000014.1:0-35583 GCA_963784895.1 uncultured Gaiellaceae bacterium | reverse complement strand
GTGGGCGGTACTGGGCTCGAACCAGTGACCCCCAGCTTGTCGAGCTGGTGCTCTCCCAACTGAGCTAACCGCCCTCGTGGGGCGCATCGTACCTCACGTCGGACACGCTTCCTCCGGTGTCCGCTCGTCGGCGAGGGCGACCGTACGCAGGAGGATCCCGACCGGGCGGTCGACGTGGCCGGAGAGCGCGGCCTTCGTCGGGTCGCGGTAGACGGCCGAGACGGCCGGCGTCTCGATCGTCACCTTCCCCGTGCCGCCGGGAGGCACGCATACGTGCAGGAGGCGGTCGACGGAGGTGTTCGGCGGGATCGAGATGGGCCAGCTGCCCATGTTCGAGCTCACGGTCACGGGCCGCGGCTCGAGCGGATCGGGCGACGCGACCGCGATCGTGATGAAGCGTCGGAGCGGCTGCTTCTGGCCCGGCTCCGCGAAGACGGTGATCGTCGCCGGCTGGTGCGGGCGCGTCCAGCCGTCCGGGTGAATCCCATCGGTGAGCCAGGTCGCCCGCCACGGCCGCGCCGTGTCGAAGATGTACGACTCGCGTTCGTAGACGACCTGGCTGCCGGCGAGGCGGAAGCGCACGTCGTTGCCGTAGAAGAGCGCAAACCGTGTCTCGGGGGCGTCGAGGGCCATTCCGGTCTTCGGGTCGAAGCTCTCGCGCCAGTGCGGCGTCCTGTCGAGCGACATGTCGGCCATCGTCTCGACCGCGCTCTCGTTCCAGAACTCAACGTCCCACCAGTAACCCTGGCCGGCCCACCAGTCGGGCCCACCAACCGGGTACTTCATCACCGTGACGCGACCCGTGGGGCCGACGTTGCGGTCGACCCAGTTGAAGACGATCCCCTGGTCCAGGGTCACCGGGAGACCATTCGTACCGTTGACGGCGAAGAGGCGGTCGAACGCGTAGACGGTCTCGAGCGGAAGCGCCAGCGTCGCGAGCACCGCGACCGAGACGACCGCCGCGCGCCAGGGCACGAACGCCTTCGCGAGCAAGAGCGCCTGCACGGCGACGAGGGTGGCCAGCACGAGCAGCACGTGCGCCCAGCGCGTCGACGTCGCCAGCTCGAGCAGCTCGTTGTTCAACGTCGCGACCGGCGAATCGACGTTGAACTTCTCGTAGAGGGCGAGCGGCGCAGACGCGAAACCGATCGCGGCGACGGCGGCCGGGACGACAAGCGCCCACCAGCGCGGCCACTGCCGCGACGCGAGCGCGCCGGCGAGCCCGAGGAGCACCACCGGCACGACGTAGAAGAGGTAGCGATCCTTCACGAGGCCGGCGCCGAAACGCTGGTTGAACGAGGCGACCTGGAGCGTGACGAGCACCAGTGTCGCGCAGCCGACGACTGCGAACGCCCGCTCGGACGCAGCGGCTGACGGGCGGATACGGTCGACGAGCCAGCCGACGCCGACGATGAACGGCAGGATCGCCAGCCCGAGCGCGAGCAGCGCCAGATGCTCGAACGCGAGCTGGAAGAGGCCGAGGTCGATGCGGACGTTCTCGGCCGTGACGGAGTACGAGCCGAGGAGCTTCGAGCCCTTGCCGATCGCGACAGCCGCGAGGACGACGAGCAGCAGCGCGCCGAACCCGTAGACCAGATGGCGCCGCGTCCGCCACAGGTGGCGAGGCGCGCCCCGTGGCGTCGCGTCCAGCATCGCCTCCGCCACGATCGCGACGGCCAGCACGCCGAGCAGGACGATGAACTGCGTCCGCGCGAGCACGGCGAAACCGATTGCGGCGAGCGCGAGCACGTCGGTTGTCCACCGTTTTCGCTCGACAGCATGCGTCAGCGCGAGCAGCGCCCAGCAGAAGGCCGGATAGGCCACCACCTCGGTGAGCAGGAACGACGCGAGCACGACCCAGGGCACGGCGACGCTCAGAGCACCGGCCCAGAGCGAGACGAGCCTTCCCACACCCACCCGGCGCGCGAGCAAGAACACCGGAATCGCGGCCGACGCGATCAGAAACGCGTTCAGCCGGTGGGCGCCCTCGAAGCTCGCTGGCACGTTGCCCTCGCCGTAGAACGGCGAGATCAGCACCGGGTAGAGCTGGTTGACGTTCGCGACGAGCTCGCCGTGCAGCCGCGGCAGCAGCGAACCGGTCTGCGCGACCGAGACCGCGAGCCGCTCGTAATAGAGCTCGTCCGTCATCACGAACCAGTTCTTCACCCGCGTGGTCGCGAGCGAGAGGATCCAGCCGAGGCAGAGCGCGACGGCGACAGCGGAGGCCCCGTCGAGGAGGTAGCGCGACCGCATCGGCGGCCACGATAGCCGGGTTCTCAAACCCTCCTAGCCGAGAAAGCGCAGCGGATCGACCGGGACGCCGCGCCACTTGAGCTCGAAGTGCAGGTGCGTGCCGGAGCAGCTGCCGGTGCAGCCGGCGCTACCGAGCCGCTCGCCCTCGCCCGACACGCTGGCCGGGTCTGACGTCGACGGACGAGAGATGCGCGTAGAGCGCCGTGTACGGGCCGGGCAGGTCGAGCACGACCACGTTGCCATAGCCTTCGTAGCCGGAGAGATAGCCGGTCTGCTCGACCGTGCCGGCGAGGACGGACCGTAGCTGCAGCGTCCGCAGCATGCCGATGTCGATCCCGGCGTGCCGGTGGCTACCGCGCCACTCGCCGAAGTGGGCGGTGACGGTGCCGCTGGCGGGCCAGGCCATCTGGAGACGCGCAGCGGTGTCCGGGCGTGCCGAGGCCGCTGGTGCGACGGCGAGGAAGGCGAACAGGACGACGAGCGCGCTCCGCAAAGGGAGCGTCCGTGTCATGGGCAGGGCGCAACGTAGTCCGGCTTTCCCGGGCTGCCATCACTCGGACGGGGGAGCCAGGGCTACCCCAGATAGGGAAAGGGGTCGACCGGGGCGCCGTGCTTCCGCAGCTCGAAGTGGAGATGCGTGCCGGTACACGAGCCGGTGCAGCCCGCTTGCCCGATCGGCTCGCCGGCGTCGACCCACTGGCCCGGAACGACGTGGGCGACCGACAGGTGCGCGTAGAGCAGCGAGTAGCCGCCGCCGATATCGACGGTCACGACGTTGCCGTAGCCCTCGTAGCCGGTCAGCCAGCCGGCCGCGGTCACGGTGCCGCTCGTGGCGGCGCGGACGTCGAGCGAGCGAAGAATGCCGACGTCGACCCCGAGGTGCATCCGCCCCCAGCGAGGGCCGTAGCCGTCGGTCATCGTCCCGTCGGCCGGCCAGTCGAGCTGGAGCGGCGCCACGTGCTCGAGGTAGATGTCGAGCGGGACGTCCGGGACGGCCCGCGCCGGGGCGACGAGCACGAGCATGGTGAGGAGCGCGGCGAGCGCGCCTGTGAGGGGCCGCAGGAGCAAGCGCAGGAGGGTAGCAGGGCTACGAGGGCTTACGGCAGCGGGCGGCGGAGCCAGCGCCGGCCGAGGACGAAGGCGAGCCAGAGCAGGAGCAGCACCGCAAGCAGCGGCAGCACGAACGAGACGACCACGAGCGTCAGCGAGCCGAGGTCCTCGCCGAGCGAGAGGATCGGGTTGCCGAGGCCGCCGGTGGTCGCGGTCGAGACGGGCCGGACGGCGCTGCGGCCGGCGTGGATCGAGCCGGCCGTCAGGGCTCCGAGCGCGACGGCCACGACCGTCGGCACGTCCGTCTCGAGCCCGGTCTGCCCGGTGAAGAGGATCGCGCCCGAAACCGGAGCGATGACCGTGCCGAGCAGGTGGAGAACGTGGTCGACGAGCGGGATCTTGTCGCCGACGAAGTCGGCCGCCGTCAGCACGCCCAGGACCCCGAGCCCCGTGGTCGAGGAGAGCTCGTCGAACGGGGACGCGAGCTCGACGACGTCGAGACGGTCGAGGACAGCGCTCGCGAGCAGCGGCAGCCAGGCGTTCAGGCCCGCGGCTCCGGAGAGCCCGAACGCCGCGAGCACGCTACCGATCGCCGTCTCGAGCCCGATCAAGCTCTCAGAAAATCTCCGGACACCACGGCTTCGGCGCCTCCGTACGGAAGACGGCGTCCGCGCGCGCGGCTCCCCCCTCCTTCAGCTCGCGAACGACGCCGGCGCGAGCGAGCTCGCCGAAGCCGAAGCCGCCGAGGTAGACGGAGCCCAGCTCTTCGACGCCGAGCTCGAGCTCGGGCTCGTCCTCGGTCCGCTCCACCGCCCGTGCCCCGATCCGCCAGCGGCCGGCGTTCTCGGGCAGGAACGCGTCGCCGAGCTCGAGCACGACGGAGCCGTCGCCGGCGTACGCGCGAGCGGACAGCGCCGCACCGACGTCGACGAGCCGGATCCAGAGGCCGTCGCCGACGCGCAGCTGCATTCGGCGCGGGTAGCTGAGCTGATGGACGAGCACATGGTCGATCGGAAGCAGGTACGCCTTCAGCGTCGCTTTCCAGTCCATGTCGAGGAGCACCCGCCAGAGCTCGCGCGTCGCGACGGCGCCGTCGGCGACCGCCTCGATCACGTCGACGTGGCCGGCCGCGCCGCCGCCCTCGAACTTCGTGTGGATGCGGTAGAGGGCGTAGCCGGCAGGCTCGCCGTCGAGCTCGAGCACGAGCGCATTCTTCTCACCCCCACCCTGCCGGCGGTCGGGCGGATCCGGGAGGGTGCGGGTTTGCCACCAGGTGTCGGTGCGGGCGAACATGCCGGGCGTGCGGAGCCGAACGCGGTCGTAGACCGCCGCGAAGATGTCCTTCGACGCCTCCAGCGGGACGAGCCGCGCGGTCGCGCGTTCGTCGGGCGGCTCACGCAGGCCCGCGTAGCCGTTCGGAAGCGCCATCTCACAGGAGAGCGACGCGAGCCCGTAGCCGTAGCGGCGGTAGATGACCTCCTCCGAGGCCCAGAGGGCCGCGATCGGCTCGCCGCGCTCCCGGATGTCCGCGAGCTGGGCCCGCATCATCGCCGTGAGGATGCCGCGGCGCCGGTGGGTGGGCAGGACGCCGACGACGGTCACGCCGCCGCAGCGAACGGTGCCGCCGGGGACGGTCAGCTCGAAGGGGAACGCCCCGGCGCCGCCGACGATCCCGTCGCCGTCGAACGCGGCGTGCATCCGCTCGAGGGGCAGGTTGCTCGAGAACCGCTGCGCGGCCTCGTCGTCCGCCGGCCAGCCGCCGAAGTAGTGGCCGATCGCGCCGACTGCGCGCTTGAACTCTTCGAGGTCCGCGGTCGGGCGGACGTCCCAGGCCACTAGAACACCTCCGGGCAGTACGGCGGCAGGTCGGTGCGGAAAAGGAGCGTCGCCGCCTCGGCGGCGCCGTCGCGCCGCTCGGAGGCGCGGCCGGAGTGGACGAGGCGATGAAAGTCGAAGGCCCCGAGGTAGGCGGTCGCGAGATCGGCGACGTCGAGCGCGAGATCGGCGGTGTCGTCGGTGCGGCCGGCGTCGTCGCCGACGCGATAGCGCCCCTCGTTCCAGGAGCAGAGCTCGTCGGTCACCTCGAGCACGAGCGACTCCCCCGGCTTGTAGGAGCGCGCTTTCAGCGCCGCGTCGAGGTCGACGAGCCGTAGCCAGAGCGCGTCGGCGAGCCGCAGCCCGAGCGCACGCGGGTCGCGCACGTTGAGGAAGAGCGGCGACCCCGGATCGAAACTGAAGGCGTCGACCTTGACGGTCAAATCGATGGAGTGGAGAAAGCGCCAGAGCTCGAGCTCGACCGGGGTCGACCTCGCGAGCAGCTCGACGACGCGAACCTCGCTCTTGGAGAAGCCGTCCTCCCAGTCGTCCTTGACCCGGTACGTGGTGTACCCCTGTGCCTCGCCGTCGATCTCGGCGACGGCGTAGAACTTCTGGCTCGCACCGCGCCGCCACTCCTTCGGATCGGCGAGGCGGAGATCCTTCCACCACGTCTCCGAGCGCGAGAGCATTCCGGCGCGGCGGCCACGGACCGCGTCATAGACCGATGGGAAGAGCCGGTAGGCCTCATCGGCATCGGTCAGTCTGACCGCGACGCCCGCCTCCTGAGCGTCCTTGAGCGAGAATCGGCGCGGATCGGACTTGGCGACGATCCCGGGCACCGCCGCCCCATAGCCGAAGCGGCCGTAAATCGACGCCTCGGACGCCCAGAGGGCGGCGATCGGCTCGCCCCAGCTGCGGACGTCGTCGAGCTGGTGGCGCATGAAGTCGCGCAGGACGCCGCGGCGCCGGTGCGTCGGCAGGACGCCGACCCAGGTGACGCCGGCGCACGGCAGCTCGCCGCCCGGGATCGAGAGATCGAACGCGTAGGCCCCGGCGAGCCCGACCGGCTTGCCGTTGTCGTAGGCGGCCAGCGCCCGCGATGGGAGCAGGATCTTCTGCTCGCGCTCCCAGTCGTGGTCCTCGAGCTCGGAACCGAACGCGCCCTCGGCGGCCTCCATCGCCGCGCGCAGCTCGTCCTCGGCCGGGGGTCTGATCTCGATCGTCATACGACGATTAGATCAGGAGGCGCAGCGTAACGTCGCTCCTCGCCGGGGTGCGATGCTCGTTTCAAGGCGAGGACGCAAGCAGCCCGCGGGCTGGTAGCCCGTGGGCGAGTGAGGACGCAGCATCGGAGCGAGCAGCGCGGCCCGGCGGCTCAGCGGGCGTTGCGTTGCGCCTCCTAGACGATCTTCTCGAGCGGGGCGTAGTCGAGCATCAGCTTCCGCTCGCTGCCGTCGCCGGCGAAGCGGACGGTGACGACGCCGCCCGGCTCGATCCTCGTGATCACACCCTCGCCGAGGGTCCCGTGCCGGACGCTGTCGCCCGTCGAGAGGGCGGGCTGGTCGCTGCGCGGGGCGATGTCGCGCGTCTGCGCGGGCGAGCCGTAGCCGCGCCAGGAGGACGGCCGCAGCCGCTCCCGCTCGACGTGGCGGTCGGGCAGCTCGTCGAGAAAGCGAGACGGCAGGTGGCTCGTCGTCCGGCCCCAGAGCAGGCGCGAGGAGGCGTGCGTCAGGGTCAGCCGCTCCTCCGCCCGCGTCAGGCCGACGTAGAAGAGCCGCCGCTCCTCCTCGACGCCCTGCTCCTCGATCGAGCGCGAGCTCGGGAAGATCTCCTCCTCGACGCCGACGACGAAGACGGCACGGAACTCGAGCCCCTTGGCGTTGTGGATCGTCATCAGGGTCACGTTCGACTGCTCCTCGCCGAGCGCGTCCTGGTCGGAGTAGAGCGAGATCTCCTGCAGAAAGCCGGAGAGCGTCGGCTCCTCCGCCTGCTGCGCGTACTCGCGGGCGCCGTCGACGAACGCCTCCAGGTTCTCGATCCGGCCGCGGGCCTCGATCGTCCGTTCCGCCTCGTAGGCCTCGAGCGTGCCCGACCGTTCGAGCACGGTTTGGAGCAGCTCCGGCACCTCCTCTTCCTGCGCGGCCGAGCGGAGCGAATCGAGCAGGTTCTTGAGGCTCGTCACCGCCTTGACGGCAGCGGTGCCGAGGCCGGCCTCGACCGGGCGGTCGAGCGCGTCGAAGAGCGTCAGGCCGTGGTTCTCGGCGTAGGTGACGAGGCGCGAGATCGTCGTGTCGCCGATCCCGCGCTTCGGGCGGTTCGCGATCCGCATCAGGCTGACCGCGTCGGCGGGGTTGTCGAGCACCTGCAGGTACGCGGTCGCGTCCTTGACCTCCGCGCGCTCGTAGAAGCGCGGCCCGCCGATCACCTGGTAGCCGATCTGATGCAGCCGGAGCGTCTGCTCGAGCACGCGCGACTGTGCGTTCATCCGGTAGAAGACCGCGATCTCACTGCCGGCGTAGCCCTCCTCGACGAGCCCGGCGATCTGCGCGGCGACGTAGCGCGACTCGGCCTGCTCGTCCTCGACCTCGATCACATGGACGGGGTCGCCGTCGCCGAGCTCCGACCAGAGCCGCTTCGGCTTCCGCTCGCTGTTGTGGTCGATGACGGCGTTCGCGGCCTCGAGAATCGCGTTCGTGGAGCGATAGTTCTGCTCGAGCGCGATCGTCCGCGTCTCCGGGAAGTCGCGCTCGAACTCGAGGATGTTGCGGATGTCGGCGCCGCGGAAGGCGTAAATCGACTGATCGGGGTCCCCGACAGCGCAGATGTTGTGGTGCTTCTCGGCAAGGATCTGGAGGAGCCGGTACTGGGCGTGGTTCGTGTCCTGGTACTCGTCGACCATGACGTAGCGGAAGGCGTTCTGCCAGTGCTTCCGCGCGTCCGGGAAGCCCTCCAGGATCTGCACCGTCAGCATCAGCATGTCGTCGAAGTCGACCGCGTTCGAAGCGGCCAGCTTCCGCTGGTAGAGCGCGTAGGCCTCGGCGACCGTCTGGTCGTAGAAGGACGCGATCTGCTCGGCGTACATGGCCGGCGTGATCAGCTGGTTCTTCGCGTTCGAGATCTGGGCGTGGACGCCGCGCGGCGCGAAGCGCTTCGGATCCTTCTCGAGCTCCTCCAGCACCTGTTTGACGAGGCGGACCTGGTCGGCACTGTCGTAGATCGTGAAGTTCGACTTGTAGCCCAGCCGCTCCGCCTCGCGGCGGAGGATGCGGCCGCAGGCAGCGTGAAAGGTGAGGATCCAGATCGCGCGCGCCATCGGGCCGAGCATCGCCGTCAGCCGCTCGCGCATCTCCCCGGCGGCCTTGTTCGTGAAGGTGATCGCGAGGATCTCGTTCGGCTTGACGCCGATCGCGGAGGTCAGATGCGCGACGCGGTGGGTGAGCACGCGCGTCTTCCCGGAGCCGGCCCCCGCGATCACGAGCAACGGTCCCTCCGTGTGCACGACGGCCTCCCGCTGAGCCGGATTCAGGTTCGCGAGGTACTGCTCGGGCGAGGCGACGGGCACGCGATCGATGCTAGCGGGGCTGACGGTTGCCTAGCGCGTGCGGAGCGGAAACGGCTTGCGCGCGAGCGCCGGCAGCACCTGCGCAGTCACCCAGAGCGGCGTCGTCACGTAGCGCGCGTTGTAGCGGTAGCTCCCGTCCGGACGCCGCATCCGCGCCAGATAGCGGAACGCGGGCGTGCCCGGCGCGCGGCCGGCGGCCAGCAGCGCCTGGATCGCCCAGGCGGTCGACTGCGTGTCGGAGCCGCGGCCGAGCGTCAGTTCGAAGCCGCCGTCGGCGTTCTGGTGGCGGCGGAGGAAGCCGACGCCGCGGTCGATCGGGCCGCCCTTCACCCCAGCGGCGCGAAGCGCCTGGATGGCGGCGGCCGTGTCGTTCGCGTCGGCGGCGCCGCCGGCGAGCCAGGACCAGCCGCCGTTCGGCCGTTGGGCGGCGCGGAGTGCCTGAACCAGGGTGGGCGGAGCCGGCTCACCCGCCTGACGCAGCGCCAGGATCGTCCAGATCGTCGCGTTGACGAGCTTTCCCGGCCGGTGCGCGAGCAGGCGCGGCAGCAGGTCGTCGGGCTTGTCACCTGCAGCCGACCGGGCCAGTGCCACGAGCGCGCGGTCGGTCGCCGAAGCCGGGTTCTGCTGCGCCAGGTAGGCGCCGGCGCCGCGGGTGTCCTCACCCGCCGCGACGAGACCGAGGGTCGCCCAGGCGGTGATCTGGGCGTCGCCGAAGCCGCCGTCCTCGCGCTGCTGGCCCTGGACGTAGGCGGCGGGCGTCGCCACTGCTGCGGCGGCGACCAGCGTCGCGAGCAGTTTCACGCCAGCACCACCTCCGTCCGCGAGCGGCGCTCGTAGCGTTCGAGCACGCGCCGCAGCTCCGGCCCGGCGACGAGCGCGAGGATGACGTTCCCGGCGGCATGCGCGACGTTGAACGGGACGCCGGCGGCCAGTCGCGCCAGCAGCGCCGCCTCCGTGTGCGGGTAGAAGGCGAACCAGAGCCAGACGTCCATCAGCATCCCGAACGCGAAGCCGAGCACGAGCACGAAGGCCGCGAACGCGAGCCTGCGTCGGAGCAGGGGCCGGGCGAGGCCCGCCAGGAGGCCGCAGCCGCCCCACGCAAGCATCTGCCACGGCGTGTGCGTCCCCTGGCCGAGGAAGAAGTTCGACGCGATCGCGGCGAGGGCGCCGACCGCGAAGCCGCGGCGCGGACCGAGCGCGACGCCGGACGCGGCGACGATCACGGTCACCGGCTGGACGCTCGGGATCGGCGCGAAGAGCACCCGCCCCGCGGCGGCGAGGCCGCCGAGCGTCGCGACCAGGGTCAGGTCGCGCGCCGAGACCGTGCCGCCCTCGAGCCAGGCGAAGCCGGCGACGAGCACAGCGACGGCGGCGAGCAGGGTCGCGATCCCGCCGCGGCTCGGGTCGAGCGCAGCCCAGGCGGCGAGCGCGAGCGCGGCAGCGGCCGCGACGGCGGCGACTCTAGACGGCAACGGACGCTCCGGCGTCGAGACTTTGTGTTCCTGTCACACTAAGTCCGACCCGGCGGTGCGCTGGGAGGTCGACATCGTGCGTCGTGATCAGGACGGCCTTGCCGGACGCCGCGTAGGTCTCGAGCCACCGCGCGAGCTCCGCTTTCCGCTCCGGGTCGAGACCTCGCGTCGGCTCGTCCAGGACGAGCAGGTCCGGCTCGGCGACGGCGACGGACGCGATGGCGAGCCGCTCGCGCTCGCCGCTCGAGAGGTCGCGTGGATGCCGCCCGGCCGCCCAGTCGAGCCCGACCAGGCCGAGCGCCGCCCGAGCCCTGCGTTGATCCCCGTTCGCGGCCAGCGCAGCCTCCGCCAGCGCCGTCTCCTTGACCAGGTACCGCCCCGGATCCTGCGCGAGATACCCGGCGCGGCCGTGCAGCTCCACCGTTCCGCCCTGCGGCTCGAGCAGCCCGCTGACGATCCGAGCGAGCGTGCTCTTACCCGACCCGTTCGGCCCGCCGAGCGAGACGATCTCTCCCCGCCTGAGCTCGAGGTCGACACCGTCGAGGACGGGTATCGCCTCCCGGTAGGCGAACGAGATTCCTCGGGCGCGGAGCACGAGATCGGGCGAAGGAGCTTGTGTGACAGGAACACAAGCTCCCGTCCACGCCGGGCGCTCCGCAGCAAGCCAGTCGATCCCCTCCGAGCGCGGGGCGTCGAGGACGATCCGGCTGCCGTCGACGAAGAGGACACGCGTCGCGAGCTCGAGCGCGCGCGCGACGCGGTGCTCGGAGAGAACGACCGTCGCGCCGAGCCGCTCCACGGCGTCGAGGAAGAGCCCGGCCGCATCGGGGTCGAGCTGGGAGGTCGGCTCGTCGAGCAGGAGCAGCTCTGGCTCGAGCACGAGCGCCGCGGCGAGGCAGACGCGCTGCAGCTCCCCGCCGGAGAGCTCGACCGTCTTCCGGCCCCAGAGGTGGAGCGCGTCGACCGATGCGAGCGCGCGCTCGACGCGCGGCCAGATCTCCGCGGGCGCCACGCCGAGGTTCTCGAGCCCGAACGCGACCTCGTTCGCGACGATCGTCATCACGACCTGGTCCTCGGGGTCCTGGAAGACGGTCGCGACTGTGCCGGCGAGCTCGGCCGGCCGCGCGACCCGGGTATCGAGGCCGGCGACGACGACGCGGCCGGAGAAGCGGCCGCCGTGGAAGTGCGGCACGAGCCCGGCAAGCGCGCGCAGTAGCGTCGACTTCCCCGAGCCCGAGGGTCCGAGCAGCGCCACGACGTCGCCCCGCTCGAGCTCGAGCGAGACGTCCAGGAGCGCAGGCGGCGCCGCAGGGTACGCGAAGGAGAGGTCGACGACGGAAGCTAGAGCCACAGCCCCGCCACCACCACGAGCAGGACGGACGCCGGAAGCGCGAGGCGGTCGCGCGTGCTCCACGGCGGCCGCGGCGCCCGCGTCGCGCCCGACCGCCCGAAGCCGCGCGCCTCCATCGCCTCCGCCAGGCCGGTCGCGCGCTCGAGCGAGCCGGCGACGAGCGGTGAGAGCAAGCTCGCGTAGCCGCGCGCGCCCTGCAGCCGTACCCCTCTCCCCCGCACCGACTCCGCGAGCCCGGCCGCGTCGCGTTCGAGCGAGGGGACGAGCCGGGTAGCCAACGCCACCGCGAGCGCCGACCGTCGAGCCGCTCCGGCGGCCGCGACCAGCCGGTCGTGGTCGAGCAGCAGCGCGTACGCGGCGAACGCGAGCCCGAGCGCCGCCAGCCGCAAGGCGTTCAGCGCCGCCGCGGCGATCTCGGTCGTCGTCACGTCGAGCGGACCGAGCACGGCGACTGTCGGCCCCTCCCAGAGCACCGTCCCGTCCGGGGCCGACCAGAGGAAGGGCGAGAGCAGGAGCACGCCGAGGCTGCTCGAGAGGACGCCGAAGAGGTAGACGCCGCGGCGCTCGGCCGGCGCGCGCAGGCAGATCGCCAGCAGCACGACCGTCAGCAGCGCGACCGACCAGATCCGCTCGGCCAGCAGCGCCGCGGTGCCGGCCGCGGCGAGCAGAGCGGCTGCGGGCCCTGGGCTCATCGCACCTCGTACCGGCGGGTCAAGGCGGGATCGCCGCTGACGACGAGCTTGACGGGGTCGCCGGCGGTCTCGCCGAGCAGCTCTGCGGCGGCGGCGTCCGGCCCGTCGCGGAGCTCGAGCACGTTCGCACCCCCGGGGACGGGCGCGCCGAGCGGCTCGATCGAGTCGGCGCCGATCCGCCGTGCGAGCCGGGTCGCGCGCGCGCGGGAGCCCTCGAAGCGGACGACCGCTGGCCGCGTCTCACCGGAATAGCCGTGCAGGAACGGCTCCGGGAACGCGCCGACGACGACGCGGGCCTCTCCCTCCCGCTCCCAGCCGCGGTAGTCGAGCCAGGCGACGTCGCCGTCGCGCAGCTTGTACGACGCCGCGCTTCGGTCGCCCTCGTAGCCGTTCACGAACCAGAACCAGTCGCGCTGGCCGTCCAGGCTGCCGGCGAGCCCGTCGATCGACTGCACGTAGCGGCCGCCGTAGCGGGTCTCGAGCTCGACTTCCGAGCCCAGCGCGCGCATCAGCGACTGGCCCGCGTCGACCTCGACATCGAGCAGCACCTCGGCGCCGCGGTCGCGGGTGACCCACAGCGTCGCCGTCCCCTCCTCCTTTGCGGCCGCGCTGCAGCCGGCAAGGAGGACGAGAGCTGCGAGCGCGGCGAGCGCCCGCCGGATCACTGCTGGGCGTTCGAGCGGACGGCGCCGGGAGCGGTCGCCCGGACGAGCCCCACGTGCGTGCCGATGCAGGCGCGGCCGTTCCTCGTCCGGTACCGCTTGCCATCGGCGATCAGGGTCGCCGCAGCAGCACGGGTCCGCTTGCCGGCGTCCGTGACCGACTGGACGACATAGCAGTTGGCAGGCAGGCGTTGCAGCTCCAGCGTCGGCGGGCCGCCGGCCGTGCCGAAGGTGGCGTAGTACCAGAGCACGACGTCGCCGTCCTTCAGCGTCACCTTGTCGGCGCCGACGGGCGGCGAGACGCCGTTGATCTTGAAGGCCCAGCCGGAGCTGCCGGTCGCCGGGTACTTGCCGATCTGGCTGACGTAATCGCCGAAGCTCGACGTCGTCATCCCGTAGTGGAACTCGCCGAGCGTGCTGGCTGCGTCGAGCGCCTGCAGCGCGTTGTCGGCAGTGACACGCGGCTGCGCGGGGCCGAAGATCGTCGTCGTCTTGCCTTCGACGCGGATCTTGACGTTGGCGGCGAGCGCAGCCGGAGCGAGCGCCACCAGGAGAAGCACCGAGAGAGCAATCGATCTGCGAAGCACGAATCCTCCTTCCGCGAGGGGTTCGAGTCGGGGAGCGCGGCAGGTCTTCTGACTCGGGGCTCCCCCTTCGCGGCCTTCCCGGCCTCTCGGCCAGTGGCATTCCGCGTCGGGCGTCTCCCCTCACAGCGGCGGGACCGTCCCGGACTTGCACCGGGTTCCCTCTCCGTGCTCCGTATCTGTGGGGCGGGAGCCTACCATGGCTCGATGTCCGCCTCCGCCGCGCTGCGCCGCTGGGCGCCGGTCGTCCTCTGGGGCGCCCTGATCTTCGCCTTCTCCTCGGTGCCCGATCTCGGCACCGGTCTCGGCACGTGGGACCTCGTGCTGCGGAAGCTCGCCCACGCGGCGGAGTTCGCCGTGCTCGGCGGACTGCTGCTGCGGGCGCTTCGCGACGAGCGGGCGGCGCTGGCCGCCGGGATCGCATATGCCGTCTCGGACGAGCTGCACCAGCACTTCGTCCCCGGCCGCGTCGGCTCGCCGCTGGACGTCGCGCTCGACTCTGTCGGCGTCGCGCTCGGCGTCCTGCTCTGGCGGCGGTACGGCCGCTAGATTCCCGGTATGGACGCGAAGGAGATGCCGGACCGTCAGTTCGAGGCGCTGCTCGAGCGGCTCGACCGGATCGCGGACGAGCTCGCGCGGTTGAACCGGCACGCCGAGAACGCCGAGGGCTTCCAGCTGATGGCGCGCGAGCTGCGGAACCTGAACGAGTCGCTGAACGCGCTCGCCTACGCCGCGCTCGGCCAGAGCCCGCGCGTCAGGCGCGCGAAGTAGCTCAGGGTGTCAGGCGGTAGATCGTGCCGTCGTGCGAGACGGCGTAGAGCTCGCCGGCGTTGTCCTGGCCGAACGAGGTGACGCTCTCGATCTTGAAGCGCTCGCGGCGCAGGCCGGTCGCCTTGCCGCCGGAGAGCTTGAAGCTCCAGACGATCCCACTGCAGTAGTCGCCGTAGATGTAGCGGCCGCGCAGCGCCGTGTTCGAGCCGCGGTAGACGTAGCCGCCGGTCACGGAGCAGCCGTTCGCATGCGAGTACTGGGCGACGGGCTGGACGAGCTTGCCCGGCCCGAGCGGCTTGTCCTCGAACCTTGAGCGCCCCTCGTAGACGTCCCAGCCGTAGTTCTCGAGACCCGGGCTCGCGGCCGCCAACCAGTTGATCTCCTCGAGGTCGCCCTGGCCGACGTCGCCGATGTAGAGATCGCCGTTGCGGTCGAACGAGAAGCGCCAGGCGTTGCGGAGACCGAGCGCCTCGATCTTGAGGCCTTTCGTGGCCACGTTCATCGAGAGCAGCTTCCCGAAGAGCGAGCGCGGGTTCTGCGAGCGATTCTGCGGATCGCCGCCGGCGCCGCCGTCGCCCATCGTGAAGTAGAGGCGGCCGTTGGGCCCGAACGCGAGCATGCCGCCGTTGTGGTTTCCGTAGGGATCGCTGCTGGAGAAGAGCTGCCGCGGTGACGATGCCCTGGAGCCGTTCGTCCGGTACTCGACGAGCTTCGTCGAGCCGTTGCGCGCGGTGTACTGGACGTAGAGCTTGCGCACCCTCGGATAGGACGGGTGGAACGCGAGCCCGAGCAGCCCCTGCTCGCCGCCGGCGGTGACGAGCCGCCGGATGTCGAGCAACGTCCCGCGCCGCCTCCCGTTCTGGAGCACCTGGATCGTGCCGCCCTGCTCGACGACGTAGAGCCGCCCCGCCTCACCCTTGGCGGCGGCGACGAAGACCGGCTGCGAAAACCCGCTCGCCACCGGGCGGGGCTTGAAGGTGGCGCGCTCGACCTGCTGCGGAGAGGCGCCGGCAGCGCACGCGGTCCCGAGAGCGGCCACGCAGGCGAGTGCGAAGAGCGACCTCACTGGCGCGCACGATAGCCACAGGGACGGGGCCGCCGGGCCGCAAGGCGGCCCCTCCAGGGGTTTTCGCGTTGTCCGGCTTTGCTCGGACAACTGCGGGCCAGAGCAGTAACCTCCCCCGGTGAAGATCTTCGTCATCGGCGCCGGCCAGGTCGGCGCGACGGTCGTCGAGGCGCTCCACGACGAGCACGAGCTGACGGTGATCGACCTCGACGAGGAGCGGCTCGCAGCGATCTCGCAGCGCTATGACGTCGCCACGCTCCAAGGCAACGGCGCCAGCCGTCGCGCCCTCTCGGGAGCCGGGATCACGACGTGCGATCTCCTGATCGCGTGCACGTCGCGCGACGAGACGAACATCGTCGCGGCGATGATCAGCAAGGCCTGCTCGACCCGGACCACCACCGTCGTGCGGACGACGAACCCCGAGTACCTCGAGGTCTGGCGCGAAGGCCAGCTCGACGTCGACTTCATCGTCTCCTCCGAGGTCGAGACGGCGCACGCGATCTCGAAGACGATCGGTGTCCCGGCGGCGCGGCAGACCGACACCTTCGCCGAGGGGCAGGTTCAGATGGTCGAGTTCGACGTGACCGAGAAGGCCGACCCGGCGCTGATCGGGGCATCGCTGCGCGAGGCGCGCCTCCCGCCCGACTCCCGGATTGCAGCGATCATCCGAGGCGACAACGTCGTGATCCCACGCGGCGACGAGGATCTCCGCCCCGGCGACCGCATCGTCGTGATCGGGTCGCCTGCGGCCGCCAAGCTCTGGGGCACGCTGATCGCTCCCGGCACCGGCACGGTCCGTGACGTCGTCGTCTTCGGCGCCGGCCGCGCGGGCATCGCCGTGGCACGCCTCCTGCTCGAGCAGGGCATCGGCGTCCGCCTGATCGAGGCCTCGCGGGAGCGCGCCCGCGACGTGGCTGCGGAGCTCCCGAGCGCGCGCGTCTACCACGCGACGGGGTTCGACCCGGACTTCCTCGAGCGCGAGCGGATCGCGGACGCGCAGGTGGCGGTCTTCGCGATGCGCGACGACATGAAGAACCACTTCGCGGCCGCGCTCGCGAAGGTGCACGGCGCCCGCTTCACCGTCGCGATCGTGCACGACACGCCCTCGCAGGAGGTCTTCGATTACGCGGGCGTCGACGTCACCGTCAACCCACGGCAGATCACGGCCGAGGAGATCGTCCGCTTCGCCCACGACCCGCGCACGCAGCAGGTCGTGATGCTCGAAGGCGACCGCTTCGAGGTGCTCGACATCACGACGCGGCGCGACAGCGAGTACGTCGGGCTCCGGTTCAAGGAGATGCCGATCCGCGGGGCGCTGATCGGCGCGATCGTCCGCGACGGACGCGCGGTCTTCCCGCGCGGTGACGAGGTCCTCCGCCCCGGAGACCGGGTGATCATCTTCACCGAGTCGCGGCGCGTCCCCGAGGTCGAGAAAGCGCTGTGAGCCCGGCCGGGCACGGAGGCGCCGCCCGCCGCACCCCCCGCCTTGCTGTCGACGTCATCGGGGCGCTGCACGTCGTCGGCACGCTTCTCGCCTACCTCAGCCTCTCCGTCCTCGTGCCTGCGGGCGTCGCGATCGGCTACGACGAGCAGGTCTGGCCCTTCTTGGCCGCGGGTGGGATCACCGGCGGGCTCGCGGCCGCCGTCGCCTACCTGACGCGAGGCGACCACCGGCTCGGCATTCGCGAGGGGTTTCTCGTCGTCGCTCTGACCTGGCTGGCCGCTGCGGCGTTGGGGGCGCTCCCGTACGTCCTCTCCGGCGACCCGCAGCTCGACCGGCCGGTGGATGCCTTCTTCGAGGGAATGTCGGGGTTCAGCACCACCGGCGGCAGCGTCGTCGCGCAGGTCGAGGAGCTGCCCTACAGCCTGCTGCTCTGGCGCCAGTTCACGCAGTGGCTCGGCGGGATCGGGATCATCGTGCTCGCGCTGGCGGTGTTGCCGCGGCTCCGGGTCGGCGGGCGGCAGCTGCTCGAGCACGAGATGCCGGGACCGGAGATCGAGACCCTGAGCACCCGCATCCGCGACACTGCTCGCCGCGTCTGGGTGCTCTACATCGCGCTGACGGCGGTGCTGTTCGCGATCCTGCTCGGGCTCTCGACGACGGGCGTCGACGAGGAGATGTCGCCGTTCGACGCGATCGCGCATGCGCTGACGACGATCCCGACGGCCGGCTTCTCGACCAAGGCCGACTCGCTCGAGGGCTTTGCGCCGGCGACGCAGTGGGTGATCGTCCTCTTCATGATCCTCGGCGGCTTCAACTTCGCGCTCATGTACCGGACCCTCGTGCGGCGCCAGCCCGGCGCGATCCTGCGCGACGGCGAGGCCCGTCTGTACGTCGCCCTGCTCGTCCTGGGGTCGGCCCTTGTCGTCGGGGAGATCTGGACCGAGGACGTCCTCACGGGTGCCGACGCGCTCCGCGCAGGCATCTTCACCGCCGTCTCGACGATGACGACGACCGGCTTCTCGGTGGCCGACTACAACACGTGGCCGCCGCTCGCGATGATGACGATCGTCGGCCTGATGTTCGTCGGCGGCTCGGCAGGCTCGACCACCGGCTCGGTCAAGGTCGTGCGCCATCTCCTGCTCGGCAAGATCCTCCGCCGCGAGATCGACCAGACCCTGCACCCGGAACTCGTCCTGCCCGTCCGGCTGAACCGCCGCGTCGTCGACGAGCGAACGCTGCGCGCGGTCTCCTCGTTCATCCTCCTCTACATCGGCATCTTCATCGTCGGCGCGGCTGCCCTCGCGATCGACGCCGCCCGCACGGGGCTCGCGCTGTCACCGTTCGACGCCGTCTCGGTCTCGGCCAGCATGCTCGCCAACGTCGGGCCTGCGTTCGGCGTCGGCGGCCCGCTCGGCTCGTTCGAGCCCTTCAGCGACTTCTCGACGCTCCTGATGACCGGCCTGATGTGGCTCGGCCGTCTCGAGATCGTCCCGATCGTCGTTTTGGTCTCCCGCCACTATTGGCGAAACGCCTAGTTCGCGAGCAGCGCCTTACGGAGCTCGTCCTCCTTGCCCGGCTGGAGCACCGCGAGCACCTGGTCGCCTGGGCGGATCACGGTCGAGTCCTCCGCCAACTCAGAGCCGCCCTGCCGCATCACCGAGATCAACCTCGTGCCCTCCGGCAGGTGCAGGCCGGCGACCCGCTTCCCCGCGGCGGGCGAGTCGCGCTCGATCTGAAGCTCGACGATCTCGAGGTTCTCCTTCCGCAGCTCCAGCAGGTGGACGATCCCGTGCTCGGGCAGCTCGTGCTCGACGAGGCCGAGGACGTTCGAGGTCGCGCAGACGGTCTGGCTGATCCCGAGCAGGTCGAAGTGCTCCTGGTTGCGGGGATCGTTGACGCGCGCGATCACTTTCGGCACGCGGTAGCCCTCGGTTGCGATCTGGCAGATGATCAGGTTGTCCTCGTCGTCGCCCGTGACGCCGAGCACGAGCTCGGGCGGGCGGCCGATCCCGGCGCGCTCGAGCACGTGCAACTCGGTCGCGTCGCCGAGCAGCACCTGGTGCTCGAACTCGTCCTGGAGCTGGTCGAAGCGGTACGGTCGCTGCTCGATCAGCGTCACCTCGTGCCCCATCTTCAAGAGCGAGCGGGCGACGTTGGCGCCGACTTTCCCGCCTCCCGCGACGATCGAGTACATCAGGCACTCGCCTCCTGGGCCTGCTGGGACTCCTTGCGAACCGCGGTGGTCAGGGCCGAGATCGCCGTCTGCGTCGGGCAGATCGTCCGCAGCCCGCGGGCCGCGTAGAAGTCGGCACGCGCAGGATCGAGGATCCGGACGACGACGCACGGCACTGCCCACCGCTTCTCGACCACCTGGCCGATGACGAGGTTCGTGTTGTCGCCGTTCGTGGCGACGACGACCGCGTCGGCGTCAGGCACACCGGCGCGGCGCAGGACGTCGGCATCCATCCCGTGGCCGACGATGAAGCCGCCGGCCCAACGCGCGCCGAGCCGCGACAGCGCTTCCTCCTGCTCGTCGACGGCCGTCACGTCCCAGCCGTCCTCGGCCAGGTCGCGCGCGACCGCGGAACCGACCCGGCCGCAGCCGATCACGACGAGTTTCATGTCGTCAGGTTACGTCTTCCAGGACGCCCTGCGGGAAGGCGACGACGAGAACCTCGCAGGGAGCTTTCCGCAGGACGTAGTCGACCGTCGGCGAGAAGAAGGCGGACTGGCGGCGCCAGCGGGGCGACGAGCCGACGACGATCAGGTCGGAGCCGCGGTCGGCGGCCTGCTCCACGATCGCGCGGCCGAGCGAGCGCGCCCGGACGGTGACCGGCTCGACGCGGACGCCGTTCTCCTCCCCGAGCAGAGCCGCCTCGGCGAGCGACGCGGCAGCCTGCTCCTCGAGCGCGTGCAGCGGCGCGTCAAGCTCCTCGTCGAGCGGGACGACGATAACGAAGAGCGCGTCGACCCGGGCACCGCGCTCCTTTGCCAGTGCGACCGCCGTCGCCACCATCTCCTCTCCGATCGGCCCGAGCTTCATCGGTACGAGCACGCGCCGGAACTCGGCACCGGCCGGCAGCTCCGCAGCCGGGGTCGACTCGGCGAGGAGGCCGATGTGAGCGCGGCGCCGGACCGCCAGGTAGAGAACGAGGCCGAGCGCAAGCCAGATCGGGCCGGCGTAGCGGGCGGCCGGGTGCGTCACCATTGCGACGAGCCAGAACGCGATCGCGAGCGGCGCACCGAGCAGCGGCGCGATCAGCGGCGCCCGGAAGGGCCGCGGCAGATCGGGCTCGGTGAAGCGCAGGCGGATCACCGCGAGCTGCGCGGCAGCGAACGCGAGCAGGACGCCGAAGGAGTAGAGGCTCGCGAGGAACTCGACGTCGTCGCTGACGAGGCCGGTGCCGATCACGAGACCGATCGAGATCCCCGCGACCGCGACGATCGCCATCGGCGAGACGAGCGTGCGCCGGTTCAGACGGCCGAAGCCGGGCGGGAGCTGCCGGTGCTCTCCGAGGGAGTGCGCCAGCCTGGTGAAACCCGACATCGAGGTCGTCGCCGCGGCGAGGAGGACGAGCGCCCCGGTGAGCCCGACGTAGACGACGAGCGCGTCGCCCAGCAGGTCGGGTACGTGGGCGCCGAGCGCGTCGACGATGCCCGCGAGCGGCGCCTTCAGCCACTCGTCGCCGAGCGCCGTCCGGCCGTTCTCGACCGGGAACGCCGAGAGCCCGACGGCGGCCACTGCGGCCGTCAGGAGGACGACGAGCCCGATCGCGGAGAAGAGACTGCGCGGCAGCGTCCGGCCCGGCTCGCGTGCCTCCTCGGCCAGGTTGGCGACGGTCTCGAGCCCGGTGTACGCCAGCATCGCGAGCGGCAGCGCGAATGCGAGATCGTCCCAGGTCGGCGAAACGCCGAGATCGGTTCCCTGCGTCAGCGCGTCGGGCGAGACCAGCAGCGCCGCGCCGAGCAGGACGAGCAGAAGCTGCGTCGCCAGGTCGAGCCCAGCCACTACGAGACCGGCGGTGTGGAGCTGCGAGCGCCGAACGAGCCTGACGGCCGCGATCGCGAGGATCACGGTCACCGCGACGACGATGTCCCATGGCGAGTCCCGCAGCGCCTCGACCCCGAGAGCCGTGCCGAGATAGTGGGGCAGGAAGACGGTCGAGAGCGCGATCACGATCAGGTAGTCGAGGAAGAGCGCCCAGCCGGTGAGAAAGCCGTAGACGTCGTTGTAGGCACGGCGGACAAACGTCGCGGCGCCGCCGGTCTCCGGAAGCGCCGCCGTCGCCTCGGCGTACGAGAGTGAGACGATCAGGAAGAAGACGCCCGCACCGAGGAGGACGATCGGCGTAAACCCGAGCGCGTACGCGGCGACGATCCCGAGCGCGAAATAGAGGGACGAGGCGATCTCGCCGTAGGCGACCGAGAAGAGCGCCGGCGCATCGAGCACGCGCTGAAAGCCGCTCAGCTTCCTCGCCATCAGCGACCGCCCTTCCGCAGCAGCGTCAGCCGGCCGACTCCGAGGGCGACGAAGAGCCCGCCGAGGAGGAAGCCGAGCACGCCGCCGCCGTTCGCGGCGGTGACCACCAGCAGCGCAACGCCGATCCCGATGAAGGTGACGGCGAGCACCGCGACGGCGCCGCGGTAGAAGGTCACGCCGCCTCCCCCTTCACAGCGGTCACGAGCACGCGGCAGGGCGCGTTCTTGAGCACGTAGTCGACGGTGCGCCCGAAGATCGCGCGCTTCCGGCTCGGCAGATCCTTCCGCGGCGCGCCGATAACGACGATCTCGGTCGCGCGGCGCTCGGCCTCACGCACGATCGCGGCGCCCGCGTTGCGCGCGCGCACCAGCCGCGGGATCACGGCGACGCCGTACGACTCGCCGATCGCACGGGCTTCGTCGAGCTCGCGGTTCGCGAGCTCCTCCTCGGCCGGCAGGTCGGCCGAGAGCGGCAGGTCGAGCGGGATCTCGACGACGTAGACGGCCGTGATCTGGGCGCCGCGCTCGGCGGCGAGGCCGGCCGCGATGTCGAGCGCCTCGTCCGAGGCGCGCCCGGGTAGCACGGGCACGAGCAGGCGGCGATACTCGAGCGCGAGCGCAGGCCCGTACGCCGGCGGCGCTTTCACCGTCTCCGTCAGCGGCTCATGCACGAACCGACGCCGGTAGACGACGTAGAAGACGAGGCCGACGGCGATCCAGCCGAGCCCCGCCCAGCGTGTCGCCGGGTTCTGGACGACGATGACGGCGAAGGAGACGCCGGTCGCAATCCCCCCGAAGAGCGCGAAGAGCGGCCAGTCGACGGCGCCGATGCTGAGGTTCGGGCGGGCGCGGTAGAGCAGCTCCTCCTTCGGCGATGTCATCCGCATCCGCACAAGCGACGCGTGCGCGATCGTGAACGAGAGCGTCGCCCCGAAGGAATAGAGCGTGCCGACGAAGTTGACGTCGCCGGGCAGGATCACCGCGATCGGCAGCACGCCGGCGAAGAGCGCGATCGAGAGCCATGGCGTCTTGAAACGCGGGTGGAGCGTCCGGAAGACCTCCGGGATCTGCCGGTACGTGGCCATCGCATACGTGATCCGGGAGGCGCCGATCACGCCGGCGTTCGTGGCGATGAAGAGGATTGTCGCGGCGAGGATGCCGACGTAGATTTCGAGCGCCTCCAGCAGCGCACCCTCGACCCCGAGGTTCTGGACGACACCGAGGATCGGATCGTTCGCGTAGCCGCCCTGCTCCGGCGGGAGCGCGAGGAGCGTCGTCAACTCACCGCCGATCTCGACGACCGGCAGCGCAGAGAGCGCGATCAGCGGCAGCGTGAAGTAGATCGCGAAGACGGCGACCGCGACGAGCTTGTACGCGTCCGGGACGTTCTTGACCGGGTCGCGCACCTCTTCGGCGAGGTTCGAGACGGTCTCCACCCCCGTGTACGCGAGCATCGCCACCGGGATCGCAATCGCCACGTTCGACCACGTCGGCGCGACACCCCAGTGGACGTTGTCGACCAGGATCTCCGGACTGAAGACGAGCACGAACCCGAGCGCAACGAGCAGCACCTGCGTGGCGAAGTCGATCACCGCGAGCGTGATCGACAGGCGCGCCGCCTCCTGGACGCCGACGATGTTGAGGACGACGAGCGCCACGATGACGACGATGCCGCCGACGATGTCCCACGGGTTCTCCCGCAGCGGCTCCCAGAAGATCGAGAGGTAGTGCGGGACGAAGAACGCCGACGTGGCGACGGTGACGACGTAGACGAGCATCTGCGCCCAGGCGGCGCCGAAGGAGACGAGCTCGTTGAAGGCGTGGCGGGCGAAGCTGGAGGAGCCGCCGGCCTCGGGGAAGCGCACCGTGCCCTCGGCGTAGGTGGCCGCAGTCGCGGCGAAGATGATGCCCGCGGCGACGAAGACGAGCGGTGTCAACCCAAGCGCGTAGACGGCGGTGAGGCCGAGCGCGTAATAGATCGACGAGCCGACGTTGCCGTACGCGGTCGCGAAGAGCGCAGGCGTGCCGAGGACACGCTCGAGCTCGACCTGCCGGCGACGGCGGCTGGGCACCGCGAGAGTCTAGAGCGGTGGAACGACGAGGGGCCGACTGGCGCCGGCCCCTCGGTTCACACTCTTCGGACTGTCTAGCCGCCGGTGTAGCGGAAGATGTAGAGCCCGAAGTCCCGGTCGCTCGCGGCGACGTACTCCTGCCCGCCGCTCTGGAACACCTGAACGCCCCAGAAGTTGTTGCCGCCCACATCAATGAAGTGGCCGACCTCCTGGAGTTGGTTGCTCACGATCTTGAGAACGCGGAACCCGCCCGAGTAGTAGGACAGGTAGGCGAGCTCGTCCCGCACCGCCGAGGTCGCGACCTCGTGGACCGAGAGATCGCCGAAGCCCCTCGCATAGGCGGGGTCGTGCGCCTGCGGAATCGCGAACGTGTCGAGCTCGGGCAGCTTGCCCGCGCCGTAGCCGTAGAGGTGCACGTAGCCCCAGCCGTCGAACGCGGCGGTGAAGCTGAGGATGTCGCCCTTCGTTCCGACCGCCACCGGCAGCTGCTCCGGACCAGTGCCGGCGAGACAGGCTGCGTTGCTGTACGGCTGGTCGAAGATGGCGAAGCCCTGGCTCCGCGGTGCGACGCCGAACGTCGGGATGTCGCCTTCGACCGTCATGCCGAGCACGCTGTCGCACGCGTCGAAGCCCGTGCGGTTGAAGATGAGCACGGCGTCGTATCCTCCGGCCGCGATCACGCTCGCCACCTTCTCGGTGAAGGTGCAGACCCCCCGCTCGACGACTGCGATGTCCGTCGCCGTCGGGCTGCCCGCCGGAACGGCCGGGTCACCGGGACACGCGCGACCGACGAAGACGGACTCTCCCTGGATCGTCTGGCCGTCGGCGAGCGGCGTCGTGTTACTGCCCTGGCTTGCGACGATGTCGGTCGCGTCGTCGACGTTCCGACCGTTGACGACGAAGGGCCCAAAGTCCTCGTCGGCGCCGATCACGTAGCGGTTGTCGCGCGTGAACTCGGCCTGGTGGCCGTTCCCCTCGGGGGCGACGACGAACCCGCTCTCGAGCGCCTCGGGGTCGGGGTCGGTGAAGTCCGTGTCGCCGATGTAGGTCGGCGCGAGCGGATCCGTCATGTCGATCGCGACATAGCCGGCGTCCCAGTACGAGAGCAGCATGACCTGTCGGCCGCCGATCTCCTTGACGACGACGTCGTGGAAGAAGATCTCGACGAGGTTCGCCGGCGCCGCCTGCACGATCTGCGGGAAGCGCTGGTCGAGGTCGTATTCGACGATCAGGGACGCCTTCTTCGGGTCCGTGATGTCGATGATGTCGACGTCGGTGCCTTCCTCGTTGTCGACGATCACGGCATACGCCTTGCTGCCGGCATCCCAGGCAAAGACACTGTGGATGTCGTTCGCTGCCTTCTTGCCGGCGCCGGCCACCGTCTCGTCGCCCACGCCCTCGGCGAGCGGCGTCGGGGCGGTCGGCTTCGTCACGTCGTAGATGTTCATGCCGCCGAAGCCGGCCTGGTCCTTGCACTTCTCGTTGTTCGTGACGAGGATGTCGCCGGTGAACGCGGGCGTCGAGATCGAAAGCGCCTGCACGCCCTCGCCCGGGTAGCTGCCCTCCTTGGCGCCGATGAAGCCGACCTCCTTCGGGCTCGCGGGATTCCGGATGTCCACGACGTGGACGCCGTTGTACTTGCAGGTGACGACGCCCCACGCAGCGAGGTAGGCGTATCCCTTGTGGACGCCTACATCCGCGATCTTCTCGGGGACGACGTTCTTCAACTTCAGCTTGCTCACGAGCTGCACGTTCGCCGAGGTGCCCTCCGGGAACAGATGCCCCTCGTTCGCACCGTGTTGGTGCGTATCGCGGGCGCCGTCGTCGGCGGCGATGCCGCCGTCAGGCGCGTTCGCCGCAGCCCCTACGCCGACGGCAATGGCGAGCGCTGCCCCGATCGAGGCTGCGCACGTCAGTCTCCTGCTTCGCATGAATCATCCCCTCCCTCGTCGCATTCGTTACGACCCAAGCGGAGCGAGTCTAGACCGTTCCGGAGCGCGAGTGAACTCCAACCCCAAGCGCGAGCTCGACCGCGAGCGCCTGCGGTTGGCACGCCCCGAGAGACGCGGAGGGCGGCGGAGCAGGGCGAGAACGACGAGAGGGGCCGGCTGGCCGGCCCCTCTCGTCGTGTCCTTTCTGCAGTTGTCGCTACGGCGTGTCGACCCGCACGATTGTCGGGTTCGGCAGCGGTGATGCCGAACCGGCGTACGCGACCGAGCCGAGGTACTTCGTGGCCGGAGCGAGCCCGGTGAACGTCAGCGTGACGTTCTCCGTCGCACCGAGCGTGGCCGAAGCCGGCGCAGCCACCGTCATGTTCCCTGCCGCAGACGAGCCGAGCAGCCAGTGGAACAACGTGTACTTGGCGTCAGGCCCGTCCGTGCCCCAACCCTGGACGACGACCTTGTACGCACCGGCGGCCGGGTTGAGGAGATTGACCTCCTCGGCCGACGTCCCGGAACCGCTGCCCCCAACGGAAGTCGAGCCGCGGAAGACGCAGAGGTCGAGGTCGTCGTCACCATCCGTGAACGCGTCGAACAGCGAGAAGCGCGCGTACGTGGTCCCCGCGGGGATGGTCACGTCGTGGATCTGCGCATTCGGCGTCGTCAACGAGCACGCACCGTCGGTCGGGTCGTCGACGACCGTCCGCTCTTCCGTGGTCGCGGCCACCAGACCGCGCGCTGTGGCGGAGAACGTCCCCGTGTAGCCGAAGGTGATCGGGTACTTGATCTCGCCGCCAGTGCCCGTGACCTGGGCCGGAGCGGCAAGTGCCACGGGCCGGACGACCATCGGGCTACGGACGTTGTGCTTGCCGTCCGACCACGTCAGCTGGCCGCCCACGTAGGCGTTCAACGGCGCAATTGTCGTCGTGAACGTCACGGTGAACTTGCCGGTCTGCCCAGGGTTGAGCGTCAGGGACGCCGGCGAGACAACGGTGTTGATCCCCGCCATTCCGCTCACCGAGGCGGTGTATGTCGCCGCCGCGCTGCCGACGTTCGTCACCTGCCGCTTGACGGTCTGGACACCGGCCAGATCTCCGATCGCGATCGACGCGACGTTCATGTCGCTCGCGTCAGTCGAGTAACCGAGGTTCTTGAGCGCCGTGCAGGTGCCCTGGCCGACCGCACTCGTCGTCCCGCAGAGGAAGGCGAGCCAGTCGTTGAAGCCGCTGTCGTAGACGAGACCCGGGTCAGCAGCGCTATTGGGCCGCACGTGGCCGGCGCCCTGCCGGAAGATCACGAGCGGATTGGTGTTCGGGACCGTCGAGGACGTCCGACGCCGAGGTCATCAGCGACGACTTGACCGCCATCGGCGACCAGTCCGGGTGCTTGTGGATCAACAGCGCCGCGAGGCCGGCCACGTGCGGGCTCGACATCGAGGTGCCGCTGAGCAGGTTGAAGTCGCGACCCGCGTTCCCCGGAGGCGCGACCGCGGCCAGGATGTCCTGGCCGGGGGCGATCACGTCCGGCTTCAGCATGTCGCCGCCGCCCGCAACGAGCGGTCCGCGCGATGAGAACGACGCCGTGAACGGAGCCGCCGCATCGAAGACGATCGTCGATGCGTTGATCGTCGCCGTCGCGCCGGCCGTGGCCGCGTAGGCTTTCAACGCGCGGGCGATCGAGATGCGAGAGATGAACCGTCGGCACGAAGTGGAAGTCGGCGTTGAGCGAGTTCGCACTGGTGTTGACGAGGATCATCCCCACGCCGCCGGCCTGCTGGACGGCGAGGCTCTTGTTCACGCGGCCCGTCACGCCTCGGTCGCAGAGGACGATCTTCCCCGCCACCTTTGCCGGGTCGAGAACGGGCTTACCGCCGTTGTCGCCGGCTCCGTAGCAAAGCGCCACCAGAGTGGCGTCCGCCCCGGGCAGGCTCGCCGCGGTCGAATCGATGAACGGCTTCGGACCGATCGGAGTGGCCACGGACGCGCCGTTGTACGTCGCGCCGTTGCCGAGCGTGACTGACCCCTTGCCGTCGCGGTTGTGCGTGCCCGCCGCGACCGTCGTCATCCAGGGGCTCGGGTGGGCGACCGTGCTGGTCGTCGGCCCGCTGTTCCCTGCCGATGCCGCGACGAAGACACCTGCATCCGCGGCGAACAGGAACGAGACCATCACCGGATCGGCGAAGTTGGTCAGCGACCCGCTGATCGAGTAGTTGATCACGTCGACGCCGTCAGCGACAGCCTGATCGATCGCGGCGACGAGGTCGCCGGTCTGACCGCTCGCGGTCGACGCGTCCAGCGGTCGACCAGAGTGCCTTGTACGAGGCGATCCGGGCCCGAGGGGCCATACCGCTCACCGTGCCGAAGATCGCTGCGGGACCCGTCGCGGCGACCCCGTTGTTGCCGCCTGAGGTGCTGGCCGTGTGCGTGCCGTGACCGTTGTAGTCGCGCACCGACATGAACTCCCACGGCCGCAGCGCCTCGAGCGCCGCATCGCCGCCCCAGGAGGCGTTGAAGTGCTGGCCGCCAATCAGCTTCTGGTTGCACATGGAGGCGTTGAAGCCCTCGCCCGGCGTGCACTTCCCGTGCCAGCCCGGAATCTGCTGATAGATGAGCTGGCCGGCCGAATTGCGGTCGGAGAAGCTCTTGCTCTCGGGCCAGATGCCCGAGTCGACGACGCCGATGACGACGTTCTCGCCGGCGCCGACGCCGCTCTTGCTGGCGGTGGGGCCGCCGAGTTGCTCCCAGAGCCCGCCCGGCGCGGTCAGCCCGAGGAACGTGGGCGTCGACGACGTGTCTGCCGTGACCGTCTCCTCCGCAGATACTGCGAGCACGCCGGCCTGCTTCTCGAGCGCGGCCTTCTGGCCCGCCGTCAGCTTGGCGGCGAAGCCGTTGTACGTGTAGTTGTAGTCGTAGAGCTTGGCCGCGCCGCCGACCTTCTGAAGCGCGGCGTCGTGCTGCGAAACGAGATACGCGGCGTACTTCTTCACCGCCGCAGAGTTCGGATCGATCTTCTGGCCCTTGGCCGGCTTCGTCGCCGCCAGACCGGCAGTGCCGCCTTCGTAGGCGACGACTGGGCTCTCGAGCATCTGAACGATGTATGTCTGCTTCTCTGTGCTGGTGTCAGCACCTGAGGCAGACACGGCGAGCATCAGTGCTCCCAGTACCGCGAACGCGCCGAGCGCGCCCCACGATCGGAATCGCATGTGTGGCTCTCCCCTGTTTCGAGTCGAGAGCCGCCCGGACGGACGGCTCACACTTCCCCAAGCCGGTGGATCGTAGACGGGAAACCTGGGAGTAGCAAGAGTCTTTGTATTGAACGGCGGAGGCCGGCTCGCGCCGGCCTCCGCCTTCATACGGTGCTGCTGCGACCGCTAGGGCCGGGCGATCGTGAAGCTCGGAGACGTCCACGTCTCCGTATGTGCCGGGTTCGCCGGGTCGCCGAGCGCCTTGAGCACCTTCATCACGACCTTGTACGTGCCGTTCGGCACGTTGACCCTCGTCTTCGTGCCCTTCGTGTTCTGGGTCAGCTTGCCGTCCCACTCCCAGGCGAAGAACCCGCCCGCCGTAGCGTTCCGCGGCAGGTAGTTCTCGATGATCGCGTTCGGGTTCTGGCCCTTGCCGCTGAGCTCCTGCCCGGTCGCGGCGTCGACGACCGTGAACTCGAGCTTGCGGGACTGGTGCCGGAGGTGGGCGAGGAAGTACGGCACGTCACCGTTGACGAACGTGTACGTCGCGCCGTCCGACTGCTTCGAGTAGAAGCCTCCCGAGAGCTTCGCGAGCCACGGGAAGCCGTTCGACGTCGGGACTACGACGACGATCGACTGGTAGTCGCCCTTCAGGCCCGCGTACGGGACGCGGTAGACCTGACCGGAGCCGGTCGTCAGCGTGATGTACCCGCCGTACTGCGCCTGCTCGGCAATGCCGCCCGACGCCGTGATGGTCACGCCCACAGTTGCCGTCCCACGAGCCGGAACGACCACGCTCGGCGCCGAGAAGGCCGCAGACGCCCCCGGGCCGAAGACCCCGAAGGAGAACGGAGACGTGGTAGTTCCACTGGGCGCGGAGGTGAGCGCCCCCGTGTGACCCAGCGTGTACGTCTCGTCCGACGAGCCGTTGTTCGCGATCGTCAACGTTGCCGTACCGCCGAGTCCCTCACCAAGCGAGAGCTTGCCGGGCGTCACGGTCGTCGTGGAGACGATCGAGTCGTCGATGTCGACCATTCCCGCGCCCTGCCGATGGACGAAGTCGAGCAAGCCCAACCCTGGATTACCCGACCAGTTCTTGGGGTCGGCGCTGTTCTGCAGAACTGCTCGGAACTGCGATGCAGCGAGCGTCGGCCGGGCCTGCCTGAGCAGGGCCGCTGCGCCCGCGACGTGCGGTGAGGCCATCGAGGTGCCGCTGATCGTCGCGTACGAGCCGTTCTCGATCGGATAGGTCGAGCGGATCAGGCCGCCCGGCGCGCCGATGTCGGGCTTCAGCGTCAGCTCGGCGTTCATGCCGTAGGAGCTGAACGACGAGATCAGGCCGCCGGTCGGGTTCACGAATTTACCGCTCTGTGCCGTCCACGTCATCGTCTGCGGGCCGGCCTCGATCGCGTTGTTGATCGCCACGCCCTCGGTGTCCGAGATCGCCACGACCGGGATCGTGATCGGGACGGCGCCGGCGACGGTCGGGCTGAAGCGCCCGGCGACGTTGTTGTAAAGGATCACCGCCGCCGCGCCGGCGTTCTGCGCGGCGAGAGCCTTGTCGTAGAAGCCGCACGTGACGGCGGCGCTGCCGCGCCGGATCAGGACGGCCTTGCCGGTCATCGAGCCGGGCGCAGGCGGGTTGACGCAGCCGTCGCCGTTCGTCGTCGGCGTCCCCGTCTTGGCGAGCGGAAGCGAGCCCGTCGTCGGCGCAGGCGGAGCCGCGGTGGCGTTGGCGTAGCCGATCGTCAGGCCGGCTGGGCTGACGGTGAAGGTCGCCAGCGCAACGTGGCTGTTGTCGTAGGACGCGGTTCCGATCACGTTGTTGCCGACACCCGGAGCGCCGGCCGAGTAGAGCCCATCCGCGCCGCTGTTGCCGATCGACGTGACGACGACCATGCCCGCATCCACGAGCTTGTCCGCGCCTGCGGCCGTCGGATACTGCGGCCACGTCTGGAAGGCCGAGCCGATCGACATGTTGAGCACGTGCATCCCGTCGGCGAGAGCGCGCTCCATTGCCGCGAGCATGATGTCCGCGGTCGTCGAGCCGCCGCACCCGAAGACGCGGTAGGCGCCGAACTTCACGTCCGGCGCAACGCCGGTGACACCGCCAGGGCCGGCGGATTTGGCGCCGACGATGCCCGCTACGTGCGTGCCGTGGCCGTTGCAATCGTCCGGATCCGGGTCGGGATCCGGGGTCGGGTTGTAGTTCGGGTTTGGTGCGCCCGAGGCGAGGAACTCCGAAGCATCGAACTTGTCGCCGACGAAGTCGTGGCCCGTGGTCACGCGGCTGTTCGGGAAGTCGCCGTCGAAGACGCCGTCGTCCGAGGCGGCATCGCTGTCGGAGCCGTCGCCGCCGAGGTCGCTGTGGTTGTAGTCGACGCCGGTGTCCATCACCCCGACCTTCACCCCCGTGCCGGTGTAGCCGGCGCCGTTGGCGAGATCGGCACCGGTCATCGCGACGGCCGTTGTGAGGTCGGGCGTCGGGGTCGGCACGTAATCCAGCTCGAGCACCGGATAGGTTGTCTTGACGCTCCCGAGCCCCTGGAGCGCCGCGAGCTGACCGTCGCCGGCCGCGATCGAGACGCCGTTGAAGAGCTTGCCGTAGGCGAAGCGCTCCTTGTAGTAGATCCCGGCCGCTTTGGCCTCGGCGCGGAACGTCGCGGCGGAGCCGTTCAGCTCGACGAAGTACGCCTCCGGCGACTCGTCGACCATTACCTCGGAGCTGACCTGGCCGACCGTGCCGAGCTCGGCCACCGTGTCTGCTGAGTCACCCGCGAACGCGATCGGCACGGCGAAAGCCGCCCCGAGCGCGACGAGCGCAACTGCGCGCGTGGCGCGCCCCAAACCCTTACCCATGTATGTCTCTCCCCTTCGATCGTTCGGCCGCCTGAGTGGACGACCGTCCAAGCGGGGAGAGAGTAGACGATCTTTACAAAACGACAAGGTCTTCCTGACGTCCGAGCGTCGGGCCAGTCCGTTCGTCCAAGCGTGAATCGAAGACCGGCAGCGAGATGATCAGGATCGAGCGGGGGAGCCTGGACTCCCCCGCTCCGACCGAGCTAGCCGTGGATCGAGACGAGCAGCGGGATGATCAGGATCGCGACGATGTTCGCGATCTTGATCATCGGGTTGATCGCGGGGCCGGCCGTGTCCTTGTAGGGGTCGCCGACGGTGTCGCCCGTGACGGAGGCCGCGTGCGCCTCCGAGCCCTTGCCGCCATAGGCGCCGTCCTCGATCAGCTTCTTCGCGTTGTCCCAGGCGCCGCCGCCCGAGGTCATCGCGATCGCGAGGAAGAGGCCGGTGACGATCGTGCCGATCAGCAGCCCGCCGAGCATCTCGGGGCTGATGATCCCGACGATGATCGGGATTGCGACCGGGATCAGCGCGGGCAGCATCATCTTGTTGATCGCCGACTTGGCGACGATGTCGACGGCGCGGCTGTAGTCCGGCCGCTGCGTGCCCTCCATGATCCCGGGCATCTCCTTGAACTGCCGCCGCACCTCGACGACGACCTCGCCGCCGACGCGGCCGACGGCCGTCATCGCGAGCGCCGCGAAGAGGAAGGGCATCATCCCGCCGATGAAGAGGCCGGCGATCACGTACGGGTCGCCGAGGTTGAAGCTGACGTTCAGGCCCTCGTCGTCGAGGCCGCGCGTGTACTCGTCGAAGAGGACGAGCGCGGCGAGTCCGGCCGATCCGATCGCGTAGCCCTTCGTGACCGCCTTCGTCGTGTTGCCGACGGCGTCGAGCGGGTCGGTGATCGCGCGGACGGACTCGTCCAGGTGCGCCATCTCGGCGATGCCGCCGGCGTTGTCGGTGACGGGGCCGAACGCGTCGAGGGCGACGATCAGGCCGCACATCGAGAGCTGGGCCATCACGGCGACGCCGATCCCGTAGAGGCCGGCGATCTCGTAAGCGGCGATGATCCCGGCCGCGATCACGATCACCGGGGCCGCGGTCGCGCGCATGCCGACTGCGAGGCCCTCGATGATGTTCGTCGCGTGCCCCGTCTGCGACGCCTTCGAGATCGACTTGACGGGGTTCCACCGCGAGCCCGTGTAGAACTCGGTGATCGCGACCAGCGCGAACGTGATCGCGAGGCCGACGAGCGCCGAGCCGTAGAGCTCGCCGAAGCTGAAGCGGCCCTCGTCGAACGCCATCGTGACGGGGATGAAGCCGATTGCCGAGAGGACGGTGGCGACGAGGACGCTCTTGTAGAGCGCGTTGATGATCGAGCCGCCCTTGCCGATCCGGGCGAAGTAGATCCCGATCACGGAGGCGAGGATCGAGACGCCGCCGAGCGCGAGCGGGAAGAGCGGCAGGTTCCCGAGCGGGAACGCCGTCCCCAGCAGCATTACCGCGACCGCGGTGACCGCGTAGGTCTCGAACAGGTCGGCCGCCATCCCGGCGCAGTCGCCGACGTTGTCGCCGACGTTGTCGGCGATCACGGCCGGGTTGCGCGGGTCGTCCTCGGGGATGCCGGCCTCGATCTTGCCCACGAGGTCGGCGCCGACGTCGGCGGCCTTGGTGAAGATGCCGCCGCCGAGGCGCGCGAAGACGGAGATCAGCGAGCCGCCGAAGGCGAGCCCGATCAGGGCGTCGATCGCGGTCTCCTGGCTCTTGTCGAAGAACTCGGTGAGGATGCCGTAGTAGCCGGCGACGCCGAGCAGGCCGAGGCCGACGACGAGCAGGCCCGCGACGGAGCCCGCCCTGAAGGCGACCTCGAAAGCGGGACGGAGGCCCTGCTTCGCGGCCTCGGCGGTGCGCACGTTCGAGCGGACGGCCACGTTCATCCCGATGAAGCCTGCGGCCGCCGAGAGCACGGCCCCGATCGCGAAGCCGATCGCCGTCGCCCAGCCGAGCTCGGGGTAGAACCCGATCGCGAGGAACGGGACGACCGCGACAGCGGCGATGGTGATGTACTGGCGGCGGAGGTACGCGGCTGCTCCCTCCTGCACGGCGCGGGCGATCGCCTGCATCGCCTCGCTGCCGGCGGGCCGCTGCAGCAGCCACCAGGTGAAGTAGAGCCCGAATCCGACCGCGACGCCCGCGCAGATGAGCGCGAACGCAACAGCGTGGTCATTGAAGAAATCCATCAAGCCTCCGTCCGAATTGCCCCGTCACAAAGTGAGCGCCGAGGCGTGCTCGGCGCGGGGGATTATGTAGCACAAGCCACGGCGGGTGCCCCGGTTCAGGGCGCGGGCTCGACGGCCGACGCGTACGCGAGCTGAAGGTTCGCGAGCACCTGCTCGAAGTCGCGCTGCAGCTCCGCGGGGATCGCTCCGGAGAGGACGGGAACGAGCGCCCGCAACGCCTCGATCGCGAGGCGCGCTTGCTCGAGATCGCGGTGCTCCTCGGCGAGACGGTGGTAGGCGAGCGAGGAAACGGTCGAGAGAGTCTGCACGAGCAGGTCCGAGACCTTGAGCTGTCGCAGCGCGTCGAGGAGCTCCTGCTCGGTGACGTCGTCCTCAGCCACGAACGGGGACGCCGGCCTGCTCGGCGTAGATCTCCTCCAGCGTCGCCCCCTCCTCGAAGCGGGCGATCTGACGCTCGGCGGCGTTGCGCTCGGGGAGTGCGAGATACGGGGCAGCGCCGATCTCCTCCGCGACGGGCGCGACCCACTCGAGCAGGCGCTCGAGGCGTGCGCGGGCAGGCACGACGTCGCCGCGCTCGAAGTCGATCAGCTCGCCCGAGAGCCCGTGCCGGATCGCACGCCAGAAGTTCTCCTCGATCAGGCGGTGCGGCTGATCCGCGACTGGCTCGCCCTCATCGTGCGCCCGCGCGATCCGGGCGGCGAGTGCGTAGCCGAAGGCGGCGAGCGCCTGCGCCTCGCCGAGGTCCGGCTGGCCGTCCGCAATCCGGATCTCGACGGTCGGGAAACCGAGGTGAGGTCGAACACTCCACCAGAGCTGCGTGTGCTCGGTGACGGAGCCGGTCTCGTAGAGGAAGCGGACGTAGTCCTCGTACTGCTGCCAGGACGCGAACGCGTCCGGGACCCCGCAGCGCGGGAAGAAGCGCGTGAAGATCTGCGTCCGCGCCGAGTGGAGGCCCGTGTTGACGCTCTCGACGAAGGGCGAGCTGGCCGAGAGGGCGAGGATCTCGGGGAGGAGGTTGCGAAGGCCGTTCGTGACGGCGATCGCGCGGTCGGCGCCGCGAATGCCGTGGATCGAGACGAGCAGCGGGATGATCAGGATCGCGACGATGTTCGCGATCTTGATCATCGGGTTGATCGCCGGGCCGGCCGTGTCCTTGTAGGGGTCGCCGACGGTGTCGCCGGTGACCGAGGCGGCGTGCGCCTCCGAGCCCTTGCCGCCGTAGGCGCCGTCCTCGATCAGCTTCTTCGCGTTGTCCCAGGCGCCGCCGCCCGAGGTCATCGCGATCGCGAGGAAGAGGCCGGTGACGATCGTGCCGATCAGCAGCCCGCCGAGCATCTCGGGGCTGATGATCCCGACGATGATCGGGATCGCGACCGGGATCAGCGCGGGCAGCATCATCTTGTTGATCGCCGACTTGGCGACGATGTCGACGGCGCGGCTGTAGTCCGGCCGCTGCGTGCCCTCCATGATCCCGGGCATCTCGCGGAACTGCCGCCGCACCTCGACGACGACCTCGCCGCCGACGCGGCCGACGGCCGTCATCGCGAGCGCCGCGAAGAGGAACGGCATCATCCCGCCGATGAAGAGGCCGGCGATCACGTACGGGTCGCCGAGGTTGAAGCTGACGTTCAGGCCCTCGTCGTCGAGGCCGCGCGTGTACTCGTCGAAGAGGACGAGCGCGGCGAGGCCGGCCGAGCCGATCGCGTAGCCCTTCGTGACCGCCTTCGTCGTGTTGCCGACGGCGTCGAGCGGGTCGGTGATCGCGCGGACGGACTCGTCCAGGCTGCGCCATCTCGGCGATCCCGCCGGCGTTGTCGGTGACGGGGCCGAACGCGTCGAGCGCGACGATCAGGCCGCACATCGAGAGCTGGGCCATCACGGCGACGCCGATCCCGTAGAGGCCGGCGATCTCGTAGGCGGCGATGATCCCGGCCGCGATCACGATCACCGGGGCCGCGGTCGCGCGCATGCCGACTGCGAGGCCCTCGATGATGTTCGTCGCGTGGCCGGTCTGCGACGCCTTCGAGATCGACTTGACCGGGTTCCAGCGCGAGCCGGTGTAGAACTCGGTGATCGCGACCAGC
>CAWATM010000013.1:0-158499 GCA_963784895.1 uncultured Gaiellaceae bacterium | reverse complement strand
ATCGGGAGCTCGATGAACTCCTCCGTGCCGCAGTCGGCCTCGCGGATGATCACGTCCTGCGAGACGTCGACGAGACGCCGCGTCAGGTAGCCCGAGTCGGCCGTGCGGAGCGCCGTGTCGGCGAGACCCTTGCGAGCACCGTGCGTCGAGATGAAGTACTCGAGCACCGACAGGCCCTCCATGAAGTTGGCCTTGATCGGACGCTCGATGATCTCGCCCTTCGGGTTGGCCATCAGACCGCGCATGCCCGCGAGCTGCCGGATCTGCTTGAACGATCCTCGTGCACCGGAGTTGGCCATCATGTAGATCGAGTTCAGCTCGTTCAGATTCTCCTGCATCGCGTCGGCCACCTTGTCGGTCGCCTCCGTCCAGATGTTGACGATCTGCTCGTGGCGCTCGTCCTCGGTGATCAGGCCGCGCTCGTAGTTGGCCTCGACCGCCGCGACCCGCGTCTCGAACTCGGCGAGGATCTCCTCCTTCGCCGGCGGGATGACGATGTCGTTCTTCGAGATCGTGATCCCGGCCTGCGTCGCGTACTTGAAGGCGAGGCTCTTGATCGTGTCCAGCACGGCCGCGATCGCGTGCGCGCCGTAACGGTCGACGAGCTCGGCGATGAAGCTGTCGATCTCGCGCTTCGAGAGGGTGCGGTTGATGAAGGTGTGCACGCCGGCCTCGCCGACGACCACGGCCTCCTCGAGCGAGCGCTCGACTTCCGTGTTGAAGATCACGCGCCCCGGCGTCGTCAGGATCACCTCGCCGTGCCAGCGGTACTCGATCGGATCCTGCAGGCCGATCTCGCCGGACTCGAGGTGGAACTCGACCTCCTCCTCGTTCTGGAAGCGCCGCAGCCCCTTGACCTTCCGCGACTTCGCGACCGCCTCGGCGGTCGTCGCCGAGAGGTCCTGCCCCGCGTAGGTGAGGTAGTAGACGCCGAGCACCATGTCCTGCGTCGGCGTCGTCAGCGGACGGCCGTGCGCCGGCGAGAGGATGTTGTTCGAGGAGAGCATCAGCACGCGCGCCTCGGCCTGCGCCTCGGCGGAGAGCGGCAGGTGGACGGCCATCTGGTCGCCGTCGAAGTCGGCGTTGAACGCGTGGCAGACGAGCGGGTGCACCTGGATCGCCTTGCCCTCGACGAGCACGGGCTCGAACGCCTGGATGCCGAGGCGGTGCAGCGTCGGAGCGCGGTTCAGCAGCACCGGATGCTCCGCGATCACCTCTTCGAGCACGTCCCACACCTCGGGCGTCATCGACTCGACGTACTTCTTCGCCGCCTTGATGTTCTGCACCGACTTGCGCTCGACGAGCCGGCTCATGATGAACGGCTTGAAGAGCTCGAGCGCCATCAGCTTCGGCAGCCCGCACTGGTGCAGCTTCAGGTACGGGCCGGCGACGATCACCGAGCGGCCCGAATAGTCGACGCGCTTGCCGAGCAAGTTCTGGCGGAAGCGGCCCTGCTTGCCCTTGAGCATGTCGGAGAGCGACTTCAGAGGCCGGTTGCCCGGGCCCGTCACCGCGCGGCCGCGGCGGCCGTTGTCGAACAGCGCATCGACGGCCTCCTGCAGCATCCGCTTCTCGTTGTTGACGATGATCTCGGGTGCGCCGAGGTCGAGCAGCCGCTTGAGGCGGTTGTTCCGGTTGATCACGCGCCGGTAGAGGTCGTTGAGGTCGCTCGTCGCAAAGCGGCCACCGTCGAGCTGCACCATCGGGCGCAGCTCCGGCGGGATCACCGGCACGGCCTCGAGAATCATCCACTCGGGCTTGTTCTCCGAGGTGACGAAGGCCGAGACGACCTTCAGCCGCTTGATCGCGCGCTGCTGCTTCTGACCCTTCGAGGTCTTGATCGTCTCGCGAAGCGAGCGAGACTCCTCGGTCAGGTCGAGGTCGCGGAGGAGGTCGCGGATCGACTCCGCCCCCATGCCGCCGCGGAAGTAGACGCCGAAGCCGTACGGGCTGCCGAAGCGGTCCTTGAGCTCGCGGAAGATCTGCTCGTCGTTGACGACGAGCTTCGGCTCGAGCTCGCGGAAGAGCTTCCACGTCTCCTCGAGCCTCCGTACCGCGTCGACCGACGCCTCGCGGGCGTCCTCGCGCCGCGACTCGATGTCGGCGTACATCTCGCGCACCTTCAGCACCCACTGGCCGACCGTGTCGAGGTCGTCCTTGCGCGCGCCCTCCTTGAGGCAGAGGTCGTACGCGAGCTCGCGCACGTCCTCGGCCGGGGCGGTCGGATCGGCGTTCGCGATCACGTCGGCGAGCAGGCCCTTGCCGACCTCGCGCGCCTTCTCCAGGTTCTTCATGTCGACGCCGGAGACGAGCTCGGCGTCGTCGCCCTCGAGCTCGGTGCCCGTCAGCAGTGCGTCGATCACCTTGTTGACGTGCTTTGTCAGGGCGCCCTTCTTCGAGCCGGACGCCGCGTCGAGCTCGCTGCGCAGCGGCGCGAGCGCCTCCTGGATCTGCTGCGCGGCGGTCGCGACCTGCTCGTGCTCGCGCGGGGCGAGCTTGCGGTCCGAGCGCGTCGCGGTCGCCCGGACGAGCTCGCGGATCTTCTTCGGGTCCTCGGTCGAGACGGTGCCGGCGAGCTCCGGGAAGATCCCGGATGCGAGCGGCCGCACCTCCTCGAGCGTCGGCAGCCCGGCTTCCTCGGCCCAGTTCGCGAGACCGCGGGCCCAGAAGTCGTCGTCCTCGTCGAACCCCTTGTCCTTGCCCTTCGCGAAGTAGTCGCGCCGACGCTGGAGCCGCTGCTCGAGCGCGGCGAGTGCCTCGTCGCGGTCGACGTAGATCTGCTCCGACTCGGACTTGACCTTGTCCTCGAGGTCGTTCAGGTCCTTGGCGCGCGCGTCGACGTCGACCGCGGTCACGATCGACGCGGCGAAGTAGAGCACCTTCTCGAGCTCGCGCGGCGCGATGTCGAGCAGGTAGCCGATCCGGCTCGGCACGCCCTTGAAGAACCAGATGTGGCTGACCGGGGCGGCGAGGTCGATGTGGCCCATGCGCTCGCGGCGCACCTTCTGGCGCGTCACCTCGACGCCGCAGCGCTCGCAGATGATCCCCTTGTAGCGGACGCGCTTGTACTTGCCGCAGTAGCACTCCCAGTCCTTGGTCGGACCGAAGATGCGCTCGCAGAACAGGCCGTCGCGCTCCGGCTTCAGGGTGCGGTAGTTGATGGTCTCCGGCTTGGTCACCTCGCCCGAGGACCAGTCCCGGATCTGCTTGCTGGAAGCAAGCCCGATTCGAATCGCGTCGAAATCGTTGATGTCGATCAAGTGATCAGCGCCTCTTTCTGTTCAGCAGTTGGTTCGGTTCTGGTCTTGTGGAATCAGTCGTCGAGCTCGAGGTCTGCGACCTCTTCGCCGAGCGGGCCGACCTGCGCTTGCGCCTCCTCCTCGGCCTCCTCGCCGGGGGTGAGGGCGACGTCCGTGAGGTCGTCGAGGTCCTCGTCGGCTGCGAGCGCGAGCTCGCCTTCGCCGTCGACGACGCTCTCTGCGCCCTCCTCGGTCTCCTCGGCCGTGGGCTGGCGCGCGGCAGCGCGGAGCGAGCCGGGCGAGAGGTCGATCCCGAGCTCCTCGGCGGCGCGGAGCAGCTCGTCGTCCTCCTCCCGCACCTCGACCTCGCGGCCGTCGTCCGACTGGACGTGGACGTCGAGCGCGAGCGACTGCATCTCCTTCAGCAGCACCTTGAAGGACTCGGGGATCGACGGCTCGGCGATGTTCTCGCCCTTGACGATCGCCTCGTAGGCCTTCACGCGCCCGATCGTGTCGTCGGACTTGATCGTCAGCATCTCCTGGAGGGTGTACGCGGCGCCGTACGCCTCGAGCGCCCACACCTCCATCTCGCCGAAGCGCTGGCCGCCGAACTGCGCCTTGCCACCGAGCGGCTGCTGGGTGACGAGCGAGTAGGGGCCGGTCGAGCGCGCGTGGATCTTGTCGTCGACGAGGTGGAGCAGCTTCAGGATGTACATGTAGCCGACCGTGACCTTCTGGTCGTATGGCTCGCCGGTCTTGCCGTTGAAGAGGCGCACCTTGCCGGAGACCTTCCGGCCGGTGTCGCGGCTCTGGTCGACGTTGAACTTGATCGGCGAGTCGGGGTTCTGCTCCGACCAGCTCACGAGCGCCTCGTCGACGTCCTCCTCGCTGGCGCCGTCGAACACCGGCGTCGCCACCGGGCGTGGGTTCGGCGCGTTGATCGGGGCCTTCGGGTTGACGCCGCCCTCCCCGTCCTCGCCGAAGACGCCGTGCGCCGCCGCCCAGCCGAGGTGCGTCTCGAGGATCTGGCCGATGTTCATCCGGCTCGGGACGCCCAGCGGGTTCAGGATCACGTCGACCGGGCGGCCGTCCTCGAGGAACGGCATGTCCTCCTCGGGGACGATCTTCGAGATCACGCCCTTGTTGCCGTGGCGGCCGGCGAGCTTGTCGCCCTCCGAGATCTTGCGCTTCTTCGCCACGTAGACGCGGACGAGCTCGTTCACGCCCGGCGAGAGGTCGTCGCCCGCCTCGCGGGAGAACGACTTGACACCGATCACCTTGCCGCCCTCGCCGTGCGGGACCTTCAGCGATGTGTCGCGGACCTCGCGCGCCTTCTCCTTGAAGATGGCGCGGATCAGCTTCTCCTCCGCCGTCAGCTCGGTCTCGCCCTTCGGCGTCACCTTGCCGACGAGCAGGTCGCCGGAGCCCACCTCGGCGCCGATGCGGACGACGCCGCGGTCGTCGAGGTTCGCGAGCGACTCCTCCGAGCGGTTCGGGATGTCGCGCGTGATCTCCTCGTCGCCGAGCTTCGTCGAGCGGGCGTCGATCTCGTACTCGTGGATGTGGATCGAGCTGAGGACGTCGTCCTTGACGAGCCGCTCGCTGAGGACGACCGCGTCCTCGAAGTTGTAGCCCTCGAAGGTCATGAAGGCCACCATCAGGTTGGCGCCGAGCGCGAGCTCGCCGCCGTCCGTGGACGACCCGTCCGCCAGCACCTGGCCGGACTTGACCTTCTCGTTCAGGCCGACCACCGGCTTCTGGTGGATCAGCGTGCCCTGGTTCGAGCGCATGAACTTGGTCAGGTGGTACTCCTCGCGGGAGCCCCTGCCCTCGACGACGATCTTCTCGGCGTCGACGTCGATCACGGTGCCGTCCGTCTTCGAGAGGACGACGTCGCCCGTGTCGACCGCGGCGCGGTACTCGAGGCCGGTGCCGACGAGCGGCGCCTGCGGGATCATCAGCGGCACTGCCTGCCGCTGCATGTTCGCGCCCATCAGTGCGCGGTTCGCGTCGTTGTGCTCGAGGAACGGGATCAGCGCCGTCCCGACCGAGACGATCTGCGCCGGCGCGACATCCATGAACTCGACGTCCTTCGGAGCGGCGGTGACGGCCTCACCGAGGCTCGAGCGGCAGAGGACGCTGTCGTTCAGGAACTTGCCCGTCTTCGGATCGACCGGCTCGGAGGCCTGCGCGATCGTGTACTGGGCCTCCTCGGCGGCGTCGAGGTAGATGATCTCGTCCGTCACCTTGCTGCCCTTGACGACCCGGTACGGCGTCTGGATGAAACCGAACTCGGACACGGTCGCCATCGACGCGAGCGAGCCGATCAGGCCGATGTTCGGGCCTTCCGGCGTCTCGATCGGGCACATGCGGCCGTAGTGGGTCGGGTGCACGTCGCGCACCTCGATCGGTGCGCGCTCGCGGGTGAGGCCGCCGGCGCCGAGCGCCGAGAGCCGCCGCCGGTGCGTGAGCCCGGCGAGCGAGTTCGTCTGGTCCATGAACTGCGACAGCTGCGAGGAGCCGAAGAACTCCTTCAGCGCCGCGACCACGGGCCGGATGTTGATGATCGTCTGCGGCGTGATCGTGTCGACGTCCTCCGTCGTCATCCGCTCGCGGACGACGCGCTCCATCCGGTAGAGGCCGACACGGAACGCCTCCTGGATCAGCTCGCCCGTCGTGCGCAGCCGCCGGTTGCCGAAGTGCTCGTACTCGTCGAGCTCGGCCCGGATCGGGTCGCGGTTGAGCTGGATCGCCTCGGCGGCGAAGTCCTTCGCCTCGAGATCGACGCCGAGCTTCATCGGCAGGTCGACGAGCTTGCGCACGAGCGCGACGATGTCGGTCGTCGTCAGGGTGCGCGTGTCGTCGGGCACGGAGACGCCGAGCCGCTGGTTCAGCTTGTAGCGGCCGACCTTCGTCAGGTCGTAGCGCTTGGGGTCGAAGAAGAGGGCGCGGACGAGGTTGCGCGAGTTGTCGAGCGTCGGCGGCTCGCCGGGGCGCTGCTTCTTGAACACCTCGACGACGGCCTCTTCCTCGCGGGTCGTCGTGTCCTTGTCGAGCGTGTTCTGGATGAAGGGGGAGTTGTCGAAGAGCTTGAGCAGGTCCTCGTCGGAGTCCAGCGCCAGCCCGTCCGAGTAGTCCTCACGCGCGAGTGCGCGCAGGAGCGTCGTCACCGGCAGCTTGCGCTTGCGGTCGATGCGGGCGTAGACGATCCCCTTCTTGTCGATCTCGAGCTCGAGCCACGAGCCGCGGCTCGGCATCAGGTTCGCGGTGAAGACCTGCTTCGTCGCGTCCTTCGGCTCCATCAGGTACGCGCCCGGGCTGCGCACGAGCTGCGTCACGATCACGCGCTCGGTCCCGTTGATGATGAACGTGCCCCACTCCGTCATCATCGGGAAGTCGCCCATGAAGACCCGCTGCTCGCGGATCTCGCCGGTCTCCTTGTTGACGAAGCGGACCGTCATCGAGAGCGGGGCCTGGTAGGTCAGGTCCTTCTCGCGGCACTCCTGGATCGTGAACTGCGACTCCCCGAACTCGAAGTCGCCGAACTCGACGGCGAGCGTGCCGGTGTAGTCCTCGATCGGCGAGATGTCCGAGATCGTCTCGCGCAGGCCCTCGTTCTTGAACCACTCGAACGAGGCCTTCTGGATGTCGATCAGGTTGGGGAGGTCGAGGACGTGCTTCAGGCGTGAAAAGCTCTTGCGCGCACGGGGCGCGACAGCAGTGCTGCTCAAGTGGTAACAGCCTCCCTTATAGCTACGAGCGAATTCTTCAGTGGGCAGGGCGGAACGGCGAATTGCGGCGCAACCCAGAAGGGTAGCGAACGCAGGCCCCTCTCCGCAAGCTTGAGCCGCGGCGGGAGCCGAATGTCCGCTCAGGATACCAGACGTGCCAAGAAATAGCCGAGGGCGCTAAAAGCGCCCTCGGCGGTGACCCCTACTTACAACGGACATCGTCCGCGGGAAGGTACGGCTCGTCTACTTGAGCTCGACGCCGGCGCCGGCCTCTTCCAGCTGCGCCTTGACCCCACCCCATGGCCCTCCTTCTCAGGAATCAGCCGGAGCGCGTGAGGCCGGGCAAAGCCCGGCCTCACGATCAAGCGATCCTCTGGCGAAGCGGTTGCTACTTGAGCTCGACGCCGGCGCCGGCCTCTTCCAGCTGCGCCTTGATCGAGTCGGCCTCCTCCTGGTTGACGCCCTCCTTGACGGTGCCGGGGGCGCCGTCGACGAGGTCCTTCGCCTCCTTCAGGCCCAGGCCGGTGACGGCGCGGACGACCTTGATCACCTGGATCTTCTTGTCGCCCGCCGAGGTGATGACGACGTCGAACGCCGTCTTCTCCTCCGCCGCCGCGGCACCGTCGCCGCCCGCAGCCGCGGCGCCGGGGGCCGCGGCCGCCATCGGAGCTGCGGCGGTGACGCCCCACTCTTCCTCGATCTTGTTCTTCAGCTCGACGAGCTCGAGCACGGTCATCTTGCCGAGCGTCTCGAGCACTTTCGCGGTATCCGTTGCCATTACTACTGCTCCTCCTGCGTGTCAGTGTCAGTGGTCTCTTCGGTGGTCTCGGGCTCGGCGCTCGCCTCGGGCTCGGGCTCGGCGGCGGGCTCCTCGGTCACGGGCTCGGCCTCGGCGCGCGGCAGTCTCTGGCTGGCTCCCGCTCGCGTCCCCCTGCTCCTGCAGCTGCTCGATCCGGGCGTCGATCAGCCCGACGAGGTCGCGCAACGGTGCCGACACGAGTGCAACGACCGTGGTCAACGGCGACACGATCGCTCCCACGAGCTGCGCGCGCAGCACGTCGGCCGGCGGCAGCTTGGCAAGGCTCTCGACCTCGTCGGCCGACAGCGCGACGCCCTCGAGCACGCCCCCGCGGATCGCGAGGACCTTCGTGCTCGTCGCCGCCTCGCGCAGCGCCTTCGCCACCGCGGCGGGATCGCCGTCGGACTCGACGAACGCGATTGCCGACGGGCCCTCGAGCAGTGCCAGCAGTGCGTCCGCCCCCGCGGCCTCGGCCGCGCGGCGGGTGAGCGTGTTCTTGACGACTGCGAAGCGCGCGCCGTGCTCCAACAGCTTCGAGCGCAGGCCGTCGATCTCCGCGTTCGTGAGCCCGCGGTAGTCGGCCACGATCAGCGTCTCCGAGGTCCGCAGCCGCTCGGTCAGCTCTGCGACGACTCGTTCCTTCTCACTCTTCTGCATCTCTCACCTCCTTGAAACGCTCGAGCCCGCACGGAGGCGGGCTCGGAAGAGGCAGGGTGCACCTTCCAAGCGCCACCTCGGGAGGACCTCCGCCGGCGAGAACCGGCTGCCTCCTGTCTTCGGCGACGGGCTGTGGACGGAAAAACTTAGGCCGGGACGGGCTCCTTCTGTGCGTCGAGCTCCTCGACGAGCCCGCGGACGCGGGCCGGGTCGACGCGCACGCCGGGACCCATCGTCGTCGTGATCGTGATCTGCTCGATGTAGCGGCCCTTCGCCGACGCGGGCTTGGCGCGGACGATCTCCTCGATCAGGGTCGCGTAGTTCTCGAGCAGGCTCTTCGCGTCGAAGCTCTTCTTCCCGATCGAGACGTGCACGTTGGCACCGCGGTCGGTGCGGTATTCCAGCTTGCCGCCCTTCGCGTCCGTGACCGCCTTGGCCACGTCGAACGTGACCGTGCCCGTCTTCGGGTTCGGCATCAGCCCACGCGGGCCGAGCACCCGGCCGAGCTTGCCGACGTTGCCCATCTGATCCGGCGTCGCGATCGCAACGTCGAAGTCGGTGAAGCCCGCCTCGATCTTCGCGGCGAGGTCGGCGGCGCCGACGACGTCTGCTCCGGCCTCCTCGGCCTCGCGCGCCTTGTCGCCCTCGGCGAAGACGGCGACGCGGACGGTCTTGCCGGTCCCGTGCGGGAGCATCAGCGTGCCGCGGAGCTGCTGGTCGGCGTGACGGACGTTCAGGCCCAGGCGGAAGTGTGCCTCGACCGTCTCGTCGAACTTCGCGTCTGGGAGCCCCTTCAGCAGTACGACCGCCTCGGCCGGCGAGTAGAGGTTCTCGCGCTCGATCTGGGAGCGCGCCTCCGTGTAGCGCTTGCCGTGCGCGCTCACCGCTGAACCTCCACGCCCATGCTTCGGGCTGTGCCGGCGATCACGAGCATCGCCTGGTCGACGTCGCGAGCGTTCAGATCCTGCAGCTTGATCTCGGCGATCGAGCGCAGCTGCGCCTGCGTGATCGTGCCGACCTTGTTCCGGTTCGGCTCCGACGAGCCCTTCTCGAGCCCGAGCGCCTCCTTGATCAGCACCGCCGCCGGCGGCGTCTTCGTGATGAAGGTGAAGGAGCGGTCCTCGAAGACCGTGATCTCGACCGGGGTGATCCGGCCGTTCTCCTGCGCCGTCTGCGCGTTGAAGGCCTTGCAGAACTCCATGATGTTGACCCCGTGCTGGCCGAGAGCAGGGCCGACCGGCGGCGCAGGGTTCGCCTGCCCGCCCGGGATCTGCAGCTTGATCAGTGTCAGAACTTTCTTCGCCATACCTTCCTCAGTCCAGCTTCTTGACCTGGTCGAACGCGAGCTCTACCGGCACCTGGCGCTCGAAGATGTCGACGAGCACCTTCAGCTTCTGCTGGTCGGCGTTGACGTCGACGATCTCGCCGTCGAAGTCCGACAGCGGGCCGGAGGTTACCTTGACCGACTCGCCGAGCGTGAACTCGACCTGGGAGCGGAGCGCCGCGCCGGTGGCGGCTGCGCCCGTGTGCAGGATCCGGTCGACCTCGCCCTGTGCAAGCGGCACGGGCTTCGCGCCGGCCCCGACGAAGCCGGTGACGCCGGGGGTGTTCTTCACCACCGTCCACGCCTCGTCGTTCAGGTCCATGTTCACGAGCACGTACCCGGGCAGCACGCGCTTTTCGGTCTGCACCTTCTGGCCGTCCTTCGTCTCGATCACCTGCTCGGTCGGGACGACGACGCGGCGGAAGCGCGGCGCCTGGTTCATCGAGACGATCCGGTGCTCGAGGTTGGCCTTCACCTTGTTCTCGTGCCCCGAATACGTGTTGATCACATACCAGCGGAACATCTGTCTACTCCCCGAGAAGGACGGTGCGGACGAAGGGCTTGAAGACCTGGTCGGCGGCGTAGAGGTACGTGCCGACGATGACGCAGGCGATGATCACGACGATCGTCCCCTGGACGACCTGCGAGCGGTTCGGCCACTCGACCTTCTTCAGCTCGGCCCAGGACTCTCGGACGAAGCGGCCGCGCTCGCGGGGCTCGCGCCGGCCCGTCTGGGTCGACGACGGCTGCATGCCGGGGCGCACCTGCGCCTGGCTGCGGGCGCGCTGCGGCGCGGGCTTCGCGACGCCAGAGCTCTTTCGCTGGTCGCGGCGCTGCCGACGGGTCTCCCTCGCCACTAGCGCGTCTCCCGATGCACGGTGTGCTGGCCGCACCAGCGGCAGTACTTCTTGAACTCGACGCGGTCGGGGGTGTTCCGCTTCGACTTGTTCGTCTGGTAGTTGCGCCGCTTGCACTCGGTGCAGGCGAGCGTGATCGCGACTCGTACTCCGGCTGCCATCTAGATCGTGTTCTCTCGGTTTCGGTTGGGAAAAGACTGTTGAGGAATAGCGGCGGCAGGACTCGAACCTGCGACACGCGGATTATGATTCCGCTGCTCTAACCAACTGAGCTACGCCGCCGCGCGGACGGGAAGAGTAGCACGATTGCGGCCAGAGCCGACCCATGTTTGCCCGCAGATCGGGAATCCGCTGAGCGGATCCCCGATCGCGAGACTCCCTGAAGCGGCCGCTCCACGGCCGGTCGTCTGAGTCGTCCGCCGACGGCTCTACGATCGTGCGCGTGATCCGGATCAACCCCAAGAGCGGCGGCTGGCTCGAGGTCGTCTGCGGGCCGATGTTCAGCGGCAAGAGCGAGGAGATGATCCGCCGGCTACGGCGCGCAGAGATCGCCGGGCAGCGAGTCGTCATCTTCAAGCCGTGCATCGACGACCGCTACGACGCGACGGACGTCGTCAGCCACGCCGGCATCCGTATGCGCGCCGTGCCGGTCGGCTCGGTGGCGGAGCTCGTCGCGCACGCGCGCGGCTTCGAGGTGGTCGGGATCGACGAGGCCCAGTTCTTCGAGCACGAGATCGTCGGCGCGGCGCTCGCCCTCGCCGACGGCGGCGCCCGCGTGATCGCGGCGGGACTCGACCAGGACTTCCGCCGGCTCCCGTTCGGACCGATGCCGGAGCTGCTCGCGCACGCCGAGTTCGCCGACAAGCTCCAGGCCGTCTGCCACCGCTGCGGCGGCGGCGCGACGACGACGCAGCGACTCGTCGACGGTAGGCCGGCGCCGTACTCGGGCGCAACCATCGTTGTCGGCGCGAACGAGCAGTACGAGGCTCGCTGCCGCGACTGCCACGAGGCCGGCGGGGATCTCGCCGCTGTGGCCGCGTAGCGCAGCCCCGCGAGAGCGGGTCGGCCGCTCGCCCGGGGGTTCGATTCGGCCGCGAAACGGTACGGGGAGAGAATCGGCGCGGCGCCGTTCTGCCCGATCGAGACGTCGAAGTTGTCGGGGCGGGCACCACACCCGCCCCGACTGCGAGAGCACCTAGCTGAGCTTGTTGGCCTTGAGGAAGGCCCTGGCCACGGAAGCGGCCGACTTCTTGTCGATCGCGACCGCCTTGTTCATCGCGATCATCGCGCGGAGCGTCAGCAGCGAGTTGACCTTGTTCAGCGTGCTGGTCAGCCGCGTGCCGTACTCGCTGACGAGCTTCTTCGAGAGCACGGGTGCGACCTGCTGGAAGCCGAACATGTTCCGCGGCTCCGAGAGGACGACGTACTTCGTCGAGATGAGCTGCGGGTCGGTCGTGAAGATGCCCGCGGCCTCCACCTTCCCCTGGCTGAGGAGGGTGTAGGCGCTGATCCCGGCAAGTGCCGTGAACTCGACGTTCCGGACGCCGTAGCGGCTCCCGAGCTGCGGCAGCCACCGCGTCTCGAACTCGGGGAACGCGGCGAGAGTCAGGTCGGGCACCTTCCGCAGGTCGCCGACCGTCTTCAGCCCGTACTTCGTCGCCGTCGTGCGGAGCACGGCGATCCCGTCGCGGTCCTGGAACGGCGTCGCCCGCAGGAGCGTCTGACCCCGCTTCTCGTACGCGGCCTTCGCCGCCAGGTATGTGCCGCGCGCGCTCTTCGGCAACGTCTTCCGCTTGAACGTGACCGAGAGCATGATCCCCGTGTACTCCGGATAGAGCGTGACGCGCCCGCTCTTCAGCGACGCGTCGATCAGCTCCGTCGAGCCGATGTTCTCCTTGTACTGCACCTTCAGGCCGTTCGCCTCCAGGGCCTGCTTGTAGAGCTGCCCCAGGACGTACTGCTCGGGGAAGTTCTTCGTCCCGATGATGATCGGCGTGGCCTGCTGCTTGTCGAGCGCGGCCGGCGCCGCCGCGGCTCCCCCGAGCACGATGGCGACTCCGAGGGCGATCGCGAAGGCCGCCTTGGCCGCCCGGCGATTGTGCTTCCTGATCACTACACCCACCTCCTGTCGTGGTTCACCCGGTTAGACGACCGGGCGCACATCCGGTTCGAACGCTGGAACATCCTCTTTCAGTCCTGCCGGCGTCAGCCAACGTTGCACGACACCGAGCGCCGCATCGGCGGCGAGCGCGAGCAGCGAGACGCAGATCGCGGCACCGACGAGTCCTTCGATCTTGTAGGCCGCCTGGTTGACGAGGATCTCGCCGAGCCCGCTCCCGCCTGCGATCGCGGCGATCGTCGCGGTCGCGACGACGAAGACGGCGGCCGTGCGGATCCCGGCGAAGAGGAGCGGGAGCGCGAGCGGGAGCTCGACCCGCCACAGCACCTGGTGCGGCGTCATCCCCATCCCGCGAGCGGCTTCGACGGCGTCGCGGTCGACCTCGTCGACGGCGACGTAGGCGTTGGTCAGGATCGGCGGCACCGCGAGCACGACCAGCGCGAGCATGACGGTGGTGAAGCCGATCCCGAGGAAGATGAAGCCGACTGCGATGACGACGAGGGTCGGCAGCGCCCGGCCCACGTTGGCAAGGTTCACGGCCACGAACGAGCCGCGGTGCAGGTGCCCGAGGGTAACGCCGAGCGGCACCGCGATCGCGATCGAGACGAGCAGTGCGACGCCGGAGAGGACGATGTGCTCCCACGTCTTCTCGAGGATCAGCTCGCGCTCGTCGACGATGAACTGGAGGCTGTCGACGAAGACGTCGAGCGCGGCGACGATCACGCCACCCTCCTCGAGGAGGCCCACGGCGTGATCGGCGCGCTGAGCGAGCACGAGCAACCCGTCGGCGAGGATCGCGAGACCGACGGCGAGTGCACCTGCGGCGATGATCTCCGTCCTGAAGTCGAGGCGGAGCGCGCCGAGGATCGGGCCGCCGAGCCCCTCGGAGACGACGAACGCGGCGACGGTGGCGAGCGCGATCGTCGAGACGACCGCTACCCGCAGCCCAGCGACGATCGCCGGCACTGCCAGCGGCAGCTCGACGCGCCAGAGGGTCTGGTTCCGCGTCAGGCCCATCCCGCGCGCCGCCTCGAGCACCTCGGGCGGGGCCGAACGCAGGCCGGTGAGAGTATTGCGAAAGAGAATCAGGATCGTGTAGCCGACGAGGGCGATCTCGACCGTCGTCACCGTCAGGCCCGTGACGGGAACGAGCAGCTGAAAGAGGGCGAGGCTCGGAATCGTGTAGATGACCGCCGAGACGATCGCGATCGGCCGCTCGGCGAGGTGGAAGCGGTGTGCCAGCAGCGCGGCGACGAGCGAGATCGCGAAGCCGATCGAGACTGCGATCGCGGTCAGCTTGATGTGCTCGAGGAGCGCCGGCTGGAGCACGGGATCCCAGTTCTCGCGCACCCAGTCGGTGCAGAAGAGCCGGTTCTCGGTGACGCAGTCGCTCGCCTCGCCGAAGTCGGGGATCACGGGTTCCGCGGCCATCAGCGCAGCAGCTCCGTCAGCCGGTCGAGCGTCAGCTGCCGCTTCGTCCCGTCGCCGCCTTCGACGACCACTGCGCGCGCGCCGTCGTTCAGCATCGCCGAGAGCGCGTCGCGGAGCGTCGTCTTGCCGTCGAGCAGGGGCCCGGCGGCGCCGTTCGCCGGCTCGAGCTCGAGCTCGTCGAGCCTTGTCAGCGAAAGGCGCTTCAGCCCGCGGTCGGCGCCGACGAAGCGCGCGACGAAGTCGTCGGCCGGCCGGGCGAGCAACTGCTCGGGGGTGTCGTACTGCGCGAGCACGCCGCCTTCGCGCAGGATCGCGATCCGGTCGCCGACGAGGATCGCCTCGTCGATGTCGTGGGTGACGAAGATGATCGTCTTGCGCAGCTCCCGCTGGATCCGCAGCAGCTCGTTCTGGAGCCGCGTGCGTGTGATCGGGTCGAGTGCGCCGAACGGCTCGTCCATCAGCATCAGCGGCGGGTCCGCGGCGAGCGCGCGGGCGAGCCCGACGCGCTGGCGCTCGCCGCCCGAGAGCTGCGACGCGTAGCGGGAGCGGTAGTCGCGGGCCGGGAGGTCGACGAGGTCGAGCAGCTCGTCCGTGCGCTCGGAGATCTCCCGTTTCGACCAGCCGAGCAGCCGCGGCACCGTCGCGACGTTCTCCGCCACGGTCATGTGCGGGAAGAGCCCGACCTGCTGGATCACGTAGCCGATCCCGCGGCGGAGCGCCGTCTCGTCGAGCGCGTTGACGCTCGTGCCGTCCACGCGGACGTCCCCCGACGTCAGCTCGACCAGCCGGTTGACGAGCTTCATCGCCGTCGTCTTGCCGCCGCCGGACGGCCCCACGAGGCAACAGACTTCGCCGGCCGGGATCGTCAGCGAGAGGTCGTCGACCGCCGGCGCGGCGCGACCGGGGTACCGCTTGGTCGCGTGGTCGAAGACGATCTCGACCGCCTGCCGCCGGTCCCTCACTACGCCAACACTAGACGCTGGTAGCTTCGCCGGGCGTGGCCGACGTCGCCTACATCCCCGGCGAAGCGGGGCATGAGCGGCGACCGGCAATCGGCTACGCGATGGTGCTCTCGGCGGCCCTCCTCTTCGCCCTCAACGGCACCGTTTCGAAGGTCGTGCTCCAGTCCGGGATCTCGCCGCTCGAGCTGACCCAGGTGCGCGCGACCGGGGCCTTCCTCGGCTTCGCGCTGGTGCTGCTCGTGACCCGGCGCGCAAGCCTGCGGCTGACACGGCGCGAGCTCCCGTACCTGATCGTCTTCGGCATCGCGGGCGTGGCGCTCGTCCAATGGCTCTACTTCGTCTCGATCGGGCGCTTGCCGATCGGGATCGCGCTCCTGATCGAGTACATCGCACCGATCCTGATCGCGCTCTGGGCGTGGTCGGTCTTCAAGGAGCCGATCCGCCGCCGGATCTGGATCGCGCTCGTGCTCGCGGTCATCGGGCTCTCGGTGGTGGTCGAGGTCTGGAGCGGGCTGACCCTGGACGGGCTCGGCGTGACAGCCGCGCTGTCGGCGGCCGTCGCGTACGCGATCTACGTGCTGATGGCCGAGCACGCCGTCAAGTGGCGCGACCCGGCCTCGCTGACCGCCTACGGCTTCCTGTTCGCGGGGCTGTTCTGGGCGGCGGTGCAGCCGCTCTGGCGCTTCCCGACGGACCGGTTCGACGACAGCGTCTCGCTGCTCGGGCACCTGGAGCGCTACTCGCTGCCGGTCTGGCTGCTGCTGCTCTACGTCGTCGTCGCCGGAACGATGGTCACGTTTCTCCTCGTCGCCGCCGCTCTGCGCCACATCTCGGCGACGCGGGTCGGCATCGTCGCGATGCTGGAGCCCGTGGCCGCGAGCGCGGTCGCGTTCGTCTGGCTCGGCGAGTCGTTCGGCGCGGCGCAGCTCGTGGGCGGCGGGATCGTCCTGACGGCGATCCTGCTGGCTCAGACCGCTCGTTGATCGTTCCAGCTGATCCCCCAAAAGGGTGAGGCCGACATCCGCTGCGTTGTGCATCCTGCCGCCTTGTTGCAGGTTCGGACCCCCATTCGGGCTGCTGCATGCGCCGTGCTGTGCTGCGCCCTCGCCCCCGCGGCAAACGCGGGTCACCAAGCGGCGACGCTGAACCAGAGCGAGCGGGCGCTCCTGACTGTCGTCAACGATGTGCGCACCGGGAACGGTCTTCGGCCGCTTCGCGTCGATCCCGCCCTCGCCCGGGTCGCGCGCTCCTATTCGGCGACGCTGATCCGGACGGACGTGTTCACGCACGGGGCGATGTTCGATCGCCTCGCCGGCTCGGGTGCGCGCGGCCCCGCCTTCGGTGAGAACCTGGCCTGGGGCACCGGCCCGTACGCCTCGGCCCGCAGCATCGTCGGCAGCTGGATGGCGAGCCCGGGCCACCGTGCGAACCTGCTCCGCCCCGGCTGGAACCGGATCGGTCTCGGCTCCGTCAGGGGTAACTTCCTCGGCTACGACCGCGCCACCGTCGTCACCGCCGACTTCGCCGGCCGCTAGCTCCCAGCGCGTCCTGACACGCGCTACGTCTCGGCCATGAGGCCGCGGAGCTCGTTGAGCTTTTCGTGGCGCAGCTCGTCGCGCTCACCGCGCTCGAGCCGGTCGAGCAAGGCGCGCACGAGCGGCGCGAGCTCGACGGGGTTGAACGGCTTCGTGATGTAGTCGACGCCGCCGATGTCGAGCCCTCTCGCGCGGTCGCGAAACTCGGCGCGCGCGGTCAGGAAGATGATCGGGATCTCGGCGGTGCGCTCGTCCTCGAGCAGCGCTTCCGCGACGCCCCAGCCGTCGAGCCCGGGCATCATCACGTCGAGGAGGATCACGTCCGGGCTTCCGGTCCGCGCCGCCTCGAGGCCCGACGGGCCGTCCTTCGCCTCCAGCACCGGCATCCCCTCCGCTTCGAGATTGACGCGGCAGAGCAGCCGGATCGGAGCTTCGTCGTCGATCACGAGCACCGTGGTCATCTGCGTCGGCTCCTACCCAGCCGTGTCATGTCTCACTCTCCGCGGCGCGTAGCTCGAGCACGAAGGTCGACCCTCTCCCCTCGCTCGAGTCGACGCGGATCCTGCCACCCATCGCCGTGACGAGGCCCTCTGCGAGGAAGAGGCCGAGACCCGCGGCTCCCGCGCCGACGACGCCGGCTGCGGCCGCATCACCGCGATAGAACTTGCGGAAGATCCGCTGCTGCTCGGCGTGCGGGATCCCGACGCCCTCGTCCTCGACGCTCACCTCGACGGCGTCCTCGAGGCGGCGAGCGGCGACCGTGACCGTGCCGCCCGCCGGCGAATAGCGCACGGCGTTGTCGAGCAGGTGCGCGAGCACCTGCCGGAGCTTGTCGCCGTCCGCCTCGGCCGACAGCGGCTCGTCGGCGAGCTCGATGACGAATCGGTGCCCGTTCTGGCCGTCGGCTCCCTCCGCCGTGCGCACCGCCTCGTTGACGACCGCCCCGACGTCGGTCTCCGCCAGCTGCACGGCCATTGCCCCGGTGTCGAGCTGCGCGACCGAGAGCAGCCGGTCGACGATCGACGTCAGCCGCTCCGACTCGGTGGCGATGTAGCGGAGGAACGTCGCCCGCTCCTCCTCGCCGAAGAGCACGTCCTGGCGCAGGAGCGTCTCGGCGAAGCCGTAGATCGAGGTCAGCGGCGTGCGCAGCTCGTGCGAGACGGTCGAGACGAAGTCGGACTTCATCTGCTCGACGCTGCGCTCGGACGAGATGTCCCGGAAGGCGTAGATCCGGCCCGCAACCGCCCCTGCCGGGTCGGTCATCACCGCCTCGCTGAGCGAGAGCCAGACCTCCTCGCCGCCGCGCCGGATCGGGAGCAGCCGGCTGCCGCCCGCGGCGCCGCCAGCGGCGTCGAGCGCACGGCCGAGCGCCTCCGTCGGCGTCTTGCCGAGCGCCTCCTCCTGCAAGACGCCGGTGACGCGCTCGGCGGCAGGGTTCCACAGCACGACCTTCCCCTCGCGGTCGACGGCGACGATCCCGTCGGCGACGTTCGCGAGAATGGCCTCGCCGCGCTGCTGCTCGTGGCTGACGGCTTGGTACAGCTCGGCATTGATGCGGGCGGCGGCTGCCGTCGCCGCCAGCGCCAGCAGCGTCTCCGCCTCCTCTTCCCGCCACTCGCGCGGGCGCTTCGAGTACACGGCCAAGATGCCGTGCGCCGACTCATCCGGCCCGATCATCGGCACGCCGAGATAGCCCGCGTAGCCGGCGGCAAGCATCGCGTCCGCCTCGGCGACCCTCGGGTCGCCGCCGGCGTCGGCGATCGCGCGCGTCGCCCGCGTCTGCACGATGTCGCCGACGAGCCACGCCGTGGAAGGCGCACGCGTGCCGAGCGCTGCCGACTTGCCCGAGCCCGCGGCGGCGCGGACCACCACCTCGTCGCCTTCGAGCACCCGCACCGAGGCGCCCTCACCCCCGAGCAACTGGACGGCGTTGCGGACCGCCTGATCGAGGACGTCGTCCGGATCGAGCTCACCCGCGAGGTCGCGGCCGGCCCGTGCGAGCCGCTGCGCCAGCTGCCGCGACCGGCGCTCACGCTCGTACAGGTCGCTGCGTTCGAGCGCGCCGTGCGCTGCTGCCGCCACCTGCGGGGCGAGCTCGAGCTGCTCGTCGCCGAACGGGCGCTCGCCCCGGAAGAACACGAGCACCAGGCCGGCGCCGCCGCCGGCGGGTTCCCGGAGCGGGACCGCAAGCAGCGAGCCGCGATCCGCGGCTGCCGCTGCAGCCGCGAGCCCGTCCCCGAAGCGATCGTCCTCGCTCAGCCGGCGCGACGCGAGCACCTTGCGACCGCCCGCACAGGCCGTCAACGCCCGCGCGCTCTCGCGGAGGTGAGCGGCAAGCGCCTCCGAGAGCTCGTACCCGCCCGCCAGCTCGAGCTCGGCGCCCGCCGAGCGGAGGACCGCGGCCGAGTCGCCGCCGAGGGCTTCTGCGGCCGCCTGGGCGACGGCGTCGAGCGTCTCCTGCTCCGAGAGCGGCTCGCTGAGAACCGCCGCGATCCGGTAGAAGCCGCGCTCGACCTGCGTCTGCCTCTTGCTTTCCTCGTACAACTCGGCGTTCCGGAGCGCGATCGAAGCCAGGCTCGCGAACGCCTCGATCAGGCGCAGGTCAGACTCCTCGAAGCGGCCGGGTTCGCGCGAGCAAACGCCGAGGACGCCCCGGATCTCGCCGAACGAGAAGATCGGCGCGTCCATCACCTCCGCAAAATCCGCGTAGCTCCCCCTCGGCGCCGGCTGCTCGGTCTCTGCGAACTCGCGCCGCAGCACCGGCTTCCCGGTTGTGATCGCCTCGCCGATGGTGCCGGCGACCGGAATCCTCCTGCCGACTTCCGTCTCCGGCAGTCCGAGCACGGCGCGGCAGACGAGCTCGGAGCCGCCCGCCAGCAGCGTCCAGCAGTCGGCCGCATCGGCGTTGACGAGGCCGCGCAGCTCCTCGACGAGCCGCTCGATCACGGTGTCGAAGTGGAGCTCGCTGGTCAGGGCCTCGCCGGCCTTCAACAGCGCTTGCTGCTCGGCCAGCCTGCGGTCGCTCTCGCGGAGAAGCCGCGACGTGTCGAGCGCGACGGCCGCCTCCCGCGCGACCGCCTCGGCGAGACCGATCTCCGTCGGGCGCCACTCGCCCACCAGCGCGCGGTGGAACCCGAGCACGCCGAGCAGTCGGTCCTGGGCGACGATCGGCGTCGCGAGCACGGCGCGCACGCCTCGCTCGGTCAGCTCGCGGACGTCGCCGAGCGTGTCGTCGTCGAGGGTGCGGGCCTCGAGGACGTCGGCCACGGCGATGGTGCGCTTGACCCGGGCGCAGAGGTTGACGACGGGGAGGTGCGCGCCCTCGCGGAGCGGCTCGACGCCGTCGGCGTGCCATTCTGCCGCGAGCGCGTTCACCTCTCGCTCCTCGCCGAGCCTGACGAAGCAGCGGATCGCGCCGACGGCGGCGCCGACCTCCTCGAGTACGGCCGGGAGCACCTCGTCGACGTTCCGGCGCGAACGGAGCTCGAGCGAGACGTGCGAGATCAGCCGCTCGCGTTCGAGCGCATCGGCGAGTGCGATTGTCGCGCGAGACCGCTCGAGCGCGAGACCCGCTTCGCTCACGAGCGCCTCCATCCGGGCGAGCTCGTCCTCGTCGAAGACCCTTGGCGTCCGGACCGCGCCGAAGATGACGCCGATCACCTCGTCGCCGGCACGGACCGGGACGAAGACGCAGCTCTTCGCTTTCGCGATCGCGTTCAGCCGCTGATTGACGACCGGCGAATGCTCGGCGTCGTAAACCGTGAATGCCGTTCCCTCGCGGGCCACAGCGTTGATCCCGGACGGCTCGCGGTTGAGTGCGATCCGCTGGCCGAGGAGGGCGGCGTGATCGCGTCCGTGCTCGCGCGCGGCGACGAGCACTGCGACCCGTCCCTCGTCTTCGATCAGTGCCATGTTTGCAAGCTCGAGGTCGAAGACCGTCGCGAACTCGTCGAGCAGCCGCGTGGCGACGTCGGCAGGCTCCGGAGCATCGAGCACCTGCTGCGGCAGGCCCGCGCCCCCGTTGCCGCGGTCGACCCGGTCGGGCTCGGCCGAACGCCGGCGGTCGCGCCAGAGCACGCTTGCGATCGTTGCACCCACGGCCAGAGAGAGCGCCGCGACGAGGATCAGCGGCACCGCGTCGAAGAGCACCGCCTGAGTCTCTGCGTTCACCGGGATCTCTGATGATAGAGGCGCCTTTGCCGCTTTGAAAGATGGGCCGTCCGGCCTATTGGCACCCGCGCGACCGCGGAATAGCGTGGCGGCACTGGGCGATGCGAACCGCGTGCGCGCGGGGAGCATTGGGAGCAGCCCTGTCGCGACGACCCCCCCGACGCGGCAGGGCTGTTTTCCCGCGTCCGGAGGCGCGAGAGCTACGATCGCGGCGATGGTCGAACGCGTTCTCCTCGCCTCGCCCCGCGGCTACTGCGCCGGTGTCGAGCGCGCCGTCGAGACGGTCGAGCTGGCACTCGACCACTACGGCCCGCCGGTGTACGTCCGCAAGCAGATCGTCCACAACATCCACGTCGTCCGCGACCTCGAGGCGCGCGGCGCGATCTTCGTCGACTCGGAGGCGGAGGCGCCGGAGGGCGCGACGATCGTCTACTCGGCGCACGGGGTCGCACCGTCGGTGAACGCCGCCTCCGCCGAGCGCGGCCACAACGTGATCGACGCCACCTGCCCACTCGTGACGAAGGTGCACGTGCAGGCGCGCCGCTATGCCGCGGACGGCTACACGGTCGTCCTGATCGGGCATGCCGGTCACGAGGAGGTCGTCGGCACGATGGGCGAGGCTCCGGAGGCCACCGTGCTCGTCCAGGACGTGGCCGAGGCGGAGGCGCTCGACCTGCCCGCCGACGCCCGGCTCGCCTACATCACCCAGACGACCCTCTCCGTCGACGAGACGTCCGAGATCATCGGCGTGCTCCGGCGCCGCTTCCCCGCGATCCATGCGCCGAAGAAGGAGGACATCTGCTACGCGACCTCCAACCGGCAGTGGGCGGTGAAGGAGATGCTGACCGAGGTCGACCTGCTGCTCGTGATCGGCTCCCGCAACTCGTCCAACTCGAACCGGCTCGTCGACGTCGCCCGTGCCGGCGGAGTCGCGTCGTACCTGATCGACGACGAGAGCGAGATCGACGCGGCCTGGCTCGACGGGGTTCGAACCGTCGGCGTCACCTCGGGAGCGTCGGCGCCGGAGAAGCTCGTCAACCGCGTCTGCGACTGGTTCCGCACCCGCGGGATCGAGCGGATCGAGCCGTTCCGGATGGTCGACGAGGACGTGACGTTCAGACTGCCGGTCGAGCTTCGCCGCGAGCTTGCGCTCGCCGAGACGCAGACCTAGGACGACGCGACTAGACCTTCGCGATCTGCGGCGCGTCGACGCCGTCCGCGTCGAGCGAGACGGCCAGCACCTCCGCCTTGATCCACTCGGCGTGCCGCTCGACGAGGTCGGCGTCGGCGGCCGGCAGCGTGACGGCGATCCGGTCGGTCAGCTCGAAGCCCTGCTCCTTCCGCATCGAGTTGAGTGTGTGGATCAGGTCGTAGACACGTCCCTCGAGCTCGAGCTCGGGATCGACGGTGGTGTCGAGCGCGACCGTGACGCCCTCGTCTGAAGCGACTGCCCAGCCCGGCTTGCCCGAGCGCTCGACGAGAACCTCGTCCGCCCCGAGGTCATGGCCGAGGACGCGGAAGCCGCCGCCGTCCGTCTGCTCGAACTCGCCCGCGGCGAGCGCGGCGCGGACTGCGCCGAGCTCCTTGCCGAGCTTCGGGCCGAGCACCGGCAGGTGCGGCTTCACGTGGAGCTCCGTCGCCTCGACGTGGCCGAACTCGACCTCCTTGACGCGCAGCTCCTCGCGCAGCTCGTCGACGTGCCCCGCTGCGAGCGGCGCGCCCTCGACGACGAGCCGGCCGAGCGGCTGCCGCAGCTTCAGCTGCGAGGCCGCGCGAGCCTGGTGGCCGAGCCCGACGACCCGGCGCACCTCGGCGACCTCGGCGAGCAGGTCGTCGTCCGGCGCCGTCGCCTCCGGCCAGCCGGCGAGGTGCACCGACGCCGGCGGGTCGCCGTCGGCCTCGCGGACGAGCACCTGCCAGAGATGCTCGGTCAGGAACGGCATTACCGGCGCGACGACGCGCAGCGACTGCACGAGCGCAAGCCAGAGCACGTGCAGGGCGACGGCGTCCCCCTCCCAGAAGCGCCGCCGTGAGCGGCGGATGTACCAGTTGGAGACGTCGTCGACGAACGCCTCGTAGCCGCGGACCACGTCGACGGTGAGGAAGGACTCGTACGCCTCGGTCACATCGCGCACGAACGCGTTGGTGCGGTCGATCAGCCAGAGGTCGAGCGGTCGCAGCTCGCTCCGGTTCGGCAGCTCGCCCCACACGGGCCGGAACTCGTCGATCCGCCCGTAGTCGACGAGGAACTTGACCGAGTTCCACAGCGTCAGCAGCTTGCGCTGGATCTCACGCCCCGGGCCGAAGCCGAAGAGGAGGTTCCGGTCGGGCGGCTGCGCGCAGAACTGCCAGCGCATCACGTCTGCGCCCATCCGCGCGAACGCCTCGGGAGCATCGATCGTGTTCCCCCACGAGCTGTGCATCTCGCGGCCGGTCTCGTCGAGCATCTTCTCGTAGCCGAGCACCTTCCGGTACGGCGCGCGACCGGTGAGCACGACCGACATGAAGTGCTGTGAGTAGAACCAGAGCCGGATCTGCTCGCGCATCTCCGAGACCCAGTCGGCCGGGAACCACTCCTCCCAGGAGGCGTGGTCGGGCAGGTCGGCCGTCGTCAGCCCCCGAGCAGCGCCGGTCGCGTACCCCTCGGGGACGTACTCCGGGCTCTCCCACCCCAGGGTCGAGAAGGGGACGATCCCGGCGTCGAGCCAGACGTCGCCGACCTCGAGGATCCGCCGCACCTCCTCACCGCACTGCTCGCAGGTGATCGGCACCTCGTCGATCCAGGGCCGCCGCAGCTCTTCCAGCTGCCCGACGCCGCCGGTCGCACGTTCGAGCAGCTCCGCCTTCGACCCGATCACGTTCAGGTGCCCACAGCCGCAGGGGTAGAAGGGCAGCGGCAGGCCGTAGTAGCGGCGGCGGGAGATGTTCCAGTCGCCCATGTTGACCAGCCAGTCGTCCATCCGCTTGCCCATGTACTCGGGCGTCCACTCGACCTCGGCGTTCGCGTCCCGGAGCCGCTGCCGCAGCTCGTCGACAGCGATGAACCAGTCGTCGGAGATCCGGAAGATCAGCGGCGTGTGGCAGCGCCAGCACTCGGGATAGCGGTGCTCGTGCAGCCCGGCTTCGACGAGGCGCCCGTGCTCCTCGAGATAGCCGATGATCTGCTCCGCCGCCTCGACGGTCGAGAGACCGTGCAGCCAGCCGTAGTCGTCGTAGAAGCGCCCCGCCTCGTCGACCGGGGTCAGCACCGGCAGGTCGTGCACCCGGGAGAGCTCGAAGTCCTCGGAGCCGCACCCCGGGGCGATGTGGACGATCCCGGTGCCGTCGTCGAGCGTCACGTCCGCCCACGGGATCACCCGGTGGTCGACCGCGGCGCCCGGCTCCAGCTCGTCGAACGGTCCGGTGTACCGCCAGCCCACGAGCTCCTCGCCGCGCCGCCGCTCGTCGAATGCCTCCTCGGGGTAGCGCTCGACCGCGACCCACTCCCCGTTGTCTCGCCGGCCGTACTCGGCGTCCGGTTTGACAGCGGCGGCGACGTTCGCCGGCAGCGTCCATGGGGTCGTCGTCCAGATCACGAGCGCCTCGCCGGGCCGGTCGAGCAGCGGCAAGCGGACGAAGAGCGACGGGTCGGCCCGGTCGACGTAGCTGCCGACCAGCTCGTGGGCGGAGATCGAGGTGCCACAGCGCGGGCACCACTCCGTCGAGCGGTGGCCGAGGTAGAGCCAGCCGCGCTCGTGCACCAGCCGAAGGAAGCGCCAGATGTACTCGATGTTCGTGTCGCTGAAGGTGAAGTAGTCCTTGCCCCAGTCCATCCACTGCCCGAGCCGGACCGAGCCCTCGGTCAAGGCGCGCGAGGATTGCACGACGACGTCGCGGCAACGGCGGGCGAACTCGGCGAGGCCGAACTCCTCGATCTCCTGCTTCGAGTTGAGCCCGAGCTGCCGCTCGACGCCCACCTCGATCCAGAGGCCCTGGCAGTCGAAGCCGTTCTGGTAGCGCTGGTGGTAGCCGCGCAGCGCCTTGTAGCGCTGGAAGACGTCCTTCAGCGTCCGCCCCCAAGCTGTGTGGACTCCGAGCACCATCCTGTTCGCCGTCACCGGCCCGTCGACGAAGCTGAACCTCGGCCCGTCGCGGTTCTGCTCCCGGAGCCGCTCGAACGTCTGCTCGCGCTCCCACAGCTCGAGGATCTCGAGCTCGAGCGCGGGGTGGTCGGGCTTGTCCGAAAGCGGCTTGAACATGCGTTTCGATTCTAGGGAACAGTCCGTCCGCCCTCGTCGTTTTCATTAGACGAGGCCGGGGAACCGGCCTTCTTACCCAGCGAAAGGAACGCCCGAATGGCAACAGCAGTAAAAGAAGACACCTTCACCCAGGAGGTCCTGCAGAGCGACAAGCCCGTGATCGTCGACTTCTGGGCCGAGTGGTGCGGGCCGTGCCACGCGGTCGCGCCCGTTCTCGACAAGATCGTCGAGGAGCGCGACGGCGAGGTGAAGCTCGTCAAGGTGAACATCGACGAGGAGCGCGGCCTGGCCGAGCGCTACGGGATCGCCTCGATCCCGACGATGATCCTCTTCAAGGACGGCGAGCCGTCCCAGGTCGCGGTCGGCGCGCAGCCCAAGGGCGCGCTCGAGCGCTCGCTCGGCCTCGCGGCCGAGTAGCTAGCGCTCCGCGGCTTCTTCTTCCCGGTCGGGGATCGGCGAGGTGGCACGACTCGCCGGTTCCTCGACCAGGTTCAACACGCGCATGCCGTAGTTGAAGACGAGCGTGCCGCCCAGCCAGCCGCCCAGGGTGAGGAGGCCGAAGGCGATCAGGTTCAGCACGAGCGGGGCGGTCTCGACGACGCCTTCGTCGTAGCGGCCGTGGCCGAGGATCGCGGCCAGCGCGAAGAACACGGTCGCCGTCAGCATCGCGATCATGTGCGCGGTCGCGGTCCGGAAGAGCGGGGTGCCCCTCGTGATCGTCCACCAGTCGGCGAGCCCGGTCAGCGCCGCCCCGGCCGAGACGATCAGACCGACGACCAGCGCGAGCCACCAGCCGTTCGCAGCCGCGTCCTTCGTGATCCCGACCACGTCCATCAGCCCTGCGACCGTCGCGAAGGTGTAGATGCCGATCGTGGCGTCGGTCAGCGGCGGATGAAGCGGATGACCGGGCGTGCCGCGATAGAGGAAGTCAAGCGCCATCTGCGCCGAGCGTTTCCGCCTCGACGCCGTGGCAAACGCCGAGACCTACTCGTCGACCGCCTCTTCGAGGTAGCCGAGGAAGGCCGCGTGCTTGGCCAGGAGCGCCTCGATCTCGCTCAGGCCGACCGCCGCCCAGTCCTCGATCCACGTCTCGGACAGGTCGTCTTCGATGATATGCAGGCCGCGCTCGCTCATCTGAGCCTGATGATCGACACGGACCCCAGGTGCTGCATGGGCCGAACGGCCTATCTTTCGGGCCTGCAAGACCCCACCCGATGAGACAGGTCCTGATCGTCAACCCAGACTCCGGCACGGACTCTCCGACCGCCGAGGAGCTCAGCGAGGCGGCGCGCAGCCGTGGCGTCGACGTGCGCCCGCTCGAGGACGGGGACGACTTGGCGGAGCTGGCGCGGAACGCGGGTGCCGACGTGCTCGGAATGGCCGGCGGCGACGGCTCGCTCGCCGCCGTCGCAGCGGTCGCGATCGAGCAGGACGTGCCGTTCGTCTGCATCCCGTTCGGGACGCGGAACCATTTCGCCCGCGACCTCGGGCTCGACCGGGACGACCCGGTCGCCGCGCTCGCAGCTTTCGACAACGGGATCGAAAGGCGGGTCGACGTCGCGCGCGCAGGCGACCGGCTCTTCCTGAACAACGTCTCGCTCGGGATCTACGCCCGCCTGGTGCACCGGCGCGAGCACCACCGCCGCCGCCGCAATGCGCTCGCTCGGCTCCGTGCATTGGCGTTGACCGTGCAGGACCGACGTCGCCGCCAGCGCTTCACGATCGACGGGGATCACGTCCGAGCGCGGCTTGTGCTGGTCTCGAACAACGACTACACACTCGACCTGCTCTCGCTCGGCGAGCGCGAGCGCCTCGACGAGGGCAAGCTCCACCTCTACATCCCGCACGGCTTCCGCCGGATCACCTGGGATGAGCGCACGTGCACCGAGCTCGAAATCGGCGCGCCGCAGCCGCGGCTGCGGACGGCGATCGACGGCGAGCCTGTCGAGCTCGATACCCCTGTGCGCTTCCGGATCGAGCCGCTCGCGCTACGGGTGCTCGTCCCGCGCGCGCCAGAGTGACACGGCTTCGGCGACGGACACTCGAACCCAGGGGCGCGGACCGCCCGCCGTCCAGGAACGCCATCGGGCTACGGTGTCCGGGTGAGTCCGCGCCACGTCCCCGCCACGGTCCACGAGCTGACCCGCGTCGGCCTGCTCTCTGGGCTCCCCGGCGAGCACCTGTCGAAGCTCGCCGCACGGCTCGAGCGGGAAGAGGTCGCGCCCGGCCAGACCGTCGTCCGCGAAGGCGACCCCGGCGATCGCTTCTACGTCGTCCTCTCGGGGATGCTGAACGTCAGCCAGGAGGGCCTGGGCGAGCGCCGGATCCTGCGGCCGGGCGACGCGTTCGGCGAGGTCGCGCTGGCGATGGGGATCCCGCGGACGGCGTCGGTGCGCGCCGTCACTCCCGCCGTCGTCGCGAGCTGCGACCAGGCGGCGTTCGACGAGCTGCTGCGGCCTCTCTTCGCCGACGAATGAGGGTCGTGCTCCTCCACGCGGGGATCGCCGACGGACGCATGTGGGCGCCGCAACTCGAGACGCTGCGGTCGGCGGGGCACGAGCCCGTCGCGCCCGACCTGCCCGGCTTCGGCGAGGCGCCGCTGGTTCCGCCGACCATTGACTACGTGACGTTCGCCGCAACGCGGCTCGGAGGGCCGGGAGCGGTTGTCGGCTGCTCGTTCGGCGGTCGGGTCGCGCTCGAACTCGCAGCCGCGCGGCAGCCGCTCGTGCGCGCGCTCGTTCTCGTGGCACCCGGGCTCGCATCGACCGACTGGTCCGAGGAGACACAGGCCGGCTTCGCCGAGGAGGAGGCGCTCGTGGAGGCCGGCGATCTCGCGGGCGCGGCGGCCCAGCAGGCCGCGATGTGGCTCGCGCCGGACGCGACCGACGGCGTGCGCGAGCTCACAGCGGCAATGACGCTCCGCTCCTACGAGCAACAGCTCCCCGTCGACGGCCAAGTCCGCGCGTCCTGGCCCGACCCGTCGGCAGAGACCCGAATCGCAGAAATCGATGTGCCGACGCTTGTGGTCGTCGGCGACCGCGACAAGCCCGAGCTGATCGCGCTGGCGGAGCGGCTCGCCCATGAGCTTCCGGACGCGAGACTGGAGACGATCGAGGGTGCCGGCCATCTGCCGAGCCTCGAGCGGCCGGACGAGCTCAACCGGCTACTGCTCGACTTCCTCCAGTAGCGCGTCCGAGAGCGCTGGCCACGCGGTCGCGGCCCACGCGCCGAACGAGACGTCGGCGACCGCCGCCGCGACGAGCGCTCGCGCCGGATCGATCCAGAGGAACGTCGCCGTTCCCGGCTTCGAGCCGAAGTGGCCGTACGTCGGCGCCGAGTTGCGCGCGCCCGTCCAGTGCGGCGACTTGCCGTCCCGCAGCTCGAAGCCAAGGCCCCAGTCGTTCGGCGTCTGCCGCCCGAACCCGGGCAGGACACCGTCGAGGCCGGGGAACTGAACGGTCGTCGCCTCGGCGAGTGTCTCGAGCGCGAGCAGCGCCGGCGCGAGCGCCTCGCGGCCGAACGCGAGCATGTCGCCGAGCGTGCCGACGATCCCGCCCGCGGCGTCGCCGTCGAGCGTGGCGTCAAGCCCGAGCGGGTCGAGCACGCCCGCGCGCAGGTAGTCCGCGAACGTCATCTCCGTGCGACTCGCGACGTGCTCGGCCAGCGCGAGGTAGCCGGTGTTCGAGTAGATCCGCCGCTCGCCCGGCCGGCCGAGCGGCTTCGGCGAATCCCAGGCGAGCCCGGACGCATGCGCGAGCAGGTGCCGCACCGTCGACCCCTCGGGGCCGGCGGGCTCGTCGAGGTCGAGCGCTCCCTCCTCGGCGGCGATCAGGGCCGCATACGCGGTGAGGAGCTTCGTCACCGAGCCCCAGCCGAGCCGGTGGTCGACGTCGCCGTGGACTGCCACGACGCCCGCGGCCGTGGAGACACCGGCGGCGGCGTGCTCCGCCGGCCACGACTCGATCTGGCGGAGCGCTTCCACGGCGGGCGATACTAGCCCGCATGGGCCGCCGCCTCATCCCGGGCCACTCGCCGTTCGAGCCGGTGGTCGGCTACTCGCGGGCGGTCGTCAGCGGCGCGAACGTGTACGTCTCCGGCACGGCGCCGATCCCGCGCGACGGCGACCCGCCGGAGGACGCGTACGAGCAGGCGCGGCTCTGCCTCGAGATCGTCGGCGGCGCGCTCGGCGAGGCGGGCGCCCGCTTCGAGGACGTCGTCCGCACCCGGATCTACATGACCGATGTCGACGACTACGAGCGGATCGCCCGCGCGCACGGGGAGGTGTTCGGCGCGATCCGGCCCGCGTCGACGGCGGTGGTCGTCAAAACCCTGCTCGACTCCCGCTGGCGGGTGGAGATCGAGGCCGACGCGGTGCTCCCGTGAAGCAGATCTATCCCCAGTCGATCACCGGCAAGGGCGCCGTCGCCGGCGGCAGCGTCCTCGACCACAAGTTCGGCCAGTCCGACCCGTACACCCTCGGGGTCGAGGAGGAGTACATGCTCCTCGACGGCGAGACGTTCGACCTCGTCCAGCACATCGACACGGTGCTGCAGGCGATCCACGGGCACGAGCTCGAGCCGCGGATCAACGCCGAGCTGATGCAGTCGGTGCTCGAGATCGCGACACCCGTCTGCCGCACCGCCGGCGACGTCCAGCGCGAGCTCCTGAAGCTGCGTGCCTACGTGACGAGCGTGGCCCGCGAGCAAGGCCTGCGCGTCGGCTCGGCGGGCACGCACCCGTTCAGCCTCTTCGAGCGCCAGCGGATCACCGCGCGCGACCGCTACCGGAACCTCGTCGACCAGCTCCAGTACATCGCCCGGCGCGAGCTGATCTTCGGCATGCACGTCCACGTCGCAGTCGACGAGCCGGAAAAGGCGATCCAGGTCGTGAACGGCCTCCTCCCCCAGCTCGGCCCGCTGCTTGCCCTCTCGGCGTCCTCGCCGTTCTGGCGCGGCGAGCCGACCGGCCTCTCCTCCAGCCGGCAGATGGTCTTCGCCGCGTTCCCCCGCTCAGGCCCGCCGCCGCGCTTCCGCGACTACGCCGACTACGCCGAGGTCGTCGGCCAGCTCGAGCGCACGGGCTGCATCGCCGACTACACGCACATCTGGTGGGACATCCGGCTGCACCCGCGACTCGGCACGATCGAGATCCGGATCTGCGACGCGGTCACGCGGGTCGAGGACGCCGTGGCACTCGCGGCGTACTGCCAGGCGCTCGTGAAGCTGCTCTCGGAGCAGTACGACAGCGGCGAGCAGATCCCGAGCTACCACCGAATCCTGACGACCGAGAACAAGTGGCTCGCCGCGCGCTACGGGCTCGAAGCGCCGGTGATGGATCTCGCGACCGGCGCCCGGAACCGCATGCCCGTCGCGCAGCTGATCCGGCGAACGCTGAAGGAGCTGCAGCCGCACGCGCGGGAGCTGGGCTCCGACCGCGAGCTCGAGGGGATCGGCGAGATCCTCGCGCGCGGCAACGGCTCCGACCGCCAGCTGCGGGTCTTCAACGCAAACCGCGACATCGCGGAGGTCGTCGAGGAGATCGCGAAGGCGACCGAGGCCGTGCCGGAAGCGGTCTAGAGCCTGATCGCCGTCCGGCGTCCCGAAGCGTTCGTTGCGCGAAGCGTCCGTTGGTCGGCCCCGAGGGCGAGCGTCCAGTCGTCGGCGTCGCACTTGCAGGGCGGCAGCGGAACACAGATCGCGGTGCGCTCGATCAGGTTGAGCGCGTGGACGAACGCGGTGTTCGCCGTCGTCTCGACGTAGACGGTGAGCAGCCAGCGGCCGTCTGGCGAGGCGACGACCTGGCCCGCGTCGCCCTGCATCCTCACCGTCTCGCCCTTCCGGCCGAGCGATCCGGGTAGCAGCTGCCCTGCCGCGAGGTCGTAGCCGCGCACGGCGTAGCTGCCGTCGACGAAGTCCTCCTGCAGGAAGAGGAAGTCGCCTGCCGCGGAGACCGCCTCGACGCGGAACTTGCCCCGCAACCGGAGCCGGTGCGCGATTGTGCCGCGCCTCGTATCGAGGACGAGCACCTCGGTCTCGGCGCGCTGCAGCGCGACCCAGGCGCCCGTGGCGGAGATGCCCGTCAGCTCCCAGGCGCCGGTCAGCGGATAGGTCCTCGTCACGTTGCCGGTCTGCGTGCTGAAGCGTCGGAGATCACCGTCGACGATCGCGAAGGAGGAACTGCCGTCGGCCGCCTCGAGGCGCAACGACGGCGCCACCGCCGCGGCCGGCGTCGCGAGCGGTCGGACGTCCCGGTCACCAGACTCCTCGACGGTGCTGCCGCACGCGGCGAGAACGGCGGTGAAGGCGAATAGGGCGGCGAGACGGATCATCGGTTCCTCCCAGGTCGGTCGCTGCTACTACGCCTGTCGGCGGGTTTGGGGTCCCTGGACCTCTCGACGGCTGGCCGCCGTATCCCGGGCATGGACAGGCGTGATTTCCTGGCGGCGGCGGCTGCGCCGCTCGTGGTGGGCGTCGCGCCCGCGCTCGCGCGGACGGCCGGCGGCACGCCGCTCGCGCTCGTGACCGCCGACCTCGAGTCGCACGTCGTCGCGGTCGACGTCTCCGCCGGACGCGCCGTGCGGCGGCTGCGCACGCCGGCCGACCCGCGCAGCATCGAGAGCATCGGCGTCGTCGGCGCGCTCGTCGCGCACACGGCCGAAGGCCGGCTGACGCTGATCGACTCCGACTTGCGTGTGCGCCCGATCAGGGGCGACCTCGCCGAGCCGCGCTACACCGCCGTCTCACCCGACCAGCGGCTCGCCTACGTCACCGACTCCGGGCGGCACGAGCTCGCGGTCGTCGACCTGCGCGGGCGGCGCATCGTCGGCCGCGTCGCCGTCCGCGGCCCGTGCCGGCACCTCGGGATCGACCGCGCCGGCTCACGGCTCTGGGTGGCGCTGGGCAGCGTGGCGGACGAGCTCGCCGTGCTCTCGCTGGCCGAGCCGGGGCGGCCGCGGGTCGTCGGCAGGATCCGGCCGCCGTTCCGGGCCCACGACGTCGCCTTCACCCCCGGCGGCCGCCGAGTCTGGGTCACGTCCGGCGACAGCAGGCGGATCGCGATCTACGAGGCGGGCGGCGAGCTCGTCCGCACGATCGCCGCCGACGCGCCGCCCCAGCACGTCACCTTCATGGGAGATCGCGCCTTCGTCACGAGTGGAGACGACGCCGTGCTACGCGTCCATGCCCTCGACGGCCGGCGGCTGCGCTCGGCCCCCGTCCCGGTGGGCTCCTACAACGTCCAGGGATCGTGGGACGAGCGGCGCGCGCGGCGCTGGATCCTGACGCCCTCCCTCTCCGCTGGAACGCTGACGACGTTCAGCCCGGCCGGAGCGGCGCTCGACGAGCTCCGCGTCGCCCGCTCCTCACACGACGCCTGCTTCATCGTCGGAGCGTGAGGGACCTCCCGCACTGCGGCGGCCGTAGAGTCGGCGGATGGGCTCCGAGCGTGCCCACGTGCGCGGTGCTCAGAGGGGATCGGCCTCGGATCTGGAGGCCCTCTTCCGCCTGCACTGGCCCCGGGCACACCGGGCGGCGTACCTCGTCGTCCACGATGCCGCCGCTGCCGAGGACATCGCCCAGGAGGCGTTCCTCGCGGCGATCCGCAACCTCGACCGCTTCGACCGCCGCCGCCCGTTCGGGCCGTGGCTGCATCGGATCGTCGTCAACCGGGCGATCGACTGGTCGCGCGCGCGACAGCTCCGCGCCGAGACCGAGCTCGTCGACGCAGCGGCGGCGGAGCCGGTGCAGCTCGACGACTCGCTGCTCGCCGCACTCGCCGCGCTGCCGGCCGACCACCGCGCCGTGATCGTCCTCCGGCACCTGCTCGAGTACACCCCCGGCGAGATCGCCGAGCTGCTCGGTCTGCCGCGCGGGACGGTCAACTCGCGACTGCGTCGCGGGCTCGACGCGCTCAAGGACACGGTGTGAGGCTCGATCGCGTCGAGATCCCGAACGAACCCGAGGCTCGCGAGCGCTCGTGGGCGATCGTGTCGGCCGCGTTCGCCGAGCGTGAGCCGCAACAGCGACGCCGCTCCTGGAAGCCGGCGGTCGCGATCGCGGTCGCGCTCGTCGTGGCGGCCGGGCTGCTCAGTCCGCCGGGCAGAGCGGTGCTGGACGAGCTCAGGGAGGTCGTCGGGGTCGAGGAGAGCGCGCCCGCGCTCTTCTCCCTCCCCGCGCCCGGGCGCTTGCTCGTCACCGCCGACTCGGGCGCCTGGGTCGTCGACGAGGACGGCTCGAAGCGGCTGCTCGGCGCCTATCGCGAGGCGTCGTGGTCGCCCTTCGGGCGCTTTGTGGTCGCGTCGCGCCGGCACGAGTTGGCGGCGCTGACGCCCGAGGGCGGGGTGCGCTGGACGCTGGCGCGGCCCGACGTCCGCTTCCCGCGCTGGGGCGGTACGAGAACGGACACCCGAATCGCCTACCTCGCGAGAGACGGGCTTCGCGTCGTCGGCGGCGACGGAGAGGGCGACCGCCTGCTCGACGGGCGGGCGGCCGAGCGGGCGCCCGTCTGGCAGCAGGGGGGCGGCCACCTGCTCGCGTACGCAACTCGCGACGGCTCCGTCCGGATCATCGACGTCGACACGGGTGCCGTGCTCGAGCCAGACGCGCCGGCCGCGCTCGTCGCGGCTCCGGCGTCGACGCTCTCACCGGACGGCCGCTGGACCGTCGTCGCGTGGGCGGACGCGGATCAGTTCGTCTTCACGCGCCTCGGACGGCCCCGGCAGATCCGAGCCGTCTCGAACGTGTCGGCCCAGTTCCGCTCGCGGTCGTTTCCTAGGATCGAAGGGTGGTGCTGCGTGCCCTGATCGTCGCCGGGCTCCTGGCTGCTCCCGGGCAGCAGCTCGGCCGGTCGTACGACGGCAGGCCCATTCAGGCGACGCACCTCGCGGGCGAGGGACCGCGTCTGCTCGTGATCGGCTGCATCCACGGCGACGAGTGCGAAGGGATCGAGGTGACGCGGCTGCTCGCGCGCTCGGCGGCGCGCGCCGATCTCTGGCTCGTGCACCAGCTGAACCCCGATGGGTACGCCCGCCGCAGCCGCACCAACGCGCGTGGCGTCGACCTCAACCGCGACTTCTTCGCCGCGACCCAGCGCGAGACGCGGATCGCTCGGAAACTGATCCTCCGGCTGAGGCCGGACGTGACGATCTGGTTCCACCAGCCGCAGGCGGTCGTCCGCGCCTGGGGGCCGAGCCGTGCGATCGCCCGGCGCTACGCGCGGCTCAGCCGGGTCCCGTACCGCTCCCTCCCCTGGCCGCCGGGCACCGCCTCGCGCTGGCAGAACGCGCTCGGCCAGGTCTCGTTCGTCGTCGAGCTGCCGCCCGGCGAGGTACCCGAGGCGCTCGCACGCAGGCATGCGAGCGCCGTCCTGCGGCTCGCCGAGTAGATTCGCGCCGTGTTCTGGCTCGACACCGGCGCCGAGATGGAGCTCGAGGAGCTGCTCGAGGAGGGGCCTGTGTTGTTCTGCTTCTACCTCTTCGACTGGTCGCCGACCTGAACGCAGGAGCTGCGCCTCCTGCGTGACAGGCGGCCGGAGTTCGAGCGCGCAGGCGTGCGCGTCTTTGGCGTCTCGCGCGACTCGCACTGGTCGCACCGGGCCTGGAAGGACGTGCTCGACGCCGACGTGCCGCTGATCTCGGACTGGAACGGAGCGCTGGCGAAGCGGTTCGGCGCCGCGCGCGTGTGGCGGTGGATGGAGGGCGTGCCGCGACGGAGCACGTTCCTCGTCGGCGAGGACGGTACGGTGCTCGAATCGTGGCGGTACGAGGACTCGGAGGTGCCCGACTTCGACGAGCCGCTCGCAGCCGCGCGGGCATTGCGGGACTAGCCGCCGCCCTCTATCTCGGCGCCGGGCTGCTCGCCACCTCTCCGGCAGTCTTCGAGACCGACCGCTTCCTCGGCTACGGCGAGCCGCGCGAGGGCCGGGTGACGCCGGGCGACCATCTCCAGACCGCCTATGCGCTCTGGCTCCCCGGCCACCAGTTCGCTCGGGCGGCCGAGCCATGGCTCGACCCGTACAGCTTCCAGCCCGAGGTGGAGCCGCGCGTGAACTTCGCGGGCTGGCCCTTCGCGGCCGTGTTCGGGCCGCTGCAGGCGCTCCTCGGCACGGTCGCCGGCTGGAACGTCTTCGTCCTCCTGACCTACGTCGGCGCCGGCGGGCTTGCCGCGCTCTGGCTGCGCACGCTCGGGCTCGGCCTCGGCGCGGCGCTCGTCGGCGGGCTCGCGTTCGCGCTCGCGCCCTACCGCGTCGCGCAGTCGACCGGCCACCTGCTCGGGCCGATCTCGATGCTGCTCCCGCTCGCGCTCTACGGCGTCGAGCGGCGGCTGACGTTGCTCGCGGCAGCCGCGCTCGCGTCGATCCCGCTCTCGGGCCAGGTGCACCTCGCCCTCGGAGCGATCCCGTTCGTGCTCGCGTATGCGCTCGCCCGGCGCCGCCTCCGGCTCGGAGCTGTCGTGGCCGGCGCGGCGATCGCCGCCGGCGTCCTCGTCTGGGCGCTCAGCCTCCGCGACACCGTGGAGCGCCCCTTCTCGGAAGTCGAGCGCTATTCCGCCACGGTCGGCGACTTTCTCTCGCGCGACCCCGGCGAGTTCGAGCAGTTCGTCTACCTCGGCTGGCTGCTGCCGCTCCTCGCCGTGGTCGGACTCGTCTGCTTGTGTTTCAGAAACACAATCTCTTCCGGGCGGCGCCTCGCCCTGGTCCTCGGCCTCGGCGCGCTCGTCCCGTGCCTCCTCGCGCTCGGCTCGAACCTGCCTGGGTACGGCTTCCTCTGGCGGAATACGCCGCTGCACTCGACCCGGGTGCCGGAGCGCCTCCTGCCGATCGCGTGTCTCTGCCTCGGTGCGCTGGCGGCGGTCGCGGTGGCTTGTGTTTCAGAAACACAAGCTCGTCGGCGCGCGCGCCTCGTTGCCGCCGCCGCTGTCGTCGTCGTCGCTGTCGACCTCTGGGTGCCGCTCTATGACCCGCTCGTCGCCGACGAGGACAACGCCGTCTACGCCCGGGTCGAGGACGCGCCGGCTGGGCGGCTGCTCGAGCTGCCCGCGCTCCCGCCCGACGCCTACGCGGGCAGCGTCTACCTCTACTACGCGATGCAGGCGCCGCGCGAGCGGCCGCTCGGCTACGCGACATCGGCGCCGCCCGCCGCATTCCGCGTCGCGCGCGAGCTGCCGGAGCGGGCAGAGGAGCTCGGCGTGAGCGTCGTCGTCGAGTACCGCGACGGCGTCCCGCGCACGGTTACGAACCGGTGAACGATGAATTCGGGTGTGCCCGCACGTCTAACGTGTAGCGACCCCACCGAAAAGGAGCCACCGCAATGGCGGAGAGAACGACCCCTGAACGCCGCGCCGCCCACGAACGTCTCGCCACGGGAGGACTTGCACGCTGGGCGCGCTCCTGCGCGTCGCATCCCTGGCGCGTCGTGCTCGCCTGGATCGGCATCATCGCCGTCCTGATCGGCCTCGTCGCGACGGTCGGCGGCAGCCTCAAAGACGAATTCGACATCCCCGGGTCGGACACGCAGAAGGCGACCGACCTGATCGAGTCGGAGTTCGCCGAGGAGCAGGGCGGTGTGCTCAACCTCGTCTTCGCGGCCCCGCCGGGGGAGCGGCTCGACACGGCCGAGCGCAAGGCGGCGATCGAGGACGCGGTCGCCGAGCTGAAGACGGACGAGTTCAAGCCGACCGAGGACACGGCCGGCATCACCGAGGTCGGCGACCCCTTCGACGAGAACACCTTCTCGGACGACGGCCGGATCGCCTATGCGGAGGCGCAGTTCGACCGGGTCATCTTCGATACGGACCGTGAGGCAGTCCTCGCGGTGCAGGACTCGGTGCGCGAGGCCGTCGCGCCCGTCGGCGTCACCGTCGAGTACAACGGCGATGCCGAGTTCCCGCCGATCGAGCAGGGCACGCAGGAGCTGCTCGGCCTCCTCGCGGCGCTGCTCGTGCTGCTCGTCGTCTTCCGCACCTTCGTCGCGACGCTGATCCCGATCGCGCTCGCGCTCGTCGCGCTGATGACGGCGTTCCTGCTCCTGTTCATCCTCGCCGGCCTGACCGACATCAACACGATCACGCCGCTGCTCGTCTCGATGATCGGGCTCGGCGTCGGGATCGACTACTCGCTCTTCATCGTCACCCGCTTCCGCCAGGCGCTGCACGAGGGCATGGCACCGGTGGACGCGGCCGCCGAGGCGGGCGCGTCCGCAGGCCGCGCGGTGCTCTTCGCCGGGCTGACGGTCGCGATCTCCGTGACCGGTCTCGCCTTCTTCGGGCTCGACTTCGTGACCAAGCTCGGGATCGGCTCCGCGCTCGGCGTGCTGACGACGGTGCTGATCGCGAACTCGCTCCTGATCGCCGTGCTCCGGCTGCTCGGCCACAAGGTCGACCGGCTGAAGGTGCCGTTCCTGCCGCCGCTCGACGACTCCGAGGCGGCGCGCGAGAAGACGCTGGTCGCACGCTGGGGCCGCTTCGTCACCCGGAACGCGAAGCCCGTGTTCATCGTCCTGCTCGTTGCGGGTCTCGCGCTCGCCGCAACGTCCGGGCTCGTGCGGCTGGGCGCCTCCGACCAGGGGACGCAGCCGGAGGAGCAGACCGCGCGGCGCGCCTACGACCTGCTCGCGGAGGGCTTCGGCGCCGGCTTCAACGGCCCGATCCCGATCGTGATCGACGTCAACGGTGACCCGGAGGCGCCGGATCGCGTCTACGAGGGCGTTCGTGACCTCCAGGGCGTCGCCTCGGCCAGCGAGCCGCAGCTGAACGACGAGGAGACGGTCGCGATCGTCTTCGTCACTCCCGACTCGGCTCCTCAGGACGAGGAGACCGAGCAGCTCGTCCACCGGCTTCGCGACGACGTCGTCCCGGCGGCGACCCAGGGCGGTGACGCGATCGCGTATGTCTCCGGCCTCACGGCCGCCTTCGCGGACATCGCCGACCGGATCATGGAGCGGCTGCCGATCTTCCTCCTCTACGTGATCGGGGTGACGTTCATCCTGCTCGCGATGGCCTTCCGCTCGATCGTGATCTCGCTCACGGCCGCGATCACGACGATCCTCTCCGCCTTCATCGGCTTCGGTGTCCTGACCCTGGTGGTGCAGGAGGGCTACCTGCTCGGGCTGACGGGCCTCGACCGAACGGGGCCGATCGAGACGTTCGTGCCGCCGATCGCGTTCGCGATCCTCTTCGGACTCTCGATGGACTACATGGTCTTCCTGATGAGCCGGATCCGCGAGGAGCACGTCCACGGGCTGCCGACGCGCGAGGCGGTCGAGCACGGGATCGCCGCGATCGGCCGCGTCGTGGTCGCCGCGGCGGTGATCATGGGCACGGTCTTCGCGGCGTTCATCCTCACGTCCGACCGGATCTCGAAGGAGTTCGGGATCCTGCTCGCGGTCGCGATCCTCACGGACGCGCTCGTCGTGCGGATGACGCTCGTCCCGGCCTTCCTGACCCTGCTGGGCGAGAAGTCCTGGTACATCCCGCGCTGGCTCGACCGGGCGCTGCCGAACATCACGATCGAAGCGCCGCATGACAGCGAGGCGCCTCGCCCGTCCACGAAGCCGGTCGAGGCGGAGGGCTGACCGGGAGGCCTACATCCCCATAGCGTGATAGCCGGCGTCGACGTAGAGCGTCGTGCCGGTGACGTTTCTCGCGTCGTCCGAGAGCAGATAGGCGGACGCTGCGGCGACGTCGCCGGCATCGATGTGCCGGCGCAGCGGCGCGCGCTCGACGAACATCGATTCCATCTCGGTGAACCCCGCGATCGAGCGGGCGGCGAGCGTGCGCACCGGCCCGGCCGAGACGGCGTTGACGCGGATCTCCTTCTCGCCGAGATCCCAGGCGAGGTACTTGACGGAGGCGTCGAGGGTCGCCTTCGCGACACCCATCACGTTGTAGTGCGGCACCGCGCGCTCGCCGCCGAGATAGGTCATCGTCACGATCGACCCTCCGCCTGCGGCGGCCATCAGCGGCTCCGCTGCGCTCGACGCGGCGACGAGCGAGTAGGCGCTGATGTCGACGGCCAGCCAGAAGCGGTCCCGCGGCGTGTCCGTGAAGCGGCCCTCGAGATCCTCGGCGGCCGCGAAGGCGACCGAGTGGACGAGCAGATCGAGCTTGCCGTCCCAGACGCCGGCGACCTCGCCGAAGACGCGGTCGACGTCCTCGTCGGCGCGCACGTCGCAGGGAGTCACCAGCTCGGAGCCGACCGATGACGCGAGCTCCCGCACATTCGTCTCGATCCGCGCGCCCTGAAACGTGAAGGCGAGCTCGGCGCCCTCGTCCGCCAGGCGCCTCGCGATTGCCCAGGCGATCGACCGTTTGTTGGCGACCCCCATGATGAGAGCGCGCTTCCCTGCGAATCGCGACACGTGGCGATCCTACGGCTACTCTGCTGTCCGTGCGCCGCCTCGTCGGATCCCTCGCACTCGGCGTGGCGCTCGTCGTCACGTCGGCTGCTTCAGCTGCATTCCAGCCGATCGAGCGGCGTCACGGCGAGCTCGAGATCCCGCGCGTGCGCGCAGGCACGATCACGATTCCGGACGCGCATCGCAGCGGCCGCGTCACGGTCATCCTGACGCTGGCCGACCCGCCGCTCGCCGCCTATTCACGCACGCTCGCCGGCAGCAGCGGCACGCGCCGGCTGAACGTGCAGAGCCGCGGCGCGAGGGCCTATACCGCGCAGCTCCAGCGGGCGCAGCGGGCCGCGACGGCTTCGCTGAAGCGCGCGATTCCCGCCGCGACGGTCAAGCGCAACTACACGTTGCTCCTGAACGGGATCGCGGTCGAGCTGCCCGCGACCGAGCTGGCGAAGGCGGCCAAGCTCTCCTTCGCGCGCAAGCTCTACCCGAGCTACCGCTACGCGCTCGCGCTCAACCGTAGCCCCGGCCTGATCGGCTCGGGTGCGCTCGCGGCCGCCGGCGGCGGCAGCGGCGAAGGGATGAAGATCGCCGTCATCGACGACGGCGTCGACCCGAAGAACGCCTTTTTCAACCCGGAGGGCTACAGCTATCCGGCCGGCTTCCCGAAGGGTGGCACCAAGTGGACGTCGCCGAAGGTGATCGTTGCCCGCTCCTTCGTCGGCGCGGGCGCGGACGAGCGGACGCCGCTGGCCCTCGACCCGCAGAACTCGTTCCACGGCACGCACGTCGCCGGCATCGCCGCGGGCAACGCGGGCACGACCGCTCCGGCGGGAGGAGACCACCCGCAGACGACGGGGCTCTCGGGCGTCGCGCCGAGGGCGTACATCGGCAACTACCGCGTCTTCAACGTGCCGACCCCGGTCGGCCACGTCGGCAACACACCCGAGATCGTCGCCGCCTTCGAAGCGGCCGTCCAGGACGGGATGGACGTGATCAACTTCTCCGGCGGCGGCCCGCAGACCGATCCCCTCAGCGACGCGCTCGTCGAGGCGGTGCGCAACGTCGCGGCCGCCGGTGTCGTTCCCGTGATCTCAGCGGGCAACGACCGAGACGACTACGGCGTCGGCTCGGCCGGCTCGCCGGGCAGCGCCCCCGACGCGATCTCGGTTGCCGCGCTCTCGAACTCCCAGGTCTTCGCGCCCGCGCTGTCGGTGACCGCGCCGGGAACGCCCGAGCCGCTGACGCGGATCCCGTTCGTGCGCACCGCCGGCCCGGCGACACCGGCGGCTTGGGCCACGTCGGACCAGCAGCTCGTCGACGTCGGCACGCTCGTCGGCACGAACGGCCAGCCGGTGCCGCGCGACCTCTGTGGCCCGCCCGGGAACCTCGACGGCGGCCCCACCCCGCTTCGCGCCGGCTCGCTGAACGGCGCGATCGCGCTCGTCTCGCGCGGCACGTGCACCTTCGCGCTCAAGAGCGCCCGCGTCAAGGGGGCCGGCGGCGTCGGGATCGTGTTCGTCGACAACCGGCCGGGTGAGGCGAACCCGATCCCCGTGCAGCTCGACGTCCGCGGCGGGATGATCGCCGACCTCGACGGCCAGCAGCTGCGCGCCTTCCTCGCCGGCCGCGGCGGCCGCGCAACGGCTCGGATCGGCAGTGGCCCGCAGGACCTCGCCACCGGCCGGGGCGGCGTCGTCACGAGCTTCTCCTCGGCCGGGCTGACCGCCTTCGGCCACATGCTGAAGCCGGACGTCGGCGCGCCCGGGGGCCAGATCCTCTCCGCGACGCTCCCGAGCTTCGGCGGCCCCTTCGCGGTCTTCGACGGCACGAGCATGGCCGCGCCGCACGTCGCGGGCGCAGCTGCCCTGCTGCTGCAGCGCCATCCAAGCTGGTCTGCGCTGCAGGTCAAGTCCGCGCTCGTCTCGACGGCCGCGACCGCGTGGGCCGACACCGCCCGCACGTCCGCGGCGCCCGTGCTGACCGCCGGCTCCGGCCAGGTCGACCTGATGGCCGCGAACGACCCGAAGCTCTTCACCGATCCGGTCTCGCTCTCCTACTCGGATCTGAACCTCAACCGCGGCGCCGCCTCGAAGTCGTTGCTGCTCTCGCTCGCAGACGCCGGGGAGGGCTCGGGCACCTGGACGATCGAAGTGAAGGCACAGGTCCAGCCGAACGGCGTTCAGATCAGCGTCCCCGGCGCCGTCACGGTCGCTCCCGGCGGGAGCGTGCAGATCCCGGTCACGGCGAGCGCGTCGGCGGGCGCGGGCGCCGGCGAGGCGTACGGCTTCCTGCTCCTCCACCGCGGCTCGGTCACCCGCAAGGTCGCGTATGCCCTGCTCGTGACGCGCCCCGGCCTCGCGGCCGCACCGGTAGTGCCGCTGCAGCAGATCCAGACAGGTGATACCCGCCAGGGCGTCTCGCGCGCGTCCGCCTACAGATACCCGGCCGCCGCCTTCGGGCCCGCGCCGAACTACACCGGCGCACCCGTGAACGAAGACGGTGCCGAGAAGCTCTACCGGATCCGGCTCGACGAGCCGGCTGTGAACGTCGGCGCCGCCGTGATCGTCTCGACGCCGGGGTCACTCGTCCATCCCTGGTTCCTCGGCTCGGCGGACGAGAACGACGTCCAGGGCTACGCGGGGCTGCCGGTCAACGTCAACAACCTCACAGTCGACTACCCGCTCGACATCGGCGCCGCCGGCACCGTCTTCCCGCGGACGAAGGCGTACTACGTCGCCGTCGACTCGGGCCGCGACCTCTTCACCGGCCGGCGGCTCGGCGGCGCCTACGTCCTGCGCGCCTGGGTCGACGACCTCCAGCCGCCGCTGCTCGGCCTCCTGACCGGGCGCATCTCGGCGGGCCGGCCGACGATTGCGCTCCGTGTCGTCGACCTCGGCGCCGGCGTCGACCCGTACTCGCTCGTGATCGGCTACGGCCAGACGCTGATCGGCGCCGCCGCCTACGACCCGGCCGGCGGAATCGCGCTCTTCCCGATCCCGCGCGAGGCTCCCGCGCTCCGCGCCGGCAAGCGGCAGATGCAGGTGTCGGCGGCCGACTTCCAGGAGTCGAAGAACGTCGACTCCGTCGGCGACGAGTTGCTGCCGAACACCGCCTTCGCGGGCGGTCCGGTCACCGTCGTCGATGGACCGACGGTCACGTGGCTCACGCCCGAGATCCGCGAGTGCGCGGCCGTGCGGACGCCGCTGACGGTCGTCGCCGGCTCGACCGCCGCCGTCCGCTCGATCCGGTTCACGGTCGACAAGAAGCCGATCGCGACAGTGCGGCGCGGTACCGCGGGGCTCTACACCGCCACGTGGCGCCGCGGTGGCGCCGCGAAGGGCCGGCACATGCTGCGCGCGATCGTCACCGACGCGAAGGGCCGCACGGCAGAGGCCCAGCGCGTCATTCGCGTCTGCCCGTAGAGTCGCGCCCGTGAAGATCGCGGTCGTCACCGGTGCCTCCAGCGGCATCGGCCTGGCAACGGCGCGCGAGTTGTCCCGGAGAGGCTGGAGGCCCGTGCTCGTCGCGCGGCGGCAGGAGCGGCTCGAGCCGCTCGCGGCCGAGCTCGGCGGTGAGTACGAGGTCTGCGACGTCTCGGAGCGCGCGGACGTCGACCGGGCGGCGGCGGCGATCCTCGCCCGGCACCCGCGTGTCGACCTGCTCGTCAACAACGCCGGCATCCCCGGGCGCGGCGACTTCTTCTCGCTCGAGCCGGAGCGGATCGAGGCGGTGCTGCGGACGAACTACCTCGGCTGCGTCTGGATGGTGCGCGCACTCGAGGCCGGGCTGCAGCCGGGCTCGCATGTCGTCAACGTCGTCTCGGTCGCGGGCACAGTGGCCTTCGCGCCGGCCGGGCCATATGCCGCCTCGAAGCATGCGCAGCTGGCGTTCTCGCGCTCGCTGACCGGCCTGCTCGCCGGGCGTGGCGTGCAGGTGCACACGGTGCTGCCGGGCTTCGTCGAGACGGAGGGCTTCCCGCAGAAGACCGTCCTGCGCAGCCCGTTCTTCCGCCGAGCCGTGATCGGCCCCGAGCTCGTCGCCGAGCGGATCGCGGGCGCGGTCGAGTCGGGCAAGCGAGAGCTCTTCGTGCCGCGCTGGTACCGCGCCTTCTCGCTCCTGCAGGCGCTCCTACCGGGGCTGTCTGCCCGCATGGTCGCCCGCTCGGGTTACAAGCGGACGGAATAGGAGGGGCTGGCGAAATAGCAGCTGAGCCGCTGGGCCGCGCTGGTCGCCCCGAACGACGAGTGCCATTCCGCCAGACCCTCCTAGCGGGTCTTCGCGAAGCGCTGGACGGCGGCGAGCAGCTCGTCCGTCTTCGCGCGCGCCTCCGCCTCGTCACCGGACGCGATCGCGCCGGCGACGCAGTGGTTGACGTGGTCGTCGAGCACCTTCAGGCCGACGTTCTCGAGCGCCGTCATCGCCGCGCCGATCTGGGTGAGGATGTCGATGCAGTAACGCTCCTCGTCCACCATCTTCTCGATCCCGCGCACCTGCCCCTCGATCCGCCGCAGCCGGTTGCCGATCGCATCCTTGTCGTAGCCGTGCTCGGTCATGTGCGCACGCTCCTGAAGGCTCGCAGCCGCAGCGAGTTCGAGACGACGAAGACGCTCGAGAACGCCATCGCCGCGGCGGCCACGATCGGGTTCAGATACCCCGCGACCGCGAGCGGGATCGCGGCAACGTTGTAGGCGAAGGCCCAGAAGAGGTTGCCCTTGATCGTCGCGAGCACGCGGCGTGAGAGCCTGATCGCGTCGACGGCGGCACGCAGGTCGCCGGAGACGAGCGTCAGATCTGACGCCTCGATCGCGACGTCCGTGCCGGTGCCGATCGCGATCCCGAGATCGGCCTGCGCAAGGGCAGGCGCGTCGTTGACGCCGTCGCCGACCATCGCGACGACCTCACCCGCCTCCTGCAGACGCCGTACCTCGGCCGCCTTGTCGCCCGGGTAGACCTCGGCCAGCACCTGCTCGATCCCGACCTCGGCGGCGACCCGGCGCGCGGTCGCCTCGGCGTCGCCGGTGAGCAGGACGGGCGTCAGGCCGAGCGCCCGCAGCTCCCGGATCGCCTCGGCACTCGTCGGCTTGACCGTGTCCTCGACCACGAGCCGGGCCTGCAGCTCGCCGTCCCAATGGACGCCGGCCCGGTCGACCGTGACCTCGCGCCCGTCGACGACGCCGACGACGCCCTGGCCCGGGAGATTGCGGAACTCGGTCACCGGGGGCAGGGCGCCTACCTCGGCCCGCGCCGCGTCCGCGACCGCGCGCGCGACCGGATGCTCGCTCGCGTCCTCGACCGCGCCGGCCAGGCGCAACACCTCGCCGCGCGAGGCGCCGTTCAGCGTCTCGACGCCGACGAGGGTCATCCGGCCCTCGGTGACGGTGCCGGTCTTGTCGAGGACGACCGTGGTCGCGCGGCGCGTCTGCTCGAGCATCTCGGGGCCCTTGATCAGGACGCCGAGCTGCGCGCCGCGGCCGGAGCCGACGAGCAGCGCGGTCGGCGTCGCCAGCCCGAGCGCGCACGGGCACGCGATGATCAGGACGGCGACGGCGGCCGCGAAAGCGAAGGCCGGGTCGGAGCCGGTGCCGAGCCAGAAGCCGAGCGTGGCGACCGCAACGGCGATCACGATCGGGACGAAGACGGCCGAGACGCGGTCGGCGAGCCGCTGCACCGGCGCCTTGCCGGCCTGCGCCTCGGTGACCAGCCGCCCGATCTGGGCGACAGCGGTATCGGCGCCGATGTGGATGGCGCGGACGACGAGCCGCCCAGAGACGTTCACGGTCGCGCCGATCGCCTCGTCGCCGGGGCCGACATCGACCGGCACGCTCTCGCCGGTCAGAAGCGACGTGTCCACGGACGACGTCCCGGACTCGATCACGCCGTCGGTGGCGACCTTCTCGCCGGGACGGACGACGAAGAGATCTCCGACGCGCAGCTCCTCGACGGGCACGCGCCTCTCCTCGCCGTCCGAGCCGACGACGGCCACGTCCTTCGCTCCCAGCTCCAGCAGGGCCTTCAAGGCCGCGCCGGCGCGGCGCTTGGCCCGCGCCTCGAAGTACCGGCCCATGAGGATCAACACGACGACGACCGACGCGACCTCGAGGTAGATCTCGCCCGTACCCGAGCCGGCGCCGAGGGCGAGCTCGAAGTCCATCCTCATTGCCAGATCGCCCGCGTCGCCGAAGAAGAGCGCGTACAGCGACCAGCCCCACGCTGCGAGCGTGCCGATCGAGATCAGCGTGTCCATCGTCGCGGCGCCGTGGCGCGCGTTCACGAGCGCGGCCCGGTGGAACGGCCAGCCGCCCCAGAGGACGACCGGCGTCGCCAGCTGCAGCGAGAGCCACTGCCAGCCGTCGAACTGCAGCGGCGGGATCATCGCGAGCGCCAGAACCGGCAGCGTCAGTGCTGCCGAGACGAGCAGCCGGAAACGGAGCGCCGCGGCCGGATCCTGCTGCGCCTCCTCGGCGACCTCATCGGCCGGGAGCGCGGCCCTGTAACCGGCCGACTCGACCGCAGCGACGAGCTGCTCGGGCGAGACCGCGCCGGCGTCGAACTCGACGGACGCGCGCTCGGTCGCGTAGTTCACCGCGGCGGAGACGCCCTCGAGCTTGTTCAGCTTCTTCTCGACGCGGACGGCGCACGACGCGCACGTCATCCCCTCGATCGGCAGGTCGAGTCTCGTGACGCTCACCGCTCGAGCACCTTCGAAGTCGTCTCCACCTTGCCGCCGACCTTGAACTGGAGGTAGAGCCGGTAGCGCCCCTCGCTCGGGAACGGAACGTCGAAGGCGAGCTCGTCCTCGTCCGCGTGCGCGTGGATGTAGGCGAGGTCGCCGTCGCGCAGCACGACCAGGTGGCCGGCGGCGCCGAGGTAGCGCTGCAGCTTCACCGGGTTGCCGCCGAAGGTCGGCTGGAACTCGAGCCGGTCGCCGTGCCCGTGCAGCGCGACGTCGTACCGGGAGCGCTGCTCGGGCGCGACGCCCGGCCCGCCGTAACCGGCGAGATCGACGCCGAGCGTCCGCCGCTCCCCGCCGGTCGTGAAGTCGGCGAAGACGCGGTAGGAGCCGTTCGTCGGTAGCCGCACGGGCACCGTCCAGCCGCCGTCCGGCCGCCGGCTCGGATGCAGGTGCAGGAAGTGGGTGTTCGGCGAGCGGCCGACGACGATCAGGTGCAGCAGCCGCTCGTGCTCGACGTCGTAGTCACGGAGCACGGCGCCGTTCGCGCCGAGAATCCTGAACACGTAGCGCTCGGGACGGCCGGAGACGAGCGCGTCGCGCTCCGGGACGAGCCGATAGCCGTCCTGCGCGAGCGCGAGCCCGGCGGGCGCCGCCGCCTCCGCGTGCCCTTCGTCGGCGGCGTGCGCGTCGTCGGCGAGCGTGCGCTCGTCGACGTCGGCCGCGCTGCCGAGCGCGAGCGCGGCCAGGAAGATGCCAGCGAGGCCGGCGACGAAGAGCGCGACTCTCGTCACGCTGCCTCGTAGCCGGCCTCGTCGATCGCCGCACGCAGAGCCTCGTCCTCAAGACCGTCCCCGCGCACGACCACGAGCTTCGTGTCCAGGTCGGCATTGACGGAGGCGACGCCGGGCACGCGCCCGACCTCGTCCTCGACTGCCGCCTTGCAGTGGCCGCAGCTCATGCCGCTGACCGTGTAGGTGATCTCCATGCCCGCATGGTACCCCCAGGGGGTATCAACCGTCAATGACGGAGCGACGCGTCCGCTCGGGCGAGCTGCGGATGCCCGTGACGATTTCGTAGCCGATCGTGCCGGCCGTTCGCGCGTGCGCCTCGGCCGCGACGCCGTGGCCGAGCAGCGTCACCGGAGCCCCGACGGGGAGCTTGCGGTCGAGCTCGACTGCAAGGGCGTCCATCGAGATCGTCCCGATGACGCGGCGCGGCTCGCCGGCGACACGGACCTCCGTGCCGGTCAGGTCGCGCCGGAAGCCGTCGGCGTAGCCGACCGGGACGATGCCGATCCAGGTCGGCTCGGCCGCGATCCAGCGGCGGCCGTACCCGGTCGAGTCGCCCGGCTGCACCTGCCGCACCTGCGCGAGCTGCGACTCCCAGCGGAGCGCCGGTTCGAGCCCATCCTCGGCCGGATCGGTACCGAACGGCGAGATCCCGTAGAGCGCGATCCCGCACCGGGCGGCATCGAAGCGGGCGGTGGGGTAGCGCAGGACGCCGGCGCTGTTCGAGATGTGGCGCGTCAGCGACGCGTACGCGGCCGTCGCGGCGCCGAAGCGCTCGATCTGCAGCTCCGTGAAGCCGGCGTCGGAGTCGGCCGAGGCGAAGTGGCTCATCAGGCCGACGACCTCGCGGCCCGGCGCCGGCAGCTCGGACAGCCCCCAGCGACCCATGCCTGTGTCGAGCTTCAGGTGGACGCGGACTCCTTCCGGAACCTCGCCGTCGGCGATCACGAGCTCGAGACCGGCGTCGCGGGCGTCGGCGATCTCGCGGCTCGTCGCCGGCCCCATGACGAGGATCCGCGCCGCTCCGAGCGCCGCGCGCAGCGCTAGCCCTTCCGGGACGGTCGCGACGCACAGGGCGGTAGCGCCAGCGTCGAGCGCCACCCCACCCGCGTCGACGGCCCCGTGGCCGTAGCCGTCGGCCTTGACGACGGCCCAGAGCTCGGCGCCGTCGAGGGCGACGAGCAGCGTCCGGGCGTTCCGGCGGATCGCGCCCAGGTCGACGATCAGGTCGGAGCGGGCCACGCGCCGATGCTAGTGACTACTGGATCTGCGTCTCGCAGGTGGCGTGGAAGCAGTCCGTTCCCGGGCCGCCGATGCAGACGTCAAGTCGATCGAGCTACCCCGTTCGGGCGAGAGCGAGTCACGCACTAGCCGAGCACGCCGGGCAACGCCGAAACGATGTCGCTCGCGATCAAGCCGCGCTGCGGCAGGCTCCGCGCGGCGAGGCCGTGCGCCGTCGCTGCGGCGGCCGCAGCGAGGCGCGGCTCCAGACCTTTGGCGAGGAACGCGGCGAGGATGCCCGTCAGGACGTCGCCGGTGCCGGCGCTCGCGAGCCCAGGTGCCTCGGCGAGCGAGACGAGCACGCCGTCGCCAGGCGCAGCGACGATCGTGTCGGCCCCTTTGAGCAGGCAGACGCAGCCGAACCGCTGCGCACAGCGCCGCGACGCCTCGAGCCGGTGGGCGTCGACCCAGGCCGAGCTCTCGCCGAGGAGTTGTCCGAGCTCGCCCGCGTGCGGCGTCACCACGGCCCGCGACCCCCAATCCCCCGGCTCCAGCTCGTGGAGTGCGTCGGCGTCGAGCACGAGCGCGGGGGTGCCCTCGGCGAGGAGCTCGTCGCGAAGCTCCTGCGCAGCGGCGTCGCGGCCGAGGCCGGGGCCGATTGCGAGCGCGTTCGCCTTCTCGGCGGCCCGGCCGGCATCCGCCCACGCCAGCTTGACCGGCTCGAGCAGCTTCGCTTCGACGACCGCCAGCGAGGCCTCTGGCACCGCCACGGCGACGTAGCCGGCGTCGGCGCGGAACGCGGCCTCCGCCGCAAGACAGGCCGCGCCGGTCAGGCCGTGCCCGCCGCCCACCACCAGCACCGCGCCGGCGCTGTACTTGCTGTCCTCCGCCCGCTTGCGCGGGACGAGCGACAGGATCGCGGACGTGACGAGCCGGTGCTCCGTCGCGGCATCGTCGAGCCCGATGTCCGCGACGACGACGTCGCCGGCGTGGAAGAGGCCGGGCGCGATCGTGAGCCCGAGCTTGCGGCCGTGGAAGGTCACGGTCGCCTGCGCTCGCACCGCCCCGGCCGCGATCTCGCCGGTGGAAGCATCAACCCCCGAGGGCACGTCGACGGAGACGACCGGCGCGTCGGCGGCGTTGATCCGCTCGATCGTCGCTGCGGCCTCGTCGCGCGGCCGGCCGTGGAAGCCGGTGCCGAAGAGCGCGTCCACGATCACATCGGCCTGCTCGACTGCCGTCGTCTCGACCGCATCGCGTCCCTGCTCGTGCAGGATCCGTGCTGCGATCCGCCCGTCGCCGCCGTTCGAGCCGCCACCGCAGACGACCGCGATCCGCCGCGCCTCGGGAAAGCGCTGCGCGACCTCGCGCGCGACCGCCGCGCCGGCGCGCTCCATCAACTCGGCGACGTCGTGTCCTTGCTCCGCGGCGCGCGCTTCGTCCGACGTGTAGAGGGGCTCAAGCATCGGTGACGACGGCGACTGCGGAGGCAAGCTCGCGCGAGTGCGTCATCGAGAGGTCGATCGCACCGGCCCCGACCCGCTCGGCCCACGCCGCGACGCGGCCGGAGAGGCGCACTGACGGCTTCGGGCGTCCGGCGATCTCGATGTCCTTCCACGCGAATGCCCGCGCGACCCCGAAGCCGAGCGCCTTGCCGACCGCCTCCTTGCCGGCGAAGCGGCCCGCGTAGCTCTCGGCCGGGTTCTTGCGCGAGTCGCAGTAAGCCTGCTCGGCCGGCGTGAAGCAGCGGTCCCGGAAGCCCTGGTAGCGCTCGAGCGAGCGGCGGACGCGGTCGATCTCGATCAGATCGACGCCGACACGGGTCACAGCGAGCGGTCGATCCACCCCGGGACCTGCGCGATCGAGCTCAGGACGGCGTCGGGCACGACGGACGACCGCTCGAGCGCGTCGGGGCGGAACTTGCCGGTGCGCAGCAGCAGCGTCTTCATCCCGAAGAGTTGTGCGCCGCGCACGTCCTGCTCGAGGTCGTCGGTGACCAGCCAGGTCAGTTCCGGCTCGGCATCGAGCGCGGCGAGGGCGGCAGCGAAGCACGACGCGGCAGGCTTCCCGATCAGCGTCGCCTCGACGCCGGTCGCGTACTCGAGCGCCGCGACGTAGGCACCGCCGTCGAGCATCGGCCCGCGCGACGTCTGCCACCACGGGTTCTTGTGCATTGCGTAGAGATCGGCGCCGGCCCGGATCTCCGAGAACGCGCGGGCGAGATTCATGTGGCTGAAGACCTGATTCGGCTCGATCGTCTCGTCGCAGCCGCCGACGAGTACGGCGTGCGCTCCTTCGCCTACGAGCTCGACTCCGTCGAGGTCGGGAACGATCGCGGGCATTACGAGCGCGTAGACGCGGCGGCCGCCGAGCTGCTGCGCGGCGGCGGTCGTCGGGGTCTGCAGCTCGTCGACGTCGAGCTCGAGACCGAGAGCCCGCAGCTCTTCGACCAACGCGTTCGTCGTGCGGGTCGAGTTGTTGGTGACGAAGCGGAGCCGGTGCCCGTCCGCGCGCAGGCGGGCGATCGCCTCCACGGCACCCGGGATCGGCTCGCCCGAAACGTGAAGGACGCCGTCGACGTCCAGCAGAATGGCGGCCATGGAGCGGGATGCTATCCGGGTGACACGCTCAGTCCTACTGCCTCTCGCCGAGATCGAGCTCCGCTTCTCGCGCTCGAGCGGTCCGGGCGGCCAGCACGCGAACACTGCCGAGACGCGGGTCGAGGCGATCTTCGACGTCGAAGCGTCGACAGCGTTGACCGACGTGCAGAAGCGGCGGGTCGTCGCGAAGGCGGGACCGACGCTCCGGGCGATCGCGCAGGACGAGCGGAGCCGCTTGCGCAACCGCGAGCTCGCCGTCGAGCGTCTCGCCGAGCAGCTGCGCGTGGCGCTGAAGGTGCAGCGGCGCCGGGTCGCGACGAAGCCGACGAAGGCGTCCCGCGAGCGCCGGCTTGAAGCGAAGAAGCGCCGCTCGGCGGCCAAGCAGCTCCGGCGCCGCCCCTCCGAATAGGTCCGGGGGTGTCAGAGACGAGTCCGACACCGAGCGCCGCTTTAGACTCGGCTCGTGGACGTCCTCCGGCTTGCCACGCTGCTCGAGGAGCTGCCGACGGAGCGGACGCGGCTGCTCGACAATCTCGGCCGCGTACGACGCGACGTCGGCCCGATCACGCCCGAGCTCTCCGATGCGCTCGCCGACCGGATGAACCTGCGCCGCGGCGACGTTCACGAGGTCGTCTCCTTCTACTCCTTCCTCCAGGTGCCGGTCGGCGCCGTCCGCGTCTGCACCGGCCCGGTGTGCGACTGCGCCGGCTCGCGCGAGCTGCTCACGGACGACGCGATCGAGGTGCCGTGCCTCGGCCACTGCGACCTGGCGCCGGTCGTGCTCGACGGCGACGAGGTCCGCGGCGGCGTCACCCACTCGACGAACGGCTTCCTGCTCGAGCCGGACGAGCGCCAGGCGCCGCCGACGCTCTCGCAGGATGAGGTGCTCGACCGGCTCGAGGCGTCCGGCCTCACCGGGATGGGCGGCGCGGGCTTCCCGGCTTGGCGCAAGTGGGACGCCGTCCGGCGCGAGCCTGGGCCACGCGTCGTCATCGTCAACGCAGACGAGGGCGAGCCGGGGACGATCAAGGACCGCTACGTGATGGAGCTTCGTCCGCAGCTCCTGCTCGAGGGGCTCGAGGCGGCGATGCGCTTCTGCGAGACGGACGAGGCCTACATCTACCTGCGAGAGGAGTACGCCACGTCGCGGGCCGTCTTGCAGGCGGCCATCGCCGCGCGCGGTCTCCCGGTTGAGCTCGTGATCGGGGCCGGCGCATACATCTGCGGCGAGGAGACCGCGCTGCTCGAGTCGATGGAGGGCCGGCGCGGGATGCCGCGGCTGCGGCCGCCCTTCCCGGCGCAGTCCGGCTACCTCGGCCGACCGACGCTGATCAACAACGTCGAGACGCTGGCTCATGTCGCGCTGATCCTGCGCGGCGCCTGGGAGCCGGCGCGCCTCTGGTCGGTCTCGGGCGCAGTCGCGAGGCCGGGCTGCTACCAGGCTCCGCTCGACATCACGCTCCGACAGCTGATCGACGGGTACGCGGGCGGACTCACGGCCGAGCCGGGCGCGATCGTTCCCGGCGGTGCGGCGAGCGGGATCCTGCCGCCGCACGCCCTCGACACGCCGCTGACGCGGGAGGCGCTGGCCGAGTGGGGCTGCGGCGTCGGCTCCGCGGCGGTCCAGGTCTTCCCCGCCGGCTACTCGCCGCGGCGGCTGCTCGCCGAGACGATGCGGTTCTTCGCCGAGGAGTCGTGCCAGAAGTGCACGCCGTGCCGGATCGGCAACAGGGCCTTGCACGCGGTGCTCGAGGGGGAACGGACGATGACGCCCGCGACGCTGGACGAATGGCTCGAGGCGATGACGCTGACGTCGATCTGCGGGCTCGGCCAGGCGGCGCCGATCCCGGTCCGGACGGCCCTTCGGCACTGGCCGGAGCTGTTCGAGAAGATGACCGCATGATCGAGTTCACCCTCGACGGGAAGCGGGCGAGCGCCGGCGACGGCGAGTTGCTCGTGCACGCCGCGGCACGGAACGGCGTCTTCATCCCGACCCTCTGCCACGACGACAAGCTCGAGCCCTACGGCGGCTGCCGGATGTGCGTGGTCGGCGTCGAGGGCTCACCGCGGCCGCTACCGGCGTGCGCGACCCGCGTCGGCGAAGGAATGGTCGTCTCCACGAACTCCAACGTGCCGCAGCTGCGGAAAACGCTCACCGAAATGCTGCTCGCAGAGCACCTGAACGCCGATCCGGGCGGCAGGCCGAACGAGCTCACCGATCTCGCCGCAGAGCTCGACGCCGCGGCTCCGTTCCTGCTCCCCGACGCGAAGCGCGAGCCGTACGACGACCGCAACCGGCTGATGGGCTACGAGCCCGACACGTGCATCCTCTGCAACCGCTGCGTCCGGTACACGCAGGAGGTGATGCAGTGCTCGGCGCTCTCGCTGGAGGGCCGCGGGCCGGAGGCGCGGATCGTGCCGACGTGGGGCAAGAGCTGGCTCGACACCGAGTGCGAGCTCTGCGGCGGCTGTCTCTCGACCTGCCCGACGGGCGCCATCTACGAGAAGTTCCTCGAGGGGGCCGAAGTCGAGGAGCGGGCGCTCGAGCAGGTGAAGACGACCTGCACCTTCTGCGGCGTCGGTTGCCAGCTCGACCTCAACGTCGATCCCGAGACGAAGCGAATCGTCAAGGTGACGTCGAAGCCGGAGTACGTCTCGAACGAGGGCAACCTCTGCGTCAAGGGCCGCTTCGCCTTCAACTTCGTCCACCATCCCGACCGCCTGACCGAGCCGCTGATCCGCGGTGAGGACGGCGAGCTCCACGCCGCCTCGTGGGACGAGGCGCTCCAGGCGGCGGCCGACGGGCTCAAGGGGGTGATGGAGCGCCATTCGCCTCAGCACGTCGGCGTGCTCAGCTCGGCCCGACTGACCAACGAGGAGAACTATCTGATCCAGAAGCTCGCCCGGACGGGACTGCAGACCCATTCCGTCCACTCATGCGAGGCCACCTGACACGCTCCGACCCTCTACGGCCTGGTCAGGTCGTTCGGCAGAGGCGCTTCCACCAACTCGATCCCGGAGATCGAGAACGCCCGCTTCCTGTTCGTGATCGGCTCGAACACGACCGAGGCCCACCCGGTCCTGGCGCTGCGGATCAAGAAGGCTGTGCGCAACGGCGCCACGCTCGTCGTCGCCGACCCGCGCGCGATCTGGCTGACCAAGCTCGCGAAGCGGCACCTGCAGCTGCGCCCCGGCTCTGACGTCTGGCTCCTGAACGCGATCATGCACGTGATCCTCGCGGAGGGGCTCCAGGACGACGACTACATCGCGGCCAACTGCGAGGACTTCGAAGCCGTTCGCGAAGTCGTCTCCCGTTACACCCCCGAGGACGCGGAACGGGTGACGGGCGTGCCGGCCGAGGCCATTCGAGCCACCGCACGGGAGTACGCGACCGAGCGGCACGCCGCGATCTTCTACACGCTCGGGATCACCGAGCACGCCTGCGGCGTCGACAACATCTGGTCGCTCGCGAACCTCGTCCTGATGACCGGCCATCTCGGCTACGAGTCGACCGGGCTGAACGCGCTCCGCGGCCAGAACAACGTCCAGGGCCTGAACGACTCCGGCGCGAACCCGCACTACTTCCCCGGCTACCAACCCTGGGACGACCCGGACGTGCGCGAGAAGTTCGCCGCCGCGTGGGGCGTCGACCTCCCCGAACGCGCCGGCTACCGGCTCGACCAGATCATGTCCGGGCTCCACGACGGCCGGATCAAGGCGCTCTACCTCGTCGGCGAGAACCCGGCACAAACGGAGCCCAACGCCCACCACGTCGAGGAGGGGCTGCAGCAGCTCGAGTTCCTCGTCGCGCAGGATCTCTTCCTCAACGAGACGTCACGCAAGCACGCGGACGTCGTCCTCCCCGCGTCGAGCTTCGCCGAGAAGGACGGCACCTTCACGAATACGGAGCGCAGGATCAACCGCGTCCGCGCCGCCGTGCCGCTGCCGGGCAATGCCCGGGGAGACCGCGAGATCGTGATCGCGCTTGCACGCGCGCTCGGCTGCGACTGGCCGGAGTATCCCGACGCCGAATCGGTCTGGAACGAGCTCGCCGACCTCTCGCCGAACTGGTCCGGCATCCGCTATCCGCGGCTCGAGGCGCACGGGATGCAATGGCCCTGCCCGACCGAGGATCACCCGGGGACGACGTTCCTGCACGAGGGCCATCCGTCACTCCCCTCCGGGAAGGGCAAGTTCCATCCCGTCGAGTACCAGCCGCCGATCGAGGAGCCGGACTCGGAGTATCCGTTCGTCCTCTCCACCGGCCGGACGCTCTACCACTACAACTCGGCGACGATGACGATGCGGGAGGACGGGATCACGGACAAGCAGGTGGATCCGTTCTTCGAGATCGCGGCCGAGGACGCGTCCGCGCTCGGCGTCACGGAGGGAGAGTGGGTTCGGCTCGTTTCGCGGCGGGGCGATCTCACCGCCCGCGCGCAGCTCTCCGACCGGGTCTATCCCGGTCTCGTCTGGATGGCGCTCCACTTCGCCGAGGCGCGCGTGAACTGGCTCACGCACGACGTCGGCGACCCGCTGATCGGAACGCCGGAGTACAAGGTCTCGGCCGTGCGCCTGGAGCGCGTGTGACCTCGCTCGCGCCCGAGCTCGCCGGGCCGCTGCTGCGCGGCCGCTTCGGCCGGCCGTATCTCTACCTCCCGCAGACGGAGACGACCCAGCGGATGCTCGACGCCGCGCAGCCCGAGGGCGCCGTCGCTGTGGCCGAGGAGCAGACTGCGGGTCGCGGCCGAATGGGCCGAACCTGGGAGGCGCCGGCCGGCTCGTCGCTCCTCGTCTCGACGCTGCTGCGACCGCCGGCCCGGAGCCGGGCTGCCGAGCTGACACTCGTCGCCGGCGTCGCGGTCGCGGTCGTGATCGAGCGCGCGACCGGGCTGGCGGCGCAGATCAAATGGCCGAACGACGTCATGCTCGACCGGCGCAAGGTCGCGGGTTGCCTCGCGGAGCTGAAGGACGGCGCCGTCGTGCTCGGGATCGGGATCAACGTCAGGCAGCGGCCCGACGAGCTGCCGGACGAGACCCGCGTGGCGGCCGGCTCGTTGTACTCGGTGACCGGCCGGGAGTACGAGCGGGGCCCCATCCTCGCCGACCTGCTGCTCGAGCTGGAGCGCCGCTACGACGCGTGGCGCCGGGGCGGACTCGACTCGCTCTACGAGGATCTCGGCGCCCGAGACTTCCTCCGCGGCCGCCGCGTCACGGTCGACGGCTCCGCAGGCACGGCACAGATGATCACGCGCGACGGCCGACTCACGGTGACGACCGGCTCAGGCGTGATCGAGGTCGAGAGCGGCGAGGTCCTGTTCGAGCGCTGACAGCTCCTGCGGCGTGTTCGCGTTGCCGAGCAGCCGGGGATTCGCTTCGACCACCCGTGCGTTGACGCCGCGCAGCGTGTAGTCCCCCGAGGCGAGCCGCCGCGCGAGCTCCGGCAGGTCTGCTTTCGAGTAGGCGCCCGGCAGCGGCCCGGTCTGCGTCACCGCCCTCTGCTCGCCCAGCTCGCGCAGCAGCGCGGGCGTGACGAGCGGGCAGTCGACCGGGAGGAAGACGGCGGTCTCGGTCGCAGCCGCACGAAGCCCGGCAATGACGCCCGCCAGCGGCGCCCGCGGCTCCGCCGGCTCGACGACGACGGGGAAGGGAAGGTCGAGGTCGCCCTTCCCCACCGCGAGCCGTGCCTCGAACGCCTCGCCGAGGATCCGCCAGGCTCGCTCCGCGAGCGTCTCGCCGCCGAACCGAGCGAGCGGCTTGGGCGAGCCGAAACGGGACGAGGCGCCGCCGACGAGCAGCACGCCCGTCGCCGAGATCACGCCGGCTTCTCCCAGACCGAAACGTGCTTGTCGCTCTCGCTCGTGAAGGGCTCCCGCGCCCAGCCGGCCCAGCGCTCGCGCAGCGACATCCCCGCGAGCCGCGCCATCAGGTCGAGCTCGGCCGGCCAGACGTAGCGAAACGGCGGCGAGAGGACCTCGAACCCGCTTTCCTCGATCCAGTAGTGGTGCGAGATCGAGCCCCTGCGTCGCGACGTCGTACTCGTCGAAACCGAGGTGGGTGGGGCTGACAGCGAACGGCTGGAACCGCTCGCCGGGCGGAAGCCGCCTCAGCCGCGGCACGAGCACCTCGATCACGAAGCTGCCGCCGGGCTCGAGGTGCGCAGAGACGTTCTCGAAGCACGCGACCTGCTCGTCCTGGGTCGTCAGGTTCATGATCGTGTTCGCGACGACGTACGCGACCGTGAACGTCGCCTCCACGGTCGCGGTCGCGAAGTCGCCGACGGTCACCCCGATCCGCTCCGCGCCCGGCTTCGCGCGCAGCCGGGCGAGCATCGCCTCGGACAGCTCGATCCCATGCACCGGCACGCCGCGCGCCGCGAGCGGGAGCGCGATTCGCCCTGTGCCGATGCCGAGCTCGAGCGCGGCTCCACCGGCGGCCAGCTCTACGAGGAGGTCGACGATCGGGCCGACGACCGCCGGGTCTGCCTGGTACGCGTACCGCTCGTCGAAGCGCGCGGCCACGCTCTCGCCGAAGTGATCCTCAGCCACGGATGCGCCACGGCTCGGTGTAGACGTTGAGCGACCCGTTGCGGACGAAGCCGCAGAGCGTGATCCCGCGATCGGCCGCGAGCTCGACTGCGAGCGACGACGGCGCGCCGACCGCAACGAGCAGCGGGCAGCCGGCGACGGCAGCCTTCTGGACGAGCTCGAATGAGAGCCGGCCGCTGACGCAGAGGATCGCGCGGGAGAGCGGCAGCAGACCGTCGAGGAACGCCCGGCCGACGACCTTGTCGAGCGCATTGTGACGTCCGACGTCCTCCCGCACGCAGACGAGCTCACCGTCGGCTGCGAACAACCCGGTCGCATGCAGCCCGCCCGTCGCCTCGAACGCGGCCTGAGCCGCCCGGAGCCGGTCGGGCAGCTCAGCGACGAGCGCCGCCTCGACGCGCAGGTCGCTCTCGAGACGCGGCGCCTCGACCGCCACGGCCTCGAGTGCGCCCTTGCCGCAGACGCCGCAGGAGGAGGAGGTGTAGAAGCTGCGCTGGAGGCCCCCGAGGTCCGCGCCGGGCGCGTCGACCTCGATCGTGTTCGCAGCCAGGTCGCCGGGAACGCGCGCAGCGAGTGGTCGGAGCCCCTCCGAGAGGCAGAAGCCGAGCGCGAGCTCCTCGTCGTGCCCTGGTGTGCGCATCGTCACCGCGACGGGAGCGCCGCCGATCCTGATCTCGAGCGGCTCCTCGACCGCGACGAGGTCGCCGGACTCGCCGCCGGGGACGCGCGTCACCTGCACCCGGGCGGTGCTCTGTGCAGGCACCTTCACGGGCAAACAGTACCCGCGCAGGTTTTCCACAGAGCCGGCGTCTCAATTGTGAGGAATGATGGAGTCAGCCGCAGACTTCGGAACCGGGCTTCGCGCCCATTTGGGCCTCGAGCAGGAAGAGCTCGAGCTCGTCGCCGCGCCTGAGGCGTCGCCCGAGACGTACCTCGTGGCCGAGCCCGAAGCGGGCGCCGACGCCGACCGTGGGCCGGAGCGCGGCGTGCTCGACGCGCTCGCAGCCCTCGAGGCGGAGCTGCTCGAGCGGGAACGGGCACTCGCGGAGCGCGAGGCCCGGCTCGCGAGCCGGGCCGGCGCACTGCTGGCGACGGCGCAAGCGCTCTACGACGACGTCCTCGGCGGCCCACCGCCCACCAACGACGAGCTCGGACGCCTGCGGCGGCGGAAGAGCGTGGCCTGACGCAACGATGGTCGAACGCATCGAGCGGATTCGGGGTAACCGCCTTCAGCGCTGGAGCGCGTATGTGGTGCTCCCGTTCGTCTGGCTCGCGATCGCCCTGCTCAACCCATTCATCCTGCTCGTGCCGCCCCTGATCGCCTTCGCGATCTGGAAGGCGATGGAGTACGGGATCGTCGAGCGGGACGACCCGCCGGACGACCCCGACCTCTACTAACGCCTGGCACAGGGAACCGATTCAGTGGGTCATTACTCGCCCCGCTCGACGACTCGTGCGGGTCGCCTATTCGACCGTGACCGTCTTCGCGAGGTTGCGCGGCTGGTCGACGTTGAGGCCGCGTAGACGCGCGATCCGGTAGGCGAGCAGCTGCAGCGGGATGATCGCGAGCACCGCCTGGAGGAAGTTCGGCGTCTTCGGCACGTAGATGACGTCGTCCGCGTGGTGCTGGATGTCCTCGTTGCCGTCGGTCGCGATCGCGATCACGTGCGCGCCGCGCGCGCGGACCTCCTGGATGTTCGAGACGAGCTTGTCGTAGACGTGGATGTCGGTCGCGACCACGACGACCGGCGTGTCGTCGTCGAGCAGGGCGATCGGGCCGTGCTTCATCTCGCCGGCGGAGTACGCCTCGGTCGGGATGTAGCTGATCTCCTTCAGCTTCAGCGCCCCCTCGAGCGCGACCGGCAGGCCGATGTGGCGGCCGAGGTAGAGGAAGAAGGGCTGGTGCACGAAGCGCTGTGCGATCTCTTCGATCGGGTGGTCGCCGTCGAGGAACTTGTTGATCTTCTTCGGCAACTCGTAGACCTTGTCGAGGATGAACGAGATCTCGCCCGCCGGCATCGTCTCGCGGATCTGCGCCAGCTTCAGCGCGACGAGGTAGAGCAGCGACACCTGGGCGGTGAACGTCTTCGAGGCGGCGACGCCGACCTCGAGCCCGCAGCGCGTATAGAGGACGGAGTCGACCTCGCGCGTGATCTGGGAGCCCATCATGTTCGTGATCGCGACGGTACGGGCGCCCTTCTCCTTCGCGAGCTTCATCGCCTCGATCGTGTCGCGCGTCTCGCCCGACTGCGAGATCCCGATCACGAGCGTGTTCTCGTCGATGACGGGGTTGCGGTAGATCCACTCGGAGGCGATGTCCGGCTCGACCGGGACGCGCGCCCACTCCTCGATCACGTAGCGGCCGACGACGCCGGCATGGTAGGCGGTGCCGCAGGCGAGGATCACGATCCGGCGCAGGTCCTTCAGCTCCTGCTCGCTCATCCCGAGCCCCTCGAGCACGAGCGTACCGTGGCGGACCCGGTCGCCGATCGTCTCTGCGACGGCCTCGGACTGCTCGTAGATCTCCTTGAGCATGAAGGTCTCGTAGCCGCCCTTCTCGGCGCCCTCGTCGTCCCAGTCGAGCTCGACCGGGTCGTGCGAGACCTCGGAGCCGTCGACACGGGTGAAGACCGACCCCTCGGGCGTGATCGTGACGATGTCGCCGTCGTCGGGGAACTGCACCTGCCGCGTCTCCTTCAGGAAGGCGGCGGCGTTGGAAGCGAGGAACATCTCGCCGTTGCCGATTCCGACCACGAGTGGGGTCTGCTGCCGAGCCGCCACGAGGACGTCGGGGTGGTCGTGGTGGATGACGACGAAGGTGAAGTGGCCCTCGAGCTCCGCGAAGGTGCGCCGGACCGCGTCGGTGAGGTCGCCCTCGTAATGCCGCTCGATCAAGTGGGAGACCGTCTCGGCGTCGGTCTCGGAGCCGAACGCGTGCCCTTCAGCGACAAGTCCCGCGCGGAGCTCGCGGTAGTTCTCGACGATCCCGTTCAGCACGATCGACAGCTTCGTGCCGTCGCAGCCGGTGAGCGGGTGCGCGTTCGCCTCGGTGACGCCGCCGTGGGTGGCCCAGCGCGTATGACCGAGGCCATGGTTGGACGTGGAGCCGTTCGGGCCGGCCGCTTCCTTCAGATTCTGGAGGTTGCCGACAGCGCGGACGTACTCGAGCCCGTCGGCCTCTCGGAGCGCGATCCCGGCGGAGTCGTAGCCGCGGTACTCGAGGCGCTCGAGGCCCTGCAGGAGGAGCTGCTTGCACTCCCTCGGCCCGACATATCCGATGATTCCGCACATGCAAGGCCCCCTTCGACGGCGAAATGTGAAAACGCGTCCGAGAACGCGTAGGAGCCCGGCGCATCTCCCGCATCGTCGCGAGTTTAGCCGAGCTCCCTCTGCACGAGGGCAGCGATCCTAGCACAGTATTGCAGGGCTTTCTCCTCCGTCTCGGCCTCGCCGAGTACGCGGATCAGCGGCTCCGTCCCGGACGCGCGCACGAGCACGCGGCCGGAGCCGTTCAGCTCGTCGTTGAGCCGCTCGGCCTCCGCGAGCGCCCGCTCCGGGACCTCGCGCCGCGTGACTCGGACGTTCTCTTTCGCCTGTGCGTACCGCGGCATCACCGCCGCCGCATCGCCGAGGCTCCGGCCACGCACGGCGTCGCAGAGGAGCAGGGCGGCCGCGAGACCGTCGCCCGTGACGTGGTTGCGCAGGCAGATCACGTGGCCCGACTGCTCCCCGCCGAGGATCCCGTTCTCGCGTCGGAGCGCCTCGAGCACGTAGCGGTCGCCGACCGGCGTGGTCACGACCCGCACGCCGCGCTTCTGCATCAGCCGGTGGAAGCCGAGGTTCGTCATCACGGTGACCGCGACGACGTCGACCTCGAGGTGCAACGCCAGGATCGCCAGGATCTGGTCGCCATCGACCGTGTTGCCGTGCTCGTCGACAGCCAACATCCGGTCGCCGTCGCCGTCGAACGCGACGCCGAGATCATGGCCTCCGTCACGCACGGTCTGCTGAAGCAGCGCGAGATCGGTGGCGCCACAACCCGCGTTGATGTTCTCGCCGTTCGGCTCGACGCCGATTGGGGTCACCTCGGCGCCAAGGCGCTCGAACGCCTCGGGCGCGATCCCCGCATACGCGCCGTTGGCGCAGTCGACGGCGATCCGGAAGCCGGCGAGGTCGGTGCCGAAGCGGTCGACCACGTGCTCGAGATAGCTGTCGGTGTAGACGTCGACGCGGTCGATCGAGCCGCCGCCCCGGTCCGGCGCGTCGAGGAGCGCCTCGATCTCCTCCTCGGAGGCGTCGGTCAGCTTGCTCCCGTGCTGGTCGAAGAACTTGACGCCGTTGTACTCCGGCGGGTTGTGCGACGCCGAGATGACGACGCCGAGGTCGAGCGCGAGCAGCGCCACCGCCGGCGTCGGCAGCACGCCAGCGAGCACCGCGTTGCCGCCCGCTGCGACGACCCCGCGGGCGAACGCCTCCTCGAGCTCGGGGCCGGAGCCGCGGGTGTCCCGGCCGACGAAGACGCGGCCGCGGCCGGACCAGAGTGTCGACGCCTTGCCCAGCCTTTCGACCAGATCGACGGTCAGATCCTGGCCGACGACGCCACGCACGCCGTCCGTGCCGAAGTAGCGCCGCACGGCGCGGTCTAGCGCTTCGAGAACTGTGGCGCCTTGCGGGCCTTGTGGAGACCGGCTTTCTTGCGCTCGACCACGCGTGCGTCGCGGGTGAGGAACCCCTCGCGCTTGAGCGGCACGCGCAGCTCCGGGTCGGCCTCCACGAGCGCCCGGGCGATCCCGTGCCGCACCGCACCGGCCTGGCCGGAGGGCCCGCCGCCGTGGACGCGGACGCGAATGTCGAACGTCCCCTCGACGCCCGCCGTCTTCAGCGGCGCCAGCGCGAGCGTGCGGTGGGTGGCACGCGGGAAGTAGTCCTCGAGCGTCCGCCCGTTGAACCAGGTCTTCCCGTCGCCGGGGCGAAGGATGACGCGGGCGACCGAGGTCTTGCGCTTGCCGGTGCCGAGGTACTGGGCCTGCTCTGCCACTACGAAACCTCCAACGTCTTCGGCGCCTGGGCCTCGTGCGGATGCACGGGACCGGCGTAGATCTTCAGCTTCGTGATCTGCTGGCGCGCAAGCCGGTTGCGCGGGAGCATCCCCTTGACCGCTTTCCGCAGCACTTCCGTCGGCCGCCGTTCGAGCTGCTCGCGCAGCGTTCGGGTGCGGAGGCCTCCGGGATAGCCGGAGTGGCGGTGGTACAGCTTCTGGTCGAGCTTCTGACCGGTGACCGCGATCTTTTCCGCGTTGACGACGATCACGAAGTCACCCGTGTCGATGTGCGGCGTGTACGCGGGCTTGTTCTTGCCCCGCAGCGTGTCGGCGATCTGGGTCGCGAGGCGGCCGAGGGTCTTGCCGTCGGCGTCGACGACGTACCACTCGCGTGCGATCTCGCCCGGCTTTGCGCTGTAGGTCTTCATTTCACAGAAAGAGGGCGCACGTCGGGTGCGCCGGCGGCGGATCGTAGCAGAATCCAGACGGCCGGAACGACGACGAAAGCGGTCGCGGCGAGCGCAAGCGCCTCGATTCCGACCTCGCTGTAGAGGACGCCGCCGAGCAGAACGAGCGCCGCTCCGGTGAAGCTCGAGAGCTGGTCGGTCAGCCCGATCAGCTTCCCCCGCTCGGCCGGGAGCGCGCGGTCGGCGAGCTCTGTAACCGCCGCTACGTAGGAGATGTTCCACCCGAGCCCAAGCAGGAAGAGCGACGCCGACATCCAGAGGACGCTCTCGAACCAGGCCAGCCCGAGCGTGGACGCGCCCATCAGAAGCAGGCCCGCGACCTCGCCCGGCCGACGGCCGACCGCGTCCACGACTTGGCCGATCACGAGCACGAGCGCGTACATGCCGACGATGTGGAGGCTGATCACGGTGAACACATCGGACTGGTGATGGCCGTGGTCGATCACCAGGTAGCCGGTCAGGTTCATCACCGAGACCATGCCGGCGAAGCTCGCGATCGCCGCGACGAGTGCGGTCAGCACGCCAGGACGGCGGATGATCTCGCGCAGCGGAGCAGCCGCCTGATCCGTGCCGCCGGCGTCGAAATGCAGCTTCTGCGCGATCGTCCGTGGGTCGGGCCGAACGGACAGGACACAGGCCAGTCCGATCACCATGATCCCGGCGGCGGCGATCCACGGCACGACGAGCGCCTCCGTGTCGAGCTCCTTGCCCGCGAAGAGCGGCCGGAAGACGAGCGGTCCGAGCGCGGCGCCGAAGAGCGCGCCGAAGAGGACGTACGAGATGCCGCGCGCGCGCCGGGCGGGCGGGTACATGTCGGCCGCTGCGGCGCGGGAGAGGAGGATCGTTCCCTGCGCGATGCCGACGAGAGCGAACCCGGCGACGACGACGGCCGCCGACTCGATCTCGCAGCCGAGCGCCGTCGTCAGGCAGCCCGCGATGCCGGCAACGCACCCTCCGGCGAGCACCGGGATGCGGCCGTACCGGTCCATCAGGCGCCCCGCAGGAAGCGCCGCGAGGGCCCCGGCGGTGAGAAAGATCGCCGGCCCGAGCCCGAGGATCCCCTCGATGTCGGTTACGAGCACGAGTGTGACGGTCGCCACTGCGACGGCGAGCTGCACCATCCCGGAGAGTGACGTCAGCGTCGCCGCGAGGAGGATCGTGTTGCGGCGGATCGGGAACTCGTGCACGCGGCCAGCCTACGCCTGCGCTCGGAGGCGGCGCTGTGAGGCCGCGGCGCCGAAGCGCCGCGGCCTCACGAGCTCGCCTGCGTCAGCCGCCGAGGACGGCAACGCCCTTCCGGTAGTTCTTGCTGCTCCCGTTCGGCGTGTAGTTGTTCTCGACGTTGCCGGCGGCGTCGACCGAGAACCAGTGCACGGTCGTCCCGGACGGCACGGTCAGCAGCTCCCCGCCCTCGCGGACCCCGCCCGACGCGTACAGCGTCGACGCGTACGTGGGGACGCTGCGGTCGAGCGTGTAGAAGACCGCGGCGGGCTCGCTCGTGTCGAAGCGGAGGCTGACCATCCCGGCGGTCGAGCTCGGGGTGACGCGGATCGTGCTCTCGGGCCGCGTCTTGTCCTTGCCGTAGTCGTGCGCAACCCCGAGCAGCTCGACGAGCCCGTTGGCATACTCGAGCGCCTCCTGGTGGGCGGAGGCCCCGGTCGGCGGCCCCTCGAACGGCGGCTGGAACTGGGTGCCCACCTCGAAGTTCCAGGCGTAGATGCCGTACTTGTACCAGAGCATGTCGCCCGAGTTGCCCGCAGCCGAGTAGAGCACGTCGGAGATCGGGCCCGTCCGCGCGGGGGTCACCGACATGCCCCGATGGCGCTTGATCGCGGTCAGGATCCGGGACGAGGCGCCCCAGAAGTACGACTCCTGCGCGAGCGTCGGCCGCGGCGCGGAGACCCGCCCCGGCAGCGCGTACGCCCCCGGCGACCACATGAAGTAGTTGCCGGAGCTGTGCAGGTTCATCGCGAACTTGACGTTCGGCCTGGCCGCGAGCCAGTCGAGGTTCCTGTTCTCGGGCTCGGAGAGCTCCGCCGGGCCCGAGTACAGGTCGTTGGTGCAGCTCGTCGACGCGCCGTCGTAGCCGTCGAAGAGGCTGTACTCCGAGTAGTTGCGATTATTGTCCACGCCCCACGAGTCCCGGGCGAGGAGGTCGTAGCTGCCGGCGACGTCGCAGTGCCGCGTCATGTTCTTGCGCTGCCCCGAGTCGTCGTAGAACGCGTAGTGGCCGCCGTCCGGGTTCACCGACGGGGCGATCCACACCTCGAGGTTGTTCAGCAGCTGCTTCGTCGGCCCGTGCTGGCCGTAGTTGCGCAGCAGCCGCTCCGCCGTCTCGATCGTCACGAGCGGCGGCACCCATTCGCGGGCGTGCTCCTGCGCGTACGCGAGGACGGCCGTCTTCGACCCGTCGCGCACCTTCCCGATCCGGAGCGCGTACACCGGATGCGGGTTGCGGGAGACGGTGTCCGGGGCGTCGAGGAAGTCGCTCAGCGCCTGCCGCGGCGACGTCGGCGCGAGGCCCGTGCCGGGGCTGCCCCGGTACGTGTAGGCGAACACGAGTGAGCCCGCCCCCGCGTTCAGCGCCGCGACGACCTGGGCGGCCGTCGAAGTGGCGACACCGGCTCCGTCCGTGGCGAGCTGGACGGTCACGTCGCTGCCCGAGACGGAGACGGCAAGCGGCGAGTTCGCGCCCACCGGCTGGACGACCTCGATCGTGACGTCGTTGCCGCCCTCGTGACCCCACGCGACCGAGTCGATCCCGACCCGGGCGGCGTTGCCGGCGCTCGGGAGGAGCCGCCCCGTCGCGGGCAGACCCGCCTTGAGCACGGCGCCGTCGCTCTGCGAGATCTGGACCGTGGGGATCGTCGCGGTGGGAGCGGTGCCCCCCGGGGCGGGCGGCGCTCCGGCGACGTTGTTCAGTACCACGACCGCAACCGCGCCGGCCGCCTGCGCGTTCAGCGTCTTCACGGTGTAGTTGCAGCTGCCACGGTCGACGAGGGCGATCGCTCCGGCGGGGAAGCCGACGAGCGGCCCACAGCCCAGTGTCGGGGCGGCGGAGCCGTCGTTGACGAGCGCGAACCCGCCGCTGACGCCGGCGGCCTGCACGGCGGGGCCGTACGTGGCCTGGGCGTACGTGTACGAGCCGGCGGCAGGCGACGGCGAGTTCACGATCACGCGGTTGGGCGGCGGGTCGAGCAGCGCCTGCGCCTTGCGGCGGTAGCCGTTCGTCTTGTACGGCAGCTCGACGACTTCGGCGAGCGCCGGGAAGTCCGCGGCGAGCTGGCGGATCCGGTCGTACAGCTCGGTTGGCGTCAGGTAGCTCGCGATGAAGTCCTGCTCGTAGCCGTCGCCCTTGAAGGGGTCGTCGCCCTCGACCGGCAGCCAGTCGTTCACCTTCGCGACGGCGACGTCACCGGTCGGGCTCGTGATCCGGACGTAGTCGGGCCGCGTCGCGAGCGACGAGGCGCCGCGGTGGTAGAGGTAAACGCCCGCGTCGACGAAGCGGGAGATGTTCTGCGTGCCGCCGGAGCCCATGGCCGTGCCGGGGCCGCTGTCGCGCTCGACGACGAGCTGCTGCGACGACGTCTGGCCGTTGGCCCACTTCGCCTCGATCGAGAGAACGCCCGTGCCGAAGGACGTGTAGTAGTCGGCCCGGACGATCTTGACGTCCGACACGTCCGGGTTCGTCTCGTCGTACGCCGCCGCGGCGAACGCCTCGTTCTCGGCGGCGTTCGCCTCGAGCGTCTGCTCCCGCTCGGCGAGGACAGCCGCCGTGTCCGCGGGGGTGGAGAGGGTCTCGCCTACGGCGAACCCGAGCGACTGCAGCGTCGCAGCCTCGCTCGGCGTCACCACGGCGCGGACCTCGATGCCGTTCTCGGTCACCTGCGCGCCGTGGTCGAGGTCGACGCCGGTGCCGACGAGACGGTCGAGCTCGTCCCGGCCGGCCACGCGGATCTCGACGACGCTCGTCCCTTCGCCGGCCGTGGCCCCCAGGTCGACGCCTGCGGCCGCCCCTCCGGCTGTGACGGTGCCGGCCAGGACGGCCAGGGCAACGCCCGCGGTCAGCGCGAGGCGGAGCTTCAGCTTCCCCATGGATCCCTCCGTGCTCGAGCCGGTACCAGGGAGCCCTGTCCGCGGGCGGCGATACCGGCTCGGGACTCCCCCTGTTCGGCCCCGCGGAGGGCTAGAACACCACACCCGCGTCCGCCGGGTCAAGCGGCGGGCGCCCGGCTACTCCCACTCGATCGTGGCCGGCGGCTTCGAGCTGATGTCGAGCGCGACGCGGTTGACGCCGGGGATCTCGTTGATGATCCGGCTCGAGATCGTCTCGAGCAGGTCGTAGGGCAGCCGGGCCCAATCGGCAGTCATGGCGTCGTCGGAGGTGACGGCACGAATCACGATCGGGTAGGCGTACGTGCGCTCGTCACCCTGAACGCCGACCGACTTGATCGCCGGCAGGACCGCGAAGCTCTGCCAGAGGTCGCGGTAGAGGCCGGCGCGGCGCACCTCCTCTTGCAGGATCGCGTCGGCGCCGCGCAGGATCTCGAGCCGCTCGCGCGTGACCTCCCCGATGATCCGGATCGCGAGGCCCGGCCCGGGGAACGGCTGTCGCCAGACCATCCGCTCGGGCATCCCGAGCTCCTCGCCGACGCGGCGCACCTCGTCCTTGAAGAGCAGGCGCAGCGGCTCGACGAGCTCCATCTGCATGTCCTCGGGCAGGCCGCCGACGTTGTGATGCGACTTGATCTTCGCGGCAACGCCCTCGGTCCCGCCCGACTCGATCACGTCGGAGTAGAGCGTGCCCTGGACGAGGAAGCGGATGTCGCCGAGCTTTCCGGCCTCTTCCTCGAAGACACGGATGAACTCCTCCCCGATCCGGCGCCGCTTCTCCTCGGGCTCCGCGACGCCCTCGAGCCGAGCGAGAAACCGGTCCTCCGCGCGGACGTGGACGAGCGGGACGTTGAAGTGGCCGCCGAAGGTCTCGGCGACCTGCTGCGCCTCGTTCGAGCGCATGAAGCCGTGGTCGACGAAGACGCACGTGAGCTGATCCCCGACCGCCTTGTAGACGAGCAGCGCCGCGACCGCGGAGTCGACGCCGCCCGAAAGGCCGCAGATGACGCGGTTGCTCCCCACCTGTGAGCGGATCCGCTCGACCTGCTCCTCGATCACCGCTGCGGGCGTCCAAGCGGGCGGAGCGCCGGCGACGTCGTAGAGGAAGTTCTTGAGGAGATCCTGGCCGTGCGGCGTGTGGACGACCTCAGGGTGGAATTGGACGCCGTACACCTTCCGCTCCTCGTCCTCGAACGCGGCGACAGGCGTCGCCGGCGACGTCCCCGTGACGACCGCGCCCTTGGGCGGCGAAACGACGGTGTCACGGTGGCTCATCCAGACGACCTGCTGCTCCGGGAGCCCCGCGAAGAGGACGCCGCTCCCGCCGTCGAGCTCCGTCTTGCCGAACTCGGACGCTCCCGTGCGCGCGACTTCACCGCCAAGCTCGAGCGCAAGCAACTGCGCGCCGTAGCAGATGCCGAGCGTCGGGATCCCGAGCTCGAACAGCGCCTCGTCGATCCGCGGCGCCCCCTCGGCGTACACCGACGCCGGGCCGCCGGAGAGGATCAGCGCGGCCGGATTCCGCCGCCGTACCTCCTCCACGTCGAGTGTGTGCGGCACGAGCTCCGAGTAGACGCGCGCGTCGCGGACGCGCCGAGCGATCAGCTGTGCGTACTGACCGCCGAGGTCGAGCACGAGCACGGGACGCTCCTCGGCGGTGGGCTCCGGTACGGGTAACGGATGGACCGAGCCCACGCTACGGCCGCCGGTAGTTCGGCGACTCCTTCGTGATCGTGACGTCGTGCGGGTGGCTTTCGCGCAAGCCGGCGCCGGTGATCCGGACGAAGTGGGAGTCGAGCTTGAGCGCGTCGAGAGTCGCCGCGCCGGTGTAGCCCATCGCCTGCCGGAGGCCACCGACGAGCTGGTAGAGAATCTGCTGCACCGGCCCCTTGTACGGGACTCGGCCCTCGATCCCCTCCGGGACGAGCTTGTCCACGTCCTCGACATCGCCTTGGAAGTAGCGGTCCTTCGAGAACGACCGCGCCTTCATCGCGCCGAGCGAGCCCATCCCGCGGTACTCCTTGAAGCGCTCGCCTTGGACGAGGATGACGTCGCCGGGGCTCTCATCGGTGCCGGCGAGCATCGAACCGAGCATCACCGTGTCGGCACCGGCGGCGAGCGCCTTCGCGATGTCCCCCGAGGAGGTCATGCCGCCGTCTGCGATCACGGGGACGCCGTGCCGGATCGCGTTCTCGGCGCACTCGAACACGGCCGTGATCTGCGGGACGCCGACGCCGGCGACCACGCGCGTCGTGCAGATCGAGCCTGGTCCGATGCCGACCTTGATCGCGTCCGCACCGGCGTCGATCAGAGCCTCGGCCGCCTCGGCGGTGGCGATGTTGCCCGCGATCAGCTGCACGTCCCACTCCGCCTTGATCCGGCGCACCATCTCGACCACGGCCGCCGAGTGGCCGTGGGCCGTGTCCACGACGACGGCATCCACCTCGGCGTCGATCAGCGCGCCCGCGCGCTCGAAGGCGTCCGGCCCGACCCCGACCGCAGCGCCGACTCGGAGCCGGCCCTGCTCGTCCTTGGTCGAGAGCGGGAACTCGATCCGCTTCTGAATGTCCTTGACCGTGATCAGGCCCTTCAGCCGCCCGTCGGCGTCGACGACGGGGAGCTTCTCGATCTTGTGCCGGTGCAGGATCGCGTTCGCCTCGTCGAGCTTCGTCCCGACCGGCGCGGTGACGAGGTTGCGTGACGTCATCAGCGCCGAGACGGGCTGGCGCACGTTCGCCTCGAAGCGGAGGTCGCGGTTCGTCAGGATCCCGACGAGGACGCCGCTGTCGTCGGTGATCGGGACACCCGAGATGCGGTACCGGGCCATCAGCTCGAGCGCATCGGCGACCGAGTCCTCGGGCCGGAGCGTGACCGGCTCGACGATCATCCCCGACTCGGAGCGCTTGACCTTGTCGACCTCGGCGACCTGGTCGACGATCGGCAGGTTGCGGTGGAGGATCCCGATTCCGCCCTCGCGCGCCAGGGCGATCGCGAGCCTGGCCTCGGTGACGGTGTCCATCGCCGCGGAGACGATCGGGATCTCGAGCGCGATCGTCCGCGTCAGCCGCGTCCCGGTGCGCACGTCGTTCGGCAGCACTGACGACTCGGCCGGGACGAGCAGGACGTCGTCGAAGGTGAGGCCTTCACGGCCGAACTTCTCCTCGTACGAAAGCTCCTGCCCCTCCAAGGAGCACAGCGTAACAGCGCCTCTGGACGGGCTAAGCGACCGGAGCGAGCTCGGCGACCTCGACGCCGCCGACCATCCGGCCGGCCTCGCGCGGGTCGAAAAGCCCGGCGCCGACCTCGAGCGTCGAGGCCGTGCCGGCCGCGACCGCGAGCCTCAGCGCCTCCTCGGCCGACTTGCCCGCGAGATGCGCTGCAACGAACTGCGCGAGCAGGACGTCACCGGCGCCGACGACGGAGACGGCCTCGACGTTCGCGGGCGCGTTCGCGCGGTAGCGGCGCACCTGCCGGTCTTCGCGGAAGAGCGCGTAGCAGCCCGACTCGAGAGTGATGTGAACGTTCCGCGCGCCGAGCTCGGCGATCGCGTCGAGCGCCATCAGGTAGTCCTCCTCGTCCTCGAGCTCCTGCCCGACGACGTGCTCGGCTTCGCGCTGGTTCGGCGAGACGAGCCACGGTTCCGCCTCGGTCCCGAACCGCAGCGGCTGTCCCTCCGAGTCGAGGATCACCTGGACGCCGCGGCGGTTCAGGTCACGCACGACCTCGGCGTAGAAGTTCTCCTCGACGCCGCGCGGCAGCGAGCCGGCGATGATGACGAAGTCGGCGCCGCGCGAGAGGTAGTGGAGCTTCTCTCGCAGCGTCTCGAGCTCGTCGCCCGTCACCTTCGGGCCCCACTCGTTGATCTCCGAGTACGAGCCCTCCGTCGGGTCGACGACGGCGGTTGAGGTCCGCGACTCCTCGCCGATTCGGACGAAGTCGTTCAGGATCGCCTCGGCCGTCAGCTCCTCGACGATGCGGGTGCCGGTGCGCCCGCCGGCGAGCCCGGTGGCGACGACGGGTACGTCGAGCCGCTTCAGTGCGCGGGCGATGTTGATCCCCTTGCCGCCCGCGAGCGTCAGCACCTGGCTCGCGCGGTGGCGCTGTCCCCGCTGGAAGTTCGGGACGGTCAGCGTGCGGTCGAGCGCGGCGTTGAGCGTGACGGTGACGATCATCCGATGAGTCCCCCGAGGTGGTCGAGCGTTCTGCCCGCGTAGAACCCTACGCGTCCGACGGCGCCCGGCTTCTCGACTGCGTTCGCGGCGACGAGCGGCGAGCGTGCGAGCACGGTGCCGCGATCGAGGACCTGCACCTCGCCGAGACGCTGCCCCTTGCGAACGGGGAGTGCGACCTCGACGGGCATGACGACGCGCTCGAGCAGGGGCCGCTCGACGTGGACCACGCGCAGCGCCGGCTTCGCGGCGACGAGGCGGACGGGATCCTTGCCGTAGCCGGTGCGCGCGGTGCCGTAGACCCGCTCGCCGTCGATCGCCCAGACCGTCCGATAGCGCGACAGCCCCCACGTCAGCAGCGCCGACAGGTCGGCGTTGCGCCCGTCCCGCGTCTCGCCGCCGAGGAGCGTTGCGTAGATCGTCGTGCCGCCGCCGCGCGCGGCGGCAACCTGGGACCAACCGGCACCGTCGGTATGGCCCGTCTTGACGCCGATCAGGCTCGGGTAGCTCGAGAGCAGGTCGTTCCAGTTCCGCAGCGGCCGTCCTGCCGCTGTCGCGGTGGCGAGGCGGACGGTCTCGCGGATGAACTGCTTGTTCATCGCGACCCGAGCGAGCTTCGTCACGTCGGCCGCGCTGGAGTAGTGCCCGGTCGCGTCGAGGCCGTCCGGATTCGCGAAGTGCGTGTCGGCGAGCCCGAGCTGCCGGGCGCGGGCGTTCATCAACTCGACGAAGCGGCCGACCGAGCCGCGGCCCACGTACGCGGCGATCGCATTGGCGGCGTCGTTCGCACTCTGGATCAGCGCTGCGCGGATCAGATCGCGCACGGTCACCCGCTCGCCGGGGACGAGGTTGATCGTCGACTCGCCGATCGACGCGGTGCGGCGCGAGACGGTCGCGACGTCGTCGAGGGAGGCGTGCTCGAGCGCGACGATCGCCGTCATCAGCTTCGTGATCGACGCCATCGGCAGGCGCTCGTGCTCGTCCGACGCGGCCAGCACCTCGCCCGTACCGGCGTTCTGGACGAGGTACGCCTCCGCATCGACAGGCGGTGGCGCGGCAGCCGCGACGACTGCCAGAGCGAGCGTCGCGGCAATCACCGAGAGGAGAGCAAGCCGCTTCACGCGGCGCGGACTCTACTTGACGCGGATTCGCTGACCGACCGTGAGCGCGACCGGATCGACGTCCGGATTGAGCACCAGCAGCTGCTCGACTGTCGTGTCGTGCTCGTCGGCGATCACTGCCAGCGTGTCGCCCGCCTTGATCACGTAGAACTCCGCCCCCGCGGAGTTCGTCGTCGTCCCGCCCGTCGTGCCCGGCCGCGTCGTCGCGGGCGCCGTCGTGGCGGCGGTGCTCACGGGCGGCGGCGTCGCGTCGCCGTTTTCGAGGCCGGAGCGGACGAGCAGGATCGCGACGGTGGCGGCGGCGAGAAAGGCGGCCGGAGCCGCGAACCGCGCGAGGCGCGCCTTGCCTCGCATCACCAGCCCGAGACCGACCAGACCTCGGCACGAAGACGCGCCGCCTCGGCGCCCGCCGCACCGCGCCAATCCTCAGTGCTGCCGCGGTAGGCGAAGATGACCGAACGGGAGGCGGTGACGAGTGCGCTGGCGGGACCGCTCGTGAACGCGCGCGCGACGTCGGCCGGGCTCGCACCCTGCGCCCCGACGCCGGGCAACAGCAGGACGGCGCGCGGCAGGAGCTTCCGCGCCTCGGCGACTGCGCGCGGAACGGTCGCGCCGACGACCGCGCCGACGCTCGAGAGGCCCCGTTCGCCGGTGAGCTCTGCTCCCCAGTCACCGACGAGCGCGGCCACGTGCTGCCAGACGCGGCGCCCGTCGGAGAGCATCAGCTCCTGCACGTCCCCGGCGCCGGAGTTGGAAGTGCGCACGAGGCAGAAGATGCCCGCTCCGTGCAGCCGGCATGCCTGCAGGAACGGCTCGACGGAGTCGCCGCCGAGGTAGGTGTTGACCGTGAGGGCGTCTGCGAGCGCCTCCCGCTCCTCGTGCGGCTCGAGGTAGGCGCTCGCGTACGCGCGCGCGGTCGAGCCGATGTCGCCACGCTTGCCGTCGGCGATCACGAGCAGGCCGGCGGACCGCCCATAGCGGCAGACGCGCTCGAGCGCCGAGAATCCGTCGCCGCCGAGCGCCTCGAAGAAGGCAACCTGTGGCTTGACGGCGACCACGTACGGCGCGACGGCGTCGACGATCCCGCAGCAGAAGCGGGCATAGGCGTTCGCGGCCTCCGCACGTCCGAGCACGGCCTCGCCGCGCAGCTCGACCGGCAGCAGATCGAGCCGAGGATCCAGTCCGACGACGAGCTGGCTGCGCTTCCGCTCGACCGCCTCCGCAAGCCGGTCTGCGAAGGTCGCGGTGGCGACGGAGGCCATGGGCCAAGGTTAGGCGGCGCAGCGGAGATCCGCGAGAGGTAGCACGCGCAGCTCCGGTGGTGGCCGGCGCAGGAACGAGCCGATCAGGAGCAGCTCGTCGGCGTCAGCCGGGCCGAGCGACGGCTCGGCTCGGGCGGCGGCGGCGAGACCCGCCTCGGCCTCGGTTCGGCCGGCGGCGCCCGAGAGCAACGTCCGTGCCGCCGCGACGCGGCCGTGGGCGACGACATACAGCCGCTGGAAGCCGTCCTCGGCCGCCGGGACGAGGAGGCAGAGCTCGAGCGACCGCAGCCGGTCGAGCTCCGCGAGCGACGCGGCCACCTCCTCCAACGCCGCGATCCGGTCGCGCAGCCGCGCGGCGTCCTCGAACCGCAGATCGGCCGCGAGCCGTCTCAGCTTCGCCCGCAACCCCGGCAGCGCGGCCGTCGGCTCGCCGTCCCAGTCGCCGAGAGCGCGCGCCGCCGTCTGCGCGCGCCGGCGGCTCTTGAGTGGGCCGTACGGGCCTGGCGTATCGGTGACGCACCAGCCCGCGCCGCGGCGACGGAGATAGACGTAGCGATCCGGACGCGCGCTGCGCGCGTTCGCCGGAGGACGCAGCTCGCGCAGCAGCCGCAGCTCCTCGAGTCCCGCTTCGAGCTCGGAGCCGAGCACACGCCACTCGACCCGTTCGAGAGCACCGAGCGCCGCCTCGACGGCGGGTCGCTGACGCTCGGTGCGGAAGTACGAGCGCAGCCGTGCGCGCAGGTCGCGGGCGCGGCCGACGTAGAGCACCTGGTCGTTGCGGTCGCGGAAGAGGTAGACGCCGGGCTGTGGCGGCGCGCCCGCGACGAGCGACCGCTTGCCCGCGAGCCGCCGCGCGCGCGGCGCAGACAGATCGACGAGCTGCGCCACCGTCTCGGCGCCCCGCTCCTGCGCCAGCCCGATCAGCGACAGCAAGATCTCCGCCGTCGCCTCGGAGTCGGCGAGCGCGCGGTGGCACGGCCGCGTCGCCGTCCCGAAGAAGTAGGCGAGCGACGCCAGGCCGACCCGCTTCTGGCGCCCTTCGAGCAGCCGCCGAGCGAGCCAGACCGTGTCGACGACCGGCGACGCCACCCGCCGGCCCGTCAGCCGCTCGACCTCACGGTCGAGGAAGCCCAGGTCGAAGCGCGCGTTGTGGGCGACGAGGACGGCGTCGCCCGCGAACTCGAGGAACCGACGGACGGCGAGCTCGACCGGCGGCGCACCGCGGAGCGCGCCGGGGTCGATCCCGGTCAGCGCCGCGATCGGCGCCGGCAGCGGCCGCCGCGGGTTGACGAGCGTCTCGAACCGCTCCTCCAGCTCGAGCCTGCGCACGCGGACCGCGCCGATCTCGCAGATCGCCGACGACCCGGGGGACAGGCCCGTCGTCTCGAGGTCGAAGACGACGTAGGTCGCTTCCTCCAGCGCGAGCGCCGCACCGGGCGGCGACGCGAGGCCGACGCTCCCGCCGCGCCAGGCGAGCCGCGCGTCGCCCTCGACGACGTCGGTGAGGAGCGAGCGCGCCAGCCCGGCCGGGACCTGCCGCAACGCATAGAGCACCTGCGCCGCGTCCTCTGCCGCCACCGGCCCGTGGCGCGCCTCGACGAGCTCCACGAGCCGGTCGGCCGCGTCGAACGACAGTTGCATGCGAAAAGCCTATGCGAACGTATGTTCGTACGCAACCGCAAAGAGAAGGCCGCGACGCTGCGCGGCCTTCTCGACCTCGAAGCGAGGTGGTCCCGCCTAGCCGCCCTTGACCGCGGCCTTGAGCTGGCTGCCCGCGGAGAACTTCGGCACGGTCGCCGCCGGGATCTGCACCTTCTGGCTCGGATTGCGGGGATTGACGCCCTCGCGCGCAGCGCGCTCGCTCGTCGAGAACTTGCCGAAGCCGGTGAAAGTGATCGTGTCGCGCTTCTTGAGCGCGTCGGTCACCGTGTCGAGGACCGCGTCCACCGCGGCGCTGGCGTCGCGGCGGGAGAGAGAAGCCTTGGACGCGACCGCGTCAACGAACTCCTGCTTTGTCACTTGCGACTCCTTTTGTTCGTGGGACGTACGGAAACCCGCGGCCACCCTAACAGCCCAATCGGACTGCCTCAACGTTTACGTGGCTCAACCATGCGGATTTTCAGCGGTCGTAGCGTGTCCGACGAGGTCTCCGGCCCGGTAGAGCGAGCGGAGGCGGACGCCGAGACGCGCCAGCTCGTCGGTGCCGCCCTCCTCCCGGTCGACCACGCAGATCGCGTTGCGGACGACCAGCCCGGCCTCGCGCAGGGCTGCAACCGCCTCCGCGAGGGCACCGCCCGAGGTCACGACGTCCTCGATCAGGCAGACGAGCTCCCCCGCTTCGAATGGGCCCTCGAGCCGGTTCGCGGTGCCGTACTCCTTCGCCGTGTCGCGGACGATCACGAACGGCAGCCCGGACGAGAGCGAGGCGGAGGCGGCGAGCGCGACGGCGCCGAGAGCGGGGCCGGCGAGGCGAACGGCGTCGGGCTCGTGCTCGCGCGCGGCGGCGGCGAGCCGCTCTCCGAGCGGGCCGAGCAGCTCCGGCCGCGTCTCGAACCGGTACTTGTCGAGGTAGTAGCTCGACCGTCGCCCGGAGCGGAGCACGAAGTCGCCCTCGAGCAGCGCGTGCTCGCGCAGCTTGACGCCGAGCTCGTCCATCAGACTGCTTGACGCGCCGGCGCGAGCAGCTGCTCTGCCTCGGGGGAGTCACCGGCCAGCGAGATCGAGGAGCCGTCGTCGAAGTAGACGTGCACCCGCTCCCGTGCGGCTTCGCGGCGGCGCCTCAGATAGAGCGAGCCACCCACGAGGCCGGCGAGGCCGATCACCTTCTTCCTACGCATCGGTTGTCTCGGTTTTCTTCTTCGCCGCACGGCGCCGCGGCTTCGGCTTCCGCTGCTGTGCCTCGGCGACAGCGCGCAGGCAGGTCCGGAGGTCGTAGAAGACGAGCCCGGACGAGGGGCCGGGGCTCGTGCGCGCGGCGATGCCGACGTCGCCCTCGCGCACGACGAAGACGCTGCCGCCGCGGAGAGCAGCCTCCAGCTGCGTCACCGAGCGCCCGGTCGAGCCGAACCGCGACGTCGCCGCCTCGTAGAGGCCGACACCTGCTCGGGCGAGCCGGTCGGTCTCGTGCTCGGAAGCGAGCGTCGACGCGAGCACGGCCCCCTTCGCGTCGAGGACGACGGCAGCCTCGATCTGCGAGGAGATCTCGGTCAGGTCAGCGAGAGCGGACGCGACATCCACGGGCGAGACGATACTCCCGGCGTGCACCGACCGTTCGCGCAACCCGTCGCCAAGTTCTTCGCCGACCGGGGCCCGCACCTCGCGGCGATGATCGCCTACTTCGGGCTCCTCTCCTCGGTCTCGCTGATCTTCCTCGCGCTCGCGGTCCTCGGCTGGACCGGCCGCGCGGAGGAGTCGAGCTATTTCGTCGAGGCGCTCGACCACCTCTTTCCCTCGCAGTCGATCGAGAGCATCGTCAAGGTGGTCGAGGAGATCAGGGAGAACGCGACGGCGCTCGGCGTCATCGGCGGCTCCTTCCTCCTCTGGACGTCGCTCTCGCTCTTCAGCGTGCTCGAGTCCGCGTTCAACATCGTCTACGACCGGCCCAACCGCCCCTTCCTCCACGGCAAGTACCTGGCGACGCTGTTCATGGCCGGATCGATCATCGTGCTCGCGACCGGGCTCGTGATCGGCGGCTTCGGCTACGACCTGTTGCAGCGCTTCGCCGGCGGCGTGATCGGCAACGGCGTCGTCGCCTACGCCCTCTCGGCGCTCGTCTCGACGCTCTCCGTCTTCGTCTTCCTCGTGCTCGCCTACGAGCGGCTGACGAACGCAGCGCTGACGCTGCGCGAGGTCTGGCTCGGTGCGGCACTCGCTGCGGTCCTGCTCCAGCTGACGTTCCAGATCCTGCCGCTCTTCGTCCGGCTGTCGCGCGAGGTCGTGGCGGTGCAGGCGCTCGGCGCGTCGGCGTTGCTGCTCGTCTGGATCTACGTGATGGCGAACGTGATCGTCTTCGGCGCCGAGGTGAACTGGTGGTACGGCCGCCGCGACGAGGAGGAGATCGCGGGGCTGGCCTAGGAACGGATCGTTACTCGGCGGCGGCCAGCGCGGCGGCGGCGCGGGCACGGTGCGAGTGGGCGCGCTTCCAGGCATTTCCGAGCTCCGCAACGGTGCGCGTCTCCCCGAGCGGGACGAAGATCGGGTCGTAGCCGAAGCCCTCGTCGCCGCGTCGCTCGGTCGCGATCGTCCCCTCGAGGATGCCGGTGCCGCGCCGCTCGTGCCCGTCGGCGGCGAGCGCAACGAGCTCGCAGACGTAGCGGGCGCGGCGGTCGTCGACGCCGTCGAGCTCCTCGAGCAGCCGCGCGATCCCGTCGGCAGCCCAGCGCGCCGACGCGATCCCGGGCCGGCCGCCGAGAGCGGCCACCTCGATCCCGGAGTCCTCGCCGAGCACCCACTCCTCGGCCGTCGCTGCATCCCGCCCGAACGCGGCCTTCACACGCGCGTTCTCGTAGTAGGTGGCCCCGTCCTCAGCTGGATAGTCACGGTCGGTCTCGAGCAGCTCGAGCTCCCAGCCCGTCAGGGCGGCCCGCAGCTCCTCGAGCTTGTGCCGGTTCCCCGAGGCGAGCCGGGCGTGCGTCACTCGGCGACGGTTGCGGAGCGGACGCCCTCGAGCTCCGCCAACCCGTCGAGCAGGTCGGCGAGGCTTGCCTCTGCGGCGGTCTTGATGACGACGTCGAGCCGCCGGGCGTCCTCCTCCTCGCCGATCTCGAGCGACTCCATCGCGTAGCCGCTCTCCTCGATCGTGGCGAGGGCCGAGACGACGCTCGTGGCGGGCTCGAGCGTGACCGCGAGCCGGCGCGACTCCTCGGCCTTGCCCGCGAGCAGCCGCTTCACCTGCGAGAGCGGCCAGAGCGCGAGGATCACGAGCGCGGTCGTCGCCACGGCGAAGGCGTACATGCCGGCGCCGACCGAGACGCCGATCGCGGCGACCACCCAGAGGGACGCCGCTGTCGTCAGCCCGCGGACGTTGATCCCGTGCCTGATGATCGCCCCGGCGCCGAGGAAGCCGATCCCGGAGACGACGTAGGACGCGACGCGGGACGGGTCGACGACCACGCCGATGTCGTTGCCGAGTTCGTAGTCGGACCAGCCGTAGACGCCGACGAGCATGAACATGGTCGCGCCGACGCAGACGAGCATGTGCGTCCGCAGGCCGGCCTCCTGCTCCCGCAGCTCCCGCTCGACGCCGATCACGCCGGCGAGCAGCGCCGCCACGACAAGGCGAAGCAGGCCCTCCCAGAGCTCGAGGTCAGGCGCCATCGCGTTCCACGGCCTCGAGCTGCGCAGTCATGATCCGCTCGATCCCGGCGGCGCCGAGGTCGATCAGCGAGTCGAGCTCGTCGCGCGTGAACGGCTCGCGCTCCGCCGTCGCCTGCACCTCGACGAGGCGGCCGTCGGCGGTCATGACGACGTTCATGTCCGTCTCGGCGCTCGAATCCTCCGAGTAGTCGAGATCGAGCAGCGGCCGCCCGTCGACGACGCCGACGGAGACGGCCGCGATCTGGCCGGTCAGCGCCTTCGAGAGGCCGAAGCGGTCGAGCGCGCGCCGCGCTGCGACGTAGGCGCCGGAGATCGCGGCGCACCGCGTACCGCCGTCGGCCTGGATCACGTCGCAGTCGAGCCACAGAGTCCGCTCGCCGAGCGCTTGGAAGTCGCAGACGGAGCGAAGCGCACGCCCGATCAGCCGCTGGATCTCGACGGTGCGGCCGCCCTGCTTCCCCTTCGCCGCTTCGCGCGCGACCCGCTCGCCGGTCGAGGCCGGCAGCAGCGAGTACTCGGCGGTCATCCAGCCGCGGCCGGAGCGGTAGAGCCACCGCGGCACGCCGTCCTCGACCATCGCGGTGCAGAGGACGCGCGTCTTTCCCTGTGAGTAGAGGACGGAGCCGTGCGCGAGCTCGACGAAGTCCGTGATCAGGTCGAGCGGACGCAGCTGGTCGTCTCTGCGGCCGTCCGCCCTGCTCACGCCGCGGCCGCCTCGAGCGCGGCGATCTCGACGTGCTCGACCTCGTCGATCGGGAGCTGCAGGAAGCGCCGGCCCATTTCCCGGAACGCCGCCGTGTCGCCGGTCGTCAGGAAGCTGTAGGCGCCCTCGCGCGCCGGGTCGTTCTCGATCCGCTTTCGCTGAAGCGTCTCGGCGACCTCGCGCGCCGTTTCGTCCGCGGAAAAGACGAGCGTGACGTCCCGGCCGAACACACGCTGCAGGATCGGCCGGATCAACGGGTAGTGGGTGCAACCGAGGATGACCGTGTCGACGCCCGCCTGCTTCAGCGGCGCCGCGTACTCGCGCACGGCCGCCGAGGTCTCCTCGGCGAACGGGTCGTCACCCTCGATCAGCGGCACGAGCCGCGGGCAGGCGACCGAGAGCACGCTGGTGCCGGCATCGAGCGCGTGGACGAGCTCCTCGTAGCGGCCGCTCGAGACCGTCGCCTGCGTCGCGAGCAGCCCGATCCGGCGGTTGCGCGTCGCCTGCACGGCGGCGTGTGCCTCGGGCGCGATCACGCCGACGACGGGGACGCGCAATTCGGTCTGGAGCTCGGGCAGCGCCGCCGCGGTCGCGGAGTTGCAGGCGACGACGACGAGCTTCACGCCGCGCGCCTCGAGGAACGAGCCGATCTCGCGGGCGAAGCGGCGCAGCTCGTCGAGCGGCCGCGGCCCGTACGGGAGCCGCGCGCCGTCGCCGAGGTAGAGGAAGTCCTCGTGCGGCAGGGTCACCAGGCACTCGTGCAGCACCGTCAGGCCGCCGACGCCCGAGTCGAACACGCCGATCGGCCGCTCGTCCATCTGCGGGATTGTAGGGAGACAGGGTGTCGGCTACCGTCCCAGCGTGCTCCGCCTGCTGCTCGTCACCCTCGTCGCGCTCGCCGTCGCCTCGCCCGCGTCCGCTTTCACGAAGACGGACGGCACGCTGACGATGGACGACGGCGTCTCGATCGCGACGACGCTCTACACGCCCGACGGGGCGGTCCCCGCCGGAGGTCGGCCGGGCGTCGTCGTCCTGCACGGGCTCGCGGGGAATCGTGGCTCGGTCGATGCAATCTCCGCGAGCTTCGCCACGGCGGGGTACGCGGTCCTCGCCTACGACGCGCGCGGCCATGCCGCTTCGGGAGGCGAGATCACGCTCGCAGGTCCGCGCGAGGTCGCCGATCTTCGCACGATCCGAAACGCATTTGCGGCCCGCGGCGACGTCAACGACTCGAAGATCGGCGCTTGGGGCATCTCCTACGGCGGCGGCCAGATCTGGAATGCGCTCGCTGCCGGCGTTCCCTTCGCCGCAGCAGAGGTCGTCGAAACCTGGACGTCACTCTACGACGCGCTCTGGCCGCAGAGTCTGGCGCGCTCGGGAATCGTCGCCGGGTTCGCTGCCTCAGTCGCAGCGCGCTCGCCGCTGATCGCGGGCCTGCGCGACGCCGCCGTACAGAGCACGAACCAGCAGGCGATTCGCCGGCTGACCCAGGACCGCTCCTCGCTCTCCCGTGCCGGGTCGATCCGGACACCGATGTACCTCTTCCAGGGCCGCACCGACTTCGCCTTCGACATCTCGCAGGCGACGCGCGCCTACGCGCGTCTCGCCGGCCCGAAGCGGCTCTATGTCGGCAACTTCGGTCACAGCCCGTCCACGTTCCCCGGCCCCGACATCGGCTTCGTGCTTTCCGAGGGACGCGCCTTCTTCGACACGCACCTCAGGGGCGTCGCCAGTGGCGGGACGCCGCGCGCCGCGGGGGTGACGATCGCCGCCCAAAGCGGCAAGCGGACGTCCTTGACCAGGCTGCCCGGGACGAAGCGTCAGGACTTCGTGCTCCGTGGCAGGACAACCCTGACTGGGTCCGGGATCGCGATGCGACGCACGGCGCCGCTCAAGGCCGCAATCGAGAGCTGGGGCGGCGGGACCGCGACCGTCACGGTGTCGAAGCTGACGCGCTATCAACGGCTCGTTGTCACCGTGATGGCGGGTTCGAAGGTCGTCGCCCACGGAGGTCTGAAGCCCAAGATCGGCGTCAACGAGGTCACGCTGGCGAACTACTGCGTCTACGTCCCGAAGGGGACGCGGCTGCGCGTCACGGTCGGTGCGGCATCGCCGGCCGGGCAGATCGCCTACCTCGGCTTTGCGGGCGCCGGCGCCGCCACGATCGGCCCGGTGACGCTGAAGCTCTCGACGCTGGCCACGCCGATCTCGCGATGAGGCGTGCGGCCTTGCTGCTCGCGCTCCTGCTCGCCTCGACCGCGGGCGCAGCGACGACCGCCGACCCCGGGATCAGCGCGAAGCGGATCCTGATCGGCGGCACCGTCCCGCTCTCCGGCGAAGCGGCCGCGTTCGGCTCGGTCGGCCCAGGCGCGAAGGCGTACTTCGACTACGTCAACTCGAAGGGCGGGGTCAACGGACGGAAGATCGAGTACCGCTACTACGACGACGGCTACGACTCGGTGCAGACCGTCCAGCTGACCCGGAAGCTCGTCGAGCAGGACAAGGTCTTCGCGGTCTTCAACTCGGTCGGCACCGCGAACAACGCCGCGATCCAGCCGTACCTGAACCAGCGCCGCGTGCCGCAGCTCTTCGTCGGCGACGGCTCGCAGGCTTCGTCGCAGCCGGCGCGGTACCCGTGGACGATGGGCTTCCTCCAGAGCTACGTCGGCGAGGGTGCCGTCTACGGCCGCCATCTCGCCTCGACCCGCAAGGGCGCGAAGATCGCCGTCCTCTACGAGCAGACGCCGCTCGGCACCGACATGACGAAGGGACTCGAGCGCTGGATCCGCGGCAAGGGCCCGCAAGTGATCGGCAAGCAGAGCTACGAGCTCACCGACGCAGACGTCTCCGCCCAGGTCACCCAGCTGAGGAGCACCGGCGCCGACACGCTGATGCTGTTCGCGACGCCGAAGTTCGCGATTCAGGCGTTCGCCGCCGCGAACCGGCTCGGCTGGAAGCCGCGGGTCTATGTCGCGTCGATCTCGATCGAGCCGAACATCATGGCGATCGCCCGGCTGAACGCGCCCGAGTTGACGAAGGGCGCGCTCTCGGTCGCGTTCGTGAAGAACCCGAACGACCCGATCTGGCGGAAGGATCCCGCCGTCGCGCTCTACCGCACGGTCATGAAGCGCTACCACCCGCGCGGGAAGCCGAGCGACGTCTACAACTGGTACGGGATGACCGTCGCGTGGACGATGGTCGAGACCTTGAAGCGGTCGGGGAAGACCCCCACGCGGGCGGGCCTGCTCCGGGCCGCACAGAATCTTAACCTCGCGAACAACCCCTTCCTGCTTCCGGGAATCGCGCTCAAGACCACGAGAACACGCTATTTCCCGCTCGATCGGGTCTACCTCTACCGCTACGACAACCGCCAGTGGGTGAAGTCGAGTTCGCTCCTGGACGCGCGCGGGTAATTTGCTTCCGCACCGCCACACACCGACTTGGGGGAACTCACTGATGAGCAAGACCATCCGCATGCTTCTGCTCGGCCTCGTGGGCGCATTCGCGCTCTCGAGCACGGGCACAGCGCTCGCGGCCTACACGTCGCCGTCGCTCCGGGTGACGGACGACCGCAGCTCCGTCACGATCCGCTACACGGTCAGCGGGTCTGACGACCCGACCGCGAAACTGACGTTCTACGCGCCGACCGCGTACTCGGCGTCGCTGACCGCGGCGGCCGGCACGACGCTCGGCACCGTCACCGCGCAGGGCACGGCGGCCGACCTCGGCGGCGCGCTGCTGCCGCTCACCGGCACCGTCCAGGCCCGCGCCGCGAACGGCACCTTCACCTCGGCGCCCGGTAGTACGCCGACGCCGCTGGCGGCCGCAGCAACGCAATGCACCGGCACTCCGGCGCACACCGCGTTCTGGGTCCTGATCCTGCAGGCGGCCGGGCAGACACTCGAGGTGCCCGTCTTCGTCGACTCGCCTGCCGCCGGCGCGAGCGCAAGCACATTCGCCTCGGCCTCGATCCAGGCCTGTCTGCCGCCGCCGGATCTCCCGACCGGTACCCCCGGCCGCGCCACGTTCGGCTTCAAGCTGACGCAGGTCGACTTCAGGGTCAACGGCATCTTCACGAGCCCCGGCACCGGCCAGCCGCGCTGGCGTGTGCTCGGAACCCCGTACACGCCGAACACCGGCCGCCCGAACGCCGCCGGCTCAGTCGAGGTGCAGTCCGTAATCGCGTTCCCGCGCACGCTCAGGCTGAACAGGCCGACGCTGAGGACTTCGAAGGGCTTCACGAGGCTCAACCTGAGCGGTACCGCGCAGCTGCCCGCGGGTGCCGCGTCGACGATCCGGCTCTATCGTGGGAAGACCGTCGCCGGGCTGAGCCCGTCGGTGCCCCTCGTAAAGACGCCCGACGGCTTCCGCGGCACGCTGCTCGTCCGCCAGACAGCTAGCCGCCAGGTCGTCGTCCTGCAAGCCCGGGCGACCGTCTCTGCCGGCACGGTCCCCTGCACACCGACGTTCGGCGTCCCGTGCCTCAACGCCACGCGCGCCCCCGTCGCCGTGCGCAGCGGCACCGTTCGCGTCGTGATTCCGGCGCGGAAGAGGTAGAAGGACGACTCGGGCCGTGCGTGTGCTCGCGATCACGCACGGCCCGAGCGTCGGACCCGGCGTCTTCGAGGACGCCGTCCAGGCCGCCGGCCACGAGCTCGTCGAGCACCAACTCCCGACCGCAGGAGCGCTCGACAACCGCCGGGCCGACGCGATCGTCGTCCTCGGCGGCGCGATGCACCCCGACGAGGAAGAGCGCCACGGCTGGCTCCGGCCCGAGCTCCGCTACCTCGAGCGGCAACTCGAGCACGGCACACCGATGCTCGGCGTCTGCCTCGGCTCCCAGCTGATCGCCCGGGCGGCCGGAGCACGCGTCTTCCGGTCGGACGAGCCCGAGGTCGGGTGGCTCCCGGTCGAAGTGACGGCAGACGCGTCGGATCCGGTCGCGTCGGCGCTGCCGCCCCGGTTCGACGCCTTCCAGTGGCACCACTACACGCACGAACTTGCCCGCCGGTGCCGTCGAGCTCGCCCGCAGCGAGGTCTGCCTGCAGGCGTACCGGCTCGGTCGGGCCTGGGGCGTCCAGTTTCACCCGGAGGTGCGGGAGGAGCAGGTCGAGTCGTGGCTCGCGGAGGATCCCGACGACGTCGCCGATCCGGCCGCGCTGCGTGCCGAGACCCGCGAGCGGATCGCGGGCTGGAACGAGCTCGGCCGCGGGCTCTGCACGGCCTTCCTCGCCGCCGTCTAACCCGTTTCGGCCGCCAGCGACTCGTCGCGCGACCACTCGTGCCACGAGCCGCGGTAGTTCGCGGCCCGGTAACCGAGCGAGGAGAGGATCTGCGCCGCGAGCTCGGAGCGCGAGCCCGAGTGGCAGTACGTGACGAGCTCGACGTCCTCCGGCGGTCCAAGCCGCTCTCGGATCCCGTCGGGCGTCAGCGCGAGCAGAAGCTGCAGGTCGAAATGCTCCGCCCCGGGGATCCGGCCGGGACGCGGATCGCATGGAGCGGTCGTCTCGCCGCTGAACTCGGCGGTGCTGCGCACATCGAGGACGACAAACCCTTCCTTCCCCAGCCGGTCGACGACCTCGGCCTTCTCTACGTCCATCGCGCGACGACGTCGTCGAGGATCTCGCGGAAGTCGTCCGAACGCTCGAGGCTCGGCAGGTGGCCGCAGGCCGAGAGCACGACCGCGTCCGGCTCGAATCGCCTCGCGTCCTCGACGGGGACGAACGGATCGTGGTCGCCGACGACGGTGAGTGCCCGATCGCCGAGCGCGCGGTAAGCGTCGGTCGAGTCGGGCCGGTCGCGGATCGCCTCGAGCCCGGTCACCAGCTCCTCCTCGGTGCGGTCGAGCGCGAGCGTCCGCGCCCCCGCAACGACGTCCGGATCGCTGTCGTCCGTGAAGAGCGTCGTGTGCATCGCCTCCCAGATCCCCTCGGCGCCGCGCTCCCGGGCGATCGCGATCGTCTCGGCGCGCTTTGCGTAGCGCTCGGGGGTATCCGCCTCCGGCCGGGAGCCCACGAGCAGCAGTCCGGCCAGGCGCTCCGGGGCGCGCCGCGCGGCCGCCAGCGCCGCGTAACCGCCCATCGAGGCGCCGACGAGGATCAGCCGGCCGGAGAACGACTCGAGCACCGCGTCGGCCCACTCGTCCATCGTGCGACCGAGGCCGTAGAGCCGCGGAGCTTCGCACGTTCCACATCCGCTCGTCGAGCGGGAAGGCGTGGAGAAAGACGACCGTCACAGCGCCGCGACCAGCAGCTGCTCGGCCGCGACCGACGGACGCAGGCATGACCGCTCGACCCAGTCGGCGAGCGCCGGCCACGGCTCGAGCGGGATGCCGAGCAGGTCGCGTGCGCGCAAGAGCCACGGCAGGAACGCGACGTCGGCGAGGCCGAAGGCGCGGCCGCTCAGCCAGGGTGCTCCGTCGAGCAGGCCATCGAGGAACACGAGCTCCTCCTCGAAGCGGGCGCGCGCGCCTTCCTCCCCGCGCCGCAGCGCGTAGTAGGGCTTGGAGAAGTCGTCGAAGCGAAAGACGAGCAGCCGCGCCACCGCGCGCTCGCCGGGGTCGTCCGGCCACAGCGGGGGGTCGGGATAGCGATCGTTCAGGAACTCGTCGATCACGGCCGACTCGGGCAGGATCCAGCCGTCCTCGTCGAGCACGGGCACCTTGCCGACCGGGTTCATCTCGTACAACCACGAGGGCCGGTCGGCGAGATCGATCTCGACGGTCTCGTACGGAATCCCCTTCTCGGCCAGGACGATCCGGACCCGGGCGCAGTAGGGGCAGCGCGCGGCGTCGTAGAGCGTGATCATCCTTCCCACCCCCGCTCGGCGCCTTCGAGCCCGATCGCGGCCGCGATCGACTCGAGCAGCTCCTGCGCCGGCGGCAGCTCGGCCGGCGAGGCAGCGGTGCGGGCCGCTGCGCGGACGGCGGCAGGGTCGGCGCCGGTGAGCCGCGCGACCACGCGCGGGTTCGCCGCGAGCGCGATCGCGTCGCCGGGCGGCAGCGGCCCGTAGTGCTCGGGGACGGAGAGATACTCGTCGACGACTCGGCCTGCCTCGTGGAGGACGAAGCGGACGACCTGCTCGTGCTCGACGCCGATCGCGGTCACGACGGCGCCCATCCGCTCGGACAGCTCCTTCGCCAGCCGCCGGAGCGCGGCCGGGTCGCGGTCGCACGCCTCGTCGTAGACGGTGATCCAGCCGTTGCGCGGCTGCGTCACCTCGCTGCCGCGCGAGCCTCCCGGCAGCCGAGGGACGAACTGCGCCACTGCCCGCTCGACGCTCGTGAGGTCGTCGGTCTGCACGTGGATCGAGCCGAAGGACGGGCCGGTGCCGACCTCGCGCACCTCGAGCGGCAGCACGAGGTTGCGCGACTCCTCGCGGAAGCCGAGCCGCTCGTAGAAGTCGAGCGCGGCCGGATTCGCGTTCACGAAGAGGTGGGTCGCACCGCGGGCGCGCAGATTCTCGATCACGGTCTCGACGAGGGCATGACCGGTTCCCTGTCGTCGAGCCGCCCCGCGGACGTAGAGGTCGCCGATCCGGGCGAAGTGATCCTCGAGCCACGCCGTCACGAGACCGACGGGCTGCCCGTCCGCCTCGGCGAGGAAGAGCGCGTTCGCGTCGAGCGCCTGCTCGAACTCCGGTCGGTTCGCCTCCCAGCTGACGTCGGCCCACGGCGGCGGCGGCGGGCTCTCGGCCTGCCACTGCTCCCAGAGCGCCCTCAGCGCGTCGAAGTCGTCTGCGGTCGCGTGGCGGATGTTCATGCGGGCGGGAAGAGGCGGAGTCCGGTCAGAAGGTAGTGGGCGCTGAGGTTCTCGTAGGGGTGGAAGCGCTGCCCGAAGGCTCGCAGGTCGGGGACGTCACCATAGAACGCGGCGACCGCCTTCCGCAGTCCCAAGTCGCCTGCGGGCCACGCGTGCGGCCGCGCGAGATGTCGCGCGAGGAACCAGTCTGCCGTCCACTCGCCGAGCCCGCGGAGCGAGACGAGCCGAGCCGTCACCTCCTCGTCCGGCAGCGCCGCCAGCTCGTCGAGATCGAGGTCGCTCCGCGCGAGCCCGATCACGTACTCGGCCTTCCGGTTCGAGAAGCCGACTGCGAAGAGCTCTGCTTCCGTCGCCTGCGCGACGCGCTCGCGAGTCGGGAATTCGTGCGCGTGCTCGTGGGCGACGCCGTAGCGCTCGATGAACCTGCTCCGGATCGCCGCTGCCGACTGGAGCGAGACCTGCTGCGCCGTGATCGAGGTGACGAGCGCCTCGAACGGGCTCACCTGCAGCGTCGGGCGGAAACCGGCGAGCGCGGCCGCCAGACGAGCGAGCGGCGGCTCGCCCGCCGCCCACGTCGCGAAGCCGTCGAGATCGAACGGGAGCCCGAGGAAGCGCAGGACGAGCGACTCGATCGCCTCGTCGTGCGGCGACACGTCGACGCCGCCGGGCGCCGCCTCGATCCGCACCTCGCGCCCGTCGAGGACGCGGTGGATCCCGCCCTCGCGCCAGACGGTGGCGCGATCGAGCCCGTAGACGTCGAAGCGGGCCGTCGAGACCTCGAAGTCGTACGGCTGCGGAAGGGGGACGAGCACGAGCGAGAGCGTGTCAGACCCCTCTCTGCCACGGTGTCAGACTCGTCTCTGACACCTCGAGAAGCGGGCGGGGGCCGGCCGGCCCCCGCCCCTCCTTCGTCAGTCCTCGACGAAGACCGCCGTCGTCCGCGGCGGGATCCGGAAGCGGCCCTGGCCCGACACGAACTGCGCCGTCGTCGTCAGCTCGTCGTCGGAGGTCCGCTGCGTCTTGTGGAGCTTGTACTGGCGCCCGCGCAGCGCGGCGTCGCTCCACGTCCTCGTCTCGGGCGTCGCGTTGAAGAGCACCACGATCGACTCGGCGGCCGGGTCGAGGTCGGGTGCGACCTCGTCGGACAGCGCCATCACGATCAGCCCGCCGGTCTGCGTCGGCCCGCCGTTCGAGAACGTCAGGCGGCGCTCGATCTCCGCCGCGTCGCCGATCCGGAACAGGCGCGAGCTGCGCCGGATCTCCAGCAGCTCGCGGAAGCGCTTCGCCGTCCACTCGATCTCCGTCGGCGTCGGCTTGATCGCGGCGTTCCCGAGCAGCGGCTCGAGGAACGGGTAGCGAGAGCCGTTGTCCGGCGCCGGCGGCAGGCCGGCACCGAAGCCGTTGTCGGAGAGGTCCCAGAAGAGGCGGTTGAACCAGTCGCCCGAGTTGAAGGAGTTCTTGTCCATCGACTTCGAGCGGAGGATGTCCGTGCCGGCGTGGAAGAACGGCACGCCCTGGCCGAAGGCGGCGGTCGAGAGCGCGACGATCTGCGCCCGTGCCCGCTGCGCCTTCGTCGTCGTCACCGGCAGCTTCGCTGCGTACGCGTCGAAGAGCGTCTCGTTGTCGTGCGCCTCGACGTAGGTGATCGCCTCCTCGGGGTCGTCGTTGTAGCCCGCGGGAGAGCCGTTGTAGTCCACCTGCGCGCCCGTGACGAGGGCGCCGGTGCGGTCGACGAAGCGGAAGTCCTCGAGGTTCCCCGTCAGGCCGACCTTGATCTGGTCCTGGTGCAGCAGCAGCTTCGCCCGCTGCTCCGCGGGTGTGCCGTTGATCGGGTTCCCGTTCGGGTCGTAGGAGAGCCCGCTCCCGAAGCCCTGGATCCCCGGATCGCCGTCGAAGGGGCCGCCGCCGCGGACCGCGTCGCGGAGCCGGTCGTTGAACGTGCCGATGCCGGTGCCGGCCATGTTCGCCTGCGTCGCCTGCTCGAAGCGGGCGCCGTTCGCGACCTCGCCGAAGTTCCAGCCCTCCCCGTAGAGGTAGATCTTGCTGCCGTCGACACCGTCACGGGTCGGGGTCAGCTCGTCGAGGGCATCCCGGACGGCGAGCATGTTCGCCTTCGAGTGGTGGCCCATCAGGTCGAAGCGGAAGCCGTCGACCTTGTACTGCTTCGCCCAGGTCACGACCGAGTCGACCATCAGCTTCTCCATCATCGCGTGCTCGGTCGCCGTGTTCTGGCAGCAGGTCGAGGTCTCGACCGCACCCTCGGCGTTGAGCCGGTGGTAGTAGCCGGGGACGACCCGGTCGAGCACCGACTTCGCCGCCTGGCCGGACGCGTTGGTGTGGTTGTAGACGACATCCATCACGACGCGGAGGCCGGTCTCGTTCAGCGCCTTCACCATCTGGCGGAACTGCACCGTCCGCGGCGGGCCGTTCGGGTCGGTCGCGTAGCTCCCCTCCGGCACCGTGTAGTGCCACGGGTCGTAGCCCCAGTTGAAGCCGTCGGTCTCGGCGACTGCCATGACGCACGCCTGCTGCTCCGTCGACGCGGGCGGGAACGAGGCGAGGTTGCAGGCCGGCTGCTGGTGGTTCGCGCGAATCTCGTCGATCGTGGCGATGTCGAACGCCGGCAGCAGATGCACGTGCGTCAGCCCCGCGATCGCGAGCGCGCTCAGGTGACGCATGCCGTTGGAGGCCGCCTGGGTGAACGCCAGGTACGTGCCGCGCTGCGCCGCCGGCACGGTTGTGTCGTTGGCCGAGAAGTCGCGAATGTGGAGCTCGTAGAGCGCGATGTCCTCGGGCGCCCGCAGCGGCGGCTTGGCCACGCTGCCCCATCCGGCCGGCGCGAGGGCCGTGTCGGAGAGGTCGACGATGACGCTCCGCGAGGAGTTCGTCGTCAGGGCGACGGCGTACGGATCGGTGACGAGGTTCGTCTCGACCTGACCCGTGGACGGCGCGTAGACCGTGACCTCGTAGGCGTACTCCTGGCCGTACCAGGCCGGCGTCCCGGTGACGCTCCAGACACCGGTCGCCGCGTCGCGGGTCATCGGCAACGAAGCCGTGCCGAGCCGCAGCGTCACGTTCTGCGCCGTCGGCGCCCAGAGGCGGAGCGTCGGCGTGCGTCCGGTGAAGCTGGCGCCGAGGTCGGCGTCGTTGGCGTAGAGGTCGTCGAGGACGCCCGGTATCTGGACGCCGGTCGCGCCGCGGAGGAATCCGTTCTCGTCCGCCGACCACACCGCCAGCTGTCCGCGCAGCGCCTCCGGCACGCGGCCGAGGTCGGGCTCCTTGATCCGGAACGCGTTGTAGCCGGCCAGGTGCGGCCACTTCGCCTTCAACTCGTCGGAGAGGTCTCTCGCCCGGTAGAGGCGGATCGACTCGCCGCCGGTGACGCCTTCGGGCCCGGCGACGAGGCCGCCGGTCGGGGAGAAGCTGAGGTGGTACGTGCCCCCGGCCACCGGCTCCGCGTTCCAGACGAGCGTGTCGCGGGTCAGCCAGTGCGCCTTCGCCTTGTCCAGGTCCGCGTCGATGCCCGGGCCCCCGATCATCGGCAGCAGGTACTTCGTGTTGTTGTCGGCGTCGACGTAGCCGGACAGGATCCAGACCTCGTGCCCGAGCGCGTTCAGATCGAGGAACTGATCCGGCCCCGGATCCTTCGTGTCGCCGCGGTGGACGATGTAGGCGAGCTGCGCCGCGCCGTCCACGAGCCGCACCTTGAAGACGAGCCCGAAGCCGTCACGAGCGATCGGCCGCACCGGGTTCTGCCAGGTGACGCCCGTCTCCGCCGAGCCATCCCAGACGTGGAGGCCCCAGAAGTCGTTGAAGTCGGGCGAGGTCGCGTCGCCGTAGTCGCCGTCGTCGCGGTGGTAGTGGATCAGCGCGAAGTCCTCGGCGTCGCCGCGCGTGCCGTAGACGGTCGAGTCGCCCGACTGCAGCCAGACGGACGGTTGCTGGTTCGGCAGGAAGCTCCGGTCCTCGGCCGTGTCCTTCTCGTCGCCCTTGTGGACGATGAAGTTGACGCCTTTCGTGGCGTCCTGGATCCGCACGAGCCAGTGGGCGCCGTAGTCGTCGATCCGGTCGGGCAGCTTCGGCGCCGCCCACTCGGTCGCCTCGGCTGGGTCGATCGCGTCGCCCCAGAGGTGGAGGCCCCAGCCGGTATAGACGCCGTCGGGACGGTGGTAGCGCAGCTCGACGTAGCCCTGAGCCGCCGCCCGCGACGCGTAGACGGTCGCGTCGCCCGACTTCAGCCAGATCTCCGGCGTCTGCTGCGGGTTGAAGAAGCGATCCGGGCTGCCGTCCGGGTCCTTCGTGTCGCCCTGGTGGACGATGAAGCCGACCTGGGAGGCGTTCGGTGCGAGCTTCACCCAGGCGAAGCGGCCGAACTCGTCTTCGCCGTCGAGCGGCTTCGGCGTCGCCCAGGTCACGTCGGGCTCGTTCACGTCGCCCCACACGTGGACGCCCCAGCCGTCATAGGCGCCGTCGGGCCGCTGGTAGTGGACAACGGCGTAGTCGCGGGCGGCGCCCGGCTGCGGCGGCTCGACCTCGCCGACGACCGCCGTCGCCGTGTCGGAGTCGAGGTTGCCGGAGCGGTCGCGCGCGATCGCCTTGATCTGGAGGGGCGTGCCCGCCGCGAGCCCGGAGACGTCGTGGAAGATCCGGTAGGGCGGGTTGTCGTCGGTGCCGAGCACAGTCCACTCGGTCGCCGCGCCCGCCTTGAGCGCGAACGTGACCTCCGCGAGCTGCGCCCGGTCGAGGACGGCCTCGAGCTCGACGTTGCCGACGACCTCGGCGCCCTCGGCGGGCTCCGTCAGCGTCACGATCGGGTTACGCGTGCTCGGCGCGAGCGCCGCGGCCGCCTGGTAGACGACGGCGGAGAGCGCCGGCACCGTCAGCGACAGCCGGCCCGAGGCGTCGGTCGTCGCCGCCGCACCGCCGCCGAAGACGGACGTGAAGCCCATCCCGCTCGAGTACGTCTGCACCTGCACCGACTGCGGCGTCTCCGTGTTGTTGAGCGCGACGACGTACTCGACCTGCTCGTCGTGCAGGATCCGGGAGAACGCATAGACGCCCGGCGCCGCTGCCGCGTACCGGTGGATCTGGGCGCCCTCGCGCAGCGCGCGATGGTCGGCCCGCAGCTCGGCGAGGTCGCCGAGCGCCTGGTAGAGCGGGTGCGTCGGGTCGAAGTTCGAGTCGGCCGTGGTCGCGTCCGTCCCGATCAGGTCGTCGTCGTTGTACGAGCCGACTTGGCTCGGGAACATGTCCTGGCGCGCGTCCTTGTCGCCGCCGTCGCCGGTGAAGCCCTGCTCGTCGCCGTAGTAGACGACCGGCAGGCCGCGGGAGAGGTACATCAGCGCGTGCGCGAGCGCGTCGCGGGCGAGCAGCTCGGCGTCCGTGGCTCCGGGATTGTCGGTGCGGAGGAAGTTGCCGATCCGGCCCATGTCGTGGTTGCCGAGGAAGGTCGGCAGGCTGTAGGCGTTCGAGTCGGCGTCCGTGTAGAGGTCGTCGTCCGCGAACAGCGCCTCCAACCCCGTCGTCGAGGAGCCGGACGCGAACGAGCGGGCCCTGCTCTGGAAGGGGAAGTCGAGCACGGCCTGGAGCTTCGCGTCCTTCGTGTAGTGCGACGTGAAGGCGGGATTCGAGTCGAAGACCTCGCCGAACATGAAGAAGTCGTCGATCCCCTCGCTCGCGGCGTGCTGGACGAGCGCGGGCGCCCACTCCTGCCAGAACTCGTCGTTGACGTGCTTGACGGTGTCGATCCGGTAGCCGTCGATGCCGACGTCGGTGACCCAGTCCGAGAAGATGTCGATCATCCCCTCGACGACCTCGGGCCGCTCCGTGAAGAGGTCGTCGAGACCGAAGAAGTCGCCGTAGAGCGCGTTCTCGCCCACGAAGGTCGAGTTGCCGCGGTTGTGATACATCGTGCGGTCGTTCAGCCAGGCGGGCACCTTCACGGTCGCGTCCGCCGCCGTCGGGAAGACGGGCGAGTACGGGAAGCTCTGCAGGTTCAGGGCCGGGAAGTCGTCCGAGCCGGCGTAGTCGGCGTCGTCGAACTCGAGCCCCGTCGGCATCCCAGTAGGGCTCCTCCGCCTTCGAGACGTAGTCGTAGGTGCCCTCGGCGTAGTCGATCACGTCGGCGGTGTGGTTCGTGATCACGTCGAAGAAGACCTTGATCCCGCGCGCGTGCGCGCCGTCGACGAGCTCGCGCAACTCCGCGTTCGTGCCGAAGTGAGGATCGAGCTGGGTGAAGTCGGTGATCCAGTAGCCGTGGTAGCCGGCCGACGCGTCCGCGCCCGTGCCCTGCACGGGCCGGTTCTTGAACAGCGGCGCCATCCAGATCGCGTTGACGCCCATGCCCTCGAGGTAGTCGAGACGGTCGATCAGCCCGCGCATGTCGCCGCCGTGGTAGAAGCCCTTGTCGGTTGGGTCGAAGCCGCTCGACAGGCGTCCGCCGGACAGGCCGCCCGTGTCGTTCGCCGTCGACCCGTTCGCGAAGCGGTCGGGGAGGACGAAGTAGAAGACCTCGTCGGTCTCGCCTCGCAGGCTCGGCCGCACCAGTTCCTCGTCGCCCGGCTCCGGCCCGCCTTCGGCCTCGACCGAGATCGTCAGGACGTGCGTGACGGGATCGTACGAGAACGTGATCGGGACGTCCGCGTCCGGGACGCTGAAGGCGAAGTTCGGGCCGTTGGCGACGCCGCCGACGCCGTAGTTCTCGTCCCAGCTCTCGTTGTGCGCGACCTTCGCCTCGTAGTCCCCGGCGGGCAATGACGTCGTCGTGAACGCGTAGGTGCCGTCGCCGTCCGAATCCTGGAGCCACGAGCGCAGGCAGTCGGGCTGCCAGTCGCCCGGGCAGCCGAGCTCGGACTGGAACGAGCCGGGCACGCTCGCGATCACCGCGTTGCGGTTGCTCGTGATCCAGTGCGTCTCGTGGTCGTAGAAGAACTTGACCGTCGCGCCCGCGCCCAGGTTCAGCGGGATGTTCTGGCCATCCTGGGTCGCGTTCTGGCCGTAGTTCTCGGTCCAGCCGCCGTTCAGCGGCGCCTTGTACTCCCAGCTGCCGGCCGGGACCGCAAGCGATCCTTGCCAGACGGTGTCGCTCGCGTCATAGGTGAGCTGCGTGGCGACGCACTCGGGCTGCCAGTCGCCGGGGCAGCCGAGCTCGGACTGGAGCGAGCCTGCGATCGTGACCGCCGTCGGCTCGGGCGTGTGCGACGCCGGCGCGGAGGGGCTGAGGACGAGAAGGACTGCGAGTACGGCTGCGGCGAGCAGACGCTTCATGCGTGATCACCCTTTCACCCCACCGCGTGTCAGTCCGCTCACCAGGTAGCGCTGGGCGAACAGGAACACGATCATGGCGGGAATCGTCACGATTACGGCACCGGCCGTCAGCCAGCCGTACTGCTGCTCGAACTGGAAGACGTACGTACGCAGGCCGATGGGCAGCGTGTAGCTCAGGTTCTCGGTCAGGAAGACGTTGGCGAAGAGGATCTCGTTCCAGGCGGTGATGAACATGAAAAATGCCGTCACCGCGATCCCGGGGAGGCTCAGCGGGATCACGATCCGCCAGAACGTCCCGAACGGGGTGAGGCCGTCGATGCGGCCGGCCTCCTCGAGCGAGAACGGGATCGTGTCGAAGTACCCCTTCAGCATCCAGACGCAGAACGGCAGGGCGAACGTCGTGTAGGCGAGCACGAGCGACGCCTTCGTGTCGAGCAGGCCGAGGTCGACGACGATCTTGTAGATCGGCACGAGCAGGATCACCCCCGGGAACATCTGCGCGACGAGGAGGGTCATCAGCCCGGCCCGGTAGCCGGGAAAGCGGTAGCGGGAGAAGGCGTACGCCGCGGTCGCCGCGAGGAACACGCCGATCACCGTCGTGAACAGCGCGATCACGACGGAGTTCGCCAGCCAGTGGAGGAACTCGTAGTCGTTCTGCGTCAGGACGGTGCGGTAGTTCTCGAGCGTCCACGGATCCGGCACGACCTGGAGGTCGGTCTGCGTCTTGATCACCTCGTTCGACTTGAACGACGAGAGCAGGATCCAGAGCACCGGGAAGATCGCGATCGTGGTGGCGGCGATGAGTGTGAGGTGGAGGGCGGCCGAGGATCCGCGCCCACGCCCCGAGCGGCGCCGCGGTCGGGCGGCGCGGCCTGCAGCGTGCGTGTCGACCGCCATCACCAGCTCTCCTCGCCCAGCCGTCGCACCGTCACCCTGTACAACGTCGAGAACACGAGCAGGATCGAGAGGATCAGCACGCCGTACGCAGCCGCGACCCCGTAGAGCTGGTAGTCGAGGAAGTAGCGGTAGGAGTAGGTGACGAGGATCTGCGTCGCGTCCGCCGGCCCGCCCTGCGTGATCAGGAAGATGATGGCGAACATGTTGAAGGTCCAGATGATCCCGAGCAGGATCACCGTCACCGCCACCGGCCGGAGGCCGGGCAGGGTCACGTCCCAGAATCGCCGCAGGGCCGACGCGCCGTCCACCGCCGCGGCGTCGAGCAGCTCCTTGTCGATCGCCTGCAGGCCGCCGAGCAGGGCGACCATCATGAACGGGATCCCGAGCCAGACGTTGGCCCCGATCACGGACACCTTCGCCCAGGTTGGGTCGCCGAGCCACGCGGGGCCGTCGATGCCGATCGCGCGGAGCGCCTGGTCGAAGAACCCGTTCGGGACGTTGTAGAGGTAGCGCCAGGCGAGCGCGGTGATAAAGGCCGGGACCGCCCAGGGCACAAGCAGCAGCACTCGGTAGGTGCCGCGCAAACGGAGCGAGCGGTTCAGCATCACGGCGAGCCCGAGCCCGATCGTGAAGTGGAAGAAGACGTTGGCGAACGTCCAGATACCCGTGAACTTGAACACGTTCCAGAAGTTCGGGTCGTCGTCGAGCGTCTTGTAGTTCTCGAGCCCGATGTTCGAGTAGGTCGACGGGATGTCCTGGCCGCCGATCGTGTAGCGATCGGCGTTGGTGAAGGAGAACGCGATCGCGCGGGCGAGCGGGTAGAAGACCAGCACGCCCATCGTGATCACGACGGGCAGCAACATCGCGTAGGCGAACCACCAGCGGTCGAAGCCGCGGCGAAGCCGCCGGAGCAGCGACGGCCCCCGCGGCGCCCTTCTGATGGACGCCGCGGGGACTTGCTCGGTCGAGGCCATCTGTCTCGGCCCCTACCGCCCTAGTTCTTCTTGATCGAGTAGGTGCGGAAGAGCTTCGTCTTCCAGGCAAGCGCGACGGCGTTCATGCCCTGCGCCGGGGTCGACTGGCCGAGGAGCACCTTCTGGACGTTCGGCGTGAAGTCGGTGTAGATGGCCCCACCCTCCGGGAGCACCGGACGGGCGCGCGCGACGAGCATCTGCTGCAGGAAGGCTGAGATGATCGGATTGCTCTTCACCGCGGAGTTCTGGTACGCCGACCTCCGCGTCGGCAGCAGGTTGTTCTTCGAGGCGAAGGTCGCCTGGCTCGAGGCCTTCGTCAGGAACTGGATCAGCCTGTACGCCGCGGCCACGTTCTTCGACTTCTTCGCGACGACGAAGCTGTGACCGCCCACCGGCGAGCCCTGGCCGCCGGGCCCCTTCGGGAGCGGCGCGACGCCGAGGTTCGACTTGTTCGCGAACGCCTTGCCCGAGAGAACGTCGGCCGTGGCCCAGGGACCGTTCTCGATCATCGCCACGTCGCCGTTCTTGAACGCGGTCTGGGCGTTGTTGTAGTCGTTGGCGAAGTCCTCGTTCTTGAACGCGCAACTCGAGTCGAAGAGCCGCTTGTAGGCGGTCATCCCGTTGATCGAGTTCTTCGACGCGATCAGGATCTCTTTCTTGAGCGGGTTGACGAGCCCGCCGCCGTAGGCCCAGATCCACGGCTGCACGAAGTACGCGTCACCGCGGAGGAAGATGCCCTTGCCGTCGCCGAACTTCTTGCAGGCGGCCTCGAGGCTGGCCATCGAGTTCGGCACGCCCACGCCCTTGGATCTGAAGAGCGTCTTGTTGTAGAGCAGTGCCGGCGCATCGGTCACCTGCGGGACGGCGTACGACTTGTTCTGCCAGACCCCGTACGCGAAGGCCGACCCGATGAAGTCATTCCGGTCGGCGGATGAGATGTTCTTCGTCAGGTCTGCGAGGAACCCGCGGGCTGCGTAGTCCGCGATCCAGGCGATCTCGGCCCGCATCAAGTCGGGCGCCTTGCCACCCTGCGCGGCCGTGGCGTACTTCGCCTGGGCCTGGTCGAAGGGCACATAGACCATGTTGACCTTGATCGTCTTGTTGGCCTTCTGGAAGGACGCGACCAGCGACTTGAGCGTCTTCGTCTCCTCGTCGTTCATGGTCTGCCAGAACGTGATCGTGGTCGTCGCCTGCTGCGCCGCACCGGCATCGGTGCGGGCAGTTGCAGACGGGATGATCAGCATGGCGGCGAACGCTGTCGCCGCCAGCGCGGACAACAGTGCCCGCCGTGGAATGGAGCGCATAGGGGTCTCCTCCCTCTGTGAATGGGCGGCCGACGTCGAGCCGCGCACGAAAGGTTGTTTCAGAAGCATGTAACGGAATGCGAACGTAACTCGGCGGCGGCGGGACGTCAAGGTGGAAACTACCGACAGAAAGGCCAGTGAACTTCGGCGCCCAGATCGTGAAATAGTGTTTCACGAAATGGCCAGCCTTCGAGACGTCGCCGCGCGAGCAGGCGTCAGCGTGGCGACGGCGTCGCGTGTCACGAGCGGATCGGCTCGCGTCCGGCCGGAGACGCGGGAGCGGGTCGAGCGCGCGATGCGCGATCTTCTCTACATCGCCCCCGGGCGCGGGCCGTCGACGGGCGCGATCGGCCTGCTCGTGCCCGAGCTGCAGAACCCGGTCTTTCCCGCCCTAGCCCAGGCGATGGAGGTGAACGCGACGCGCTCGGGCCTCGCCTCGATCCTCTGCAACACGGCGGGCTCGCCGAACCGTGAGGCCGCCTACGTCCACATGCTCCTCGAACGTCGGGTGGACGGGATGATCTTCATCGCCTCCGAGGTCACCGATCTCCGCTCCGACCACGCGCACTACCAGCGTCTGCTCGACGAGGGCGCGAAGCTCGTCTTCGTCAACGGCAGCTCGCCGGCGCTGCACGTCACATCTGTCGGCGTCGACGAGCGCGCGGCGGGACGGCTCGCGGCGGAGCACCTCCTCTCGCTCGGGCACGCGCTCGTCGGGTTCGCCGCCGGCCCGGAGTTCACAGCGCCGACGCGCGAGAAGCGGGCCGGCTACGAGGCGGCGCTGCTCGAGGCCGGCCTCGAGCCGGAGGAGGAGCTGATCGCGCACGCCGCCTTCAGCGTCGCCGGCGGGCGCGAGGCCGCCAACCGCCTGCTCACCGGCCGTCCCCGCCCGACGGGGGTCATCTGCTCGAACGACCTCATTGCGATCGGCGTCCTCCAGGAGGCGGCCGCGCTCGGGCTCCGCGTCCCCGAGGAGCTCTCGATCGTGGGTTTCGACGGCGTCGCGGCGGCATGGACGCAGCCGCAGCTGACGACGGTCGAGCAGCCGATCGAGCAGATCGCGGAGACGGCGCTCGAGGCCCTCCGCGGCCTGATCGAACAGCCCGACGTGGAGCTGCCGAGCTTCGTCTTCCGCCCCCGCCTCCGCCGCGGCGGGACGAGCGCGCCGCCGCCCTAGCGGCCTTACGCGGTCTGGAGCTCGCGCTCCTCCGTCGCCGCCGCGAGGCTGACGCCGGTCTCGGGATCGAAGAAGTGGAAGCCGGCCGGGTTGACGGCGAGCCGCAGCGTGCCGCCCGCGCGCGCGCTGGTGCGAGCGTCGACGCGGGCGGTGAAGAGCGCCCTCGCATCGTCGGCGAGCAACTTGGCGCCGGCCTCGCCCTCGTCGTGGACCGCCCGCAGGTCCTCGGTCTCGACCGGCGCGGCGTCCACGGGGAAGATCACGTGCGCTTCGGCTCCGAGCTCCTCGACCACGGCTACCTCAGCCTCCACCTCCGGGCGACCGCTCTCCGCGAACTCGGCGTCCTCGAAGTCCTCGGGGCGGATGCCGACGATCGCGCGGCCCTCCTTGGTCGGCCGCCGCTTCTCGTCCAGCGGAAGCCGCCAGCCGGCGACCTCGACGACGCCGTTCGCCACGTGGCCCTCGACGAGGTTCATCGAGGGTGAGCCGATGAACGCCGCGACGAACAGGTTCGTGGGCTCGCGGTAGAGGACCTGCGGCTTGTCCACCTGCTGGATCAGCCCCTGGCGCATGACCGCGACGCGCTGGCCCAGTGTCATCGCCTCGATCTGGTCGTGCGTGACGTAGACCGTCGTGACGCCGAGCCGTTCGTGCAGCCGCGAGAGCTCCGCACGCATCCCAACCCGCAGCTTCGCGTCCAGGTTCGAGAGCGGCTCGTCCATCAGAAACGCCGCCGGCTCCCGGACGATCGCGCGGCCCATGGCGACTCGCTGGCGCTGGCCGCCGGAGAGGGCGGCGGGGCGGCGGTCGAGGAGATCCTCGAGGCCGAGTAGCCGGGCCGCGTCCGCGACGCGACGCGCGATCTCCGCTGCCGGTGTCTTCCGCACCTTGAGCCCGTAGCCGAGGTTCTTGCCGACGCTCATGTGCGGGTAGAGCGCGTAGTTCTGGAAGACCATGGCGATGTCGCGGGCGCGGGGCGCGAGGTCGGTCACGTCGCGGTCGCCGATCATGATCGTCCCCTCGGTCACCTCCTCGAGGCCGGCGATCATCCGCAGCAGCGTCGACTTGCCGCAGCCCGACGGGCCGACGAGGACCATGAACTCGCCGCTGTCGATCGTGAGGTCGACGTCGTCGACTGCGGTGACGCCCCCGGAGAAGACCTTGGTGACACCCTCGAGCAGGATGCGGCTCACAGGACGAGGATAAATGGCGCCGCTCCTTTCGGCTAGAGCCGAGCGCGAAGATCGTGGCAATCCCGAAGCGGCTCGTACGGGAATCCACGGTCTTCGAGGTAGGCGGCGAGCGAGTCCCGCGCGAAGACCCGCTCCGCCGCGAGCGCCGCGCACCGGTCCGAGTAGCCGTCGCCGACGTACGGCGCGCCGGCGAGCCCGGCGCGCTTGCACGGCTCGCCGCAACTCGGGCAGGAGCTCGAGCCGCACGAGCTACGAGATCTAGAGGTGCGAGGTCAGCCCGGCGTCGAGGCCGGCGTCCTCGTCGGCCTCGTACCAGGAGAGCGCGTACTTGCCGTCGTCGAGGTCGCGCGCGAGCGTCGTCAGCCGCAATGGGTTGAACGTGTCGCACATCACGGCGAGCTCGCCCGTCTCGTGCAGGCCGATCGACTTCTCGGCGAGGCCCGGCTGCGGCCCGTGCGGCAGGCCCGACGGATGCAGCGTGATCGAGCCGACGTCGACGCCCTTCCGGGAGCCGAAGTTGCCGGAGACGTAATAGATCATCTCCTCGCTCTGCAGGTTCGAGTGGTGGTACGGGATCGGGATCGCAAGCGGGTCGAAATCGAGCTTGCGCGGGCAGAACGAACAGATGACGAAGTTGCGCCCGGCGAAGGTCTGGTGCGACGGCGGCGGCTGGTGGATCCGGCCGGTGATCGGCTCGAAGTCGTGGATCGAGAACGTCCACGGGAAGAGGTAGCCGTCCCAGCCGACGACGTCGAAGGGGTGGTAGTCGAGGACGTAGGTCTGGTACCCGTCGCGCACGCGCACCTTGACCGGGAACTCGCCCTTTTCGCGATGGGTGTTCAGCGCCGTCGGCGGGTGGATGTCGCGGTGGTAGTACGGCGCCCCCTCGATGATCTGGCCGTACTGGTTCCGGTAGCGGCGCGGGATCTCGATCAGGCCCGGAGTCTCGAAGATCAGGTACCGCTGCTCTCCCTCCGGCCGGAACCGGTAGGTCGTGCCGCGCGGGACGACGACGTAGTCGCCGTCCTTGTAGGGCAGCTCGCCGAAGATCGTCTCGAGCGTTCCCGAGCCCTCGTGGACGAAGATCACCTCGTCGCCCTCGCCGTTGCGGAAGAAGTAGTCCATCTGCTCGGCCGGGCGGCAGAGCGAGATCTCGACGTCGTGGTTCCACATCAGCAGGCGCCGGCCCGTGACCTCGTCGCCACCGGCCTCGATCCCCTTCGTGTGCATCATCCGGTGCACGTGGGTGTCGGGCACCCATTCGTCGCGCACGATCGGCTCGAATTCGCCGATCTCCTGCACCCGGCAGGGCGACTGGAGGTGGTAGATGATCGACTCGTTGCCCGAGAAGCCCTCGAGGCCCATCACCTCCTCGGTCAGGAGCGTGCCGTTGTCGCGGAACTGGATGTGCCGCTTGCGCGGGACGTCGCCGAGGCGCTGGTAGAAGGGCATGGCCGGAGGATACCCCCGGTTCAGGCGACGAACGCGGTCAGCTCGCCGAGGCCGTCGAACGCGGCGACGAAGCCGCCGCTGCCAACGCCCTCATGCAGCTCGCGCACCGGGCCGGCGAGCAGGTCGCCGGGGCGCAAGCGCGTGTACGCCGTGGCGAGTTCGCGCGCCGCCGCCCAGTCGAACCCGTCGGCGAGCTCGGTCTCGACGGTCGGCCCGAGCAAGAGCGCGAAGTCGCGATCCTTCGGGGATAGGAGGTCGGGCGCGCGCCACTCGACGAGCCCGGTCCAGCCGGCGATTGCCCCGTCGGCGCCGATCACGGCGGCGAGCCGGATCGCCGCGTCAAGCCGGTCGCCGGGCCGCGGGATCTCGCTGCCCGGCGAGCGGACCGCGGTCGGGTTCGCGAAGGCGAACGAGACCGCGTCGTCGAAGATCCGGATCGCCGGCGGCTCGAGCACGGGGGCGCGGAGGCGCACCTGGTCGAGCGGAAAGACCGCGTGCTCGCGCGCCTTCGAGCCGCTCGCGAAGAAGGACTGCAGCGTCTGCGCGGCGAGCTGCGTGACGCGGCCGTCCTCGATCCGGCCCGGCCAGCCGCGCTCGAGCTCCGAGTCGGCCGGGGTGAACATGCACAGGCGCATCAGAGGTTGCGGCGCAGAAGGACGAAGGTGAGCGGCAGCAGGGCGAGCATCGTCGCATACGGCATCAGCGCCCGGCGCTCGCCCTCGAGCACGCGCGCCCGCGTCGGCCCGTCGCCGATGGCCTCCGTGACCGCAGCGGCCGTCGCGGCATCGTCCGGCTCGGCGAAGACACGGCCGCCGACGAGCTCGGCGGCACGGGCGAGTCCCGCGCTGCTGGCGGGATCCGGCGTATAGCTGCGCTCGGGCACGCCGGTCTCGTAGATCCTCTCGTCGCCGTCCCAGACGTGGACGAAGAGCGTCGCGACGCGCGGCCGGCGAGCGAACGCGCGCGTCAGCTCCGCATCGACGGGCTGCGACTCGCCGTCCGTGTAGACGACGAGGACGCGCCTGCGCGCCGACGGAGAGAAGAAACCGCGCTCGGGAATGCCGGCGAGCGCGTTCAGCTGCGTCGCGCGGGTGGAGAAGAAGAACGCGGGCGGCGGCCGCTCGATCCCGATCGACTGCTCGAGCGTGGAACGGAAGACCGACTCGTCCACGGTCGGGAAGAGGTGCGGCAGCAGCCGGTCGGTGAGCGAGAGGATCCCGACCGGGACGCCGGGCAGCTGTGCTCGCAACTCGCCGGCGTGAGCCTGCGCCCGCTCGAGCCGCGTCGGCGCGCCGGAGCTCACCGACGCGAGCATCGACCGCGACACGTCGGCGACGACGAAGACCTCCGCATCGGTGCGCTCGTCCAGCGTCCTCGTCGTCTCGACGATCGGCTGCATCGCCGCGAGCCCGAGCAGGCACGGGATCAGGGCGAGCGCGCCCGCCACCGGGAGGAGCGACCGCAGCGGCTGGGGCGCCAGGCCGAGCGTCGAGCGGACGCGTCGGGCGCGCCGCTCGCGCAGCGCGAGCACGGCAAGCGGCACAAGGAGCGTCAGCGCGAAGGCGGCGCCGAGCGGCGTTAGGAAGCGAACGTCCATACCTCAGTAGCCGCTGCCGACGCGGCCCTGGCCCGACACTCGGCCCTGCGCACCGCCCTGGCTCGGATCGTTCGGAGGCAAGTGCGCCGCCTCAGGTCGGCGGAGCAGGATCTCGAGGTTGCGCAGCGCGTCGAGGTTCTCCGGGTCGGTCTCGATCGCGCTCTGGAAGGAGCCGACCGCGCGCGCGAGGATCTGGGTCGCCTCCTGGCTGTCGGTGCTGAAGCGGCCGATCGTGAGGATGCCGAGGTTGTTCAGCTGCTGCGCCCGGCGGCGCGTGTCCCGCTCGACCCGGGCCTGCAGCGTCACGTCGAGTTGCGCGCGGCCGCGCAGCGCCTCCAGCTCCGGTGAGGTGATCGCGACCTTCCCAGGCTGCACCTGCGCGAAGAGCGCCATCGTGCGGCGGTGGGCGAGGTCGTCCTCGACCCCCAGCAGGCGCACTCCCGGATCGCCCGGGAGGAAGCCGAGGTCGTCCCAGAGAGCGCGGCGGACGCGCGGCCCGGCCTGGAAGCGGACGTCGTCGGCGGCGAGCTCACCCGGCACGCGGAAGACCTCGACCGCGAGGACGGTGAGCAGGATCGCGGCCGGGACGGCGAGCGCGGCGGCGATCCACGTCAGCCAGGCGCGGCGGCTCACCGGCGCACCTCGAGCCGGCCGAGTAGGCGCTCGTTGAGGGCGAGCAGAAGCACGAATGCGAGCGCGACGAGGACGAAGCTCCAGGGCAGCGCGTAGCGCAGGCTCCTGCCCTCGGGCGCCGCGACGGGCGAGGCCGCGGACGACTCGCGCAGGAACGCCGAGTCGCCGACGATCTGCCGGATCCGGGCGTACTTCGCCGGGGTCGGGAAGAGCGGCACGATCCGGAGGCCGATGCCGTCCTGGCGCAGCTCCGCAGCGACCTCGCTGAGCCTGACCACCTCGTCCGGGAGGATCTCGAGGTCGCTGACGAGGACGATCGATCCGTTCGACGTCCCCTCGCGGATCAGCGTCTCGTGGGCGACGCGCAGTCCCTGCGAGATCCGCGTGCCGGCGCGGAAGTCCTTCCACGGATCGACCGGCAGCTCGCCCGTCGTGTTCGCCACCTCCGGCCGGAAGAAGCGCAGGAGCGGCAGCAGTTCGCGCGCAGGCGTGCCGGGCGGCAGCAGCTCATAGGCCGCGTCCGAGAAGGCGACGACACCGGTGCGCTCGCCCGAGCGGGCCAGCTTGCGGATCGTCTGCCCGAAGGCGTCCTCGTACACGCTCGCCGAGAGGTCGAGCACGAGCATCCCCGTCGTCCCGGACGGGACGAGCGGAGCGTGACGCGGGTCGATGCTGCGCGCGGCGACGACCGCTGCAGCGAGCGCCGCGACGAGGCCGAGGGCGAGACTGGCGCGGAGGACGGCCGTCCGGCGCGCGGCCGAGCGAAACCGCTCCGGCTCCGTGGTCGGGATCGGCGTCCGGAAGTCAAACGGGAGGGCCATGGGCTCCTCTCAGGTCTGCGAGCAGCATCGTCGTCTCATCCGCCGCCGGCGGCCTCGGCCGCCAGGCGAGCGAACGAACCCGAGCGGCCCGCCGGCCGTCCCCGTCGAGCTCGTAGGCGAGCGCCTCGAGCGCTTCGCGCTGTTCCTCGGCGCTGCCCTGGTCACGTGCGCGCTCGACACGCAGCAGCGCCCGCTCGAACGCCGACGGCCCGGGGCCTGTCTCGGCCTGCGGCCGCCGCCGCTGCACCTCGCGGGCGACGAGCGTCGCGGGGAAGGCCAGCAGGGCGAGCGCGGCCGCAAGGAGCCCACCGCCGATCAGCCACACAGGCGCACGATAGGACGGCTCCGCGAGGGGCGCGAGGGTCGAGCCGAACTCGCCGCCGGGCCCGAGCGAGGCGTACGCCGGGATCTGCTCCTCGTCCGGGCTGAGCCTCGAGATCGCGTCGAGCGGCGGCCACCGCAGCGCGTTCAGCGTGATCACCTTGCCGGTCTTCGGCTCCTCGTAGGTGACGCGCGCCGACTTGAACCGGTACGTGCGCCGCTCGCCCCGCCCCTCCTGGTCGCCGAGCACGCTCTGCAACCGGCTCGGGACGCACGCGATCGTGACGCAGCGGAGCGTCGCCTCCCAGCGCAGCCGCGTGAAGCGCGAGAAGTCGTGCCGGGAGCGCGAGATCCCGTCCTGGATCCGGTAGGGCAGGAAGTCGAGGGTCACGCCAACGTGGTCGGGATCGAGCCGCCTGCGGTCGACGATGACGTCGAACCGCGCCTGGACGAAGTCGCCGAAGAGATGCGCCTTCGGCGTCAGCGCCGCGCTCATCGCGAGCGCCCGGCCGGGCGGCGGCGCCGCCTGGTCGCTGTCTCCGGCGCAGCCGCCGAGCAGGGCGACGAGGACGACCACGGCCGCGATCGGGGCCGGCCTCACGCGCGCCCCCGCGTGAACAGCCGCTGGTCGGCCCACGTGAGGAACGAGTAGAGGACGTCGCGGTGCTCGTGCGAGGAGACGAGCACCGGCTCGAGGTCGAGCGCGCGCAGGCGGTGGAGCAGCTCGCGCCGCCGTTCCTCGTGCTCGCGTCTGCGGCGCTCGGCCTCAGCCTCGCTGAGCCGGACGAGCCCGCCTCCGTCGTACGCGACGACCAGGCCGCCGAGGTCGGGGAAGCTCTGCTCCCAGACCGGGTCCTGGATCACGACGGGAACGACCTCCCAGCGGCGCTCGAGCGCGCGCAGCCAGTCGTCCCGCTCCGGCTCGACGAGGAAGTCCGAGAGGACGAAGACGAATGTGCCCGCCGGCAGGTCGCGCGGGTGCTCGATCAGGTGGCGCAGGCCGCGGGCGACCGTGTCGGCCGGCGCGCCGAACGGACGGTTCAGGTCGAGCAGCCCGAGCTCGCCCTCGCTGCGCGGCGGATGCCAGAACGGGGCCGTCTCGGCCTCGTCGAAGTAGCCGAGCAGGCCGCGCGCCGCGGTCGCGCTCTCGCCGATCAGGCGCGTCGCCTGGCGCAGCGCCTCCGCCTTGTCCAGCCAGGGCCACGGCTCGCCGAAGGCGAACATCGACGGCCGCCGGTCGCACAGCACGACCACGCGCGGCGCCTCCTCGGCGAAATGCTCGCGGACGACGAACTCGTCCGTGCCCCGTGCCAGCGAGAGCCGCGCTGACGCGGGCCAGTCGATCTTGCCGACATCGTCGCCCGGTCGATACGGCCGCGAGGCGGCGACGTCGGAGCCGGCGCCGCGACGGACGCTGTGCAGGCCGCCAAAAGCGAGCCCGAGCACGCGGCGTCGCGGGATCAGCGGGAAGGTGGCGGTCACCCGGTGAGTGCGACCGGCTCGTCGAGCTCCGTGCCCGGCCGCGGTGCGAGCGCGAGACACTGCTCGCGCAAGCCTGCCGCGGCCGCCTCCCAGCCGATCTCCCGTGCCGTGGCGATAAAGCTCGGCGTGAAGACGATCCGGTGCATCGTCACCGGCAGGAAGAGCCGCTCGACGTCGACCGGCGTCACGTAGTCGCGCCCGTCGAGGAGCGCCCAGGCGCGAATCGCGCGCTCGAGGGCGAGGCTGCCGCGCACGGATGCGCCGATGGCGATGCCGTCGAGCTCGCGCGTCGCGCGGACGAGCTGGATCGACCAGCGGCGGATCGCAGGATCGAGGTAGACGTCCTCGACGGCGTGACGCAGGGAGCGGACGCCCTCGAGGTCGACGACCGGGCGCAGCGTGCTGAGCGGGTGCGCGCGCAGTTGCGCCTCGACGATGTGGAGCTCGTCCTCCTCGCTCGGGTAGCCGAGCGCCGTGCGCATGAAGAAGCGGTCGAGCTGCGCCTCGGGCAGCGGGAACGTCCCTTCCTGCTCGATCGGGTTCTCGGTCGCGAGCACGAGGAACGGATCCGGCAGCGGCCGGGTGACGCCGTCGATCGTCACCTGCGTCTCGGCCATCGCCTCGAGCAGCGCGGACTGCGTCTTCGGCATCGCCCGGTTGATCTCGTCGACGAGCACGACGTTCGCGAAGACGGGGCCGGGGCGGAACTCGAAGTCGCGCTCCTTCTGGTCGAAGACGGAGAGCCCGGTGACGTCGGTCGGCTGCAGATCGGGCGTGCACTGGATTCGTGCATTCGTCGCGCCGTCGACGCTGCCCGCGATCGCACGGGCGAGCACGGTCTTGGCGGTCCCCGGGACGTCCTCGAGTAGCACGTGGCCGCCGCAGACGAGCGCCGTGAGGACGAGCTTGATCTCCTCGGTCTTGCCACGGACGACCGTCTCGATGTTCGAGACCAACGCAGCCGCGAGCTGGGTCGCGGCGATGACGCCCCCTCCCTCTTCGTTCATGCTCCGCCGCCGCCTCGCACTGACATGTCACGATAATCGTGGGTCAAGCGACGCGCAACAGGGCTCCTACGGCTCGGTGTGCACGATCACGTCGGCCACGTCGGGGCGGGCGCGGCGCAGCCGCTCCTCCACCTCGCTCGCGCGCGCATGCGCCTCGGCGAGCGTCGAGGCCGGATCGAGCCCCAGGGTGAGAAAGGCGACGACGCCCTTCTCGGTGCGCAGCAGCCGCAGCTCGCGCGGCGACTCGCCCGCCGCGCGCGCGACCGCCTCCTCGATCTCGACCGCGTCGACCTCCTCGCCGGCGTCGACCTCGGCGAGCGGCTCGAGGTGCGTCTGCACGGAGCCGATCTCGGGCACGGCCCGGCAGATCTCACGCTCGACCTGCTCCGCGATCTCGTGCGCCTCCTCGAGCGCGAGCTCGCCCGGCAGCTTCAGGTGGAGCGAGAGCTCGGTCTGCCCGTCGAGGGAGACCACGCTGAGGTTGTGGATCTCGCGCACCCGCGGCACCGACAGCGCCGCCGCGTGCGCACGCTCGCGCAGCGCAGCTTCCTCGCGGCGCGGCTCGACGTGGACGACGACGTCGATTCCCGGTAAGGCGCGCTCGAGCTCCTCCTCGACTTGGTCGGCGGTGGCGTGGCCCTGGCCGACTGCGGCGCCCGGCGGCACGGAGATGACGGCGTCGGCGAACGTCCGTCCTGCCGCCTGGCGCAGGCGGAGCCGCTCGAGCTGCACGGGCGGCTCGATCCCCGCGATAGCCGTGCGCGCCGCGTGCTCGGCGTCGGCCGGAGCCCGGTCCATCAGCACGTCGACGTTGCGGCGGATCAGCCGGGTCGCGGCCACGAGCACGAGCGCGGCGACGAAGAGCGCCGCAATCGAGTCGCCCCCGGGGAAGCCGGCCCTGGCTGCGACGAGCCCGGCGAGCACGGCGAGCGTGCCGGCGAAGTCGCTGCCGAAGTGGAGCGCGTTCGAGCGGAGCGCCTCGCTGCCGTAGCGCCTGGCCGTCCGTAACGAGACGACGGTGCGGGCGAGGTCGATCACGAGCACGACGCCGACGACGAGGAAGACCCACCAGCTCGGGTCGACCTCGCTCTCGATCCTCCCCGTCAGGCGGGTGACCGCGAGCGCGGCGACCACGAGGCTGACGAGCGCGAGCACAGACGCCTCGCCGAGCGCGGCCAGGTGCTCCGCTTTTCCGTGGCCGTACTGGTGGGCGCGGTCGGCGGGCCGGCCGGCGACGCCGATGGCGAAGAACGTGAGCAGGGCGGCGACGAGGTCGGTGCCGGAGTGCAGCGCCTCGGAGACGAGCCCGAGGCTGCCGCTGGCGAGGCCGGTGCCGAGCTTGAGCGCAACGAGAGTGCCCGCGGCGCAGATGGATACGAGCGCCGTCCGACGCTGCGGGGTCATGCCGCGAAGGCTAGATCAGTACCAGCTGCCGCGGCGGAAACCGCCGAACACCAACCCGAGGATGATCAGGATCAGACCGAGAACGAGCCGATCGGTCACCGCGAGGACGATGCCGATGATCACGAGGATTGCGCCGATTCCCATGGCGGCCTTCTGTCCGTGTTGTCCGGAGGCCAAACTTTACGGAACCTTGACCGGCACGTCGCTACGGTGAGTTCGTGCGCCGCGCGTTCCTGCTCGTCTCCGCGTTCCTCTCGCTTGCCCTCGCCGGTGAGGCGGGGGCCGCGGAGGTCGTCGTGCCCGACGAGCAGGGCCGCTCGATCCGGTTCGACGTCCGCGCTGAGGGCGTCGACGTGGAGTGGTACGCCGCCCTCCTGCGCGCCGCGCCGCACGCCGACGAGATCTCGACCGTTCGGATCGACCTCGTCACCCCTGACGAGCTCGCCGAGAGATGCGGGCGCTCGGCGAGCGGCTGCTACGGACGCAGGGTGATCACGGTCGCCGCCGCCGAGAGCGAGGCGAACGCGCACACGCTCGTGCACGAGTACGGCCACCACGTCGACGCGTCTCGGGGAGTCGAGGGGGCGCGGGAGCCGAACGGCTCGAGCACCTGGTGGCGCGCCCGCGCCATGGCACGCCTCGTCGAGCTGCGGAGCGTGTACCACGGCTACGTCGAGGGCTGGGATCGCAACATCGCCGAGGTCTTCGCAGAGGACTACGTCCGGCTCGCCCGGCCGGGCAGCCGGTACAGGATCCCGTGGCTCGAGGAGCCGAACGAGCCGGTGCTCGCGGCCATTCTCCACGACCTCGGCCTCGCGCCCGAGCCGGCGCTCTCGAGGCCGCCGCAGCTGAAGCCGGTCGTGCGCTCGCAGCGCGGCAGGCTGGCGCCGCGAGCGTCGGCGGCGGAGACCTTCGGCCTCCTCGGTCCCGGTCGGCGCGTGCGCGCGACGATGGAAGTCGCCGGCGCTGCCGCGGCCGGTGTCCGCGCACGGATCGAGCTCCGCTGCGAGGGCAGGCTGATCGCGACACGCACGCTCGCCACGGGGATGAGGGTCGTCAGCATCGACCGCCCGAACGTCGGGCCCGGCGCCTGCGTCGCACGGGTGACGAACACGGGACGCGCGGCACGAGCCTTCATGCTCGTAGTCCGGCTGACGGTCGCGCTCTAGAGGTTCCCGCGGAGCGCCTGCTCGCGCTCGATCGACTCGAAGAGCGCCTTGAAGTTGCCCTCGCCGAAGGTGGTCGCGCCGTGCCGCTCGATCACCTCGAAGAAGAGTGTCGGCCGGTCCTGCGCCGTCTTCGTGAAGATCTGCAACAGGTAGCCGTCCTCGTCGCGGTCGGCCAGGATCCGCAGCCGCTTCAGGTCGCCGTAGTCGTAGTCGATCTCGCCGACGCGCCCCTCGACCTCCTCGTAGTACGTCTCCGGGGTGTCGAGGAAGATGACGCCCCTGTCCTTCAGCGTCTCGATCGTCTGCACGATGCTCGACGTCTGCAGGGCGATGTGCTGGACGCCGGGGCCTTCGCTGAACTCGAGGTACTCGTCGATCTGGCTCTTGCGCTTGCCCTCGGCCGGCTCGTTGATCGGGAACTTGATCTTGCCGGCGCCGTCGGCCATCACCTTGCTCATCAGCGCCGAGTACTCGGTCTGGATCTGGTCGTCGCCGAAGTGGATGATGTTCGTCATCCCGAAGACGCGCTCGTAGAACTCGACCCAGTGGTTCATCTTCCCGAGCTCGACGTTGCCGACGACGTGGTCGATCGCGATCAGACCGACGCCGTCTCCGGCGCGGCCGTTCGACGACAGCGAGACGTAGCCGGGGAGGTAGGGGCCGGCGTAGTCGGAGCGGTTGACGAAGGTATGGACGTTCTCGCCGTAGGTGGCGATCGTCGCCAGCTCCACGCGCCCGTGCTCGTCCTCGTCCCAGCGCGGCTCGGCAACGCTCGTGGCGCCGCGCTCGACGGCCGTGCCGTAAGCGGCGCTGACGTCCGGTACCTGGAGTGCGACGTCCCTTGCCGCGTCCCCGTGCCGAGCGGCGAACTGGACGATCTCGCTGTCCGAGCGAAGCCCGCTCGTGAGCACGAGCCTGATTTCGCCCTGCTCGAGCACGTAGGAGGCGCGGTCGCGGACGCCCGTCTCCGGCCCCGCATAGGCGACGCGGTCGAACCCGAGCGCATGCTCGTACCAGAAGGCCGCCTGCTTGGCGTTCCCCACCCAGAGCTCGACGTGGTCCCACCCGTCGAGGGGCATGAAGTCCGTGTCTGCCACGGGCGAGATCTTACTCGGACGTCGGGGATGCGGCCGCCCGCGGCCGCGCATCCCCGACGATCCTGCTCAGGCCGAGAGGAGCCGGTCGAAGAACGAGCGGTAGCGCTGCAGCGCGATCCGCAGGTCCTCCGTCGAGACGTCCTCGTCGTTGTCCCACTGCGACTCGAGCCGCGAACGCTCGGCCGAGAACGTCTCGGCCAGCCGCTGCATCAGCTCGGCGACCAGCGTGTCCGCCTCCTTGACCGCATCACGCGGGTCGTCGACGAACGCGGCCTGGATGGTCGTCCAGCTCTCACCGAACCGATCGCGGTCGGCAGCCTCGAAGAGCGGCTCCCGCTCGGCCTCCGCGTGCGTCTCGTCGCTGCCGGCCTCGACCTCCTCCGCCTCGCGGACGAGGTCTGCGGTGCCGGGCCGCGTGTCCTCCTCGACGTTCTCGTGCTCCGTCTCCGTGCGATCGCTCATGACCTGACCTCCTCGCGGTCGCGGCCACCCTCGATCAGCTCCGCGAAAAGCGACCTGAAGTGCACCATCGCCTGGCGGAGCGACTCGGTGTCGCTCTCACCGGCGAGGCGATGACCCTCACGGAAGTTCTCGACCACGTCGGGGTAGTCGACCGAGACGTCGGCGGCGCGACGCTCGAAGTCGTCGGCGACCGGATAGCCGCGGTCGGACATCACGCGCTGGACGAGCGCATCCGCCTCGTGAACGGCCGCCTCGGGCTCGTCGACGAAGCGCGCCTGCACCTGGCGCCACTCTTCCTCGTAGCGCTGGCGGACGCCGTCCGAGAGGGAAACGATCTCGAGTTCCTCGTGACGCTTCCGCCGCTCCGACAGCTCCCGCTCGGCCTCGCGCCGGTCGCCGGTCTCCTCGACGACGTGGTCGTACTCCGGTCCGAAGCCCTCGCGGAGCTGCTCCGACCGGCGCTTGCGCATCGCGGCCGCCGCCGCGAAGACGACTACGGCGAGCACGATGACTGCAAGCACGATCCAGACCCACGTATCCATGTGCTCCTTCCTCCTTTTCGGGCAAGCGCCCAGTTGGCGGAGGTGTGCCCGGGCGTGCGAGACCCGTAACCCGGTCACTCGGGCATGGGCGCCGGTGGCCGGCGCCGGGCGGTGAGGATCCCGCCGGCGATGAGGGCGCCGCCGACGACCTGCAGCGCCGAGATCGACTCCGAGAGGAGCACGAGCGCGAACATCGCCGCGACGAAGGGCTGCAGGTTCGCGACGAGCGTCGCGCGCGAGGCGCCGATCCGATGGATGACCCGGAACCACATCACGGTCGTCAGGACGAGCGGGCCCAGCGTCGCGAACAGGAGGAGCGCCCACACCTTCCGGCCGAGGTCGAGCTCCTGGCCGGTCGTCTGGGGCAGCCCGACGAGGAGGATCCCGACCCAGGCGGCTCCCAGGGCGACGACACTGATCCGCGAGGCCGAGTACCGCTGCATCAGGGGCCCGACTGCGACGGAGTAGGCGGCCCACGTCGCCGCCGTCGCGAGCCCGAGCAGGATGCCGAGCCGGTCGCCGGAGACATTGCCGCCGCTCCCGATGGCGACGAGGCCGACGCCCGCGAACGAGATCGACGCCGCGATCCAGAACCGCCGCGACAGCCGCTCGAGCCCGAGCACGAGTCCGATCACAGCCGCGAAAGCGGGCGTCGCGCCGAGTATGAGCGCGATCGTCGACGCGGTCGTACGGTCGAGCGCGTACACGAACGAGAGCTGATTGAGGAAGATGAAGAGGGCCGCGACCGCGGCGAGCGGCAGGTCGGGGCGGGCGATGCGGAGCGTCCTCTCGGCAACGAGGACGATGCCGAGGAAAATCGCGGTCGCCAGCCCATAGCGCACGGTCGCGTACGCAAGCGGCTCGAACCCGTGCGTGAGGATGTAGCGCGTCACCGTCAGATTGAGCGCCCACAGCACGACCGTCGCGAGCAGCATCAGCTCGATCGTCGACGGCCGCCTCACCGAAGCTCGCCGCGCAGGGACACGGCCAGAGCCCGTGTCCGCGCAAGACCCCTAAAGGGTCGCTTCGCTCCCGCCCCGCTCAGCACCGACGTTACGCTTGCACATATGGCCGAGCCCTCGATCCGCGACGTGGACGCTCTCGTCGGGCCCGCGACCCCGCACTTTGCCTTTCAGCTACGCGCGCGCGTCCGCGAGCTAATCGCAGACCTACCGAGCGATCATCCCGTCCGCCGCTACGGCGAGGAGAAGCTGCAGCTGCTCGAGGCGCTCGGGCACGCGTCCTCGAAGGCCGAGCAGGGCGGCAAGGAGCCCCGCTCGCGCCTCGGCTGGGAGGAGCTGCCGAGCTCCGCGCCGGCATCCGAGCCGCTGCCGAAGCGGTCATGACGTTCAGCGGCGCCTCGGTCTTCGTGACCGGCGGCTCGCGCGGGATCGGCAGAGCGATCGCGCTCCGGTTCGCCTCGCTCGGAGCGGCGAAGGTGGCGATCGGCTACCTCCGTTCCGACCAGGCGGCCGAGGACACCGCCGCGGAGCTGGGCGAGCTCGGCGCCGAGCCGGTGCTCGTTCGCGGCAACATCTCGTCCGAGCGAGTGCTCGGGGAGGCCGCGGCGCTCGGCCCGCTCGACGTGCTCGTGCACAACGCCGCCACCGGCGTGATCCGGCCTGCGCTCGAGACCGAGGACAAGCACTGGGACTGGACGATGACCGCAAACGCCCGCGCGCTCCTCTCGCTCACTCGTGCGGTCGCACCGCAGATGCGCGCCGGCGCGTCGATCGTCGGCATCTCGAGCCTCGGCTCTCAGCGCGTGCTCGAGAACTACACCCTCGTCGGCACCTCGAAGGCCGCGCTCGAGGCGCTGATCCGCTACCTCGCGGTCGAGCTCGCCCCGCGGGGGATCAGGGCGAACGGCGTCTCGGGCGGCGTCGTCGACACCGGTGCGCTCGAGCATTTTCCGAACAAGGACGAGATGCTCCGCTTCGGTCGCGATAACCCCGCCGGCCGGCTCGTGCGGCCGGAGGACATCGCCGAAGCGGTTGTGTTCCTCTGCTCGCCCGCCGCGGAGATGATCCGGGGTCAGACCGTGATCGTCGATGGCGGCTTCTCGCTGAGAGCCTGATGGAGCCCACGGATCACAACCGCCGCGCCTTCGACGATGCGCACCGCACCTCGGAGAACGTGCTCCAGGTGCCAGGGATGCCCGACCGGATCCGCGAGCGGTTGCAGGGGGCGAGTGGCCACCGGGTCCTCCACCTCCTCAGCGGCACCGGCCGGGAGTCGGTCGACCTGGCCGATCTCGGCGCGCTGGTCACCGGCGTCGACGACGACGAGGCTGCGATCGAGTCGGCCCGCCGCCGCGCTCCCGAGTTGCCGTGGGTGCACGCCGACGTGCACGCCCTGCCGCCGGAGCTTCTGCTCGGCCGCTGGGATCTCGTCTACCTCGGCCACGGATCGCTGCGGCGGCTGCGCGCGGCGGAGCCGTTCGCGGGCGGCGTCGCGGCGGCCCTGCGACCGGGCGGCGTCCTCCTCCTCCACGACGAGCACCCGGCAGCCGCCGCACTCGACGCCTTCGGCCGCTGGCGCGGCGACTACTTCGCCGCGGTCGGCCTCGGCCAGCTCGTCACCGCAGTCGTCGGCGCGGGCCTCGTGCTCCGCGGGCTCGAGGAGTGGCCCGGCAAGGACGCCCACGTCCCGGGACATCTCGTGCTCGCCGCCGAGAAGCCCGGCGCTTAGGAAGCGTCAGCTTCGGGGAGGAATCCTGACATGGGAATCTCAGTCAGCATTCTGTTGATCGCAGTCGGAGCAATCCTCACCTGGGGCGTCACGGCGGAAGCCGAGGGCCTCGACGTGAATGCAATCGGTGTGATCCTGATGATCGTCGGCCTCCTCGGCCTCGTCATCTCGATGATCTTCTGGTCGAGCTGGGGCGGCTTCCGCCGGCGCGCCGCGTACGTCGAGGGAGGCCCGGTCCGAACCACGACCGCCGCCGCTCCGCGCCGGACGACGGTCGTCGAGGAAGAGGACGTCGCACCCGGCCCGCCCCCTCCGTAGGCGCTAGCGCCCGAGCAAGGATCGACCCAGATCGCCGGCCACATAGCCGGCGATCTTGGGGTTCTCCTGCAGCCGACGCAGCGAGTACTCGTACCACTGGCTCCCGTAGGGGACGTAGATCCGCAGCCGGTGGCCGTCGGCGACGATCCGGTCGCCGAGCTCCGGGCGAACGCCGAGCAGCATCTGGAACTCGTAGCGGTCGGGTGTCAGCTCCCGCTCGCGAATGAGGCGTTTCGCCTCGTCGACGAGCCACTCGTCGTGCGTCGCGATCGCCGCGTACGACCCGCCGTCGAGCAGGATCTCGAGCGCGCGCACGAAGCTCCCCCGCACCCGTGGGTCGTCGCGGAACTGGATCGCCTCAGGCTCGATGTAGATTCCCTTGCAGAGCCGGACGCTCTCGCCCGCGAGCGTCTCCGCGTCGGCGACGGTGCGCTTGAGCGAGGCCTGCAGGACCGGGCCGACCCGCGCATGCCCTTCGTCGCGCAGCTCGCGGAAGAGCCGGAGCGTGTCGTCGGTCGTCGACGAGTCCTCCATGTCGATCCGGACGAAGCGGTTCGTCGGCTCGGCGGCCGCGATCACGGTCTCGACGTTCCGCTTGCAGAGGTCGTAGTCGAGCTTCAGGCCGAGCCCGGTCGGCTTGACGCTGACATTGGCGTCGAGCCCGTCCCGCTCGAAGGCGTCGAGGGCCGCCACGTACTCAGCTGCGATCGCCTCGGCCTCGGACGCGTGGGCGACCTCCTCGCCGAGCACGTCGACGGTCGCGAGCTTTCCCTGGGCGTTGAGCCCGGCGACCACGCCCAGCGCCTCGTCGAGCGTCGAGCCGGCGATGTAACGGGAGGAAAGACGCCCGACGACTCGTTTCGGGACGGCCGGGAGCACGGCGACCACCGCGCGGTCGAGCAGGTTCATGGCGCCGGAGCCTAACTTCGCCGGCACTCCTGGCGCGTGGCTGGGCGCGCGCGGCCGGGAGAGGACGGGCCATGGGGCCAAACCCTGAGAGCGGGGTGTCCGGGCGCGCGAGGTCGGCGGAGGCGGGCGTCAGCGCTCTTGCATGAAGCCCTGACGGGCTGCCGAGACGAGAGCAACCGCCTCGGGGAAGAGCACGCGCATCGCGTCGCGAAGCGCGACCGCCTGCTCGTCGATCCCGCCGGTCGGCTGTACCCGCTTCAGCGCGGCGGCCGTCAGCTCGACGGCGGTGTTCAGCGTCAGGGTCGCGAACTGCTCCCGCTGCGCCCCTTGCATCGACTCGGCCTGCTGCTCCGCGAACTCGCGCAGCCCGCGGAGGAGATCCTCCGGGTCGCCTCCGAGCGGGAAGCCGCCGAAACCGCTGCCTTCCATGCTCCCAGGCTAGCTGAGCGGTATGCGGTACGAGTCGGTCACGTCTGCGACGAGGGCGTCGACCACCTCGCCGGCGCTCTTCATCGCGGCCGCGAAGGGCGAGCCCTGCGCGACACCGCCGAGAGCCGCCTCGAGCGCCCGCGTCGAGGCTCCGATCTCGTCGAGCCGGCCCGGCGTCGCCAGGGTCGGCGGCGCGCCGAGCACGCGCTGCAGCTCGAGCACGGCCTCCTCGGCCTCCTCGATCCCCGGCGGGCTCTCCGTCACCCGCAGCGCCGCGAGCTGCGAGCGGAGCTCATCGAGGTCTCCGCCGGCAGCGGTCTCCTCCGCCAGCTCGCAGAGCGCGAGGATGGAGACCGCGTCGCGCACACGCTGCCGCTCGGCGACCGGGACGCCGTCGCCGTCGAGCGCGAGCCACGTGCGGCCGCCCTTGCTCTCCTCGAAGGCGCACACATAGATCCGCTCCCCTGTGTGTGGCTCGGCGGCGAGGACGGCGTCGGCGCCAGTCAGCTGCGCGATTCGATCGAGCTCTGCGGCCAGCATCATCGCCGCAACATACGATGGAATCGTGCTCGAGGAGGCCGCACTCACCCTGGCGATCCTGGCCCTCGCGCTCTCGTCCGCGGCCTTCGTCGTCGCTTCCAGGAGACGGCGGGCGGACCCGACCGCAGCGGCGCGCCGCGAGCTCGAAACGCTCGTCGCCGAGCAGACGGCGGCGAGCGCGGAGGAGCTCAAGGCTCGGCTGGCGCGCTTGCGCGCGGACTCGCTCTCGATCCTCGCCGAGGACGAACGGCGCATCGCCGACGAGCGTCGGCACGAGCTGGCCGAGCGCGAGCGCGCCGCCGGCGTCGAGCTGGCGGACGCGCTGGCGGCGACGACCCGCCGGGTCGAGGAGCGCCTCCGCGGTTGGGGCGACGACCTCGACCGCGCGCAGCAGAATCTCGAGACCGAGTTGCGGCGCCTCGAGCAGCGCCAAAAGCAGTCGATCGCGGAGGCGGAGGCGCGCATCGAGGCCGAGGCCTCGGAGCTCGTGACGACATCCGACGAGCAGCGCGCGTCGGTGCTGCGGCTTCGCGAAGAGCTCGAGCGCTCGGCACAGCAGGCGGTCGCAGAGGCGTTGGAGGAGCTCGAGGCGCACACGAGCGAGCGCCGGCGTGTGATCGAGGAGATCGCCGACCGGCTCCGGCGCCGCGAGCAGGCTCTGACCGAGCAGGTCGAGCGGGCCGAGACCGAGGCAGCGCGGCGGATCGAGGCGTCGTTCGCGGACATCGAGCGCCGCCAGCTGGAGCAACTCCAGCGCGCGATTGCGCGCGAGGCCGAGCGCCACGCTGAGGCGGCGGGAGTTCAGTTCGACACGACGATGCGCTCGGCGCGCGAGGAGGCCGCGGGGCGACTGTCGCGCGAGCTCGACCGCGCCGTCGAGACGTTCGTGCGCCAGGCCGACGCCGTCTTCGCCGAACGGCTCGCCCAGACGGGCGACGCCGGGCAGCAGCGGCTCGAGCAGCGGCAGCGCCAGGCACAGGCCGCTTTCGAGCGCCAGCGGGAAGAGCTGGTGGAGTCGTTTCAGGAGCGGGTCGCCGCCGCAGACGCCGATCTCCGGCGCATGCTCGGCGCATTCGCCGCCGAAGCCGAGGCCGAGCGCTCGGCGATTGCGGAGCGGCTCGCCGAGCTCCACCGCCGGGTCGACGATGCGTCCTCGCTCCGCCGCGTCTAGACAATTCCTTGCTAACAAGCAAGCAAAGGGAACGTCTCTTCCACCACGAACATGCGCAGCATGGCCGACACCACCGAGCTGGTCGACCGGGGTAGCGAACGGGCGAAGGTCGAGTCCTGGCGCCTGCACGTCCTGATCGAAGCGGGCTATCCGCTCGCGCTCGCCGAGAAGATCGCGGCGGCCCTCGACGCCGACTTGCACGAGGCGGTCGGGCTCGTGCACCAGGGCTGCGACCCCCGCGTCGCGGCCGAGATTCTCCTCTAGCTAGTTCTCCAGACCCGGGCCGATTGCGACCAGCACCGCCCCGCACGAGGTCGCTGCGACCGCGAGCGCGAACGACGCCTTCGCGCCGTAGGCGTCGATCAACGTCCCGCCGAGCGCCATCCCGGCCGAGAAGCCGGCGAAGACCGCCGTCGTGATCCAGGAGAACGCCTCGGCGGCGGTTCCACGGACGGCAACCGCGTCGACCAGGCCGTAGGCGGACATGACAACGGGCGCGATCGCGAGCCCGGCGATGAAGGCGAGCACGGCCATGCTCGCCAACGACCAGCCGAGGAGCGGCAGCGCCAGGCCGAGAGCGAGCAGGACCGCGGAGATGCGGAGCAGCCGTAGCGGCGGCAGCGTCACCCGTGCACCGGCCACGAACCCGCCGACGAGGCTGCCGGCGGCGAAGAGCGAGAGGGGGATGCTGCCGAGCTCGGCGCCGCCATGATCCTCCGCGAAGGCGGGAAAGCCGACCTCGGTGCCGCCAAAACCGACGCCGAGAAACGCGGAGAGGCCGATCAGCGTCAGCACACCGCGCGACTCGAGCGCGCCCAGGACCGACGATGCCTGCCGGTCCTCCTCCGGCCGCCAGGCGCGCACCGGCTCAGCGAGCGCGAGCGCGAGCGTTCCGACCCCGCCGACGGCCGCGGCGGCGCCGAGTGCGAGCACCGGTGACACTGCCGCCGTCAGCAGCGCGACGAGCAGCGGCCCGACGATGAAGGTGATCTCCTGCAACGACGCCTCGAGCGCGTACGCGGCGGCGCGCAACTCGGCGTCGGCGAACATCCGGGGCCAGAGCGCCCGCAGCGAGGCCCCGACCGGAGGCATCAGACCGCCGGCGGCGGCGGCCGCCGCGCCGACCACGGCGAGCGGTGCCTCGACGAGCGCCAGCAAGCAGACGGCGAGGAGCAGGACCGGGAAGATCACGGCGCGGGAGAGGAGAATCCGCGCTTGGCCGCGACGGTCGACGAGGCGCCCCGCGATCGGAGCGCCGACCGCCGTCGCGACGAAGTAGACGCCGGAGACGGCGCCCGCGGCCGCGTAGCTGCCGCCGTTCTCGCGGACGAGGAGCAAGAGCGCCAGCCCGATCATTCCCGCCGGCAGCCGCGCGAGCATCCCACTGAGCACGAGCCGGCGCACGTGGGGGACGCGGAAGAGGGCGCCGTAGCGCGCGAGACCGATGGGCGGGACGGCTTCGGCCACCGAATCGATCATCTACGCTCGACCACGATGAAGGTCGAGCCTCTCGTCTACGGCGACAAGAAGGTCTTCACCGTCGCCGGCTTCAACAGCGGCGTCGCCGACTGGCTCGCGCGGCTGCCGACGTTGTGGATCGAAGGCGAGGTGACGGAGTTGCGCCGGAGCGCGAACTGGGCCAGCGTCTTCTTCACGCTCAAGGATTCGGACGACGGCGCGTGTCTGCCCGCCTCGATCCCGCGGCGCACCTTCGACGCGCTCAAGCTCGAGCTCGCCGAAGGCGAGCGGATCCACGTGCTCGGGCGGCCGGAGCTCTACGCGGCGAAGGGCGAGTTCCGCCTACGCGCGCTCTCGCTGGAGCGGTTCGGGCTCGGTGAGCACCTTGCCGCGATCGAGCGGCTGAAGCATGCGCTCGCCGCGGAAGGTCTCTTCGACGCGGCCCGCAAACGCTCCCTCCCCCGCTTTCCGCGGCGGATCGGCCTCGTCACCGGCAGCGACGCGGCCGCGCGCCGCGACGTGCTGACCACGATCCAGACCCGTTTCCCACCCGCGCGCGTGCTCGTCGCGGAGACGCTCGTACAGGGCCCGCGTGCGGCAGCCGGGATCGTCGAGGCGCTCCAGGCTGTGGCTCGCGAGCCCGGGATCGACGTGATCATCCTCACCCGTGGCGGTGGCAGCTTCGACGACTTGCTCCCGTTCAGCGACGAGCGGGTCGTCCGCGCGGTCGCGTCCTGCCCGGTGCCCGTCGTCTCCGCCGTCGGCCACGAACAGGACACGCCGCTCTGCGACCTCGCCGCGGACGTCCGTGTGTCGACGCCGACCGCGGCAGGAAAGCTCGTCGTCCCCGACTTCGAAGCGTTGCGCGTCGAGCTGACACGGGCGCGGAGCTCGCTGGAACGCTGCGTCAGGCGGGCGACGGAGCGCGAACGCGAGCGGCTCGCGCGCACGCGTTCCGCGCTCGAACGCGGCGCCCGCAAGACACTCGAGCGCGATCACCGGCGCGTGACGGCACTCGGCGAGCGCCTCCGTCGCGGCCCGGCCCTCCTGCTCGAGCGCCGCCGCAACGCGGTCGAGCGTGCCGAGGGCCGGCTGACCGCGCTCTCGCCGCGGGCGACGCTTGGCCGCGGCTACGCGATCGTCCGCGCCGGCGACGGCGTCCTCCGCAGCACCGCCGGGCTCGCGCCCGGGACGGCCGTCGAGGTGGAGCTCGCCGAGGGAGCGTTCGGGGCACACGTGAGGGACGTCCGTGAGTGAGCTGACCTTCGAGACGGCGCAGAAGGAGCTGGAGGCGATCGTCGAGCGACTCGAACGCGGCGAGGCCGAGCTCGACGAGGCGATCGCGCTCTGGGAGCGCGGCGAGGAGCTGCTCCGCTTCTGCCTGACGCGGCTCGAGACCGCCGAGGGGAAGATCGAGGAGCTCGCGCAGCGGGCCGCGGGTGCGGCACCGCTTCCTGGCGGCGGCGAACCTGGTTAGGATCGCGTCGTGGCCCGTCCCTCGACCGAGATGCTGTCGCGCGTTCCGCTCTTCTCCGGCCTCGAGTCGCGCGACCTCAATCGGATCGCGGACTCGTTCAAGCAGCGCGACTACTCGGCCGGCGACACGATCGCGAGCGAGGGCTCCGGCGGCGCCGGCTTCTTCGTCATCGGCGAAGGCACCGCGAAGGTGTACGTCCACGACGAGGAGCGCGCGACGCTCGGCCCCGGCGACTACTTCGGCGAGATCGCGCTGATCGACGAGGGCGCCCGCACCGCCACGGTCAAGGCGGACACCGACATGACGACCTACGCGATGACGTTCTGGGAGTTCCGCCCGATCGTCGAGACGGACGCCCGGATCGCCTGGAAGCTCGTCCAGGCCCTGGCGCACCGGCTGCGCGAGGCCGACGCGCGCTGACCGACTTCGTGTCTATCAGACACGAAGTCTTCTCCCGAGCTCGATGAGGTCGTCCCGCGCCCTGGCCGGGTCGCCCGAAAGCGCGACGGTCTCGGCGCCTGGCACGTCCTGCTCGACAACACCGCCGAAGACGACGCATCGCGTCCCGGCCGAGCGGCGCACGACCTCGCCCGGCGCCTTTCCAAGCGGGGTTGTCGCATCGACGCGACCCTCGCCCGTGACGACGAGATCGAACGCAGCGGCATCGAAGTCGACCGCATCGAGCACGTAGGAGGCGCCGGAGACGAGCTCGGCGCCGAGCGCCGCGAGCGCCGCCCCGAGCCCTCCCGCAGCGCCCGAGCCGGGCTTGTGTCTGATAGACACAAGCTCCTCGCGCGCTCCGAACCTCCGTTCCAACTCCGCGACTGCGACGGGGTCGGCGCCCTTCTGCGGGCCGAAGAGACGAGGGGCGTCGAGGAGCGTCGCGCTCACGTCACACGCGGCGATCGCTGGCACCGGTAGCTCGGCGACGACCTCGACGAACCCGGCGCCCGCGTCCATCGTCGCCGTCCCGCCGAGGCCGAGGACGAGCGCTTTCGCTCCGTCCGCGAGCGCCGCTCGGACGAGTTCGCCGAAGCCGCGGCTCGACGCTGCCAGCGGATCGAGCCGAGACGGGTCGAGCGGCACCGCAGCGGCCGACTCGACGACCGCCGTCCCCTCGGGCAGGACGAGCCAGCGTGCCCGCCGCGGCGCGCCGAACGCGTCGTGCACGTCCGCCTCCCGCCACTCGCCGCCGCGGGCGAGCCAGAGCGCATCGCCCGTTCCCTCGCCGCCGTCCGCGACCGGCAGCTCGACCGCGTCGGCGCCGGCGGAGCGTAGACCTTCGGCCAGCGCGGCCGCCGCCGCCGCGGCCGTGAGCACGCCTTTGAGGCTAGCCGGGCACGCGAGCGCGCGCACGGCGCCTCTCGGGAGGATGGGTCTCCCCGTCCACCTCCAGCTGAGCGTCGCTTTCGTCGGGCATGTCACGCAGGCTCGCGAACGAGAGACCCTCGCGCGCGAGGAAGATCAGGCCGACGCCAACGCCGACGGACATCTCGATCACCTGCAACACGAGCGCGTACGCGAACCCCGTCGAGTAGGCGACGCCGTACTGAACGAGCGGCAGCGCGACCGCGGCCTGAAGCAGCCCGATGTTGCCGGGCCAGAGCGGGAAGATGGTGGCGACGTTCATCAACAGCAGGACGAGCGCGGCGGCCGGGAGCGGCGCGTGGATGTCGAAGGCCCGCAGCGCGACGTACACAGCGAGCAGCTGCATGAACCAGCCGGCGCATTGGAGGAGGATCGCGCCCAGCGCCGGCAGCGGTGAGCGCAGCACCGCCAGTCCCTGACGCGCCATCGCCAGCAGCCGGCGCACCGACCGCTCCGGGTCGAGCGGACGCTGATGGCGGCGCGCCGACACGACGGCGACGGTGAAGAGGACACCGCCCATGATCGAGACGATCACCAGGCTCGTCACCGCCCAATGCGGGACCTTCGCCGTCATGGCCACGTACAGGATCAGCAGCAGCGCCGGGAAGAGATCGAAGAGCCGGTGCGCGAAGACCGTTCCGACGAGCGCCCCGCTCGACCCGCGCCCGCGGGGGACGTGACGCCGCAGCACCGCCACACGCGCCAGCTCGCCGATCCGTCCCGGGAGCACGGCGTTGCCGAGGAGCCCGACGGAGAAGGCCGAGAAGACCTTGTCGAAGCGAGGTTGGGGCGGATCCAGCGCCTGGTCGATCGTCAGCTTCCAGGCGAGCGAGCGGAAGAGCACGGAGACGAGGTTGAGCCCGAGCGCGAAGGCGACCCAGGCCCAGTTGACGAGGTCGAACGCGTGGTAGACGACGCCCCAGTCGGGCCCCCGCCACCAGAGCAGCGCGGCGACGACGGCGAGCAGCGGCAGGGCGAGCGACGCACGGACCCACGGGTTCCGAGGCATGTACCTCATGCGGCCACCGACGCGCGCGGATCAAGCCCGCGGACGGAGTCGTAGATTCCCTCCAGCCGGCGGGCGATGTCCTGCCACGAATAGCGGTCGATCGCGAGCTGCCGGGCGGCGGCGCCCCGAGCCGCGCGCCCGTCCTCGTCCGCCAGTAGCGCCTCCACCGCGTCGGTGAGGGCGTCCAGATCGTCGGGAGGCACGGCCACCGACGTCTCCGCCGACATCACGTCGCGATAGCCCGGGATGTCCGACGCGACCACGGGCGTCGCACAGGCGAACGCGCGCGTGAGCACCATCCCGAAGCTCTCGCCGCCGAGCGACGGGGCGACGAGCGCCTTCGCCGAGGCGAGCTCCGCGGTCAGGTCGTCCTGGCTGAGGAAGCCGAGCACGTCGATGCCCTCGTCGGAGACGCGCAGCCGCGTCAGCAGCAGCCGCACGGCGAGCGGATCCGCCCCCGCGATTCGCAGCCGAGCGCCGGTGCGCCGCCGGATCTCGGGCCACGCACGCAGCAGCACCTGCAGTCCTTTCCGCGGCTCCTGGCGGCCTGCGAACACGAGCCGGTGCTCGCGGCCGCCCGGCTCGACTCCCTCCGGGATGAGCACGCCGTTCGGGACGACCTCGTACTCGCCCGGGAGCCAACGCTGGGCGGACGCCTTGGCCTGCTCGGACACCGCGATCCGGTGGTCGAGCCGCTCCTCGAGGAAGCCCCAGACCGGTGTCGCGAGCCGCATCCAGCCGAGGTCGCCGCTCGCATGGTGCGTCCCGACCATTGGCCCGTCGAAGAGCGCGAGCGCGGCGATGCACGGCGTCGGCGTCATCGGCTCGTGCAGATGGAGGACGTCGAACCTCTCGCGCGCCAGCACCCGCCGGATTCGCAGGATCGAGCGCGGGCTGAGGATGATGTTTGGCAGCGAGCCGTTCGCGGGCACGATCACGGACCGCCCGATCGGAATCACCTCAGGCGGCGGCTGCCCGTGCCGTCCCACGCGCGGATGCAGGACGCGCGTGAACTGGCCGGGCGGGTCGTTCCCCATCACCAGCCGCACGTCGTGGCCGAGCTCACGCAGCGCAGCTGCCTGCAACTCCGCATGCTCCACGACCGCGCCCCAGAAGGACCACGAGAACGGGACGACGATGCCCACTTTCATCTCCGCACGAGTCTACGCGCGGCCTGCACAATGCACCCCGTGCAGCTCGAAGGTGTTCACCACGTGACCCTGATCACCGGCGACGCGCCACAAAACGTCGACTTCTACACCCGAGTGCTCGGCCTGCGGCTGGTGAAGAAGACGGTCAACCAGGACGACCCGACCGTCTACCACCTCTTCTATGCCGACGAGAAGGGCAGCGCCGGCTCGGACATCACCTTCTTCGAGTACCCGGGCGCAACCCGCGGCAGGGCCGGCGCCGGGATGATCCACACGATCGTCTGGCGGGTCGGGTCGCAGGCGGCGCTCGACTTCTGGGAGCAGCGGCTGCAGGGCGAGGCGGGGAGCGTCGCCCGCTCCGGCGCGAGCCTCGCGTTCGAAGACCCGGAGGGGGTCAGGCACGAGCTCCGCATGGTCGAGACCGGGGACGCGCCGCTCGTCGCGAAGCACCCGGAGATTCCGGAGGAGCACGCGCTGCAGGGTTTCGACGGCGTCCGGGCCTACGCGATCGACCCCGAGCGCAGCACCGCCCTGCTCGAGGACACGCTCGGCTTCGCCGCCCGCGGCGACTACAGCTGGGAGGCGCGCGGGGAGCAGCGCGGCGGCTGGTACGCCTACGACACGGCACCTGAGGGACGAGGCATCCCCGGCGCCGGGACCGTGCACCACGTGGCTTGGGCAACGACGATCGAGGAGCACGAGGCATGGCAGCAGCGCGTCGCCGAAGCCGGGCACCGGCCCACGCCCGTGATCGACCGCTTCTACTTCAAGTCCGTCTACTTTCGCGAGCCGAACGGGATCCTCTTCGAGCTGGCAACCCTCGGCCCCGGCTTCGCGACCGACGAGGATCCGGAGCATCTCGGCGAGCGGCTCTCGCTCCCACCCGACTTCGAGCACCTCCGCGAGCAGATCGAGCCGCGGCTGACGCCGCTGCCGAATCCGCGCGGGTGATGCTCGACGTCCTCGAGCGTCCGGCGGCGGGCGATCCTGCGGGAACGTTCGTGCTGCTCCACGGACGCGGCGCCGATGAGCACGACCTCTATCCGCTGCTCGATGCGCTCGACCCAGAGCGGCGCCTCCGGGGGCTGACGCCGGGCGGCCCGTTGTCGCTGCCGCCCGGCGGGCGGCACTGGTACCGGCTCGCCGGGATCCCGACGCCCGATCCCGGGACGTTCTGGCCCAGCTTCGAGGCGCTGTCCGGCTTCCTCGACGGTCTCGACGGGCCGCTCGTCCTCGGCGGCTTCTCGCAGGGCGCGGTGATGAGCTACGCGCTCGCCTTCGGAAGGGGCGTCGCGAAACGGCCTGCGGCGCTGCTGCCGCTCTCCGGCTTCATGCCCGAGGTCGAGCGGCTCGAGCTCGACCTGACCGGGCTCGACGGCTTCCCGGTGGCGATCGCGCATGGCTCGCTCGACCCGGTGATCTCGGTCGAGTGGAGCCGCGCAGCCCGTGACGCGCTCACCGCGGCGGGCGCCGACGTGACCTACGACGAGGCGCCGCTGCCGCACACGATCGACCCGGGAATCGTCCCTGTTCTGCGCAGTTTCGTCGCGTCTGCGATCGCCGAGTAGGAAGTACGCCTCGGGTTACACCTGGCGGGCGATGGTGCGCCGGGCTTGGCTTCCGTAGCCTCGGGTCATGGAGAATTCAACGGTCGAGAGGGTGCCGCCGATCACGCCTCGACAGCGCGACGTGATCGTCCTCATCGCCGCCGGCTGCTCCAACGACGAGGTCTCGGAGCGGCTCGGCATCTCCCCCAGGACGGTGAAGGCGCACTGCGATGTCCTTCGGCAGAAGCTCGGCGTGCGGCGCAGGCGCCAGCTCCCGATCGCGTATCGAAGCCTCACCGGCGACGACCCTCTCGCGCAAGACCTCGACCCCAGCGGGTCGGGGAGCTGACGGCAGCGCGCCTGCGACTCCCTTGGGGTCGCAGGCGCGCCTATTCACGCCATCCGAGGCGTTGTAGGGTTCGAGCGGGCTCTGTGGCACCCGTGACGTGACCATGGGCGACGGCATCGCAACCGAGCCGAAGACAAGGCGCCGCAGAATCATCGAGCGCCCTCGACTCACGCGGCTTCTCGACGGCAGCCAGGGTCGAATCAAGATGCTCGTCGCACCGGCCGGCTACGGCAAGACGACGCTGGCCCGCCAGTGGCTCGCCGATAAGCAGGCGGTCTGGTACACGGCCACACCGGCGTCGGCCGATGTCGCCGCGCTGGCAGCGGGTCTAACGGACGCTGTGTCGCAGGTTGTTCCGGGAGCGGGTGACGCGCTCGTCGCCCGCCTCGCCACAAGCGTGGGTCCTGGAGACCCGCTGCTCCTTGCTCGAATGCTCGCAAGTGACTTGGCGGACTGGCCGCCGAATGCCTGGCTTGTGCTCGAGGACTACCATCACGTCGTCGGACCGCCGGCCGAGCTTCTCATTGAGACGCTCGCCCTGGAGACACCCTTGAGTGTGCTCCTCCTTACTCGCCGTAGGCCCGCGTGGGCTTCTTCGCGACGGATCCTCTACGGCGAGATCTCCGAGATCTCTCGGTCCCATCTCGCTATGAACGATCAGGAAGCGCTCGAACTCCTGCCGGCACACGTCGACGCACCAGCGCTGATGGATCTGGCGCGAGGCTGGCCAGCAGTTCTGGCCCTCGCGTCGGTGGCGAGCTCACCCGTTCCTGACGTGTCGGTCGGCGCGCATTTGCACCAATTCTTCGCCGAAGAGATCTATCGACGCATCGACCGCGACGTACAAAGGGCGCTTTGCGAACTCGCACTGCATGAGGAACACGGCCGCCGGCTGGTCTTCCAAGAGCTTCCTTCTCACCTCGCGAAGCGCGTCGTCCAACTCGGGCTCGATAGCGGCTTCCTCACAAGCGCTAATCCAAGCCTCGAGATCCATCCCTTGCTCCAGGCGTTCCTGATTCGAAAGCTGTCGGAGGGAAAACCCGCTCGCTTCACACGGACTGTTGCTCGTTCGGCGCGGCTCCTCATCCGACATCGCGTATGGGACGAGGCGCAGCGCCTGATCGGCCGTATCGAAGACGAAGGCCTGATGGCGGAACTCCTTGGCGCGTGCGCCGACGACCTGCTGTCTTCCGGCCGAGTGGCCTCGTTGCGCGCGTGGATCGCAGTGGCCGAGCAGGACAGCCCCAACGTTCGTGTTCTTGAAGCCGAGCTTGCGTTCCGAGAGGGGCGGTTCCACGAGTCAGAGGCCCTGGCAGTGCTCGCCGCCGAAGACGAGAGGACGGCACCTGCAAGACGATCGCACGCGTACCGCACGGCCGGACGAGCGGCACACGCCGCCTCACGTGCATCACGAGCAGCTGAGCTCTATGGGTACGCACTCACTGAAGCACGTACTCATGAGTCCAAGCGCGCCGCGAAACTGGGGCAGTTATCCGCCGCGATCGAGCTAGAACGCCCCGACGCCATTGAGATTCTTGCGTCGCTCGGCTCAACCGACTCGTTGCCGCCTGCGGACCGCGCAACGCTTGTCATCCGCAGGATCAACCTAGAGACGCGCTTTGGCCTGCCGATTGGCTTCGAAGAGGGCCGCGCAATGTGGCAAATCCTTGACTACGTGGCGGATCCGGTGGCGCGTTCCTCGTTCAGGAACGTTTTCGGCTATGCACTGGCAGCAGCGGCTCTGTACGACGAAGCAATCCAGATCACAGCGGAGCAAATGGAAGACGCCGAACGTTGTCGACTGGACTTCGTGATCCCCTACGCACTGACGAACCGCGCGATCGTAGCAACACTCCAGCGCGACTATCTGGATGCTGAGGCTCTCCTTGACGAGGCTGAGGAGCGCGCGCGTGTTGCAGGCGATCAAACAGCACGGTTCATTAGTTGGGCCGTTCGGACTCGATTGCTCAACGCACAGGGCGCGTTCGACTTGGCAACAACGCGCCCCGTGCCACGCGACCCAGGCGTTACCCCCTCTCTCGAAGGTGAACTCACGGCCTGCTACGCGCTTGCGTATGCGGGAAGCGGAGAGCTCACTCGAGCCGTTAGCCACGCCGAGCGAGCTCTCGCAAGTTCCATTGCCACCGAGATTGTCATCACCGCTCCATGCGCGCTGGCGGTTTGCGCGAGCAAGAACCGCGATACGTCAGTCGCACGAAATCAGGCGCGGCTTGCCTTAGACGCAACGACGAAGTCGGGAATGATTGAGTCGTTCGTCTGCGCCTACCGCGGGTGTCCCGAGCTCGTCGTTAGCCTCCTTGCCGACGTTGACACGCACGAGGATCTGGAGCGAATCCTTGCCGCGGCTGGCGACGCATCGATAGCACCCAACGCGAGCTCTGGCTCCCACTCCGTCATGAAGCTCTCCAGACGCGAGAAGGAGGTCCTCGGGCTCCTGGCGCATGGATTGTCCAACGCTGAGATCGGCCGGCACCTGTTCATCAGCCCGGTCACGGTGAAGGTTCACGTCCGACACATTTTCGAGAAGCTCGGGGTGAAGTCGCGAGCAGAAGCCGCGCTTCGAGCCGCTCAGATTGGCCGTGACTAGCCGACTGCCGCTACGCGCGGACGCTCTACAGGCTGTGTCTGTAGCCCGAACTCGGCTCGGCGCCCCATTCGATACGCCTCGTCCGCCGTCGCGAGAATCGCCTCGAAGGCCGCTACGACAGAGACGTCGAACTGCGATCCAACGGCCTGGGCGAGCCGCAAACGCGCCACAGGGCTCGGCATTGCCTCGCGGTATGGACGGTCCGAAGTCATTGCGTTGTAGGCATCGGCGACGCCGATAATTCTCGCAATCAACGGAATCTCCTCGCCTGCCACACCGTCCGGATATCCATTTCCATCGATGCGCTCGTGGTGGTGGCGAACGATGTCGGCAATCGCGGCATAGTCATCCACGTTTGCCAGAATTCGCTCGCCGATCTCAGAATGGGTCTGCATAATCCGACGCTCTTCCAGGCTCAACGGACCCTCCTTCTCGAGCAGCCCGGGCGGCAGACCCACTTTGCCGATGTCATGGACGAGGCCGGCGAGATGGGCATTCTGCTGGTCCTCGTGCGAGAGTCCCATCCGGAGTGCGATGTCACGCGAATAGATCGCGACTGCGGTCGAGTGGCCGGCGGTGTAGCGATCCCTAGCATCGAGCGTTGCCACAAGTGCCGTAGCGAATGACATGTTGGCGTGCTCTAGTCGGATATTTGCCTCTTGGAGCTCTGCAGTTGCGTGGCGCTGCTGCTGATACAGCTGGGCGACCCGCTGCAGTGCGAGAACAGGAAGCAGGAACGTCGCAACGACGGCAAACGAGTAGCGGGAATAGCCGTACGCGAGGAACGCGACGACGGGAACATAGAGGGCCGTCGACAGGATAAACGGCGGCAGAATCGTTCGAGGGTAGGCCAACGGCGACCCAGAACCGCGGATTGCCAACGTTCCCATGGCGATCGCCACGTCTACGACAATGTGCGCAACCGATGCCGCGAGGGCCGCAACAAGCATCGTGAGAAAAGCGGGTTCGGTGTGCGTGTGGACTCCAGCGGCAGCGAGACCTGCGGCTGCCCCGGTGAGGCCCCGTGCGGGCGTGTAGACCGCCCATTTCAAGTACGGGCGCCGCAGGTCCGCCAAGTTGCCAAGAACGCCGACAACGAGTGCAGCGAGCGGACCGAACGCTACGGCCGTGAAGACGAACGGCACCACCGAGACGGCAAGTTCAATGCCACCCTCGCGATTTCCCATCAAGGCGACGCTCTGGCGCTCGGCGACGCCAGCAATGAGTGCAAGTACGACGAGGTACCAGATGCTCGGAAGCCCGTAGCCGCTCGCCAGTAGCCATGCAGCCATGCCAGCGGTACCAATTCCCAACGCGGCTGCCCAGACTCCTACGCGGAGGTCAACGCGAGAGACGGATGAGAATCGCTTGCGCGCTCCCCCAAAAGGGTTATACGATGCCGCTGCCGTTAGTTCCTCTATGGGAGGTCCCCCGTGACTCGCCTAAAGATCCGTTTGGTCGGGATCACCAGCGCCATGTCACTGCTCGCGATTTTCGCTGGCAGCGGCAAGGCTTGGTAAAGCCGACGAATCCTCTCTTTCTCTACCCTTGGAGACATCCCTCGTTTGGGTGGTTCTCCACAGGGTGTGGGAACTGAGGAAAAGACCCCGAACTCTTCGATTCACCGAGCCGCGCCGCAAGGCGCGGCTCGTCTTTGGTCCGAAGAGGGGCGCTCAGCCGATCAGGCCGCGGCGGTAGCCGACGGCGACGGCGTGGGCCCGGCTGCGGGCCTGCAGCTTCGCGAGCAGATGGCGGACGTGCGACTTGACCGTCTCCTCCGAGAGAAAGAGGCGCTGGCCGATCTCGCGGTTGACGAGTCCGTCGGCGACGAGCTGGAGCACCTCGATCTCGCGCAGCGTCGGCTCCTGTTCGAGCTCCCGCATCGGCGGTGCGAACGGGATCACCTCGGCGTTGCCGTTCGAGCGCCTGGCCGCGGCCGCCTCGAAACGGCGGCTGTGGTCCAGGTAGCGGCTCATGATCTCTTCGCGCTCAGCAGCGTCCACGTGCCGTACATCGGCTCGAAGGAGGGCGTTCTTTAGCTCGAACGAGGTAAACGGTCAGGGGTGGAGCCGCACGAACCCACGGCGAATCACCTGTAACGATGCGGGTTCCGTCTCCTCGACGACGCCGCGGCCGCTGGCGGCGTGCAGGATCCGCCCGCTGCCGAGCCAGAAGGCGATGTGCGTCACAGATTCGGCCCCGTAGACGGCGAGATCGCCATACGCCGGTTCGCCCACAGGAGCGCCGGCGGCGGCCTGCCGATCGGCGTCGCGCGGCACCAGGCGCCCCAGCCGCCGCCACGCCATGTGCACGAGACCGGAGCAGTCGATCCCGCGCTCGCTCATCCCGCCCCAGAGGTACGGGGCGCCGAGATATGCCCGCGCCTCCTCGACGGGATCACCCTCGCGCATGGCCGGCAGCCACTCGCCCGCTGACTTCAACGAGAGCGCGTCCGTCGCGACCCAGCCTGGATAGTCGTACGCCGTCGTCACCCGCGCCCACCCGTCGCGGCGCTCGACGACGGCCAGCGGTTCGCCCCGAAGCGCCTGCGTCACCTGCTCGCTCGCTGCGTCCGGCTCCGCGTGCAGCGGGGCCACGTCGACGGCGCAGACCCAGCCGTCAGGCACGGCGCGACGCCACCAGCTCGCGCAGCCGCACCAAGCGCGCGTCCCACTCTCCCCCGACGCGCACGATCCAGGCCGCGGCCGCGTCGAGCGGCTCGGTGTTGACCCGGTAGAGCGTCTCGCGTCCTTGCTTGCGCGAGTCGACGATCCCTGCCTCACGCAGAGCCGTCAGGTGCTTCGCGACCGCCTGCCGCGTCACCGGCAGCTCCGCCGCGAGCTGCGTCGCCGACGCCTCCTGGCGCACCAGCGACTCGACGATGTGCCGCCGCGTCGGGTCGCCCAGCGCGTCGAAGACGTCGGTCACGCGTAGGAGTACGCCAGCGAGCGCAGCGCGAAGACGGCGTTCCAACCGGGCTCGCCGGTCTCGGTGACGACGACCCGCGTGCCGAAGCCGACCTCCTCGAGCTCGATCGCGACCCGGCCTTCCTCCCACGTGTACGCCACGCGCCTGCCCGTCTCGACCTCCTCGACGAGGAGCTCTCGCTCCTCCCCATCCTCCGAGAACCACTCCTCGAGCTGGGCCGGATCCGTCAGCGCCTCCCAGACCTCGCCGAGCGGCGCCTCCAGCACGACCTCCCGCCTCACCTCCACGATCGCCTCCTTTCGCGCAACCTTACGGTTGCATATACTGTGCAACCCATCAGTTGCACTTTATCGGAAGGAGCGGCATGAGCCCACTGATCCCGATGGTCGTCGAGGCCGACGGGCGCTACGAGCGCTCGTTCGACATCTACTCCCGCCTGCTGCGCGAGCGGATCGTCTTCCTCGGGCGCGAGGTCGACGACGAGATCGCGAACGTGATCGCGGCCCAGCTGCTCTTCCTGGAGGCGGAGGATCCCGACAAGGACATCTCGCTCTACGTCAACTCGCCCGGCGGCTCCGCGTATGCCGGCATGGCGATCTACGACACGATGCAGTACGTCAAGCCGGACGTGGCCACGATCTGCGTCGGGATGGGCATGTCTGCCGCGGCGATGATCCTCGCGGGCGGAGCCGCCGGCAAGCGGATGGCGCTTCCGAACGCGAAGATGATGATCCACCAGGGCTCCGCGGGGTTCCGCGGCACTCCGGCGGACATCGAGATCCACGCGCAGGAGGTGCTCGCGATGACCCGCCGCATGGCCGAGATCCTCGCCCGGCACACCGGCCAGCCGTTCGAGCAGGTGATGGCCGACATCGACCGCGATCGCTTCATGACGCCGGACGAGGCGCTCGACTACGGGCTGATCGACAAGCTGGTCGAGCGAAGGGCGCTGGCGGCCTAGCCGAGGCGCTCTGCGATCGCCGCGACGAAGCGTTCGGTCTCGGGCGAGGACGGGAGCCCGCGCGGCGGGTCGCAGACGTGCCGCTCGGAGAGGAGGCTGCGCTCGGCGAGCTCCGCTCACCGCGCTGTGGCGCACCTGCTGGCGGTCGACGCCGTCCGGCAGCTCGACCGCGACGACCTCGAGCTCCTCGCCGGCGAGATCCGCGAAGCGCGCCCGCATCCGGCCGATCTCGGGGTCGTCGTGGTGGAGGTGCAGCCACGTCCGCGTCTCGGGGTGAAGAGCGGTCGCGCCGACGTAGACGACGCCGTCGCGCGCCAGCCACGCGTACACCCACTGCCCCCCGCTCTCGAGCTCGCCTGCTCGGATACGCAGCAGCATCAGACGGGCGGCGGCTCCCACGCCTTCGGGACCGCCCCGGCCTCGAAGACGACCTCGCGCTGTTTTGGCTGCAGCGCTCCGGCCTTGATCTCCTCGGCGAAGTGGCACTTGACGAGGTGGCCCTCCAGCGGACGCAGCTCGGGCTCCTCCTCCTCGCAGCGCGTCGGCTGGACGTACGGGCACCGGGTATGGAATCGGCACGCGTGCGGCGGGTTCGCCGGGCTCGGGAGGTCGCCTTGGAGCAGGATCGACGTTCGCGTTCGCTCCACCTCCGGATCCGGGATCGGGATCGCCGAGAGCAGCGAGATCGTGTAGGGGTGCAGCGGGTTGTCGTAGAGGTCGTCGGCGGGCGAGAGCTCCATGATCTGGCCGAGGTACATGACCGCGATCCGGTCGGAGATGTGCCGGACGACGGCGAGGTCGTGCGCGATGAAGAGATACGTGAGGTCGAAATCGCGCTGCAGCTCTTCCATCAGGTTGACGATCTGGGCCTGGATCGAGACGTCGAGCGCCGACACCGGCTCGTCGCAGACGAGGAAGTCAGGGTTCAGCGCGAGCGCGCGGGCGAGGCCGATCCGCTGCCGCTGCCCGCCCGAGAACTCGTGCGGATACCGGGTCCCGGCGTCTGCGGGCAGGCCGACCGTCTGCAGCAGCTCGCGCACCGTCTTGCCCAGCTCCTTGCCGCCGCGGCCGTGCACGCGCAGCGGCTCGCCGACCATGCGCGCCACCGAGTGACGCGGGTTCAGCGACGCGTACGGATCCTGGAAGATCATCTGCATCCGCCGACGCAACGGGCGCATCTGCGACTCGCCGAGGTGGGTGATGTCGGTTCCGTCGAAGGTGATCTTCCCCGCGGTCGGCTCGTAGAGGCGGAGGAGCGTGCGGCCGACCGTCGACTTGCCGCAACCCGACTCGCCGACGAGCCCGAGCGTCTCACCGCGCCGGATCTCGAGCGAGACGCCGTCGACCGCCTTGACGTCGCCGACATGGCGGTCCATCACGACGCCGCTCCGGATCGGGAACCAGACCTTGAGGTCCTCGACCTCGACGAGCGGCGTCCCGTTGGCGCTCACGCGGCACCGCCGAGACGAGAGCGCTGCCACTCGTCCGCCGGCACCGGGTTGAAACAGCGCACGTGGTGGCCCTGCTCGAGCTCCTCGAGCGGCGGCACCTCTTGCCGCGACTGCTCGACCTCATAGCGGCAGCGCGGCGCGAACGGGCACTCGGCCGGCTCGCTGAGCATGTTCCGCGGCGAGCCGGGAATCGGCGTCAGCTTCTGGCGCCGGCCCGCGTCGAGCCGCGGCACGCTCTGGAGGAGTCCGAGCGTGTACGGGTGCCGCGGCCGGGCGAAGATCCCTTCGGCGCGGCCGGTCTCCACGAACATCCCGGCGTACATGACGTTGACGCGCTCGCACATGCCGGCGACGACGCCGAGGTCGTGCGTGATCATGATCAGCGCCGTGTCCCGCTCGGCGACGAGCGACTTGAGCAGCTCGAGAATCTGGGCCTGGATCGTGACGTCGAGCGCAGTCGTCGGCTCGTCCGCGATCAGGAGCTTCGGCTCGCCGGAGAGCGCCATCGCGATCATCGCCCGCTGCCGCATGCCGCCGGAGAACTGGTGCGGATAGTCCTTCAGGCGCATCTTCGCGCTTGGGATCCCGACCTGGTCGAGCAGCTCGGCCGCACGCCGGTCGGCCTGGTGGCGGTCCATCGCGAAGTGGGTCTCGAGCGACTCGCGGATCTGGCGGCCGATGGTCAGAACCGGGTTCAGCGACGTCATCGGATCCTGAAAGATCATCGCGATCTCGCGGCCGCGGACCGAGCGCAGCTGCTGGTCGGTCAGCGACAGCAGATCGCGCCCGCCGAACATCGCCGTGCCCTGCGTGACGCGCCCGTTGCGGGCGAGGATCCCGAGCAGCGCCAGCGAGGTGACGCTCTTGCCGCAGCCCGACTCGCCGACGATCCCGAGCGTCTCGCCCGGAGCGATGTCGAAGGAGATCCCGTTGACGGCGTAGACGAGCCCGCGCTCCGTCCCGAAGCGGACGTGCAGGTCGTCGACGGTGAGGAGCGGCTCCCTAGCCACGACCGCGCATCTTCGGGTCGAGAGCCTCACGCAGGCCGTCGCCGATCAAGTTGAAGCCGAGCACCGAGATGACGATCGCGACACCGGGGATGATCGCCAGGTGCGGCGCCGTCTGCAGGTACCGCGTCGTGTCGGTCAGCATCGTCCCCCACTCGGGCGTCGAAGGATCCTGCGGACCGAGGCCGAGGAAGCCGAGGCCGGCCACCTCGATGATCGCGGTCGCGAGCGCGAGCGTCGCCTGCACGATCACAGGCGAGATCGCGTTCGGGAGGATGTGTGAGGAGAGAATCGCGCGGCGGGGCACGCCGATCGAGCGCGCGGCGAGGACGAAGTCGTTGTCCCGTTGCGCGAGGATCGAACCGCGCATCAGCCGCGTGAAGATCGGGATCTGCGTGACACCGACCGCGACCATGATCTGGACGAGCCCGGGGCCGAGCATCGCGACGATGCCGATCGCGAGCAAGAACCCGGGAATGGCGAGCATGATGTCGGTCAGGCGCATGATCACGCTGTCGACGATGCCGCCGATGTAGCCCGCGATCGAGCCGAAGACCATGCCGACGGAGAGTCCGACCGCGACCGAGACGACGCCGATCAGCAGCGAGTAGCGGGCGCCGTAGATGATGCGGGAGAGCTCGTCTCGTCCGAGGGCATCGATGCCGAACCAGTGGTCGAGCGACGGGCCAGGGCAGCAGCTGCCGCCGAGCCGCGAGAGATCCTGGAAACGCGGATCTTCCGGTGCGAGCAGCGGTGCGAAGGTGGCGACGAAGACGAAGAGCCCCACGAGCGCGAAGCCGACGAGTGCGCCGCGGTCACGGCGGATCCGCGCCCACGCGTCGCGCCAGAGGCCGCCGCTACCGGGCTCGAGCGCCGCTTCCCTGGCCTCGATCTCTGCGACGCTCACGAGAGCCTGATCCGCGGATTGAGAAAGCCGTACGAGACGTCGACGATCAAATTGACGATGACGAAGACGATCGCGATGATGAGGATGCCGCCCTGGAGGACCGCGTAGTCGCGCGCCTCGATCGCCGCGAGGAGCCAGGTGCCGATTCCGGGCCAGGCAAAGACGGTCTCGGTCAGGACGGCGCCGGACAGGAGCAGGCCGACCTGCAGCCCGATGATCGTCACGATCGGCAGCATCGCGTTGCGGAGGATGTGGCGCCCGTCGACGGTGCGGGGCGCGACGCCCTTGGCGCGGGCGGTGCGAACGTAGTCCTCGTTCTGAACGTCGAGGACGGCGGCGCGCGTGATCCGGGTGATGATCGCAAGTGGGATCGTGCCGAGCGCGATCGCGGGCAGGATCAGGTGCTTGATCACATCCCAGAACGCAGCCAGGTCACCGGCGATCAGCGCATCGATGGTGTAGAAGTTCGTCGGGGTCTCGAGGTCGATCAGGACGCTGATCCGGCCCACGGTCGGGAGCCAGCCGAGCCTCACGGCGAAGATGTACTTGAGGATGATCGCGAGCACGAAGATCGGGATCGAAATCCCGAGCAGGGACGCAAACAGGCTGAAGTGGTCGAAGAAGCTGCCGTAGCGCTTTGCCGCCAGGAACCCCAGCGGGATCCCGACGACGATCGAGAAGAACATCGCCGCGAGCGCCAGCTCGATCGTGGCGGGGAAGCGCTCGAGGAACTCTTCGGTGACCGGCCGGCGGGTCGTGACCGAGTCGCCGAGGTCGAACTCGAGCAGACTCCGGACGTACGCCCAGTACTGCTCCCAGATCGGATCGTTGAGACCGAGTTGCTCGTTGATCGCCTCGATCTGCTCGGCGGTCGCGCGCTCGCCGAGCAGCGCCGTCGCCGGGCTGCCCGGCAGGGCCCTGATCCAGAGGAAGAGCAGAATCGAGAGCCCGATCAGGATCGGGATCAGCAGGAGGAGCCGGCGGACGACGAAGCGCAGCATGTCGTCCGCCGGACTCTAGTCCGTCCTCCCTACTCCTCGATCGTCACCGGCGCGAACGACTCATTCGTCGTCGGGCTCGGCTGGTATCCCTTGACGTTCGCGCTGAACGCGAGCGCCGGCTCGGAGTGGGCGTACGGGACGCCGGGAAGCTCGGTCATGATCTCCCGGTTCGCCTCCTGGTAGATCGACTCGCGCTCCGCCTCGTCCGTCTCCGCCTCACCCTGATTCAGGAGATCCTGAATCTTCGTCAACGGCGTCGTCGTCGTCCCCCAGGCCTTCTGCGGGGTCTGGAAGAAGGTGCCGATGAAGTTGTCGGCGTCGCCGTAGTCGCCGGTCCAGCCGAGGAGGCGGGCGTTCCCCGCGTTCCCGGCGTCGACCCGGCCGAGGTAGTCCGGGTTCCACGGGGCGCTCTTCGGCGTCACCTTGAAGCCCGACTTGTTCAGGCTGGCGGCGAACGCTTCGAAGTTCCGCTTCGGATCAGGCATGTACGGACGCGAGACGTCCGTCGGGTACCAGAACTCGAGCGCGACCGGGAGCGTGTAGCCGGCGTCCGTGAGGATCTGCTTCGCCTTCTCCGGGTCGTACTCGTACGTCGTCACGTCATCGGCGTAGCCGACGACCTCCGGCGGCATGAACTGCGTCGCGACGACGCCCCGGCCGGAGTAGAAGTTGTCCACGACCGCCTGGCGGTCGAGGCCGTACGCGATCGCCTCGCGCACCTTCGGGTCGTCGGTCGGCTTCTTCGCGATGTTGAAGCCGACGTAGGCGACGTTGAACGCCGGCCGGTCGATGATCTGCAGGCTCTCGTCGCCCTCGATCGTGGCGATGTCCTGCGGCTCGACCAGGTCGTAGCCCTGGATCTCGCCCGTCTGCAGCGCCTGCAGGCGAGCGGCGTTGTCGGCGATCGGGCGGAAGATCAGCTCGTCGAGCTTCGCCTTGTCGCCCCAGTAGTCGTCGTACCGCGACAGCGTCAGCCGTTCGTTCCGCACCCACGACTCGAACTTGAACGGGCCGGTACCGATCGGCTGCTCGGTGCCGAACGTGCCCGAGGAGGTGAAGACGCCCTCGGCGTCGATCGTCCCCTCGTCGGCCCCGAATTCCGCCAGCGCCTTCGGGCTCGCGATCGAGAACGACTGCTGCGAGAGCGCCGGGATGAACGTCGCCGACGGCTTCGTCAGCGTCAGCACGGCCGTCGACTCGTCGGTCGCCTCGCAACTCTCGTAGAGGCTCTCCTCCGGTGCACCGCTGTCCGGGTCGAACTCGGCGAAGCCGCCGAAGACGACCTGCCAGTAGTAGCTCGCGGCCGGGTTCGCAAGCGCGCCCTTGAAGTTGTACCAGCGGTCGAAGTTGAAGCAGACCGCCTCGGCGTCGAGTGTCTCGCCGTCGTGGAACGTCACCCCCTGCCGGATCTTGAACGTCCAGACGGTTCCGTCCTCGTTCGGCTCCCAGCTCTCAGCGAGGCCTGGCTCGGGCTCGGTCGTGCCGGGCTTGAGCGCGACGAGCGTCTCGAAGATCTGCGTGATCACGCGCAGCGACTCGCCGTCCGAGACGAGCGCGCCGTCGAGCAGCACCGGATCCGACGCGCCCGCGAAGACGAGCGTGCCGCCCTCCGCGCCACCCGATGCTTCCGTGGTCGTTTCGTCACCACTCGCTTCGTCGTCGTCGCCGCCGCAGCCAGCCGCGAAGGCGAGCATCGCCACCACGAGCAGCATCAAGAGCCTGTGCCACTTGATTCTCAAAGTGTCTCCTTTCAATCCGGCATCCCCGGGTTCAGCGGAAGTATCCCTGCGTCACGCGGCCTGGCGCAAATCGAAACCGCTAAAGAACGGTGAAGGGCGGCCGGAGCCGCCCTTCGAGTCATCCGATGACGCCTGCGCTATGCGGCGAGGCTGGCCAGGTCGCGCAGGGCCGCGAGCCGCGAGAGCGCCTGGCCCTCGAGCTGGCGGACGCGCTCGCGCGTCAAGTCGAGCTCGTGCCCGATCGCCTCGAGCGTCCAGGGCTCGCCCTCGAAGCCGAACCGCAGCTCGAGGATCCGCCGCTCGCGTTCGGGGAGCGCGTCGAGCGCGCGCCGGACGCCCTGCTTGCGCAGCGACTCCTCCGCCTCGTCGAACGGGTCAGCGGCCTCGCGGTCGGCGAAGAGATCGCCGAGCTCGCCCTCGTCGTCCGCCCCGACCGTCTGATTCAGCGAGACCGACGCGTGCGCGGCGCCGAGCGCCTCGTCGACGTGCTGGATCGGCAGGCCGGTCGCCTCCGCGAGCTCCTCCTTCGTCGCCTCGCGGCCGAGCTCGACCTCGAGCCGACGCGCAGCCCGCGACAGCTTCTGCTGACGCTCGACCACGTGGACCGGGACGCGGATCGTCCGCGCATGGTTCGCGACCGCACGCTGCACCGACTGGCGGATCCACCAGGTCGCGTACGTCGAGAACTTGAACCCGCGGCGCCAGTCGAACTTCTCGACGGCGCGGTTCAGGCCCAGCGTCCCCTCCTGGATCAGATCGAGGAACGGCACGCCGAGGCCCCGGTAGCCCTTGGCGATCGAGACGACGAGCCGCAGGTTCGACTCGATCATCGTGCGCTTCGCGACCGGGTCGCCACGCTCGATCAGCTTGGCGAGCTGCACCTCCTGGGCGGCGTTCAGCAGCTTGTGGCGGCCGACGTCGGCGAGGAAGAGCTGCAGGCTGTCGGCCGCTCCCGTGGCCACGGCGACGGGCGCCGGCTCGGCCTCCTCCTTCTCCTTCTCGGCCTTGTCCTTGGCCGCGCGCGACTGCCCGACCTCGAGGCCGAGAGTCTCCAGCTCGCGCGTGAGCTGCTCCGTCTCGTCTTCGGTCAGGTCGTGCTCGAGCACGAACGCCTCGAGCTCGGCGGGCTCGATCACGCCCCGCTCCTCGGAACGCTCGACGAGCGCCTTGACCTGCTCCGACTCAATCAGTTCGATCAGCTGGTTCTGCGTCAAAGTCGAAAGTCAACCCTTTCAAGAACAGCTTCGGCGGGAGGCTACAAACTTACGCACCTTATGCGGTCAATCCTGCTTTTGCCAGGGGGTACCAGCCGTGCGGGACGTGTTACAAGCTCCAAACGGCTCGCCCCTGTTGACTATTCCGGTGAGCGGCGGAAATCGGTTTTCGCGCGTGCCACGTTAGCGCGTCTGATCGCGCCCTCCTAGAAGGAGACGCCGGTTGGCACGGAAAGTTTGCAGGTTCGTCCGGATGTCGTCCGACCTACGCCGCCGAGCGCCTGCCGCCGCCGCGCGTGCGCTTCGGTGCTGGGCCCTTCGAGCGCCGGTCGGCGAGCAGCTCGGCCGCTCGCTCGATCGTGACGGTCTCGGGATCGTCGCCGCGGCGCAGGCTCGCGTTCGTCTCGCCGTCGGTCACGTAGGGGCCGAAGCGGCCCTCCTTGAGCACGACCGGCTTGTCGCTGACCGGGTCGGCGCCGAGCTCGCGCAGCGGCGGCTTGGCCTGGCCGCGGCCGCGCCGCTCCTTCGGCTTGGCGAGCAGGGCCAGCGCGTCCTCGAGCGAGATCGAGAACAACTGCTCCTCGCTCTCGAGCGAGCGCGATTCCGTGTCCTTCTTCACATACGGGCCGTAGCGGCCGTTCTGTGCGGTCACCTCGACGCCGTCGGCGGGGTCGGTGCCCAGCATGCGCGGCAGTGACAGCAGCCGTGCGGCCTCTTCCAGCGTCACCGTCTCGGGCGACATCGACTTGAAGAGCGAGGCCGTCCGCGGCTTCTCGGTCGCGCCCTCCGGCAGCACCTCGGTCACGTAGGGGCCGTAGCGGCCGGCCTTCGCCGCGATCTCGGTCCCCCACTCCGGGTGCGTACCGAGGACGCGGTCGCCGGACGGCGCCGCGAGCAGCTCCTCCGCCTTCTCGATCGTCAGCTCGTCCGGCGCCATGTCCTCCGGCACGCTGGCGCGCTCCTCGCCCCGCTCGACGTAGGGGCCGTAGCGTCCGACACGGAGGACGATCCCGCTGTCGCCGAGCGGAAACGAGTTGACCGCACGCGCGTCGATCTCGGAGAGGTCCGAGACGAGCGCGTGCAACCCGGCGTCCCCGTCGCCGCCGCCGAAGTAGAAGTGGCGGAGCCAGTCCACCCGCTCCTGTTCGCCCGCCGCGATCCGGTCGAGGTCGTCCTCCATCTGGGCGGTGAAGGAGTAGTCGACGAGGCGGCCGAAGTGCTGCTCGAGCAGCCCTGTGACCGCGAACGCGAGGAAGGACGGCACGAGCGCGGTGCCGCGCTTGAAGACGTAGCCGCGGTCGAGGATCGTGCCGATGATCGCGGCGTAGGTGGACGGCCGGCCGATCCCGCGCTCCTCGAGCGCCTGGACCAGGCTCGCCTCGGTGTAGCGCGAGGGCGGGGTCGTCGCGTGCCCCTCGGGCTCGAGCGCGAGCGCCTTCAGGTCGTCACCGGGCTTCAGGTGCGGCAGCGGACGCTCCTCCTGCTTCTCGGCCTCCGCCTCGTCGTCCCGGCTCTCCTCGTACGCGGCGAGGAAGCCGCGGAAGGTGATCACGGTGCCCGACGCCGAGAACTCGGCATCGCGGCCGTTGGGCGTCGTCGTGCCGAGCCGGAGCGAGACGGTCAGGCCGCGGGCATCGGCCATCTGGGAGGCCAGCGTCCGCTTCCAGATCAGGTCGTAGAGCGCGAGCTCGTCCCGGTTCAGCTCCCGCTCGAGCTGCTTCGGCGTGCGGAAGGAGTCACCTGCGGGCCGGATCGCCTCGTGCGCCTCCTGCGCGTTCTTGACCTTGCGCGTGTACTGGCGCGGCGCGTCCGGGATCGAGTCGGCGCCGTACAGCTCCACGGCCTGGCGCCGCGCCGCGGCGAGCGCGGACTCCGACAGCGTCGTCGAGTCGGTCCGCATATAGGTGATGTAGCCGTTCTCGTACAGACGCTGAGCGACCCGCATGGTCGTCTGGGAGCTGTAGCGGAGCTTGCGGCTCGCCTCCTGCTGCAGCGTCGAGGTCATGAACGGCGCGGCCGGCCGACGGGTGTACGGCTTCTCGTCTGCGGAGCGGACCGCGAACGTCAGTCCCTCCAGTTCGGCAGCGAGGCTGCGCGCCTCGGCCTCGTCCAGCCGAGCGAGGTCGTCCGACTTCAGCTCGCCCTGCTGGGTGAAGTCGCGGCCCTGCGCGACGCGCTTGCCGTCGAGCGCAGCCAGGCGGGCCTCGAACGAGCCGGGGTCGAAGACACCGTTGATGTCCCAGTAGCCGGCGCTGACGAAGGCACGGCGCTCGCGCTCGCGCTCGACCACGAGCCGGACGGCGACCGACTGGACGCGGCCGGCGGAGAGGCCCTGCATGACCTTCTTCCAGAGCACGGGCGAGACCTCGTAGCCGTAGAGCCGGTCGAGGATCCGCCGCGTCTCCTGCGCATCGACGAGCCGCTGGTCGACCTCGCGCGTCTCGCCGAGCGCGCGCTGGATCGCGTCGCGCGTGATCTCGTGGAAGACCATCCGGCGCACCGGCACCTTCGGCTTCAGCTCCTGCAGCAGATGCCAGGCGATCGCCTCGCCCTCCCGGTCTTCGTCCGTCGCGAGCAGGAGCTCGTCGGCGTTCTTGAGCTTCTTCTTCAGCTCGCTGACCTTGGCCTTCTTGTCGGCGTCGACGATGTACAGCGGCTCGAAGTCGTCCTCGATCGCGACGCCCATCGTCCCGTACTTCGCGCGCTGCTCCTTGGGCACGTCGCTGGCGCGATTCGGCAGGTCACGGATGTGGCCGATGCTCGACTCGACGTCGTATTCGGAGCCGAGATACCCCGCGATGGTCTTTGCCTTCGCAGGGCTCTCGACGATCACAAGCTTCTTCGACATGGCGCGGGACACGTTAGCGATGCATTGGGATACTCCTCGTATGGCGCCCCGGCCGAGTCCGGTCTACATCCTCGTGGCAGCGCTGAGCTGGCCACTGCTCTACGGGCTCTACCGACTGCGGGCGAGAGGGCGCGAGCACCTCCCCGGCGGGGGCTACGTGCTCGCCGCGAACCACAACTCGAATTTCGACCCCTGGCCGCTGGGACTGCCGCTTTTCCCGCAGCGCTATCTGCGCTTCATGGCCAAGTCCGAGCTCTTCTGGACGCCGTTCAAGCAGTTCGCGTTCGCCGCGGGCGCGTTCCCGGTGCGCCGCGGAGAACACGACACCGCGGCGCTCGCGACGGCCACGCAGCTCTGCCGCGAGGGCCACATCGTCGTCATGTTTCCCGAGGGGACGCGCCGGAAGAAGGGAATGAGGAAGAAGTACGAGGCGCGGGCGCACACCGGTGCGGCCCGGATCGCGCTCGAGGCCGGAGTCCCGCTCGTCCCTGCAGGGATCTCCGGCACGGACAGGCTCGGACGGCTGGCGCGGCTGCGCGTCGCCTACGGCCCGCCGATCCCGCTCGACGATCTCGCCGGTCGCGAGGATGCGCCGCAGGTCGCCACGGAGCGCCTGATGGCAGCGATCGGTGAGCTCGAGCGGTCCGCGTGAAACCGCTCCTGATCGTCGACGGCGACTCGTTCGCCCATCGGTACTACCACGCGCTCCCGAAGTCGATCCGGCGCGCCGACGGTGGCGGCGGGAACCTGATCGACGGCGTCGGCGGCCTCTTGATCCGGCTCTGGGAGGAAGAGGCGCCGCGGGCGGTGCTCGTCGCCTGGGACACGCTGACCGTGCCCACCTACCGCCACACGGCGCTGCCGGCGTATCAGTCGGGGCGGCACTTCGACAAGGAGCTGCTCGATCAGCTCGACGTGATGCCGCAGCTGGTCGAGGCGATGGGCTTCGCTCCCGCGAAGGTCGAGGGCTACGAGGCGGACGACTTCCTCGCGGCCGGCGTCGCGTTCGAAGAGGAGCGGGGAGGCTCCGCCCTCGTCGCCAGCGGCGACCGCGACACGTTCCAGCTCGTCAGCGACCGGACGAGCGTGCTGCAGCCCCAGGTCGGCGGTGGCCCGCTGACGCGGATCGGCCCGACCGAGGTCCGGGAGCGCTACGGGGTCGAGCCCGCCCAGGTGCCCGACTTCATCGCCCTCCGCGGCGATCCGTCGGACAAGATCCCGGGCGCGCGCGGCGTCGGCCCGAAGACGGCGGCCTCGGTGCTGGCCCAGTACGGCAGCCTCGAGGCGGCGCTCGAGCAGGGCCGCTTCGCCGCCGAAGCGGAGGCGCTGCGCCTCTATCGGCACATCGCGACGATGGATCGCGAAGCGCCGCTGCCGCCGCTCGGCGATCAGCAGCCGACGTGGCCGCGGGCCGCCGCGCTCGCAGGCGAGTGGGGCCTGGGGCGCCTCGCCGGCCGGCTGGAGGCGCTGTCGAGCTCCTGACGAACCCCCTTCTGGCCAGGCTCCACCCGACGGGCGACCACCCCGAACGGCCCGACCGGCTGCGCGTGCTCGAGGGCGAGGTGGTGGAGCGTGAGGCGACGCACGAGCAGCTCACCCGCGTCCACGAGCCTGCCTACGTGGAGCTACTGCGGTCCGTCGACCGGCCCGTTCAGCTCGACGCCGACACCGTCTGCTCGAAGACGTCGTGGCGGGCGGCGACGCTCGCCGCCGGGATCACCCTCGAAGCCGTCGACCGGGGTGGCTTCGCGCTCGTCCGGCCGCCCGGACATCACGCGCTCGCCGCACGCGCAATGGGCTTCTGCCTCCTGAACAACGTTGCCGTCGCCACCCGCTACGCGCAGGCCGAGCTCGGGCTCGAGCGGGTGGCGATCGTCGACTTCGACGTCCACCACGGCAACGGCACCGAGGCGATCTTCCGGGGTGACGAGACCGTCCTCTTCGTCTCGCTGCACCAGTGGCCGTTCTGGCCGGGGACGGGCGGGCCCGACTCGAGCGACGAGTCGACATTGAACGTGCCGCTGCCCGCGGGCTGCGGCGACGACGAGTACCGGGCCGCGTTCGAGACCTCCGTCGAGCCGGCGGTGCGGGCGTTTCGGCCGGATCTCGTCCTCGTCTCGGCGGGCTTCGACGCACACCACGACGACCCGCTCGCGGAGATGGAGGTGACGGAGGACGGCTTCCGGGAGCTCGCGGAGCGGTGCGCCGCTCTCGGCCCGCGCGTCGCCGCCGTGCTCGAGGGCGGCTACAACCTCGTGACGCTGGCGGGGCTCGTCACCGCCGCACACGCGGGATTCGAGGCCTGATCGTCCACTACTGCCGCGCCAACGCCAGCTGCTCGAGCGCATCCCGGCGCGACGAGACGCCGAGCTTTCGCAGCATGCTCTTGACGTGCGAGCGGACGGTGTGCTCGGAGATGAAGAGTCGCTTGGCGATGTCGTCGGTCGAGAGGTGGTCGTCGAGCAAGAGGAGCACCTCGACCTCGCGCGCGGAGAGGGTGCCGGCGATGTGGTCGGGAACGCCGCCGCCGATACGGCCGCCGGCGCGCAACTGGTCGAGCAGGCGTCGCGCGACCTCGCCCGAGAGTGCGGCCTCGCCGTTCGCGACGCCGCGCAAGAACGAGACGATGCGCTCCGGCGGCTCGCTCTTGAGCAGATAGCCGGCCGCGCCCGCCCGGATCGCGCCGAGCAGGTTCTCCTCGGTGCCGGAGGCGGTGAGCACGACGACCTCGCAGCCAGGCGCCGCAGCGCGCAGCCGAGGTAGCGCCGCCAGCCCGTCGAGGCCGGGCATCGAGAGATCGAGCAGGACGAGGTCCGGCTGGAGCTCGGCCGCGAGCCCGAGCGCCTCGGCGCCGTCCGCCGCCTCGCCGACGACATCGAAGCCGCCCTGCGCGAGCAGCGACGCGAGCGCGTCGCGCGTGAGGGGATGGTCGTCGACGACGAGGATTCGCTCCGCCATGTCCCACTCATCGGCAACTCGCTCGCTGCCGATGAGGGGCACGTGCAGCGAAACGGCAAGGACACGTTCGAAGGCTGGCTCGTCGGCGAGCTGCTGCTCGCAGCGCTGCTGGGCTCGGCGACGGCGCTCTTCCTGACGAACCCGACGCTCCGCAACACCTACGAGCTGCCGGAGGGGCGGCTCGTGCTCGACACCGCCGTCGTACTCGCGGCGACGATCGTCGCCATTCTCGCGGGCGTCCGCTTCTCGGTCGAAGGACGCGTTCTCGACCTGCTGCTCGCTGCCGGATTCTTCGTCGCGGGCGTCGGCACGCTTGCGTTTTCGGTCGTGCCCGTGCTCGGAGGCTCGAACCAGGACGCGCCCGAGGCCTGGGCGGCGATCGCCGCACGCGTGCTCGCGGCGACGCTGATCGCGCTCGCACCCGTCGTCCCCGCTCCACGGATTCTCGCGCGAACGCGCGTGCTGCTCGTCGGGATCGTCGTCCTGATCGGAGCGCTGCTCGCGGTCTGGCTGCCGCTCCGCGCCTTCGGCGCACGGCTGAGCCTGCTCGACGCCTCCGGTGACGGCGCGCGGACGGTCGAGCTCACCGTCGCCACCTCCTTCCTGGCGCTGCTCGCGCTGGTCGCGGTCCTCGGCTTCGCGATCCGCTACCGCGCGCGCGGCGAGGATCTCGACAGCTGGCTCGCCCTCGGCGCGACGCTGACGCTCTTCGCCGAGCTCCACTACGTCCTGACCCCGCGCGTCTCGAGCGACTTCATCTCCCAGGGCGACTTCCTCCGTCTGCTCGCGTACGGCGTGCTGCTCGTCGGCGTCTGGCGGGCGATCAGCTTCGCCGAATTCGGCCGCGCCGTCGCGGAGGAGCGTGCCCGGGTCGCACGCGAGATCCACGACGGGCTCGCGCAGTACCTCTTCGCCGTCTCGACCCACGCGAGCATGCTCGAGTCGGGTGCACCGCTGGCGCAGACGCTGCCGAAACTGCAGGAGGCCGCGGCCGCAGCGCAGCAGGAGGCGCGCTTCGCCGTGCTCGCGCTCTCGTCGGCCAGCGGCACAGCTCCGTTCGACGCGGCGCTGCGGCGCTACGTCGAGTTCCTCACAGCGGACGGCGTCCTCGCTGTCGACGTGGAGATCGACCCGCAGATCCTGCTCGCGCCGGACGAGCAGATCGAGGTGTTCAGGATCGTCCAGGAAGGGCTCGCGAACGTGCGCAAGCACGCAGGCGCCCAGCAGGCCGAGGTCTGGATCGGCCAGCGTCTCGGCCGGCGGATCGTCAGCGTCAGCGACGACGGCGTCGGCTTCGACGGCGAGGAGGCCGCAGCGGGACAGGGGCTGCGGAACATGCGCCTCCGCGCGAAGACGATCGACGGCGGCTTCAACCTCCGCTCCCGCCCCGGGCGCGGCACGGCGCTCGAGGTCGTGCTGCGCGCCTAGGAGGGTCTGGCGGAATGACCCAGCGACTCAGCCGCTCTTTCGCCAGACCTCCTAACAGCGCTTCGTGATCTGGTGGTACAGGCTCGCGTTGGCCGAGATGCCGGAGCGAAGGTCGAGCGTCCGCGTCGTCAGCGCGTAGCGCCCCGGCCGCCAGCGGCCGTTCGCGCACGCCATCTTGTAGGCCTTTGGCGCCAGGTCGAAGCCGAAATTGGGGCCACCCTCGGCACAGTTGTCGACCGCGCCCTGGCGTGAGCGCCTGATCCGCGTCGTCCTCCCGGCGGGCGAGACGAGATCGATCTGGATCGAGACCCGGAGCGTGCGCCGGTCGAGGCAGCCGCGCTTGCCGTCGAGCCAGACGCCCTTCATCGCGCCCCCGGTCGGACTGAGCAGGACGTTGCTGACGACCTTGAAGCTGCCGCGCTGCGCCATCCCGTAGGCCGACGGCTCGTCTGCGGCGAGGGCCGGCGCGGCTGCGGCGAGCGAGAGCGCGACCATGAGCGTGCGCACGGGACGAACGCTACAGCCGCGATGTCAGGAACTTGCAAAATCCTGCCGATAGGGTCACGTTGCGGCGATGGGCACCCGGCAGCAAAACCAGAACGGCTTCGAGCTCGGCGACGAGTTCGCACGCGTGCTCGCTGAGACGACGCAGTCGCTCGTCTGCGTGCTCGACACGGATGGTCGGGTGCTGCTCTTCAACGATGCGTGCGAGCGGGCCACCGGCTTCACGCGCGACGAGGTGATCGGACGCGAGCTCGCGGACGTCCTGGTGCCGCCCGACGAGCGAAGCGCGTTCCGTGAGGTGCTCAGCTTCATCTGGAAGACCGGGCACTCGAGCCCTCAGGTCGGCCACTGGCAAACCAAGGACGGCAGCCAACGGCTCGTCGCCTGGTCGAACAAGCCGGTGCCCCCAACCGATGCATCCCCGGGCTACCTCGTGGCGTCCGGTATCGATCTCACCGACCGGGCTGGGCTGCAAGAGGAGCCGGCGCTCGCCGGCGACCCGCAGGCCAAGCTCGCCGAGGTCGGTCAACTGGCTCAGGAGCAAAAGGCCCTGCGCCGCGTCGCGACCCTGGTCGCCTCCGAGGCGAGCCCGGAGAGCGTCTTCATGGCTGTCTCCGCCGAGTGCGCGCGCGTCCTCGGCGTGACCACGTCTGCGGTCTGGCGCTACGAAGGCGACGACACCGCCACCATCGTTGGCCGATTCAACCGGGACGGAATCGACCCCTTCCCGCTCGGGACGCGGCTGTATGCAGACGAGACGACCTCGATCGGGCGCGCCCGTGAGACCGGCGTCCCGGCACGCGTCGAGGACTGGGGCGCGGCCGAGGGCGAGCTCGCGGAGATGCTCGTCCGCAGCGGGTACCGGTCGACCGTCTCGGCGCCGATCATCGTGGCCGGCACGCTCTGGGGCGCCGTCTCGATCGGCGACGCCGAGCCGCTGCCACCGACCGCCGAGATGAGACTCGCGGCTTTCTGCGACCTCGTCTCGCTCGCCGTCGCGAGCGCGCAGGCGCGAGAGGACCTGCAGAGATCGCGGGCGCGGATCGTCCGGGCGGGCGACGAGCAGCGCCGCCGGCTCGAGCGCAACCTCCACGACGGCGCCCAGCAGCGGCTCGTCGCGGCGACACTGTTGCTCCGGCTCGCGCAGGCACGGCTCGAGGCGGATCCGTCGGCGGCTTCGGCGCTGCTGCAGGAGGCGGGCGGCGAGCTCGACGCCGGCCTCGAGGAGTTGCGAGAGCTCGCCCGGGGTCTCCATCCGGGCGCGCTGATGGAGCACGGTCTGCAGGGAGCGTTGAGATTGCTCGAGGAGCGGCTGCCGCTCCCGGTCGAGATCACGGTCCCGTCCGAGCGGCTCGACAGGCACCTCGAGGCGACCGCGTACTTCATCGTCTCGGAGGGGTTGACGAACGTCGTCAAGCACGCGCGGGCGTCGAGCGCCTGCGTGAGGGTCGAGCGCAGGGGACGTGCGCTCCAGCTCGAGATCAGCGACGACGGCAGCGGCGGAGCGGACACGTCGAAGGGCACAGGCCTGCTCGGCCTCCGCGACCGCGCCGAGGCAGAGGGCGGCACGCTCGTCGTCGTCAGCCCGCCGGGCCGCGGCACGGTGATCACGGCCACCTTGCCCCTACACGCGTAAGACCTGCCTACGCAACCGTCTCCACGGGCATCGCCTCCGGCCTCGACGCGCGAGACCTGATCTCGACAATCCGACCCTCCGCCGCTGCGGTGAGGATGCCGCGAGCGACGTCGACGACGTGCAAGCCCAGGCTTCCCGATGCGCGCTCCGGCCGATCGGCGGCAATCGCCGCGACGAGGTCGTCGATACCGATGCCTCGCGCGTCACGGGCGCCACGCGAAGCGACGCGAACGTCCTGCCAGCCCTCTCGCCCGCGGCGGAGTCGAACGGGACCGTCGAAGCCGTTCGGATCCGGGAACGAGATGACACCCTCCGTGCCGTGGAGCTCGAAGTCGCTGACGTAGTGGCCCTTCGTCTCGAAGCTGGCAACGAGATTGGCCGTCACGCCGCTCTCGAGCTCGATGGCCGCAGTCGCGTGCGAGGGCGTTTCCACGGCGAACCGCTCGCCGGCGCGAGGGCCGATCTCGATCGTGCGCTCGCGAGTGCGCGTCGATGCAAACCCCGCGACCCGGGCCACCGGGCCGAGTAGCGCGACAAGCAAGGTCAGGTAGTACGGGCCCATGTCGAGCAGCGGGCCGGCACCGTCCGCGGAGAAGATGTCCGGATTGGGGTGCCAGCTCTCCTGCCCACCGACGAGCATGGCCGCGCTCACGGACAGCGGCTCGCCGATGGCGCCGGCATCGAGCAGCGCGCGGCCGGCCTGGAAGGAACTGCCGAGAAAGGTGTCCGGTGCGCACCCGATTCGCAGCCCGAGCCGGCCGGCTTCGGCGATGAGGTCGGCCCCGTCCGCGAGGTTCGAGGCCAGCGGCTTCTCGGTATAGACGTGCTTGCCCGCCGCGAGCGCGGCGCGGATCACGGCCGCGTGTGCGGCCGGCGGCGTCAAGTTGAGGACGATGGCGATCGACGAGTCGCTGAGGAGATCGTCCAAGGACGCGACCCTGAGGTCATGCGTCTCGGCCAGTGCGCGCGCCTGCGCCTCGTCGATGTCGGCACAGGCGACGAGCTCGAACGAGTCGAAGGCCTTCGCGTTCTCCGCGTACTCGCGGCTGATCACACCACAGCCGACGACGCCGACGCGCACCGGCGAGCTCACGTTGCCTCCACGGCGACCATCGCGGTCAGGGCTTCGAGTGAGCGCCGCGCTGCGTCCAGCGCGGATCCCTCGGTCTCGTCCTGCTCGACGAGCAGCCACTCCGCGCCCGCCGCGACGGCGGCCGGCGCGATGTCCTCGTAGCCGACTACCCCGTCGCCGACGGAAGCGAACGAGCCCGGCTCTCGGCTCGAGAAATCCTTCACGTGCACGAGCGGGCACCGGCCGCGGGCGCGTCCCAGGAGGGAGAGGGGGTCCGCGCCCGCGAACCAGGCCCAGCCGAGGTCGAGCTCCAGGAACACCGCGTCGTCCGCCAGCAGCTCGTCCAGGAAGCTGGCCCCGTCCGCACGCGGTTTCGCCTCGGCATCGTGGTTGTGGAATCCGAGCTCGAGGCCGTGCGCTGCGGCGGACTCCGCGGCGGCACGCAGCCGTCGAACGAGATTCGGCCCGAGCTCGGAAGGATCGACCCATGCGACGACCAGGCGGCGCCAGCCGAGCATCCGGGCTTCCGCGGCGAGGGTCGGAAGCTCCGACTCGACCGCATCGAGCGACGTGTGGCGGCCGCAGGCGACGAGCCCGGTGTCGACGAGCCACGACGCGACTTCCTCCGCTTGGTGGCCGTGGAGATCGAAGAGCTCGACGCCCTCGTAGCGCATGCGCGCCACCTCGCGCAGCGTCGCCTCGAAGGCGCGGGCGCACTCCGCCCGCACCGTCCAGAGCATCAGGCCGAGACGTGGCTCAGATGTCGAGGTCACGTTCAGCTGACGCGAGCGAGGGGTGGCCGTTGCGGACCCCGGACAGGAACTCCCGGTACCAGTGGAAACTCGACTTCGGCACCCGCTCGAGCGTGGCGAAGTCGACGTAGACGAGGCCGAACCGGGTGCCGTACCCGAGCGACCACTCGAAGTTGTCCATCAACGTCCACACGAAGTAGCCGGCGACCGGGACGCCGGCGGCGACGGCTCGCTCCAGGACCGCGACATGGGCGGCGATGTAGTCGGCGCGCTCAGGGTCGCGGACTGCGGCATCATGACCGCGGACATCGGTGAACGCGGCCCCGTTCTCGGTGATCAGGATCGCCGGCGGCGCGTACTCGTCGCGCAGCCGCACCAGCAGCTCGAAGAGCCCGTCCGGGGACACCTCCCAGCCGATGTCGGTATGCGTGGCCTTCTCCTGGCGCACGAACTGCCAACCCGATCCGTTGCCCTCCGCGACCACGCGACGCTGGTAGTAATTGACGCCGAGGAAGTCGATCGGGGCCGAGATGAGCTCCATGTCGCCCTCCCGGACCGGCGGCCCGTCCGCTCCGAGCTGCGCCTGCACGTCCGCCGGGTATGCGCCCCGGAAGATCGGGTCGAGGAACCAGCGGTTCCTGTGCCCGTCGAATGCCCGCGCGGCCGCGACGTCTTCGGGGGTTTGGGTCGCGGCCTGCGAGGTCTCGAGGTCGACCGAGACGCCGACGAGCGCGGCGGCCGACTCTCCTCGCAGGGCCGCGGTGGCCAGGCCGTGTGCGAGCAGAACGTGATGGGCGGCGGCGACCGCGTCGGACGCTGACGTCCGCCCCGGCGCATGGACGCCGTAGCCGTAACCCAGCCAGGCGATCACCCAGGGCTCGTTGAGCGTGATCCAGCGGCAGACGCGGTCGCCCAGGCGCGCGCCGACGACCTGCGCGTACTCGCCGAGGGCCTCGGCGGTACCGCGCTCGGGCCAGCCGCCGGCATCCTCGAGCGCGGCCGGCAGGTCCCAGTGGTACAGCGTGACAAGGGGCTCGATCCCGTTGGCGAGCAGCTCGTCGACGACGCGGTCGTAGAAGTCGAGCCCGGCCGCGTTCACCCGCCCGCGACCCTCAGGGAGGATGCGCGGCCACGAAATCGAGAGCCGGAGCGCGTTGACGCCGAGCTCCCGCGCCAGCGCGATGTCCTCGGGGTAGCGGTGGTAGAAGTCGCAGGCCAGGTCGCCGCTCTCACCGTTGCGCACGTTGCCCGGCTTCGCGCAGAAGCGGTCCCAGATGCTCAGGCCGCGCCCGTCGGTATCGGTCGCGCCCTCGATCTGGTAGGCGGACGTCGCCGCCCCCCAGAGGAACGTGGCGGGAAACGTCGGCTCGGCGTAGCTGTCGGTGGGGGTCGTCATCGCCACTTAACCGATCAAGCAAATCACACGACAGCGGCCTGTGCAAGGCTGTCCCCTCAGGGAGATTTCTGTAGACTCGCTGAGCCGGTTCAGTGGATGCCGATGCGGGAGCGTCACCGTGAGTGACACGTACAACCGAACGCGCAGGGTCACGATCAGCGACATCGCATCCCGCGCGGGGGTTTCCAAGGGCGCCGTCTCCTACGCGCTGAACGGCCGGCCCGGAGTCTCCGACGAGACCAGGGAGCGCATCGTCACGATCGCGCGCGAGCTCGGCTGGTACCCGAATCGGGCCGCCAGGGCGCTCTCGGCCGCGCGGGCGGACGCCTTCGGCCTCGTCCTCGCTCGGCCCGCGGCGACGATTGCGCTCGAGCCCTTCTTCATGCAGTTCCTCGCCGGCGTCGAGCGCGAGCTCTCAGAACGGGCGATCGGCCTCACGATCCAGCTGGCGCCGAGCGTCGACGACGAGATCGCGGTCTACCGGCGCTGGTACGGCGAACACCGCGTCGACGGCGTCTTCCTCTTCGATCCGAGGCACGACGACCCCCGGTTCGACGCTCTCGGCGAGCTCGGCCTGCCGACGGTCGTGATCGGGGGACACCTGGACACGCCGCTGCCGTCCGTGTGGCACGAGGAGGCACCGGTCGTCGAGGAGGCGGTGCGGTACCTCGTCGCGCTCGGGCATCGTCGGATCGCCTACATGGCCGGCGTCCCCGAGTTCATCCACACCGAGAAGCGGGTCGGGGCCTTTCACGCCGCCGGGCGCGCGGCGAGCGTCGACACCGAGGTCGTCTGGACCGACTACACGCCGAAGACGGGCGCGCGCGAGACACGCCGGCTCCTGACGGCGCCCGAGCCGCCGACGGCGATCCTCTTCGACAGCGACCTGCTGGCGGTCACCGGTCTCGGCGTCGCGCAGCAGATGGGCCTGACGGTCCCGGGCGATCTCTCGATCATCGGCTGGGACGACTCGCTCATCAGCCAGGTCGTGCACCCGCCGCTGACGGCGATCTCGCGCGATATCGTCGGCTACGGCATGACGACGGCTCGTCATCTCGCCCATGTGGTGGCCGGAACCGCGACCGGAGACGTCGAGGTCGCGCGCGCGGAGCTGACGCCACGTGGCAGCACGGCGCCGCCTCGGGCCGCACGCCCGCGCTGAGCGAGCGGCAGATTACTTAACCGATTGAGCTTGACACTGAACCGGATAAGTGATGAGGTATGCGCTGCCGGTGTCCCTCCGGCTCGTGCGTGGCGCGAGCCGAGCCTCTCTCCGGCACTCCGACAGGGAAAACCCTAGAGAAGGAGAGGACAGACGATCATGTCTAGGCGCAATACGATTGCCGTCTGGCTCGGCGTCGCCGCCGTCGCGACCCTGCTCGCGTCGCTCGCAGCAGGAGGAGCCGGCGCCAGCCCACAGTCCTCGCTCGCGCTGCCGCGCACACAGACGCTCTACGTCTCCGGCACCGCGTGGGGGCCGTACTCGAACTTCAACCCCCTCCGGGGCGGCTATTCGACGGGAGTCGTCGGGCTGCTCTACGAGACGCTGTTCCGCTACGACCCGCTGAAGGACAAGTTCATCCCGTGGCTCGCCACGAAGAGCGGCTGGCAGGGGAACACGTACGTCGTCACGCTCCGGAACGGCGTCACCTGGAACGACGGCAAGCCGCTGACCGCAGCCGACGTCAAGTTCACGTTCGAAACCGGGAAGCTCACCGGATCCCAGTACTCGACGATGTGGAAGACGGGGCTCCAGCGTGTCGTCGCCTCCGGCAACACGGTCCGCTTCGTGTTCCGCGGCACCCCGAACTACCAGGAATGGGACTCGAACATGTACTCGATTCCCATCGTGCCCCGGCACATCTGGTCGGGCTACTCCGCCAAGGACATCGTGAGCGGCAACACCGACAACACGAAGAAGATGGTCGGCACGGGGCCGTTCAAGTACGGAGCCGGCAAGGGAAGCTCCCAGACGCTCCAGTGGAACCGGCGTGACGGCTGGTGGGCGACCAAGGCCCTCGGCAAGACGATGAAGATGAAGTACATCGTCGACATCCACAACACCTCGAACACCGCCTCGCTGCAGAACTTCCTGCAGAGCAAGATCGACCTCAGCAACAACTTCTTCCCCGGCATCAACAAGCTCGTCAAGGGGAACGTCCAGACGTACTACCCGAAGGCGCCGTACATGCTCGCGGCGAACACCGCGTGGCTTGTTCCGAACACGACGAAGAAGCCGCTCAACGACAAGGCGTTCCGCAAAGCGCTCGCGTCGTCGATCAACGTCGGCCGGATCGTCCAGGACGACTACGGCAACATCGTCTCCAAGGCGAACGCGACCGGGCTGCTGCCGAACTGGAACAAGTGGATCGACCAGGCCCAGGCCAAGAGCCTAGGCTTCAGCTACAGCGTCGCGAGGTCGAAGGCGCTCCTCGCCGCCAACGGCTACCGGGACCGAAACGGCGACGGCTTCGTCGAGGGCAAGGACGGCGCGACGATCAACCTGCGCCTGATCGTGCCGAACGGCTGGTCGGACTGGATGACGGCGATTCAGATGATCGCCGACAGCGCGAAGGACGCCGGGATCAAGATCACGCCGGCGTACCCCGACTTCGACAGCCTCGTCGACGAGCGCAACTCGGGCAAGTTCGACCTGGTGATCAACAACGAACGTCAGATCGGCAACACGCCGTACACGTACTACGACTACCTGTTCCGGCTGCCGATCCAGTCGCAGCAGACCGTGGTCAACTTCTCGCGCTACTCGAACGCGAAGGCGTGGGCGTTGACGACCGCGTTGAACAAGGTAAAGAGCACCGACACCGCGAAGGCCATGAAGATCCACACGCAGCTGCAGAAGATCATTCTCGACGATCTGCCTGCAATTGCCCTGTGGTACAACGGCATGTGGGCGCAGTACAACACGTCCGTGTGGACGAACTTCCCCAAATCGAGCGGCGGGCCGCAGTACACGCCCTCGACGTGGAACGGCTACCTCAACATGACCGGCATCGACGGGCTGGCCGCGTTGAAGCTGCGCAAGTAGCGACCACCATGCGCGCCGACGGGTCCCGGGTGGGAACGAGACACACCACCCGGGGCCTGTCGCCCGCGCACGCCGGAGCTCGACGCAGGACGGAGGCCTCGTGAGCCGCTATCTCGCACGCAAGACGGTCCTCTACCTGATCACGCTGTACGTCGCGATCACCGTCGACTGGGCGATCCCGCGCCTGATGCCGGGCGACCCGATCAACGGCCTGATCGCGAGGCTCGAGACCGACGACACCGCCTCCAGGGAGATGCACGGCTACTTCACCGAGTCGTTCGGGCTCGACGAGCCGCTCTGGCGGCAGTACCTCGACTTCTGGCGCGGGCTCCTGCACGGCGACCTCGGCCCGAGCATCGCCTACGTCGGCTCTTCCGTCAGCGAGCTGATCCTGAACGCGATCCCGTACACGCTGGCGCTCCTCATCCCTGCGATCGTGCTGAGCTACGTCGCTGGCAACCGTATGGGCGCCCTGGCGGCGCGGCGCAAGTCGCTCGACAACACGGTGTTGCCCGCGTCGTACATCCTCACGGCGACGCCGTACATGTGGCTCGCTCTCGTGCTCGCCTACGTGTTCGCTTTCCGGCTGCAGATCTTCCCGGTCTCCGGCGCGTACGACTTCTCGCTTCAGCCCGAGTGGAGCTGGGAGTTCGTCCGCAGCTTCGCCAGCCACTGGTTCCTCCCGTTCCTCTCCCTCTTCCTCGTCTCCTTCGGCGGCTGGGCGATCGGGATGCGCAACCTGATCATCTACGAGCTCGAAGCCGACTACGCGAACTACCTCCAGTCGCTCGGCGCCCCACAGGGGCTCGTCCGGCGCTACGCCTACCGGAACGCGATCCTGCCCCAGATGTCGGGGCTCGCGCTCGCGCTCGGGGCGGTCGTCGGCGGCGCGCTCGTGACGGAGATCGTGTTCGGCTACCCCGGCGTGGGCTCGCTCATCCTCACGGCGGTGCAGAGCCGCGACTACTTCCTTCTCCAGGGCACCTTCCTCTTCATCATCGTCGGCGTCCTGATCGCGAACTTCATCGTCGACATCGCGTACGTGATCGTTGACCCGCGCACCCGCGTCGGAATCCAGGGCTCGTAGATGACGGTCATCGAGCCGGCAGTGGAGCAGCTCGACGCGGTCGCGCCGCCGGTCGGCGTGCCGCCGCTGCGCCGAAGGCGGAGCGAGGCGCTCTACTTCGCGCTCCGGAACCGCAAGCTCGTGATCGGCCTCGCGGTCGTGCTGATCATGCTGGTCTGGGCGATCATCGGGCCCTGGCTCACGGACGCCGATCCGTTCGAGTTCGGCTACGGCGTCGGCGAGCCGCCGTCGCGGGAGCATTGGTTCGGGACGACCGCGCCGGGCCAGGACGTGTTTGCGCAGTTCGTCTACGGGCTCCGCTCGAGCTTCCTCGTCGGCGCGCTCGCCGCGGCAATCGCGTCGGTCATCGGGATGACGATCGGATTCGTCGCCGGCTACCGCGGCGGCGTCGTCGACGAGATCCTCAGCATGCTCACGAACGTCGTGCTCGTGATCCCGACGCTCGCCGTCCTGATCATCGTCGCCACCTACTTGAGCGTCCGCGGGCTCGTGGTCGAGGCGATCCTGATCGGCGCCACCGCCTGGCCGTGGGCGGCCCGCGCGATCCGCGCCCAGACCTTCTCGCTCGCCTCGCGCGACTTCGTCGGCCTCGCCCGCCTCTCGGGGGCGCGCGGGACGCACGTGATCACGCGCGAGATCGCGCCGAACATGAGCTCGTACCTCTTCCTCGTCTTCATCCTGCTCTTCGGCGGCTCGGTGCTCGCCGCCGCGACGCTCGACTTCCTCGGCCTCGGCCCCACGAACGCGATGTCGCTGGGCGTGATGATGAACAACGCGACCGTGGGAGGCGCCCTCCCGCTCGGCATGTGGTGGTGGTTCGTCCCACCGGGGCTCGCGATCACGGCGATCGTCGGCGGCCTCTACGTGACGAACGTGGGCCTCGACGAGATCTTCAACCCGAGGCTGCGCCGGACATGAGCCTCGCGGTCGAGAACCTGCAGGTGTGCTACCGGACGCTCCACGGCGACGTGCAAGCGGTCGACGGCGTCACGTTCGAGATCGCGGACGGAGAGATCGCCGGTCTGGCGGGCGAGTCGGGATGCGGCAAGACGACGCTCGCCAAGAGCCTCATCCGCCTCGACGGGCGAATGCGCCACGTCGCCGGGCGCGTCGTGCTCGACGGCGTCGAGCTGCCGATCGCGAACGACGCGGCGATGAACCCCTACCGCTTCGGCGAAGTCTCGCTGATCCCGCAGTACGCGCTGAGCGCGCTCAACCCGACCCGGAAGATCGGCCGGCTCACGTCCGACCTCCTCCGGTCCCGCGGCGTCGCCTACGACGACAAGCTGTCCGAGCTGAAGCGCCGGCTGGCGCTCGTCGGGCTCTCGGCGGACGTCCTCGACCGTTTCCCGATCGAGCTCTCCGGCGGGATGAAGCAACGCGTCGTGATGGTGCTCTCGACCCTCCTTGATCCGTCGCTCCTGATCGCCGACGAGCTGACCTCCGCGCTCGACGTGTCCACCCAGAAGGCGGTCGCGGAGATGCTCGTCGAGTTCAGGGACCGCGGCTTCGTGAAGAGCACGATCGTGATCACCCACGACCTCGCGATCCTG